>CAKULV010000025.1 GCA_934667425.1 uncultured Kiritimatiellota bacterium | reverse complement strand
GGCGTCTCGGGCTCGCACTTCCGCAAGGGGTGGATCCAGGACCGCCTCCTCGCCTACGCCTTCGCGTTCGGGCGCCCGTGGAAGTCGGTTCGCGAGCTGCCGCGCCAGGCGCCCGACGAGGCGCCGCGCTACGTGGCGACGTTCGACGTCGCGGCGGGCGAGGCGCTGCTGATGAAGGTCGCCCTCTCCATGACCGGCTCGGACGGCGCGAAGGCGAACCTCGCCGCCGACATCCCCGGCTGGGACTTTGACTCCGTGCGCGCGGCCGCCCGCGCCCGGTGGAACGGGATCCTCGCCCGCACGACCTGCGAGGGGACGGACGGCCAGAAGCGGAACTGGTACACCGCCCTCTACCACCTCTACGTTCAGCCGAACGACTACGCGGACGCCGACGGGCGCTTCTCGGCGGCGGACGGGAAGGTCTACGCCTCGCCCGACGGCACGTACATGACGACGCTCTCGCTCTGGGACACGTTCCGTGCCGCCCAGCCGTGGTACACGCTCGCGGCGCCGGAGACCGTCGTCCCGGTCGTCAACTCGTTCCTCTCGCACTACAAAACCTACGGGCGCCTCCCCGCCTTGAGCTACGGCGGAAAGAACATCGACTGCATGGTCGGCAACCATTCCGTGCCGGTGATCGCCGACGCCTGGCTAAAGGGCTTCCGAGGCTTCGACGCGGCGCTCGCGTTCGAGGCGGTCACGAACACGCTCACGGTCGCCCACCCCGGCAAGCCGAAGGAGAACTGGGACCTCTACGACCGCTACGGCTACTTCCCGTGCGACGTCATCAAGGGCGAGTCCGTCTCGCGCACGCTGGAGTGCGCCTACGACGACGCCTGCGCGGCGCGGTTCGCCGCCGCTCTCGGCCAGGCGGACGCGGCGGCGTTCTTCGCGAAACGTGCGCAGAACTGGAAGAACATCTTCGACCCGTCGATCGGATTCGCGCGCGGCAAGACGGCGAAGGGAATGTGGCGGACGCCGTTCGACCCCTACGCCTTCGGGCACGGCGCCGACCTCGACAACGACTTCACCGAGGGCAACGCCTTCCAGTACAGCTGGCACGTCATGCAGGACGTCCCCGGCCTCGTCGCCGCGATGGGCGGGCGCGAGAAGTTCACCGAGCGGCTGGACGCGCTTTTCTCCGCGCCGGACAAGGTCGTGGGCAAGGGGTGTGTGCTGGACATCACGGGCCTCATCGGACAGTATGTGCACGGCAACGAGCCGAGCCACCACGTGATCTACTTCTACCCGCAGGTCGGTCGCCCCGAAAAGGCGGCGGAGCGCATCCGCGAGGTCTTCGACACGCAGTACCACGTCGGGCCGGAGGGCCTCTGCGGCAACGACGACTGCGGGCAGATGAGCGCGTGGTACGTGTTCTCGGCGATGGGCTTCTACCCGTTCGACCCGTGCGGGGGCGAGTACGTGATCGGTGCGCCGCAGGTGCCGCGCGCGACGCTGCGCCTCGCGGACGGCAAGACGTTCACGGTGACGGCGAAGGGTCTTTCAAAAGAGAACAAGTACGTGAAGTCGGTCGCGCTGAACGGTCGGCCGGTCACAGATTGGAAGATCAGCCACGCCAACATCGTGAAGGGCGGCGAACTCGTCTTCGAGATGACAAATGAATACGAGTAGTAGCCTATATTCTTCACCTATTTGATGAATCTTCAGATAGGTGAAATTGTTTTCTTGATAAATTTATTGCGTCCGCCACTTACGGGCAATGGCCATGGCAATCTCCGCGCATTTCACGGAAATGCGCCCACCAATCCCAAGCCCTCGCATACGCACCGCGTGGGCGGCCGCAACAAGTGCGGCCCTCCCGTGTAATGTACTTTACGACTAACCTCTAAAACCTATCCAACTACCCACTGCCAACTATCATCTACCACTACCGAAGTTTTCGGTGTCGGCATGAGGTTGAAATTATAGTCGGATTTTTGTATCATACGTCCTTATCTGTTTTTCACATCAACATCAGTAAGGAGAAGAATCATGTCGAAAAAGTGTACGTGTGGCTGTCGTGGGGTGGACGATGGCTTCCAGGCGCCTACGAAGCCTCTTGAATATCTCAGGCTGCATGCGGGGGCGAAGCCGGAGGTGGTTGCGATCGCCTGGGAACGCGAAGACGGGTACACTTTCCGCTACGACGTGTATCTTCCGAAGAACATACATTCCTCGGTGCGTCCCGGCGTGATCCACCTCGTCGAGCGTTGCGTGAAGTTCGTGCTCTGGGCCGCCGGCGGCTGGAAGCTCTACCTCTCCGGGCCTGACTGGATCGTGAAGCCGATCGCAAAGGACTATTCGGCGAAGGGCGCCCGCAAGTTCGACTACGGATTCTTCAAGGATCTCTACGGCCGTCCGTTCGAGGTTGAGATCCTTCCCCTCAAGAAGATGCCCGCGACCAACGAGCGCGAGGTCGTCGTCAAGAACAACACGAACGGGAACCGCATAGGCTTCGACCTTGGCGCATCCGACTTCAAGATATCGGCGCTCAAGAACGGCAAGGTGGTGTTCTCCAAGGAATTCCCGTGGGATCCGCGCAACCAGCCCGATCCGGAGTACCACTACACCAAGCTTTCCGCAGGGCTTGAGGAGGCCGCGCAGGCCCTTGGCGGCAAGGTCGACGCCATTGGCGGCTCGACGGCGGGAACGCTCGTCGGCAAGCGTCTCGGCCCGGCATCCCTCCTTCGGGCGATCCTTGAGAAGAACCCCAAGAAGAAGGACGAGGCGCGCAACCTCTTCACCCGCATCGAGGATGAGTGGCAGGTTCCGTTCGAGGTGTACAACGATGGCGACGTGACAGCGCTCGCGGGTGCGATCACGATGAAGAAGAGCGGCATCCTCGGCGTGGCGATGGGGTCGTCCGAGGCGGTCGGGTACATCAACCCGAAGGGGGCTCTCACGGGACGCATCTCGGAGCTCGCGTTCGCCCCGGTAGACCTCAATCCGAACGCGGCCCGCGACGAGTGGAGCGGCGATGCCGGCGTGGGCGCGATGTACTTCTCCCAGCAGGCGGTCAACCACCTCGCCTGCAAGTACGGCTTCAAGTTCCCGAAGTCCATGAAGCTCCCCGAACGCCTCAAGGTCGTCCAGGCCGCAGCGGAGGCGCACGATCCAAAGGCCCTCAAGGTATACCTCATGATCGGCCGCTATCTGGCGAATGCCGTGTGCTGGTACCGCGAGTTCTACGACTTCTCGAACCTCATGATCCTTGGGCGTGTCACGTCCGGCCTCGGCGGCGAGCTGATACTCGAAACGGCGAGGATGGGCCTTGAGACCGTGGATCCGGTATTGGCGGAAGAGGTCGATGTGTTCATGCCGGACGAGAAGGCGCGCCGTCTCGGGCAGTCCGTCGCGGCGGCGCAGATCCCCGTCATCAAGAAGTGAGGCGGCAGATGAGCAACAGGACATTTCCCGCAGAGCAGCTTCGCGAGGTAATTGCGCTGTTCCAGGTGTATGGCGACATCGTTGCGGTCAACCGCTACGGGTCGGGCCACATAAACGACACGTTCAAGGTCGACATATCGCTTGGCGGCGTACCGGTATCGTATATCCTCCAGCGCATAAACGACGGGATATTCACGCGTCCCGATCGCGTGATGGAGAACATTGCGCGAGTCACGAACCACATACGCTGCAAGTTCGCCGGCGCGGACGATGCGTCCCGCCGTACGCTCACCGTGATACCGTCCCGCGACGGCCAGCCGGTCGCGCGCGGCCCGGAGGGCGGCTGGTGGCGCATGTACGTGTTCATCGCAGGGGCGAAGACAATAGACCTCATCGAGAACGCCGACCAGGCCCGCAAGGCCGCCAAGGCGTTCGCCGGATTCCAGAACGCGCTTGCGGACCTTCCCGCCCCGCGCCTCTACGAGACCATCCCAAACTTCCACAACACGCTGTCCAGGATAGAGCAGCTCAACGTCGCGTCGGCGGAGGACAAGGTCGGCCGCAAGGCGTCCGTCGCCGCAGAGCTTGCGTTCGTGGCGGCCCGCACGGAAGAGGCCGGCAAGATCGTGAAGATGATGGCGGCCGGCGAGATCCCGGAGCGCATCACCCACAACGACACGAAGATCAACAACGTGATGCTCGATGACGCCACGGGCGAAGGCATCGCGGTGATAGATCTCGATACGGTGATGCCGGGATGCGCACTCTACGACTTCGGAGACATGGTGCGCACGTCCACGGCGGCGGCCGCCGAGGACGAGAAGGATCTCTCCAAGGTGTTCTCCCGCAGGGAGTACTTCGAGGCGCTCGTCAAGGGGTATCTCTCCGAGGCCAAGTTCCTCACCGAGGCGGAGAAGGAGAACCTTGCGTTCTCCGGCCGTCTGATAACCCTTACGATCGGGATACGCTTCCTCACGGACTACCTTGCCGGAGATACGTACTTCCACACCGCGTATCCCGAGCACAACCTGGTGCGCTGCCGTACGCAGTTCAAGATGGTCGAGTCGATGGAGGCGCAGAAGGACGAGTACGAGGCGATTGTACGGGCGGAAGCCTGAGCGGAGCCTTTGGACGCGATGGATTCCTGAGATGGGCGAAGATGTAAAGACGCCGCCGCACAGCGCGGAGGCCGAACGCGGCGTGCTCGGCTCCATATTGCTTGATGCCGAGACAGGCGAGGACACGCGCGTCCTCGACCTGTGCCTTACGCACGGCATCGAGCCGGAGTCGTTCTTCGATCCGCGCCACAGGATAATATTCGAGACGCTTCTGGAGATGTCGCGCGAGACGCTTCCCGTTGATGGCGTCACCCTCATAGAGCGGCTGCGCGCGCGTGGAAGGCTTGAATCGGTGGGCGGGCTTCCTGTGGTGGAGGCTCTGATCTCGGGGACGCCCACATCCGCCCACGCGGAGTACTACATAGACATCGTAAGGCAGAAGCACGTGCTCCGCAAGCTGATATCCACGGCGCAGGAGACGGAGCGCAAGTGCTACGATGGCGATGGGCGCAATGCGGATGTGATACTCGGCGAGGCCGAGAGCGCGTTCCTCGGCATCGGCGGCGAGACGTCCACGAAGACAGACTGGAAGACGGCGATAGACCGCACGTTCAAGTCCCTTGAGAGGCTGTTCGAGTCGACCGGGATGATCGAGGGGCTACCGACCGGCTTCAAGTACATAGACGAGAAGCTGCTCGGACTGAAGCCGGCGGAGATGATCGTGATCGCGGCCCGTCCGTCCGTCGGAAAGACGTCGTTCGCGATGAACATAGCCGAGTGCGTGGCGCTGGGCGCGGACATCAACGGACGGAAGTTCGAGGGCGAGAACGGGCGGCCCCACCCGGTGCTGATCTTCTCGCTCGAGATGGATGCAGAGTCGCTTGCCAAGCGCATGCTCTGCGGACGCGCCCATGTGAGTTCGTGGCGAATCGCCCGCAACCTCATGGCGGCGACGGAGAAGGCGGATGCCACCGCATCGCTCATCCGTGCGGCGGGCGAGCTGAAGAGGGCCCCGATATACATCGACGATGCGAGCGGACTGGACGTGTCGGACCTTCGGGCGAGGGCGCGGCGCATGAAGCGCCAGCACGGCATCGAGCTTATCGTGATAGACTACCTCCAGCTGTGCCAGTGCCGCGAGGTGTCCAAGCAGGGGCGGCAGATAGAGGTGAGCCGGATTTC
This sequence comes from uncultured Kiritimatiellota bacterium, assembly GCA_934667425.1. Classification (GTDB taxonomy): domain Bacteria; phylum Verrucomicrobiota; class Kiritimatiellia; order RFP12; family UBA1067; genus UBA1731. The sequence goes on along the minus strand of CAKULV010000025.1, from coordinate 41,138 downwards.
GGGAAGCATAAAGTCCATGGCCAAGGAGCTTCACATTCCCGTGATAGTGCTTTCCCAGCTGTCCCGCGCAAACGAGCAGCGCGGCGACAAGAACGAGGTGCCGAAGCTTTCGGACCTGCGCGATTCCGGTGCCATCGAGCAGGATGCGGACGTTGTGATGATGCTTCGCCGCCCGTCCATGGTGCGGGCGACCCGCGACGACGTGGAGACGCAGAACCTTGCGGTCGTCGATATCGCAAAGCACCGCAACGGCGAGGTCGGAGACGTTAAGATGAACTTCTTCCGCGATTACGTCCGCTTCGGCGACAGGTCGCAGAAGGACGAGACGGCCGCGGCGGAGGATGTCCAGCGGCAGATGGACGAGGCCGCAGCCCCCCACGAGATGCATCGTCAGGAGCAGATAGTGATCGAAGACCTGATGTGAAGGGGAATGGCTATGCTTCACGTTGTGGCGACTCCGATAGGCAATCTTGGCGACATCAGCGCACGGGCGCTTGAGTGCCTGAAGTCCGCGCAGCTGATTGCCTGCGAGGATACCCGCCGCACATGGCAGCTGCTTACGCACTTCGGCGTACCGCGTCCGGAGATGATCTCGTACCGCCAGGGGAATGAGGAGCGCATCGCCGAAGTGGTGGTGGCGGCGGTGAATGCCGGAAAGGAAGTGGCGCTCTGCTCGGACGGCGGCTACCCCGGCATATCGGATCCCGGATACCGCCTTGTCAGGAAGTGCGCGAAGGAGGGCGTTCCGTACTGTGTCGTGCCGGGGGCGAGCGCGGTGGACGTGGCTCTGCTGATGAGCGGCCTCTCCACGAGCTCGTTTACGTTCAAGGGGTTCCCGCCGCGCGGGCCTGGGGCGATCCGCAATTGGTTCGCCGCCGAAAGGGAACACGACCACACGCTCATATGCTACGAGTCTCCATTCCGCGTTTCGGCGACGCTTGAGGCGGCGTACGACGTGCTTGGCGACCGTGAGGCCGCGGTGTGCATGGAGCTTACGAAACTGCACGAGCGCGTCTCGCGCGGATATCTCGGGGACCTTGCGGCGGAGTTCAAGGACCGGAAGGTCAAGGGGGAGGTCGCGATCGTGATTGCGGGCAACAACCCAAAGTTCATGAGGGAAGGCATTTCAGCAAAGGAAAAGTAACATGGGATTTGCAACTGTGAAGAGTGTGGCGATGATGTCGCTGGCCGTTGCCGGCGCAATGCTGTCCGGAGTCTGCGATGCTGCGGAGCGGGAAGTCGCGGGCCGTTGCGGCAGGAAGATCGCGGAAAGGTTCGGCAAGGTCAGGCAGGATCGCATGCAGGGGGCGCTGCGCACGATGTTCACCATGGACGGCTGCGAGGCGTGGGTCGTCGAGCCGGAGAAGCCGGCCGCAGACGGACGGTGGGTGTGGTGCATGGAGTGGCCCACGGCATTCCAGGATCGCGTGGGCGTGAAGGCCCTCCTTGAGGCCGGCTACCATTGGGTGACGTTCAACCCGTCGCAGGGGAAGGTGTATGCGGGGAACCAGAATGACGAGATGATCGCGAAGCGCAGGGCGTTCCAGAGGTTCCTCGTCGAGGAGCTTGGCCTTGCGAAGAAGTGCGGCCTGATAGGCATGAGCTGGGGCGGATACTATTCGGTGCGCTACGCCTCCACGCATCCGGACTGCGTGTGCGCAATCTACCTCGACGCTCCTCTGCTTGACTTCACAACTCTTCAGGGGTTCGACAAGAAGGAAGGGAACTGGAGCCGCAAGGGCCTTGCCAAGTACTATCCTTTCATCACCGACACGTATGATGGCGCGAACGATCCGTACCAGAGCGTGAACCGGGCGGAACCGATCGCCAAGGCGGGCATCCCGATGCTGATCCTCTATGGGGGAGCGGATGTCGTGGTGCCGCCGGAGAAGAACTGCATGCGCTTTGCGGACTCGTTCGAGAAGGTCGGCGGCGATCTCATGATGGAGCGTCGCGCGAAGTGGGGACACCACCCCCATGGCGTCGAGCCGAACGAGGTGCAGCGACTCGTGAACTTCTTCAACCGCGGCTACGGGAAGTAGCCGGCCGCCGAGGCTGCTGCCGCGCACGATCCCCATGCTGCGCGTTGGACGAAACGAAATAGACGGCGTTCCGGTGGAGGTGCTGCGGAAGCGCATCCGGCGGATCAACCTGCGCGTCGCGCAGAACGGTTTGCTGCGGCTTTCCATCCCGTATTTTGGCGCGACGCTTGCGCAGGGCGAGGCGTTCCTGAAGGCGAAGTGGGCCTGGGCCGTGAAAGCGCGGCGCGAGATGCTGGCGCGTCCGGCGCGCGAGCCCGTTACGGATGCTGAACGGGCAACCCTGTCCTCGCTGTTGGCGGAACTCAACGCCGCTTGGGCGGCACGACTCGGCGAGCGCGACTTCGCATGGAGGATTCGCAGAGTGACGTCGCTTTGGGGATGCTGCCACTGGATCAAGCGGTACGTCACATACAGCGAAGCGCTGGCGCGCGCGCCGCGCGAGCTGGTAGAGTATGTCGTTGTCCACGAACTGACGCACTTTGCCGTACACGGGCACGGTCCGGCGTTCCACGCGCTGATGGATGCTCGCCTCCCTGGCTGGAAAGACCTTCGCAAGCGGCTCAACGGTCGCGACTGGGAGGGGCGTTTACGGACCCTTTGACGGATGCATCCACCAGTCGAGGCCAAGGCTGCGGTGAGATGTAGTCGCTGAAGCAGTCGGGTGGCGGCGCCTCGAAGACCGCCTGCCGACGGCTGACCGGATGCCTGAGCTCAAGCCGCCATGCGTGGAGCATCTGCCGTCCAGGCGGGGGGTACAGGCCATTGTCCGCCGCCTTTCGTCCGTAAGTCCCATCGCCGACGATCGGGCATCCAAGCGATGCCATGTGCACCCTTATCTGGTGGGTACGGCCTGTGAGGATGTCGCACTCTACGAGGGAAATCACTTCGTGCCTGGATTGAATCCCTTCTCCCGTCGGCTTGCATGCCGTCGCCAGTGTCTTGTAGCAGGTGATCGCAAGCTTGCCGCCATCGGTTCGTATCGCCATCTTTTTCCTGTTCACCTTGTGGCGTCCGATGAAGTTCTCGATGCGTCCCTCGGGCGGGGATGGCCGCCCATGCACGATCGCAAGATATGTCTTGCGCATGTTTGCGTGCGTGGCGAAATCCCTTGCGAGGGCTTCCATGGCGATCTGCGACTTCGCGACGACCATCACGCCGGACGTATCCTGGTCGAGCCTGTGCACGATGCCCGGACGCGCCACGCCGCCTATCCCGCTGAGGTCCGGGCAGTGGTGCAGGATGGCGTTGACGAGCGTTCCGGTGAAGTGTCCAGGCGCCGGATGGACTACAAGCCCGGCAGGCTTGTCTATCACGAGAATGTCGTCGTCTTCGAACAGTACGTTCAGGGGGATGTCCTCTGGCAACGGCACGGCAGGCACGGGAGGCGGGATCGTGACCTCAAAGTCGTCGCCCGCTTCGACCTTTGCGCCCGGCTTGAGCACGACGGCGCCGTTCACCTTGACGAACCCGGATTCGATCAGCCCCTTTATCCGCGAACGCGAGAAATCGGGGTGGAGGTCGGTAAGCCTTATGTCAAGACGCTCGCTCACCAGAACTGCCATGCGCCCTTGTGTATCACGAAAACCGCCAGCACGAGGTTTGTCGTGACATGTGCTGCGATTGCGGACTTGAGCCCGAAGCGTATCGCGAGAAGGCCATACGCCACGCCGGTCATCGCGGCGGCGATCGGACGGTTGTGCTCCAGCGTGAAGAGCAGCACCGTCCACAGGAACGCCGACATGTCGAACCGCGAAAGCGGCACCGACCGTATGTCGCGGGCAATGAGCCGCCGGTACAGGAAAGACCTGAAGAACACCTCCTCTACTGGAGCGATCACGAATGAGCTGCCGACAAGCCTTGCGACTGTCAGCGGCCAGCCGCACACGCCGGGGTCGTAGGGTGACGGGGATTGCACATCCGGCCCGGCAAACGGCCAGGAGGGCAGAGCCGTCCATAGCACGAATACCGCCAGCCCGACGAGAATGCCGACAGAGACGTGCGCGGCCGCCCTGCCGAGGCGGCAATGCCTCTCGCCTGGCGGCGGCCGGCCGCAGCGCCGGCTGCCGAACGCAAGGCACACGACGCCGATGAGAAGCGTCGCCGCAGCCCTCGCCGCATAGGAAAGGGCGGTGGGCGGCAAGATGGCCATAAGCCCCATCCATGCCGCAAAGGGCATGATGTAAGGCAGCGATGTCTTCCAGTATCTGTCCACGCCCCGCATTATACCATTTTGCGGGTGTGATATAATTGGGCGACACATTTTTGACAATCCTGCGACCTATGACAAGCATCAGCAAGCTGCTATTCGGGGCTAATGAGCCGAACGACCATTTGCGGTACGCGAAACGTGCGCACCGCAGGCCCATTGTGGTGTGGAACGTTACGCCCAGGTGCAATCTTTCGTGTTCGCACTGCTATGCCTCCAATCATGCGGGAGCGGATCGGGTGCTGGACGGAGACGAGGCAAGGGCAGTCATTGACGATCTCGCCGGATGGGGCGTGCCCGTGCTGCTGTTCTCGGGAGGCGAACCGTTCTGCCGCGAAGACATCCGTGAACTTTCCGAATACGCGAAGTCGCGCGGGCTTAGGGTGACGTTCTCCACAAACGGCACGCTGATCGACGACGCCGCCGCCGACTGGCTTGCGTCTTTCGGCACGGGATACGTGGGCATCTCGATAGATGGCACGGAGAAGGTGCATGACGATTTCCGGCGCAAGGCCGGGGCATACGCATCAAGCCTTGCCGCTGTGCGCCGTCTCGTGTCGCGAGGGGTGAAGGTCGGTCTCCGCGTCACCATGACACGCAGGAACGTGGCGGCGATCCCGTCCATATTCGGGCTGATGCGGGCGGAGGGCGTGCCGCGAGTGTGCTTCTACCACCTCGTGTACACGGGCAGGGGGAATTCGCTCATTGCGGACGACCTTGCCCCCGACGAGCGCATGCGGGCGATCGACACGATCATTGCGGAGACGGAGCGGGCCCATTCTGACGGATTCCAGATGGAGGTGCTTACCGTGGACAACCATTGCGACGGGCCATACCTGTACATGAAGCGCCCGTCAGAGGAGAGGCTTCGTCTCCTTGAGCTGAACGGCGGCAATTCGAGCGGGCAGGGGATCGCCTGCATTTCATGGGACGGAACCGTGTTTCCAGACCAGTTCTGGCGGAATCGTCCCGTGGGGAACGTCCGGGAGAGGCCTTTTTCGCAGATATGGGGAAGTCCGGCTGAAGGTTCCCTGCTCGATCTTCTGCGCAGGAAGAAGGAATTTGTGAGCGGAAGGTGCAGGACGTGCCGGTGGCTCGACGTGTGCGGCGGCAACTTCCGCGCCAGAGGCGAGGCCGCGACGGGCGACATTTGGGGAGAGGATCCGGGCTGCTATCTGCGGTAGGCGGAATCAGAGTATGGTATAATACGCGGAAAATCGTTTTTTTGAGGGAGACACAGATGAAGAAGATGCTTTCGGCCAACGAGGCGGTCGCATGCGGCGCCGCGAATGCCGGGTGCGTGGTGGCAAGCGCATATCCTGGTACACCATCCACGGAGATTCTTGAGAACATTGCGAAGTTCAAGGATACGGTGAAGTGCGAATGGGCGGTGAACGAGAAGGTCGCAATGGAGACGGCGATAGGCGCCTCCATCGCCGGAGCCCGGTCGCTCACGGCCATGAAGCACGTTGGGCTGAACGTGGCCATGGATCCGCTGATGACGTTCACCTACGTAGGCGCGACCGGCGGCATGGTGGTCTGCGTGGCTGACGATCCGGGCATGCATTCGTCCCAGAACGAGCAAGACAACCGCAACCTCGCCAAGTTCGCCCGTGCGCCGATGCTTGAGCCTTCGGATTCGCAGGAGGCGTACGACATGGTGCAGGCGGCGTTTGAGATGTCCGAGAAATACGAGGTCCCGTGCTTCCTTCGCCTGACGACGCGCACATCCCACTCGTCTTCGCTCGTCGATCTCGGGGACTTCAGGCCCGCGCCGCATCCGCTCATCCCGTACAGGAAGGACATCGCCAAGACGATTCCGGTGCCGATGTTCGCCCGCGGCCACCGCATCAAGGCGCAGAAGCGCACGGAGGCCATGTCCAAGGCGGCGTCGGCATCTGCCTTCAACCGCATCGAGAAGGGACTCACGTCCCTCGGAATCGTCACCTCCGGCGTGTCGTACCAGTACGTGAAGGAGGTGTTCCCCGAATTTTCGGTGCTTAAGCTCGGCTGGACAAACCCGTTGCCGAGGGATCTCATAGAGGAGTTCGCCAAGGGCGTTGACCGTCTGCTTGTGGTCGAGGAGCTGGATCCCTTCCTCGAGGAACAGATCCGTGCGATGGGCATCAAGGTCGTTGAGCACGAGACGGAGATGAACATGCTGGAGCTCAACCCGGATCGTGTGCGGGCGTTGCGCCACGAGATCCTCGGCGACGTTCCGGCGCCCCGGCAGCCCGTGCCGCCGAAGGAGGCGCTGCCTACGCGCCCGCCGGTGCTTTGCGCCGGTTGCGGGCACCGTGGCGTGTTCTATGTGCTGAACAAGCTCAAGGCCACCGTCACGGGCGACATCGGATGCTATACGCTTGGCGCATTCCCTCCGCTAAACGCGATGGATACCACAATATGCATGGGGGCCTCCATCGGCAACGCGGCAGGCATGAAGAAGGCCGGATACAAGGGACGCGTCTGCGCGATCCTCGGCGATTCCACCTTTTTCCATTCCGGCATCACGGGCATCCTGTCCGCCCAGTACAACGGCACTCCAGTGACCACGGTTGTGCTTGACAACCGCATAACGGGCATGACGGGGCATCAGGACAATCCCGGCTCGGGGAAGACGCTCACGGGCGAGCCTGCCCCTGTCACCGAAATCACTGAAATCGCGAAGGCGTGCGGACTGAAGAAGGTCGTCACCGTGTCTGCGGACGATCTTGCGGGGCTTGAGCGTGTGCTTGCGGACGCCATGGATGGCGAAGAGGGCGCACTGATCGTCGCCTATGCGCCGTGCCGCATCGCGGCCAAGCTCACGAAGGAGGGCCTATGCGAGGTCGAGGCGGACAAGTGCAAGTCCTGCGGCGCCTGCTTCAAGCTCGGCTGCCCGGCCATCACGCGAGGGGACGAGTCCGCTCCGGGGCGCTTCAAGATGAAGATCGACGCATCCCTCTGCGCCGGCTGCAAGCAGTGCTCCCAGGTGTGCAGGTTTGGCGCGATAAAGCGGGTCAGGTAGCTTTTATCGTCGGAGGCGGCAATTGTCGGGGAAAGGGATGCTCGCGAACGGTGTGCCTGCACACATTGCCATGATAATGGATGGCAATGGGCGTTGGGCGGTCTCTCGCGGGAAGCCGAGGATCGAGGGCCATAGGGCTGGCGTGAATACCGTCATGCGCGTCGTCGATTGGAGCCTCGGGTGCGGCGTGAAATATCTCACCCTGTATGCATTCTCCACCGAGAACTGGAAGCGTTCGGCCGTCGAGGTCAATGGCCTCATGCGGCTCATGGGGTGGCTTTTGCGCACGAAGATCGGGCTTTTCACGGAGAAAAACGTACGCATCCGTGTCGTAGGGCGCAAGGACGACCTTTCCCCGTCGCTGCGGCGGCACATTGCGGAGGCCGAGGCGAGAACGTCCGGATGCGATGGGCTGCAGCTCATCCTTGCCGTCTCATACGGAGGCCGCGCGGAAATCGCCTCGGCGGCCTACCGCTATGCCATCGCTTTGCGCGAAGGGAATGTTCCGGAGGATGAGCCTCCATCGGATGACGCCTTCAGGCGGTATCTCTATGCGCCGGATGTGCCCGATCCGGATCTTGTGATACGCACGTCGGGCGAGTTCAGGATCTCCAATTTCCTCCTTTGGCAGTGCGCATACGCCGAATTCTGGATAACGCCTGTGCTGTGGCCTGATTTCTCCAAGGGGGATTTCGATGCGGCGATAGAGTCGTTTGCCGCAAGGGACCGGCGCATGGGAGGCGTGCGGCCATGACGCCAAGGGATGTCCGGGAACTCCCGAGGGAAGAGTTGGCGAGCCTGGCGGAGAACGTCAGGAGGCGGATCATTTCGGTCGTGTCCGAAAATGGCGGACACCTCTCCGCCTCGCTCGGGGCCGTTGAGCTCGCGATAGGGCTTTTGCGCACGTTCGATCCCGAGGTGGACAAGGTGCTGTGGGATGTGGGGCATCAGGCGTATGCGTGGAAGATACTCACCGGGCGTGACGAGGCGTTCGGCACATTGCGCCGCCACCATGGCATTTCGGGTTTCCCCAACCCGAAGGAATCTCCGTACGATGCGTTCATAGCCGGCCATGCTGGATCGGCGTTGGGCGCGGCTGTCGGTCTCGCCGCGGCGAGAGACCGCCTTGGCGGCGGGCATGTGGTTGTGGTCGTAGGCGACGCTTCGCTTGCGAACGCAGGGTCCCTCGAGGCGCTGAACTGCTGCACGTCGCTTGCGCAGAAGTTGATCGTGGTGGTGAACGACAATGCGATGTCCATATCCAAAAACGTAGGGGCCTTTGCGCGTACGCTGGGCAGACTGCTTTCGGACGTGAGGTACAATCGGGCAAAGGCTGTGGCGGAGCGGGCCGGACATCGCATGAGGCTTACCTTCCTGCGCTCGCTATACCACCGGGTGGAGCAGGTGGTAAAGTCGCTTTGGCTCCGGAATTCGCTCTTCGAGTCGCTTGGCCTGCGGTACATCGGACCGGTGGACGGACATGACCTTGCAGCCGTGACTTCCGCGCTGATGGTGGCGAAGGAGGACAAGAGGTCCGTCGTATTGCATGTCGTGACGAAGAAGGGGAAGGGATTCCCTCCGGCAGAGGCCGATCCGACGGCATGGCACGGAGTGGGGCCGTTCAATGTCGAGGAGGCCCTGTCAAAGGCTTCCGCCGCCAGCCTGCACGATGGCAGGGCGACGCCGCATGACAATGACGGGAGGCCGCGCAGGATGGCGTGGAACGCGGCGTTCGGGGATGCGATGCTTCGGCTCGCGAAAGCGGACGAACGGGTGTGCGTTGTCGTTGCGGCGATGAAAAGCGGCACTGGCCTCGATTCGTTCGCGAAGGCGTTTCCGGGGAGGTTCTTCGACGTCGGCATCTGTGAAGGGCTGGCCGTGACGTTCGCGGCGGGGTTGGCGAAGGCCGGCATGCGTCCGGTCGTGGCGATATACTCCACGTTCCTGCAGCGTTCGATAGACCAGATCCAGCATGACGTGTGCCTTCAGGGGCTGCCGGTGGTGTTTGCGGTCGACAGGGCGGGATGCGTCGGTGCGGATGGCGCGACGCACCATGGCCTTTACGACATTGCGCTGCTGAAGCCGTTGACGGGCATGAGGCTGGTCGCGCCGACGTGCGCGGAGGACGTCCAGGAGGCGTTTGCCGACGCGGTCAGGTCCGATGGCCCCGTTGCGATTCGCTATCCAAAGGGGAATGCTCCATCGAGAGCCGAACTGCTCCGCGACATGGAGGCGGGCAAGTCCTTCGCCGTGGACGTCCCGGATGCGCATCGCCCTCCGACTGTGGCGTTGTGCGCTGTAGGCGACCAGGTGGCAAAGGCTTGCGCGGTGCGGCGTCTGCTTGCGGACAGGGGCGTGTCCGCAAAGGTTGTGCCAGTGAATGCCGTGAAGCCATTTGCCGGAGAGATCCCTGAAGCGGATGCCGTGGCGACGCTTGAGAACGGGGTCGTGTGCGGCGGCTTCGGCGAGAGCGTGGGCGCCGATCTGAGGTTCGGATGGCCGGATGCCGTCGTGGGCCATGGAACGGTGGGCGAGCTTGAAGGGGAGCATGGCTTTGACGCCAGGACTGTGGCCGACAGGATCGCGGATGCGGTCCTGCGCCATCGCCAGGACCTTCGGTGACATGACAGTCCGCCGCCGAGCGTCAGGTTCAATTGTCTCATTCTGGGCTGCGGCCTTATGACGCAGCCAATCCCACGCCATGTCCGATCGTCGTGGCAGCAGATGTCCTGGAGTGCCTCGGCAGAAAGGGAAAGCAATGGTGCCGACGATTGAACAGGTGATGAAATGCTATCGCGTGATTGCGCAGATTGAGCGCATGAAGACCGGACGGCCTGGAAGCGGGACTGTCATGAATGTGCTCCGCGGGACGGTGAGCGTATGCGGGGCGGCCGGGGTGGACGTTGCCTCGGGGGTTGACGTCCTGACCCGGCAGAGGATCGACGCCGCACTCGCCACATTCACGGGGAGGGGGCTCACGAGGCTGTCCGCGTGGAGCTACGTGAGCCAGCTTAGGGGCCTGTTTGCGAAATGGTGCGCTCCATACTACAGGGATGCGGGATGGGACATCCCGTCCCTGGACGTGCCGTCTTTCCGCGCGGTGGCGCCACGTTACGTCAGGCCATCGGCGGAGATGCTCGCGAGGGTGAAGGCGTGGTATGCGAGGCAGACGGGCGAGCACTGGTTCGCCGCGACGATGATGCTTGAGTTCGCGATGCGAAACGGGGATGTGCTGCGACTGAGGGACGAGAACTTCGTCACGCGGGACGATGATCCCGTCTCGGAGAAGATCCCGTCAAGGCACTATCTTTCGTATACGCCGCACAAGACGGAATTGTCGAGCGGCCGTCGCGTGTATTGGCCAATCCACGATGACATCTGGGAGAGATTCGACGCCTATGGCGGCTTGTCTGGACTGGATGTGACCGACGAGACGTTTGCCGAGATAAACCATGAGCTGCGCATCCTCGGCTTCCACGGCACGAAGGCCGCGTATGAGCTGCGCAAGATCTGCATCGACCACGTATACCAGAGGTTCGGCGCGGAGATGGCCGTGTCCATTTCCGGGGACGACATAAAGACTATTACGCGGTATTACGCCGATCCGTCCCAGCCGAACATCGGTGCGCTGCGCATCGTGGATCTGCTTTGATCCGGCCGAACGCATGTCGAACGGATGGAGATTTGACCGCCATGTTGAAAGTTGGTAAAATACCACGCCCATGAAAGCGAAGTTGTCGCCAGAGATAGATGTTCTGCGGGATATAAGCACCGTTCTAGTGTGCGAGAGGAACGTGAGGGATATCCTCGAAAAGGTGCTTGAGATACTTGAGAGCCGCATGGGAACCCTCCGCGGCACGTTCACTTTGCTTGACGGGGACGAGGTTTCGATAGAGGCGTCACGCGGCCTTGGCGAAGCCGAAAGGGCGCACGGGCACTATAGGCTCGGCGAAGGCATAACCGGCACCGTCGCCAAGACGGGGTGCGCCGAAGTGGTGCCGGACATCCGCAAGGACCATCGTTTCCTCAACCGCACGGGCGCCCGCAGCGATTCCGAGGCCATAGCGTTCGTGTGCGTGCCTCTGATACACCTTGGCCAGGTCATAGGCACGCTCTCGATAGACCGCGTCAATCCGCCGGACGGATCCGTGGAGTCGTTCAACCGCGATGTCGCTCTGCTGCAGATAATCGCGAACATAACGGCGGATGCCGCCGGCGTGTGCCTCAAGGAGCGCGAAGAGCGCGACAAGCTCGAGTCGGAGAATCGGAAGCTGAGGGATATGCTCGCGGAGACTCCCGGCGACATGATCGGCAACTGCCGCGAGATGCGCTCCGTGTACGAGCAGATAAGGCAGGTCGCGCCGTCGGATGCGACCGTGCTCATCCGCGGCGCGAGCGGCACGGGCAAGGAACTCGTCGCGCAGGCGATACAGCGGCTTTCCAACCGCAAGGACAAGCCGTTCATAACCCTCAACTGCGCGGCGTTGCCGGAAGCCCTCATAGAGTCGGAACTGTTCGGGCACGAGAAGGGCGCGTTCACCGATGCGCGCGAACGCAGGATCGGCCGTGCCGAGGCGGCGGATGGCGGCACCCTGTTCCTCGACGAGATAGGAGACCTCTCCGTTCCGCTCCAGGTCAAGCTGCTGCGGTTCCTCCAGGAACGCACGTTCTCGCGCATAGGCTCAAACGAGGAGATACATTCCGATGTGCGCTTCATTGCGGCGACGAGCCGCAACCTCGAGAAGATGATGCTCGAGGGGCGCTTCCGCGAGGACCTTTACTATCGGCTTTCGGTGTTTCCGATATCGATGCCGGACCTGGCGTCGAGAACAGGCGACGTGCTGCTTCTCGCGGAGCATTTCATGGGCAGGATGAGCCTGAAGTACGGAAAGAACGTCACGAAGCTTTCCGAGCCGGCCGTGAACATGCTGCTTGCGTGGAAGTGGCCCGGCAACGTCCGGGAGCTTGAGAACTGCATAGAGCGGGCCGTGCTGACCGCGACGGACGATACGATACACGGGTACAACCTGCCTCCGCAGCTTCAGTCCGAAGAGTATGCCGAGTCGCCGTTCGGCAATGCGCAGGATAGGCACGAGACGCTTGCGGAGAAGCTCGCCGCATACGAAAGGCGGGTGCTGGAGGATGCGATACGCAAGAACAACGGCAACCGCAGCGCAGCCGGGCGCCAGCTTGGCGTGAGCCCGCGCATGATGAACTACAGGCTGACAAAGCTTGGCATAGTGGAGACGGTTTAGAGGAGTCCGCCTGGGCATGTGCGCAGGCGGATCGTTTTTTTTTTCTTGAAGGGACGAATGACATGGAAAAGCAGATTCCGGCAGATGGCAGGGAGTGGATCGCTATACTGGACTACGGGTCGCAGTACACGCAGTTGATCGCAAGGCGGATTCGGGAGATGGCGGTCTATTCGGAGATAGTAAGCTGCTCCACCACCGCCGAGAGGCTGCGCGAGAATCCGCCTCTTGGAGTGATACTGTCCGGCGGGCCAAACAGCGTGTTCGAGGATGGTGCGCCGGGCGTGGATCCTGGGATATTCAGCCTTGGCGTTCCCGTTCTCGGCATCTGCTACGGAATGCAGCTCATGAGCCAGAAGCTCGGCGGCAAGGTCGTGCCCGGAATCGAGCGAGAATACGGGAAGATGACGATAGAGGTCATGCCCGGCAATCCGCTGTTCAGCGAAATCCCGAGTACGATTACTGTGTGGATGAGCCATGGAGACCGGGTCGAGGCGATACCGGCCGACTTCGAGAGGGGGGCGGTATCCGCAACCTGCCCGTTCGCCGCGATGTTCAACAACGACAGGAGGATGTACGCGCTCCAGTTCCACCCTGAAGTTGTGCATACGCAATATGGCACGCAGATACTGTCCAACTTCGTGTTCAAGGTCTGCGGCGCGAAGAAGAGCTGGAACCTCGGCAACTGGGTGGAGGCGGCCGTCGAGTCCCTGAAGCGCAGGATCGGCGACGACGAGGTGGTGCTCGGCCTTTCCGGCGGCGTGGATTCCTCCGTCGTGGCGGTGCTGCTGAACAAGGCCATAGGCAAGCGGCTCCACTGCATCTATGTGGACAACGGGCTTGGTCGATACCATGAGCCGGAACAGGTCGAGGAGATGTTCAGGAAGAACATCGGGCTGGACCTGACCGTCGCCCGCGCCGCGCAGAGGTTCTACGCCGCGCTCAAGGGGGTGGACGAGCCGGAGGCGAAGCGCAAGATCATAGGCAAGCTCTTCATCGACGTGTTCGCCGAGGAGGCTCGCCGCTACAGCCATTGCCGGTATCTCGCCCAGGGGACCATCTACCCGGATGTGATAGAGAGCCGTTCCCCGGTCAAGGGGCCGTCGCACACGATAAAGAGCCACCACAACGTGGGCGGACTGCCGCCAGACCTGCATTTCGAGCTGGTCGAGCCGCTGAAGGAACTCTTCAAGGACGAGGTGCGCGCCGTCGGAAGGGTGATGGGCATGGCGGACGAACTGCTCGACCGTCAGCCGTTCCCTGGGCCGGGCCTCGGGGTGCGGATAGTCGGGGAGGTCACCGAGGAGAAGGTGAAGCTGCTCCAGCTTGCCGACCTGCGCGTCCAGGAGGAGGTGCGCAAGCTGCCGGACTACAAGACGATATGGCAGACCTTCGCGGTGCTGCTGCCGTGCCGTTCCGTCGGCGTAATGGGCGACCAGCGCACCTACGAGTACACCTGCGCCATCCGCTCGGTGAACTCCGTGGACGCGATGACCGCTGACTGGACGCGGCTGCCCTACGACACTCTCGCAACGATGTCGAACCGCATAATCAACGAGGTGCGCGGGATAAACCGCGTGGTGTACGACATATCGTCCAAGCCCCCCGCGACGATAGAGTGGGAGTGACCTGACCAGAGGCTTGCGCCATATGATATAATCGGCGGCAATATGGCAGTCAACCACAGCGAACGGCGGAAGATCATAGTCGCGAGCGCGATGCGGCTCTTCGCCAACATGGGCTTCGCGAAAGTCTCGTTCCTCGACATCTCCAAGTCCACCGGGATAGCCCGTACCGCCCTGTACAGGTATTTCAAGACGAAGCGGGAATTGTTCGATGCGGCCATACATTCCATCACGTCTGGCCTCAAGGCGGAATTCGGGCGGATCGCCGAGGACCGCCAGCCTGTGTCCGTGCGCATTGAGAAGTCATGCTACATCGTGATCGACGCGATGTACTGCAAGAAGGATTTCTTTTCCGCGATATATGAGTTCGTGTTTGCGATGGTTCGTTCAGGACACGACATGGCAAAGCGCATAGAAGAATTCACCGGCGGATTCAAGGTCGCGCTGGACAGGCTTGTCAGGGAGGGCATTGCCTCCGGCGAATTGCGCGGGAATGTGGATCCCGAGGCGGCGACGGAAACCCTGTATGCGCTCATGGAGTCGGTCGCCCTTCGCGTAATGCTTGGGGTAGAGAAGGATCCTGCGCGCGCAAAGTGCCGCTTCGCCGCAGTGGTGGCAGGCCTTGTCGCGTAGGTCTGCCGTCGCGTTGCCGGATTAGCGGCGCGTCACGACAGGCCCTCCATCGGTGCGGCCATTGCGGAACGCTGCCGGCGAGCCGCGCCCATCGATGTAGACGGTCTCTGGGGTTTCCGCATAGTCGAACCGTGGCTTGGAGCCTTCGGCATCGCCCGACTCCACGAAGACAGCGCCGTCCTCAGTCCATGCCCTGAAGCCGTAGGACGGCAGGTCGACCGCCGTGCCGCCGAGTGCCGAGCGCAGGCGTTCTGACGGATGGCCGTTGGCGATCACGTGTGTGCCATCGGCGTAGCGGACGTGTATCTGGCGTCTAAGGATCGCATCGCTTCGCAAGGCGCCGTTCACGTCGGTCCACCGTCCATCGGCGGCGAGGTACCGGATGCTTTCTGCCGACGTTTGCGTATATCGTGCGGCAATCGGCCGGATCAGGTAATAGCTGCGCATCGCGATGGCCTTGCCGTCCTCGAACGTCTCGCGTCCGCCGCCGCAATACGCCGGGCCGAACATCTTCGCCGGCTTCCACATCCAGTCGAGGACGAGGTAGCCCGCGTGGCCGAACGCGAGTTCCGCGCAGAGGAATGCGTCCACGAGTCGGTCGCGGCCCTCCGGCATGTGCGGCTGGTAGAACTGCTTCTCCCTCAGCGTCCGGCCCGGCGAGAAGTGGAAGAGCGAACCCATGCCGAAATCGCATTCGAGCGGATGGATCTTGAGCAGGTCGAAATCCACGAGCCATGGCTCCGCCAGGAAATCGATGCGCGGGTCCCGCGCATAGTTGCCGTCCGTCAGTCCCGCGTACAGGAAGTGGCAGCCTCCCTCGCTCCAGACCGGGCCGTTCCAGACGCGGCGCTGTATCGAGAACAGCTCGCCATAGGCATAGAACGTCTGCGCAAACGTCCCGGCTCCGGGCACACGGGCGTCGTAATCGACGTAGGACCATGGCGTACGCGCGGTGTGGACGTCGCAGTAAGCCCCCCGGAAGCCGAACTTCCTCTGGGCGACGGGAGCGATCCGCTCGCAGAATTCGGCGGCGACCGTCGGCTTCGGGTGGTGGCAGCGAAGCCATGCCGGAACGAACGATCCGTCGGGATTCCTGGACAGGACGCTTTCATCCCACAGGGCCATGTTGTTGTCGGCAAAGTCAGTGTAGTTGTTGTACGGGCCGTAGACGTATCCAAGCTCTTCGTTCATCAGCCTGCTGAATGCGCGTTGCGCGGCATCGCCGCCCTTGCCCTTCGCCGCGTCGGCGACGAACGTGAACGGTTCGGCCACGTCGCGCCACATCGTCTCGTGATCCATTACGCAGACTTCCGTGATGCCGAGCTCGTCATGGACGTAGCGCCAGAGTGCGGCATCGCGCACGCGGTCGCTCGCCGCATGTGTCCTCCACACCCTTGTGCCGGTCAATGCCTTGTATGGGGATGGAGGGTTCGGTATTTCGGGGAATACGTCTTCGAGACGGTCGGAGAGCGCAATGACGATGCGTTCGCAGACGGGGTTGTACGTGCCATCCGTCTTCGGCAGGTATTTGAGACGCACGGTGCCGTCCGACTTGTCCGTCTCGATGACCGAGGCGTTCGACCTGTACCAGTCGGGTGCCGCATAGCGGAAAAGGCCGCCCTCAAGCATTCTGCAGTCCCCGTACGGCAGATATGGTATCCTGATCGCTTTAACGCATGGGGACTCGTCCGACGGGCCGAGCGTAATCTCTGTCACCTTCCCTGCGGGCGCGGTCAGCTCGACTACGAGTGTGCGCCCCACGCGGCGGATATTGGAGGAGAGGAACCTTGCCTCGTCGGGATGGACGGCTCCGCCGGTGAATCGCGGCTGTATGGGGAGCGGCGGCTTTGACGCGGCCGCCTTCGGGAGAATGGTCTGGGAGTCGGTCGGGAACGGAAGCACCCCGTCGCCGGTGTTGAATCCCTGCACGAGACCTTCCATCGTCGCGAAAGGGCGCTTTGGACGGCGGGGCGTTTCGATTGGGCCAAGCCTCTCGCGGAAGATGCGCACGTCGTCAACAGCTATGTCTCCGTCTTCGGGCAAGGCCCCCTTGATTTCCACTCCGGCGAATGACCACCCGGAAAGCGACTTGCGTTCGGCTTCGGAGAATTTCCGAGACAGGAGATACCTGCCCTTCGAGTTTATGTTGCCGAGCTTGAAGATTCGTCGGCCGCCATCCTTGCCGGAGAACACGGCGACAAGTTGCGGGCATCCGTTGGCAATGCGGTCCCGGTTCGCGCCGTACGCGAAGCGGTTGCCCGTCACCCACGCGGAGACGGTGTCGAAATCGCCAGCGGTTGGCTGGCTGTGCGCATGTTTCTCTTGTTGCGGTTGGACGGTCTGCCCTCCGCATGCGATCGCCGCGGACATCATGATGCAATGTATCAACATGCCGGAAATTATACACTGTTTTGCCCGTTTGACGAAAAAGAAAATGATATAATTGATGCAGTTTCAACCGACAAAAGGAGTTGGTCTATGCGTATCTCTTGTATGGTGGGTTTGTGTGCGGCGGCATTCATGATGGCCTTGCCGACGGGCGCGGGCGTGGTGATTGAGAACGGTGTGATGACGTTTGCCGTCTCCGGTAACGAAACATATGCGGATGCGATCCCCGCCGGCGTGACCAGGGTCGTAAAGCAGGGAGCGGGGACGCTTACGATGTCCGGCGACAGCGAGACGTACCATGGCGACGTTGAGATACGGGAGGGTGTTGTGGTCGCGACGCACAGGAATGCGCTTGGGCGCGGTTCGGGCGGGAGCGGGACGGACTCTCCGAACACGATCACCGTGTCCAGTGGCGCACAGCTTCGAGCGATGTTCGAGGCGGACAAGGATGACGGCAACGACGAGGGGCGCGGCTTCCGTTCCATCGTGAGGATCGCGGGCTCGGGTCCTGACGGCTCCGGCGCGTTCTACTACGACCGCGCGGCGGGCGGCGTGACGCCCTACTGGTACGTCTGGGAACTGCGGCTGACGGACGACGCCACGATTGGCGGCCAGTCCCCGTGGTTCGTGCGCCGGTGCGACTTGCAGGGCCATGTTCTCACAGTGGCTTCGCCGGCCGGCGTTCGTTTCCATTATTGCACGATAGCCAATCCCGGACACATCGTGATGGCCAACACGTTCTCCGTCTATGGCAGCGAGTTCAACGGCGGCAAGACGAATGTCCTTGAACTGGCATCCACGGCGGAAGCCTTTTGGATTCCTGGCGCGAATCCGATCGATTGGTCTGTCGTATGGTCTCGCAAGGGCAAGGCCACGATTGAAAGCAATGGCGGTGGCGATTCCGGCACGATGAACGTCATAAACGGAGATTTCACCCATCTTGGCAGCCAGTTGACGGTCTGGCCTCAACGGACAGCTGACGGAAAACGACACTCCGTCACTCTCAATGGTGCGGTCGTCTGCAGCAACGGATACCTTGAGAAGGGCGGCGACGGTGTGTTCAACTTGGGCGGCCCGTCCAACATCTTCACGCGCATTTACGTCTCGGACGGCGAACTGAACGTGCGGAACTCCGAGACAAACTATGCGGCGTATCTTACGATTGCCGACGAATCGACCGTCAGCTACTCTGACGCGGGCCTTGTCGCGTTCACGAACGGCTCTTGCCAGGTGTTCGGACGGTTCGCGAACGGGAAGGGGCCGGGCGAACTGAAAATCTCCGGCGCGACCGACTTCCGCATGGGAAATCCGAGGACGTACCTGTATGTCGGAGGGCTTTCCGGGACGGAGCGCACGTGGGGAACGCTGGAGATTGGCGCGGGCGCATCGATGAGCAACAATTTCGCAGTCGGCACGCGCGGCCGCGGGGCGGTATACCAGGCGGGCGGATCCGTATACATGGATGCTCCGGATGTCTCCTATTCGAGCAACCTCGGCACGACGGAGGGTGGCAGCGTCGGCTATGGCTACTGGGGCATGACGGATGGCACGGTTGTCGCGCCGCGCTATTTGCGCATGGCCTACGGGGATGGCTCCACGGCGTTTTTCGTCCAGCGCGGCGGCACGGCGACGGTGCAGGGCGAAAACCTGAAACTCTCCGTTGGCGGACATGGACACATGGTCGTCGCCAATGGAGCGATCTTTAGGCAGGCCGCAGGTTCGACGTACATGGGTTTCACGGATGGTGGCGACGGGACTGGCGGAACCGCGACACTGACCATCGCTGGTGCGGAAACCGTGTTCACACCTGCGTGGTTCGTTGGTACGCAGAACCGCAAGAACTTCACCGCATACATCAACGTCAACGACGGCGGCGTTTTCGACAGCAAGTCAATCGTAAACAATGCAGGCAGTGGCTGGTCTTGGCCGGAAGGGTCGAAGGAGTACGTCTCCTTCGACGGCGGCATATGGCGCGCACCGGCGAACACGGGGACTCCGGGCCTGTTCTATTCGGTCGGGCGCGCGGCTCCCGACAGGTTCCTGTGCCAGCGCGGCGGCATCGTGTTCGACGCCGGGGCTGGCACGACAATGAAGGTCAACGCTCCGCTTGAGGCGCCTACGGGGAAGACGGTCAAGTCCATCACCCTGCCTGACGACGAGGCATTCCGCGCAACCAGATACATCGGCCCGGCCCGCATCGAGATCGTGGACGCGACCGGCGTGGGCGCGACAGCCTACGCGCCGTTCGACGACGCGGCGCGGACTTTGCGCGGCGATGTGGTCGTAACGTCGCGAGGCACGGGCTATTCGGATGCGACGGTCGTGCGCGTGTGGTCGATGGACGGCGACCAGTCGTGGAACTGCGCCTGCGAACTGGAGGATGCGGTCTCTGGCGGCGTTGAGAAGCGCGGGCCAGGAACTCTCTCGTTCGTATGCGAAAACACATATGCAGGAAAGACGTCCGTAAAGGAAGGCTCCCTTGATGTCGCAAGTACGGGTACGATCCCGAATGGACAGCCGCTTGAGGTGTCCGCCGGAGCGGCCCTGAACCTGTCGGCGTCCATTTCCGCCACGACGCTCGAGGGCGCGGGCGCGGTGAAGGGTGACGTCACGGTCACGGAGGCTTACGTCGTAGATTCTGCGAACTTCAATGTCGGGAATGCCCTGACGGTCAACGGGTGCCTTGAGTTCGCCGCCGGTTCAAAGATCCGCGCCGCAGATGTCTCTGGACTTGATGCCGAGCGGTTCCGGCTGGTCGCCAGCGCCACGAAGATAGCGGGGAAGCCGACGCTTGACGGGTTTGGCCCCATGTGGCGACTGCGTATCGGTGACGGCAAGATGTCGCTTGGCGTGTGCCGCGGCACCGTTGTGGTTCTGCGCTGATTTGGAGGAATGAACCATGAGATTTGGAATTGCACTTCTTGCGGTGCAGGCGGCGCTCCCGTGCCTTTGTCTCGCTTTGCCGACCGGCAGCCCCGAGTTTATCGTACAGACTCCGCGCGGCGACGGCACACCGATCATACGTGCGGCCGACTACGGATTTTCCGAGACCAACGATTTCAACGCCGCCGCGATAAACCGGGCGCTGGCGGCTTGCCGCGAGAAGGGGGCGAGGACGCTCGAACTCGATCCCGGAACGTACAGGTGCTTCGATGCGCCGCACGGGATTGCCGTCACGAACTTCACGGACCTTACGCTTGACGGACGCGGCGCGTTGCTCGTGTTTCGCCGCCCTGCGGAATTTCGATGCCAGCCGCAGAGCGAGCTTGTGCACGAGAACGCGAACCTGCTCGTCAAGGACTGCGAGCGCGTGAAGGTGTGCGACTTCAAGATGGACTGGGACTGGGAGGCGGATCCGCTCGGCTTCTTCTGCGTCTGCAAGGCGATTCACATCGATGAGAAGAGCCCTAATGCATCCTACGTTGACCTTATGCTCCCGGACTTCGCCCGCTACCCGAAATATCCAGAGCCGGTTCCGGTCAAGAAGATACAGGTTATGGATCCTTCGCATGAACGCTTCACGCCCGGACCGCACTGGCACTTTGGGCTGTCGGAGGGGCATTGGGGCGCGAAGAACGAATGGATCGCCCCGAATATGCTGCGCGTATATCCTGCGGTCAAGGATTTGAGGCGGGATTACAACCCCCGCATGGACGTACACTTCTCGCCTTCGCTGAACGTGAGCGACACCAGGCGTTTCAAGGTGGGGCAGACATACCGTCTCCAGCACCAGTATTACGGCAAGAACGGCATCAACCTCGTATCCAGTCGCCATGTCACGCTGCAGGACATCGACATATGGAGCTGCTTCGGCATGGGCATCGTGATCGACGGCAAGCAGAAGTACACGCAGATCGAGAACGTACGCATCGAGCCGCGCCCGGACTCGCCGTATCGCAGACCATACTCCACAGTGTCGGATGGACTTCACGTCGCCCGGTCGAGCGGATTCATGAAGATGCTTAACTGCACCGTGCGGTTCAACAACGACGACGCGATCAACGTCCACGACCGCTTCACCGTCGCCTCGCGCAAGGATTCAAGGACGCTGACAATCGTCAACGAGAGGGGGATCGGCTATTTCCGCCCGGACATAGGCGACCCGATGGAGTTGCGGTATCCCGATTGGCGCGCCACCGGATTCCGGGCAACGCTTGCCGGGATCCGCGGGAACGACCTCCTGCTCGACAGCGACATCCCGCCGGAGATAGGCGACAACTTCTTCGTCTTCGACCGGGCCTACGGCACGGACAACGTGATAGTGCGCAACTGCGTGTTCGAGGACTCCGCGCACCGCAACCTCTTTTCGCCGTCGAACCTCACGATCGAGGACTGCACATTCCGCCGCACGGGAGGCCGTTCGGTCTGGATCCTCGCCGACGCGCGCAAGCGGCTCTGGTGCGAGGGCCTCGGGGAGACGAACATCGTGATTCGCGGAAACCTCTTCGACGAATGCTGCCACATCGACCGCACAATGCCGGTGATCTCCACGTCATTCGTTTCAGTTACTCCATGGAAGGCCGATTCTCTCGATCCAGATTTCATCAGGGACATCCTTATCGAGGAGAACGTGTTCGTTAATCCGTACGGCCCTGCGTTCACGGCTGCGGCGGGATCGGACATCACGTTCAGGAACAACGAGATACGCTTTACGCGTGTGCCGTTCGGTGCCGAGTCGGGGCGTGCGTACAGCGCCGGTGCGCGGCGTGTGACCATCGACGGAAACAGCTGGATAACCAATCTGCCGCCGAAGACGGTGGCGTCGGACGCAAGCCGGGACGTGACGACCGCCGTGCTTGGGACGTATCCGGTGCGCGGCGATGCGTCCTATACGGTAAGTGGCGGGTACGTCGCCGAGAAGTTCATGGAGGGTGCGGTGATTGCGATGTCCGCCGAGGAACTGGATGCCACGGGCCGCGTGGTTGCGTCCCACGGCTCGACCCCATGGGCTCAGCTCGTATGTGCGACCGGATATCCGCATCCCATCCGGATGTCCGTCAGAACGGCAGGCGGCACGGTGTCCATGAGGGTGAAGATCCATGCGTCCGGCAATCCCGTGACGTTCACGCCAATGCCGGTTTTCGTGCGCCCCGCATCCAAGGCCCCGCCATATCGCGGCCTATACGACAAGGAGGATCCGCTTCCGGCAAATCGCGCGGAGGCCCTTGCCGAACTTGCGAAGATCCCTCCGGCGACCGCGACCGTCGAGCGGCGCAATGGGCGCAACGTGGCGATTGTGGACGGGAAGCCGATGCCGCTGAACGAGTACAAGGGGTTCGCAGACTACAGGCTGATGGGCGAGTGCGGCGGGGATGTCGTGATGACGTTCAACCGGGGGTCGCGGCTTTTCCTTGACGTATCGTTTGACAAGGCGGCGCGGAATGCCGAGACTGGCGAATGGGACTTTTCCCGCATCGAGGATACGCTCCTCAGGATTCACCGCGCAAACCCGCGGGCCCGGGTGATACTCGGCATCGATCTCGATCCGGACAGCGCCTTCCTGGAACGGCATCCCGAATCGATTTTCGTCAACGAGCAGGGCGTTCGCGGGCGCGTGAACTTCCAGGCGTTCGCCGGATTCGATTCGTCGCCGCTCGATCCGAGGAAGGTCAACCAGCGCTGGGCGTTCTCCTACACGTCTGCTGAGTGGCAGTCGCTTGTCGAGGATGGCCTGCGGCGGCTTTGCGACTACCTGAAGACTACGCCCGCATCGAACATCGTGATCGGATTCCACCTCGCCGGCGGCATGGACGGGCAGTTCGTGCAGTGGCAGTACGGGCCCGAGAACGGGCATTTCGACTACTCCGGGTCCAACAGGAAGGCGCTTTGCAGGTACCTGAAGGAGATATACGGGAGCGACGAGGCTCTGCGGAAGGCGTGGGGCGACGCAAACGTAACGCTTGATACGGCACGGAACCCATCGGTCGCGGAGTTCCGCTCGATGGGTGTATTCGATGACCGTCCGGGGGTCGGAAGAAAACTCGCGGACTGCCGGAGGTTCGTGGCCGTCGGTCCGGCTCGCGCGCTCAATCGCTTCGCCAAGACTCTGCGGCGGAATTTCGGGCGGCCGTGCCTTGTGGATACGTGGTATACGTCCACGATCTGGAGCCAGCCTGGCAGGCTTGCGCTCGACGAGCTTGTGAAGGACGATGGCGTGAACGTGATCCTCACGGTGAGCGGCTATTCGTACAAGCGGGCGCTGGACGGCATTGGGGCCTCGGCCAACAACGCGATCGCCGGACTGAACCTGCGCGGACTGCTCTATGTGCAGGAGATGGATCACCGCAGTTGGAGGACGGAGCGTCCCGGCGGGTTCATGTCGTCCGACTCCATTGCGATTCCGAAGGACGAGCGAGACTTCGGCAACCAGATCCGCCGGGACGGCGCGAGCGTGATTGCCTCTGGCGGGGCGGGCTTCCATCTTTTCGACATGTTCGGCAGCTGGTACCACGGCAGCAAGGTGAAGGATGCGATTCGCGAGGTGTTTGCGCTGAACGCCTTTGCCACTTGCCATGCGGGGAAGTACGCCGCGCCGCGCATCGGGATATTCGCCGACGAGAAGTCGCGCCTTCTGCGCGAGGCGACCTGCGACAACATCGACATCGTGTGGAGGACGAGCGGGGTGATGCCCGCAATCCATTACCTGACGGACATAGAGAACCCGGGTCTGCCGGAGTACGACCTGTATGTCGCCTACCATCCGGTTACCGTCACCGCATCCCAGGTGGACGCCTTCAGGCGGCGGGCGGCAAAGCGCGGCAAGGTGCTGGCGGTCATCGGCGAGGCCGGGTGTGCGAGCCGTGATTTTGCGGATGCGTCGGAAGCGCTTGCGCGGTTTGGGATGAAGGTTGCGGCGCATCCCCTCAAGCACGCCGCAGAGGGCGTGGTGGTGGAGGCGGGCGATCCGCTTACCGCTGGACTTGTCGGATGCGGCGAACTCGGCAATGGCGTTCATGTGGCGCAGGGACGCGCCGTTCGGCGTACGCAGATAGGATATGCCACGGTAGAGGACCCCGAAGCGAAGCCATTGGGGCGTTGGTCGCTCGGGGGAGGCGTGGCTTTTGCGCGGAAGCCGCTTGGGGCGGGGACGCTTGTGTTCATGGCCCGTGATGGCGGACTCACGCCGAGGCTCCTTCACAATTTGGCGAGAGAGGCGGGCGTACATCCGTTTGCCGAGCCGGGCAACGCGACCTTTGTCGGCAATGGCGTTGCCTGTGTGCACCGTCTCGCAGGTCCGGCCGCCATCGATTTTGGCCGCCCCGTGAGGCTCGTTGACGCCGTTGGCGGCAATGTCTCGGAGCCTACGCGCTTCTGGCGGCCGGAGCTTTCGGTCGGAGAGTCCTCCGCCATCGGCTATCTGCCGTAGCGCCGTCCGTTATGTGCGTCTGCCGATTGCACGACGGCGCCGACCGTGGCATGATTCATTCCGTTTTTTGTCGGGCGGGATGGCCAATGTCCAAAATCAGGTCAGACCTGATTTTGTAATCCGCGCAGGCGGCTTCCATGGCAGAATATGGTATGCCATCTGCAAAATCAAGACGTAAATTTGCAAGGCGGCTTGTCTGCATTTGTTTGTGCATGTTTGTTTTGGTATAATTGCCGCCATGCGATTTTGTTGTGGTTTGACGGAGAGAGTCTGATGGAAGAGCGGCTCCAGAACATATTGGCGCACAGGGGTGTTGCGTCACGTCGCCATTCGGCCTCGATCATAGAAGAGGGGCGGGTGACCGTTGATGGGTCGGTGTGCACCGAGCCAGGTGCGCGGTTTGATCCGGAGAAGGTGATTGTGCGCGTCGACGGGCGTGTCATTGCCGTCATGAAGGAGCGCACCCGCACCATAATGATGTACAAGCCGGCCGGTGTGCTGTCGAGCGTTTCCGATCCATTCGGCGGCGAAACCGTGATAGACCTCATAAAGGGACGCATCCGCGAGCGCCTGGTTCCCGTCGGCCGCCTTGACAAGGACTCCGAAGGGCTGATCCTGCTTTCCAACGATGGAGACCTAGCGCTCCGCCTCACCCATCCGAGGTACGGGCACGAGAAGGTATATGTAGTCCGCGTCGGCGGAAGGTGGCAGGATGAAAAGCTCGATGTCCTTCGCGGGCCCGTCACGATGCCTGATGGATACGTTACGCGCCCGGTGCCGGTGGAGCTTGTCCGCTCGCAGGAAAACAACGTGCATACGCTTCTGTTCCGTCTTGGCGAAGGCCGCAAGCGCCAGATCCGCTACATGTGCAGCGCCGCGCATCTCGTGGTGCTGTCGCTGAAGCGCGTGGAGATATCCGGGCTCCGCCTCGACGGGCGGCTGCGGCCTGGAGAGTGGCGTGACCTTACGCAGGCAGAGGTTGAAAGGCTGAAGGCTTGAGAAAGTACCCGCTAAGGTTCATCCCCCAGGAGGATAGGGCGATATGGGGCCGGGAATTCTGGCTCGTATCGGCCTATCGGGCGCATCCGAGCATCGTTTCCGAAGGGCCGTATGCCGGACGCTCCCTGCCTGACCTTGCCGATGAATTTGGAGAGGAGCTGTACGGGACGAAATGTGCCGGGCCGTTCCCCCAGCTCACCAAGATAATAGAGGCGAAGGACAGGCTTTCCATACAGGTTCACCCGAACGAGGAGACCTCCAGACGTTCCGGTGGCGACCCGAAGACGGAGATGTGGTATGTGCTTGGAGCGGCTCCGGGGTCGTACGTTTCCGTGGGGTTGAACCCGGGTGTGGCGAGAGATGACTTCATCCGCGCATTGCACGATGGCGTTGTAGAGCATCTTGTCAGGAAAATATATGTTGCCAGAGGCGACGTGCTGCTGATCCCCGGCGGGCAGATCCATTCCGTGGGAGGAGGGTGCCGCCTCTACGAGATACAGCAGACGAGCGACACCACCTGGCGCCTTCATGACTGGAACCGCATCGACCCTTCAACGGGAGGCAGACGCAAGACAAATGAACGGGAGGGGCTTGCCTCTATGGACTGGTCGCTTCCTCCGGCCGAACTGGCGCATTGCGGGGAGATGGATGGCCCTGTGCCTGTAAAATGCCCTTTCTTCAACTTGCAGGTGCGCAACGTATCCGATCGCCTCAGCCTGTCCGGCAGGCCGGATGGCTTCCGCATACTGTTCGTTGCCGAGGGGAAGTGCGCCATATCGACCGAAGGCTATCCGCAAGTCGCGTTGGCTGCGGACGATAGCGTACTGCTGCCGGCTGGCTTGTCGTGCGAGATCGCTGCGGATGGCGGCTGCCGTATGCTGATTTCCGAACCGTGAACGCGGCTGTTTTTTAGGTGAGGCGATTTGTCTATGAAAAGGTTGGCATTCCTGATCTGGGCTTTGCATGCGGCGGCGTTCGCCGGGTTGGACGTTGACTTTGTGAAGGGGCTGATTGCAATCCCTTCGGAATCGAGGTCGATCCCGGAGTGCAACCGGGCGACCGCGTTTCTCAAAGGGTATCTTGAGGAACGTGGCGTTTATTGCCATGTGGAAAGGACGGTCGAGGGGCGTGACGCGCTTTACGCATCGACCGTCCCCGGCAAGGAATGCGATTATGCCTTTGTGACACATATCGACGTAGTCCCCGCACAATCCCCTGAGCAGTATGAGCCGAAGATCGTAGGCGACGAGATATACGGCCGCGGCGCGTGCGACACGAAGGTCAACGCCGCGCTCATAGCCCAGGTTCTTGTGGAGCTTAAAGGGGAGGCATCCGTAGGGGCGTTCTTCGCGACGGATGAGGATGGGTGCGTAGGCAGGGTGCCGACATGCACGATGCTGCGCAATGCGGGGTACACCCCGAGGAAGATGGTCTTGGTCGGCGACACTGTGGGAGATGTCACCAATACGTTGTTCACGGCCCAGAAGGGGCATTGGGGATTTAGGTTGACCGCGAAGGGGAAGGCCGGGCACTCGTCAGTCCCATGGATGCTTGACAACGCGATCCCGAAGATAGTCGCCGCCACCGAAAAGGTCATTGAGGCGTATCCAAGGCCTACGGATGATGCGTACCGCAGCGTCCTTTCCCCAACGATCCTGTCTGCCGGGAATGCGCCGAACGCGATTCCGGGCGAGGCATCCGTTACGTTCTCGTACCGTTTTGTCGGGAAGGACGATGTCGGAAAGCTGAAAGACCATGTCCGTGAGCTGACGGGCATGGAGCCTGAGACGCTGTACTGTGTGCCGCCGGTGGTCAACGACCCGAATGATCCGCTTGTGCAATCGCTTCTTGCGGCGATGCGCTTGCGCTGGGGAGCGTCGTTCCGTGACGCGAAAATGGTGGCCGCCACAGATGCGTTCCAGTTCTCGGATCTCGGTCTGCCAATAGTCATCTATTGCCCCGATGCGCATGGTGCGCATCAGGCCGACGAGCATGGGTCGCTTCGGTCGGCGAACGAGTATCTGGAGTTCTTCGTGAAATGGCTCAAGGAGGCGCGTTGAAATGAGACCCAGGATGGTGTTGCTTCTCGCGGCTTTGGCCGCAACCGCCCTGTCTGAGGCGTGCATGACGTTTGTCGTCGGCAAGAAGGCCTCCGCGACCGGGCATGTGATTGTCGGGCACAATGAAGACGATTGGCCGCCGTTCGAATGCCACCACGGAATGCTGCCTGCGAAGGATTGGCCTGCCGGGGCGCTTCTCCCGGCAACAAAAGGATGCAACGCCAAGATCCCGCAGGTTCCGCATACGCTTGCGTGCTACTGGGGCGAGGTGAAGTTCGACTATGGCGACGGCAATGCCGACACGTTCCTAAACGAGAAGGGCGTGCTCGTGGTAAGCGACTCCGGCGGCGATTCGACGGAACGGATGGACGACCCGTCGCTGCTTGCCGAGGGAGGGATCAAGTTCAACCTGCGCCGGGCCGTCGGCGAACGCGCGACGAGCGCACGTGACGGGGTGCGCATCCTCTGCGGGCTTGTGGAGAAGTACGGCTACGCGCCGAGCGCGAGGATATACACGGTTGCCGATAGGGATGAGGCCTGGCTTGTGCAGGTCGTGCACGGACGCAACTATGTGGCGGTGAGGTGCCCGGATGACGAAGTGACCATCATGCCCAACCTATACACCGTGTACAACCTCGATGCCTGGCCGAAGGAGAATGTCATCGCATCGAAGGATCTCGTCGAAAACGCGAGGCGCAAGGGCTTTTGGGACGGGAATGGCAAGTTCAATTTCGCCAAGGCGTATCAGGGAAGCTACAACTATGGGGAGGAAAAGTCGTTTGAGCATCCGAACAACACCGGGCGGTTCCGGCAGGCGATCCGTCTGCTGACGGGTTCGGATTGGCCTGAGGGCAAGCCGTTCCCGTTCTCCGTGAAACCGGGCAGGGTGCCTTTTGGCGTAGAAGACGTTAAGTCCGTCCTTACGGCGCACAATGCGCCGCTTAAGGATGGCCGCCATGTGCTTGAGAGCTGGTCGATCTGCTCGTCTACAACCATTGAGTCGGAGATCTGCGAGTTTGCGGCATCGGTCGGCGAGACTCGGATGCACGTAGCCCCGGGACGTGGCTGCGAGACGGAGTATTCCGTCTGGCGTCCATTCACCGACCCGATGCCGGCCGCGCTTGACGAATCCGGCACCGCCGTGGAGCGTCTTGAGAACCACGTGAAGCCGCTTCTCCGCTGAAAGCGGACGTAATGAATCGCGTCCCTTCCGCTGGAGCGTTAGGTACATGGAAGAGTCGCAATGCCCATTGCATTTGATTTTTTAGCGCATACGTTGAAAAAAAAAACGTTTATGGTAAAATCATGCGCCGAAACGGCAAACTATATCGGAGGTTGATCGGAAATGAATGCGAAAAGTCAGGTTGTGTCGTGGACGGCGGCTGTTGTGGCGGCTTTGCCTCTCTTTGCGGTCGCCGCCACGGTGAGGGTTCCGTCAGGAGACGTTGAAGCACTCGTCAATGCGCTAAACGGCTACCAAAGTTCATCGGACTGGATTCAGCTGGAGCCGGGCGTGTATGATCTCTCCAACGTGCAGATGGAGGCATCGACCACCAACGGCGGCAGCCATCTTGTGCTGATGTACGCCAACATGGAGGGGCTTGGGGAGACGTGCGACGACGTTCGCCTTGTCGGCGACGGTACATTGCGTGTCCTGCGTACGGACAATTCCAATTCATATGTGTCCAAGGTGCGCAACATCACGATCACCAATGGCTATGCCCGTGCAGTGGATGGAGACAAGATTGCCGGCTGCGGTGGCGGCATACACGGATACCATTTCGTGACGAATTGCGCCATCATCGGAAACAAGGCCGATTTGCGCGGTGGCGGGGTCTGCAACTTCACATACCTCGACGGATGCCGGATCCTGAACAATGCCTGCGTTTCAGGCGATGGAGGCGGCGCATACAAGCCAAACCGGGTGAGGAACTCAATCGTGAAGGGAAACAGCGCAAGGCGCGGCGGCGGCGTGTATGGGGATGCCACAGGAGCGGTCATCAATTCGGTGGTGTCCGAGAACGAGGCCGCGAGTGTAGGCGGCGGGATATGTGCCGTGCCTACGGTGTCCAACTCGCTCGTTTCGTTGAACGTTGGCACTGGCGGCGCCGGGCTTTTTGCGTGGAACCTTGCGCAGTCAAAGGCATATGACAGCCTTATCTGCAGCAACAGGAACGGTTCGGCAAGCTCTGCGGCGGAGTCCGTCGGCGGTGGGGTTAACGGCTATCAGGTGTTTGGCGGAGCGATTTTCGCCAACTATGCCAACTATGGCGGAGGGGCATCCGCCGCAGTCCTGACGGACGTTGACGTGCATGACAACTACGTGACGGGTTCGGGTGACAACGGATATGGCGGTGGGCTCTACAACTGCACGGCAACCAACTGCACGATCAGGAACAACATCGCCAACGGCCAGAATTCTTCCGGAAACAATGCCTACGGTTCTCGTCTCGTGGCTTGCGACGTTTCAGGAATGGACGTCCATGGCGGAAGCCTCCTGAACTGCACGTTCCACGACATCGGCGGGGAGATCGCGATCGAGAATCCGTTCGCTTCGGCAAAGAAGGCGGCGACGGCGGTTCTGCGCAAGTTCGTCGCCGCGACCAACTGCCTTATCCATTCCAACATCCTTACGGGATACGGCGCAACGCTCATAGTCGGTGACAGTTCCCAGAAATATGAGAGCCGTCTCGTCAGCTGCACCATCGTCTCAAACCGTTACGGGCGCATTTTCGGCTATTTCAAGGACGTGGATCATCCTCTTTACGTGGAGAATTGCGTGTTTAGCGGAAACCTCTACTACAACGATAGCGCAAATGACTTGTCCAACTATGACAGCAATACGCTTACGGTTGGCGCAGTCCAGTTTGCTGATGCGGCATACGGCCTTTCGAGCGGCCTTTTCGCGGCGGCGAACCTACCGTCGTATACGCTGAGAAACCTCTACAAGTTCGGCGCAGACGGTTTTGGCGCAGACCCGAAGTTTGTGGGCAGTGGCGATCCGGAGAATCCGTATGCGATCAGGCGGAGTTCCCCGTTGCGCGGACGCGGCGCATACTCCGACTGGATGGGGCTGGCCACGGATATTCGTGGCGAGGGATATCCCCGCTCCGATTCAGGCATGGTTGACATAGGCTGCTACCAGTGCTGGATCAAGCCCGTCGGCTTCAAGGTTATATGCAAGTGAGACGGACAGTGCGAACAGATGCCGTTTGCGGAAACTGGTTCCGCAGACATGCCGCCTTCGCCGTTGCCACGGCAAGGCGATCGCTCATCGCTTCGGCGCTGATTGCCTCGGCGCTTGCCCCGCAGATAGTCTTGTCCGCTCCGCAGGTCGTGTTCGTGGGGGACGAGACCGTTTCCCGCTTCACCAATGTCGGGGGCGGCGAATGGTACAAGTACTTCAAGAACAAGCCATTTGAGGCCCTCAACATTGGGCATGACGGCGAGACGACGTCCTCTGCCCTGAAGCGCATATCGGACGGGGCAATGAAGGATGTCCGTCCGAAAGCCGTTGTGGTGTCCGTCGGGGCGAACGACCTTGACCAGGGCAGACCGGTTTTCGATGTGGTGGTCGGCATACGGGATGTGGTAAGGGCGATCCAGGCGAAGGACTCAATGATACGGATCGTCCTTTCGCCTCTCTTCCCGCAGGGGCGCGAGAGGACGGCTCAGGAGAGGATAAGGGCGAATGCCGTGAACCGCGAGCTTCAGCGGTATGCTAACGGGCGGAATGTCGTGTGGGTCGATTGGACGGATCGGATCCTGACGGCGGACGGCATGCTGCCCATAGAGGCTTCGGCCGACGGACGGTGGCCTTCGCGGCTCGCCTATGACATATGGGGCAGTGCCCTGATTCCGTACCTTGATGCCGCAAGCGAAGGACGCAGGATGCCAGGTTCGCTGTTCCCGTCGCGCATGGATCGATACACTTATCCTGTGGATACCCCTTTGGCGAGAATACCACAGGGCAGGTTCTGCGAGTATTCATCCAAGCTTGGGTCTGACTGGTGGGCGGAGCGCGTTCTGCGCAACAGGCGGCAGGGTGCATCGTCGAATGGCTCCGTGGATCTTGTGATGGTGGGCGATTCCATAACGCATTTTCTGGAGCGGCCAGGGCCGAAGGGCGGCTCGAATGTGCTTGAGCGGATCCGCGCGAAGTATTCCGTGATGGTGTGCGGCGATGCGGGCGACAAGACCCAGAACGTCCTGTGGAGGGTCCGATATGGGGAGCTTGACGGATTCAGCGCAAAGGTGATCACGCTGATGATCGGTACGAACAATGCGCACTCAAAGGATCGCCCGGAGGATACCGCCGCCGCGATCGGCGACATTCTCGCGGAGATTGCGGTTCGCCAGCCCGATGCAACAGTGGTCCTGATGCCGATATTCCCTCGAGGGAAAACGGACGATGGCTTTCGCAAGCTGAACGAATCAGTCAATTCGCTCATAAGGAAATATGCGGACGGCAAACGTGTCCGCTGGCTCGACATCGGACCGTCGCTTGTGGATGCCAACGGCGACGTGCCTCTGGATATGGCGGCGGATCGTCTGCACCCTACGGAGAAAGGCTACGATACCTTGTTCAAGGCCATGATGCCAATACTGAAGTCGGTCTGCGGAAAATAGCCGATGACGCGCGGTTTTAACCTCACAACAAGGGCTTTACGACTGTTTTGGTAGAAAGGCGTTAGGAAGAGGATATGCTTTCGAGATTCAACAAGATGTTTGTGCGGGCCAATGTCCTGTCGTTGTTTGCGCTTTTGGCGCACGCATCCTATTGCGGCACGGAAGGCTGGGAGAACATATGCCCCGGAAGACGTTCCCACAGTCCGGTAAGGAACATCTGGAACGCCCCGCTTGCAAAAGGTCTTTCCGCCTTTGACGTCGAATGGCGGGATGGCGCGACGGGCACGGTCTCGATGGTGAAGATGCGTCGCGGACCGGCTGTCGAGATCGCCAAGCGCAATGCGGTCGGCTATGTGGTTGTGCGTCCGAAGTCTCCGTTCGGGGCGCCGCCCGGCACAAGGCTGCGCGCTTATGCCGGTTCGGAATCGCGTGATGCAGATTGCGGGTACAGCTATGGGTTTCTGGTGATGCATGGCGGCAAAGAGCGGCTGTCGCATTTCTCGAAGTTTGACCGCTTCGGACGTGGCGGGCCGAAGCAGACTCTGATAGCGAACACTCCACCTGGCATGCCGGACATGAAGTTCGCGCATTTCGAGACAGACTCCACCTCGGGGACTAACGTATACGCGGCCATCGTTGTGGCGGGGGCTCCGTCCGTAAGCATATGGAGTGGCTGGGGCGTGGAGGACTTCGGGGCGGCTTCGGCGTCATGGTGGAAAGCCGTGCGCGAACGCCGTCCGCCCGGGAATGTCGGGCAAGGCGAGGCGATTTCGGACGGGGATTTCGATGCCGGGCTTGCGGCGGATATCGACCACACCGCAAAGGTTGAATGGCGGGATGGCTATTCCAAGTTCATCCTGGACGGCAAGGTGCAGGTGCCTGTGTTCTTCAAGGGATCGACATCGGAGGAGCTCAAGGGCTTCTACGGCGGGGCGAAGATGGAGGCCGTCGGCATGAATCTTCAGTCGATGGCGATACGGCTTGGAACGACAAAAGGCCAGGCCAAAGGATACTGGTCGAAGGACGGCTTCGATGCGGCCGGCGCCGTGGCTGAAATCAGGAAGTCCATGAAGCTTGCGCCTTCCGCTCAATTCCTGTTGAGCGTGGATGTCTCTGCCTATCCGGAGTTCGCCGAAGAACACCCTGAAGAGGTGTGGATCAACGATGAGGGGCGGAAGGTGTTCGGACACAACACCCATTCCGCGTATTCGCTTCCGAAGAAGATGGACCCAAAGCGCCATTGGCACTGGGTCTCGAACCATTCGCCTGTCTGGCGGGATGCGGTCAAAGGATGCCTTTCGGAGCTGATATCCGAGCTTAGGCGCACGGGACTATCGAAGCGCATCGTCGGGGTGCATCTTGCGGGTTATCATGATGCGCAGTTCGCGACAGTCCATCCCGACTACTCGAAGCCTGCGATTGCGGGTTTCAGGCGTTGGCTGAGGACGCGCTATTCGTCGGAAAGGGAATTGCGCGGCGCATGGAATGACGACAAGGTGACTTTCTCGTCGGCCACGCCTCCCGTCCTGCACGACAATTTCGGGAAACACAATTATTTCTCGGCTGTGCGCGACAGGGCCATTGCGGACTATTCCCTGTACCTGAAGATCGGCCCGTTTCGCGTCCAGGAGGACATGGCGCGGCACGTAAAGAAGTGCTTCGGCAAGGATATCGTAGTGGTGCGCTACTGCATGAGTCCGTTTGGCGGCACGTGGAACGCCGCCTACGACATAACGCCGTTCGTGAAGTCAGACGCGATCGACATTCTCTGTGCGCAGCCAAATTACGGCAACCGGGTGCCTGGCGTCCCGTGTGGTGAGCGTCTGCCGCTTTCGTCGTTCCACCGTCACGGAAAGATGTATCTCGACGAATTCGACCTCAGGACATATGGCGCGTTGACGAGTTGGGAGGATGAGCTTGCCACGATGAGCTTTTCCAGAGCCACCGATGATCCGATGTGGTGCGCGATCAACCGCAAGCTCGCCGGCAGGATGTATGCCCAGCGCATGGGATGGTGGTATCTCGACATGGCCGGCGGGTGGTTCGAGCCGGATGGCATTGCGGCGGACATCGCCGATACGCTTGCATGCGGACGGGAGCTTGAGAAGCTTGGCGCGGACGGCTGGCATCCGGACGTGGCCTTCGTATTCGACGAGGAGGGGGCTCTCATGCGGAATCTGATATCGCACTACTTCAACATGGACGAGCAGGTCCTCAACGGCGAACAGTTCGAGATGCTCGCCGGCAGCGGAGTTCCGCTCGACCGTTGGCTTCTTGACGATTGGATGGAGGATCCGTCGCTCGCATCACGCTACAAGACCATCGTATTCGCAGGGCTTTATGACATAGGTCCCAAGCGCAAACGCATTCTTGAAGGGCTGCGCTCAGGCGGCAGGACGCTCGTGTTCCTCGCCGGGACGGGCGTGTCGCGTGGCGTCGAGACATTGGGCATCGAGCTTGGGGAGAAGCCGTTCCCGGCGCAGCACGAGGTCAAGGCCGAGCCTGGCGTGCGATGGAACATGAATTCGCTTGCCCATGCGCCCAAGATCGTTTCGCTCCTCGGAGTCTCCGGCGGATGGCCATGGCAGTTCAACAGCCCTCCACGCCATTATGTGAAGGAAAACCCTGCGCAGAAGGTGCTTGCCCGCTACACGGAAGATGGGACGGCGGCTGTGGTTGAGAAAATGGATGGGCGGGGCAAGATCGTCTACGTCGCCTCGTTCGGCGGACTGTCCCCTCAGTATTTCCACCATCTGGCCGCGGAATCCGGCGCGTACGTGCCCGCCGCAGGCGCAGGGCTTCAGGTTGACATGAACGGCAGCTTCATGTCGCTGCATTGCCTGCGCGGCGGAGAGTATGGCATCAGGCCTCCACGCGCCGGAAAGGTGGTGAACATGAAATCCGGCAAGACGGTTGACGCCACAGGGGGGACATTCAAGGTCAGGATGACCGCAGGCGAAACTCGCTGGTATCGTCTTAGGTAATGGTAATGCAAACAAAAGGAAAGGAACAGTTGAAATGACAAGACTCACATTGGCCCTTGCGGCCATTTCCGCCATCTCGTCGGTCAATGCCGGTATGATGAACAGCGTGGTGCACCGTGGGGACGGCATTGGAAACCTCCCGGAGAACTCGCTTGCGGCCGCCATGCTTACATGGGAACGGGGATTTGTGCCGGAGTTCGACATCCGCCGCACGAGAGATGGCGTGTATGTCGCATTCCACGATCCGATCTATCGGGGGAAGAAGTTTGAGGAATACACGTTCGATGAGGTTCGGAAGATAGACGTTGGGCGTCCTAAGGGCGCTAAGTTCGCGGGTGTGCATCCTCCCACATGGGACGAGGTGTTCGCAACCATGCGCGGCTTCCCCGACAGGCGGATCGTGATGGACAAGGCGAGCGGACTTCTTGAGGAATGCGCCGCTCTCGTGAAAAAGCATGGCGTCGAGCGGCAGGTGTACTGCTGCGGCGGGGGAAGCGGGTTCGTCAAAGAGTGGCAGAGGCTTGTGCCAGACGGAAAAACGCTGGTATGGGTGTGGACTGGCCTGTGGGGGGATAATCGGGACGTGAACATCCGGGACCCGAAGATCGCGGCTCTCTGCGAATCGACGCTGGAAAAGCGCCTGGCGGAGATGGGGAAGCCCGGTTTCCCGAAGCCGGACATCATCCAGTTCCACGTGCGCGTCGATACCCGTGACGGCAACACGGTCTTCGCGCCAACTTTGCCGCTCTTGGCAAAGGCCGTGCGCACGGCAAAGGATATGGGCATAGAAGCCCAGGTGTTCCCATGGACGGAAGGCGATCGTGTTGAAACGTACAGGCTCCTATCAAAGGTTGAACCTGATTCGTTTGGGACCGACTACCCGTCAGTCCTCATGGAATACCTTTCGCTATCAGGTAAATAGGCAATGGATTTTGACTACTTCTGCATATTCGGGCTCTTCAGTTTCGCTTTTGGCGCGTGCATCGCGAGTTTCCTCAACGTGTGCATATGGCGGCTTCCGCGAAATGAAAGCGTCGTAAGGCCCGCCTCGCATTGTCCGAACTGCAACGCCCCGATACGCTGGTACCAGAACATCCCGATACTGTCGTATGTGGCCCTTGGCGGCAGGTGCGCGAATTGCCGCAAGCCGATATCCATGCGCTATGCCGTGGTGGAGATGCTTGGCGGCATACTGTTCTTCATGGCATTCATCCAATGGGCGATGCCGGCGATGCTTGGGGACGCTCCGGCGCTGGGGCTTAAGCCGATGCAGTCCCTGTGTTCCGTCGCCGCGTATTGGCTCGTGATCTCGGGGCTGATCCTCGGATCGTTCATCGATCTCGACCATTTCTATCTGCCGGATCGCGTTACCATTGGCGGGATGCTGCTTGGAGCGCCCGCCTCTGTGCTGATCCCCGAA
This sequence comes from uncultured Kiritimatiellota bacterium, assembly GCA_934667425.1. GTDB lineage: Bacteria > Verrucomicrobiota > Kiritimatiellia > RFP12 > UBA1067 > UBA1731. Next base: position 4,527 of record CAKULV010000025.1, on the reverse strand, counting down.
CTGCAGATGGAGCGCACATGGTTGCCATCCCTTTGCTGGAGCGTGGCGGGATTGGGCTTCGGATTCTTCTTCCTGTGGGGCATGGGATGGCTGTTCTCGAAGGTCTTCAGGAAGGATGCCCTGGGCTTTGGCGACGTGAAGCTGATGGGGGCGGTGGGGGCGTTCTTCGGCCCTACGGCTGTCCTGTTTGTCCTGATAGTGTCTTCGGTAGTGGGGTCCGTCGTGGGCATTGCGCTGATTGCGAGGGGCAAGGCGAAGCTCGGTGGATTCACTGCCGTGCCGTACGGGCCTTTCATAGCCGTGGCGACATTGACATGGATGTTCTGGGGTCCGCAGCTTGTCGCCGGCTACATAAGGCTTTTTAGGTTCTAGGTTTCAGGTTTCAGGGGTTGGGCTATACCTCAAGCCCGGCTATCTCCGGGACGAGGGTGATTCCGAATCGGTCGCGGACCCTTGCGGCCATCAGCCTGGCGAGGGCAAGTATGTCCGACGACGTGCATCCGTCGCCCGCGGCGATTACGTTTGCGTGTCCGCTCCATACGTATGCGCCGCCGACTTTGAGTGATTTGGCGCCTGCGGCCTCAAGGAGCCTGCCTGCGGGCTGCTGCGGCGATGGGTTCTTGAATACGCTGCCGCATGTGCGGGGCGGGAACCTGTGCCGCTTGGCGATGTAGTGTGCGGCATCCAGGGATTGAGCCGCGTTCCGGCCTTCGCCGCCGCTTGCGCAAGAGGGCTTCAGCGCGACTTCCGTGATCAGTCCCGATATGGAGGATTTGCGGTATCCGAATCCGCAGTCTTTGGCAAGGATCTTCCGTCCGTCCGCGATCACGTATTCGATGTGGTTCCCGAAGCTGTCCCCGAATGCGCCTGCGTTCATCTTTGCCCATCCGCCGACCGTTCCTGGGATCCCTGCCATGAACGCAAGCTCAGGGTGATCCGCCAAAAGCGATGCCCCGGCTTTTGCCGCGCCGCATTCGGCGGGGGCCTTGACGATGTCGCAGCCTGTGGCGCAGTCGCTGAACCAGATGTTCGAGCCGCCTCCCACGATAATGCTTCCGTGGCTTGGGGCGACAGGGGATTGGATTAGGTTCCCGTACGAAATTCCGCCAGTGCGGAATAGCGACAGCCTTGAAAGGTCTATCTTCCCGTGTCCACCGTTTTGCGTCTTGCCGTCTCCGAGCGAACGCATGTCATTGACGATCTGCGGAACAAGGTCGATAAGGTCGCCGGCCCCAAGGACCATTATGAGGTCGCCGCCTTTGGCGGATAGGAACATGTGCCGCCAGGCCTCTTCCGCACTGCGGGAAAGTATCAGCTGGCCGACATTGCGAGCCTCTGCCTTCCTGAAGGCAAGATACAGGTCGGCGATGTCGCCGCCCGGGATCGGCTCCTCGAATGCCGGGTACACCGGGACCAGCACAACTTCGTCCGCACCGGACAGTGCGGCCGGGAACTCGTTCAGCAACGCCTTTGTGCGTGAATACCGGTGAGGCTGGAACATGACCCGCAGGCGTTTTGGCTTCAGGTCCCTCGCCATTGAGATGGCGCAGGATATCTCGGTGGGGTGGTGCGCGTAGTCCGTAAAGATGGAAATCGGCGCATTGGAGGATGTGCGGTCCGGCGAGAGTCCCTGCGGCCATATCCGCTCAAACCGGCGATCCGGCAGCGATGACAGCGCTTGCGGCAATGCGGACGATATCTCGTCGCGCGTATGGCCGAGCCGCAGCGCCACTTCGATGGCGGTACGCGCGTTGCGCACGTTGTGTTCGCCGAGCACAAGACCTTTCAGCTCGGGCCAGTCCTCGACGTCGAGTTTCGAGGATTCGATTACGCATTGGGCGGCAGACATCGCCTTTTCGTAGCAGGCAAGATAGTCGGCATACGTCTTGAAATGGTCGGGGTGGTCGTATTCGAGCGATGTTACGACAAGCATGGAGGCGCGGTAGAGCGCGAGGGTGCCGTCCGACTCGTCGGCCTCTATGACGAACTTGCCGGTGCCTACGCCCGCCACGGGGAAATCGCCCGTTTCGCCGCCGATGCACCACGACGGGTCGTCGCCAAGCGCGCGAAGGAGCTTTGCGATGAAAGTCGAGGTTGTTGTCTTGCCGTGCGTGCCGCACACCGCTATGCCGTCGGATGCGTTGAACAGCTCGGCAAGCACCTCGCCACGGTATTTGACCTCATGCCTCGCGTGGGCGCCGGAGCGGTCGTCCGAGTCTCGCTTTGCGAGCGATTGCGCGGCGACGAACTCCAGGTTTGTCTTCTGGACCGCCGGCGTGAATACGCACACGTCGGTGTCCGGTGTGATGTGCTCCGGCGAATGCCCCACATCGACATGTATGCCGTTCCCCTCCAGCCATCGCGTCCTTGGCGTGGAGTGGAGGTCGCATCCGGATACGTCGCAACCGCTTTTCTTCAGGAGGAATGCGACGCCTGCCATGCCAACGCCGCCTATTCCGGTAAAATGATATCTCTTGTGTCCAATCACGGCGCGTGATTATAGCACAAAGACATTCGGGAGTTCATGCGAATCTGCCGCCGCATTCCTGGTTTTGCAATATTGTATGCCAAGATTTGCAAAAACAAGTAGCGTACGCCGGATGCCGGAATATGGTATCATTAGGAGCTATTCAGGCAGTGTCTTGTCGTGGGTCTGCGGTGCGTCGGCCGCGTACGTCGTTATGCGAGTGCGTGAACCGGCATGGTGGGCGAAAACGGCAAAGCGGATAAAAGGAGTTGAGGATATATGAACAGGAGAGAATTCATCGGTATGTCCGGCGCTACGTTCGCGATCGCGTCGGCGAAGACTCTTTTCGGTGCGGCGGTCCCGTCTAAGAAGCTGCGCCTTTGCGTCATCGGATGTGCGCGCACTGCGAACCACGGCAACGGCTTCGTCGTCGATCCGAAGGGCTGGCGCGGGCGCGGCTTCCAGGTGATGAGCCGCTTCGCGGAGCTGCCGAACTGCGTCGTGACGGTCGTCTGCGACGTCGATTCGACGGCGCTCGACTATGCGGCCGCCGAGTTGAAGGCGAAGACGGGCGTCGCGCCGGCGAAGGTGAAGGACTTCCGCGAGGCGGTGCGCCGCGACGACGTGGACGCCGTGCTTGTCGCGACGCCCGACCACTCGCACTGCTACATCGGCGCCGAGGCGATGAAGGCCGGCAAGGCCCTCTACCTCGAAAAGCCGATCGGCATCTCCGCCGGCGAGGCCGAGATCCTCGCGGCCGTGCAGAGGAAGACGGGGGCGGTCTTCCAGCTCGGCACGCAGCGCCGCAGCTCCTACGCGACGCAGCAGGCCGTCGCCTACATCCGTTCCGGCAAGATCGGCCAGCCGCACTGGGCGAAGGCGTGGTGCCTCTCGGACCGTCCGGCGATCCGGGGCGTGAAGCCCGCGCCGATCCCCGCCTGGATGGGCGCGGACGGCTGGGACCTCTGGCAGTGCTGTGCGCCGCGCCGCGCCTACCGCTCCCAGATTGTCCACTACAACTGGCGCTTCTTCCGCGGCTACGGCACGGGCGACCTGCCGAACAACGGCCTCCATTTCGTCGACATCGCGCGCTGGGCGCTCGGCGCGGAGTGGCCGGAGCGCGTCTACGCAGGCGGCGGCCACCTCTTCTGCGAAGGCGAGGACTGGGAGTGGGACGACACGCACATGCTGACGGTGCAGTTCCCCGGGAAGAAGTACCTCACGTGGGAGGGCTGCTCGCACACGGGGGCGATGCCGTTCATGGGCAAGTGGACGGGCTGCCTCGTCTACTGCGACGAGGGCGTCGCGTTCTTCGGGCCGCTTGGCGAGTCGGCGATCTACGACCGCACGGGCAAGAAGGTCATCCGGGAGTGGGCGGCGGCGGACAGCGGCGACCAGGAGGGCGACAAGCGCCTCTCCGACCCGATCCGGGCTTGCGACATCTGGCACGTGCAGCGCTTCACGGACTGCGCGCTCGCGGGCGACCTCGACACGGCCCAGCCGATCGATGCGTCGCTCAAGTCGAACCTGCTCACGGAACTCGGCAACGTCTCGCTGCAGATCGGCGAGGCCGTCCACATCGATCCGGCGACCGGCAAGCTGAAGGACCCGAACGGCCCGGCGGCGAAGTTCTGGATGCCGCAGTACGAACCCGGGTGGGTGCTGAAGGCATAACAACTGCGTATCGCTTTGGAAGCCCGCTTGAGAAAGTTATTTTGTTGAACGTCTGTTCAAGAAAACGATTTTGTTAGCAGAAGGAGGTCACACATGAAAAGCAAAGTCGTCCGCAGAGGCAGCAGAGCCCTCATCGGACTTGTCGTCATCTGGTCTGCCGTCGCCGGCGTCGCCGCGCCGACGGAATACGTCTGGACGGGCGCACAGGACGCCTACTGGACGAACGCCGCGAACTGGCAGGTTGGCGACGCCGTCGCGACGGATGTGCCGGGCGTGCGGTTCCTGACGAAGGGGCCGGACTGGAAGACTTTCACGAACCTGAACGCGACCGCGTCGTTCGGCGCGGTTGTCGACGGTGCGCCGACGACGATCAACCTTGACGGGCT
>CAKULV010000024.1 GCA_934667425.1 uncultured Kiritimatiellota bacterium | reverse complement strand
GGCGGCACGAACGCATTCGACACGGCCGCGGAGCGCGACGGGACCGGCTTCACGCTCGCCGGCAAGATGCTCTGCGGCATCAACCCGACAAACTCGGTGGCGGCGGCAAACGTGGTCTCGACGAACGGCCTCGTCACCTGGAGGCTCTTTGATGGCTTCGTCGCCGACTGGCCGGCGGGGATGACGAACCTCGTCTGGGAGAGGACGTTCACGGTCAACCGTTCGAGCGCATGGCAGCAGTTCTTCGTCTCCGCAAGCCCGACGAATGCCGCCGGATGGCGTCTGACGGGGATGGCCCTCGAATGGGACGCGGGCGACGGAGCCTGCGGTCCGGTCCCGGCGTCTCCGCTCGGTGACAGCTTCCGCATCCCGCTCTCGACGAACGACTGCCCCTACGAGCTGACCCTGCGTCTCCGGGCTACAGGGGCGCACAGTGTCTGTTCGCCGGAAGCTCTCCATTTCATCGCATACGCACCCGAGTTTCACATTGAGGGCGGCGATGAGATAACGGGCCAAAGCGGAACGAAGTTCCATGTGTTCCTTGACGGGACCGATTCGCAGATTGACCTCGCCATCGACCATTCGCTCCGTCCTTGCAGGGCTGCGATGGGCGCAGACGAATGCGACATGGAGGCTCTCAGCTACCTTTCGGGCGTGGACGGCGACTTCACGTTCTCGGGCGATGCGTACGGCGGAAGCGTCATTGCGCGCCGCCCAGGCGTATGTCCGCTCCCGGACATCGGCGTTGGCGCCGGGCAGTCCGTCCCGCTGCGCTCCCCGCGCCTCATGCGTCGCGGAGGCGGCGGGGGCGGGACCATCGTCGTCCTCGATCCGTCCGCCTCGTGGTGCTGCAGCGGACACGGCTGCTACGACGACGGCGTCGGCTACGATTGGGGCGGGTACGGATACTACGAGGAGGATGACTATCCCCTCGACTCGAAATGTCTGCGTGAGGGCTGGTACCACGATTGGGGCGGCGGCTGGATCGACGGCGACTGCGAACTCCGCGCGTCGAGCGGAGCCGGGGACGGCGGTGGTTGCGTGACCACGTCCGGCGGCAGCGTGTACGTGGACGGCGTCGAGGTGTGGTCGGGATCGCCCGAACACGTGTACGATGCGCAATGCGGCGGCAGCGGCGGTGGCTACGGCGGATGCGAGAGCTGCGAGAGCGACTGCGCGAACGGGAACTGCGACGCGCTGGAGGGCACTTCGCTCGGTTCGCTCAAGTTCCGGATCCCGCTCGGCGCGCCGGTCACGAAGCAGGTCGCCGGGTTCGTGTGGTTCGCAACCGAAGGGCCGATCCTCGTCGGCAAGGACACGTTCCAGCTCCTGGGGCATCCCTCCGCGACCATCTCCGACACGACGGCGTCCGGGGTGCGGCGCATCGTGTGCAGCGACCAGAGGGGGCGCGACCTTCGCATCGAGGACATCGCGAACGGGGCGCAGATCGCCATCTGCGACACCGCCGCGCAGACGCTGGAGCACACATGGCAGGTCTTCAACGTGAACGGCAATCCTTCGCAGGTGCGCCTCATCAAGATCAGTCGCCTGAACAACGTGATGTCCGACGAGACCTACACCTATTCCCATTCCGGCGGTAGCTGGACGCGGTTCGACAACATCGCGGGCGTAGGGACGCAGCTCGACGCCTGCAACGACCTCCCTGTCGGCGGCACGAAGTGGGAGACGCGCACCACGACGGACGAGGCGGGCAACGTCCTCGAATCCGTCACGACCGAACAGAGCCTTGTCGGCGAGTTCGACAACGCCGTCCTCCGCGAGACGTACCGCGCAGAATCGACCGGTCTGGGCACGGAGTGGACCGAGACGGACTACTGGAACGACCCGCCGAACTTCGCGCGGCACGGCAAGCCACGGCTCGTCCTGGGCAACGCCCGCGCCTGGACGTACAGCGACTACGACGAGGACGGCCATCTGACGCTGCGCATCGCGCAGCTCGGGAACGCCGCCGTGCCGTCCGGCTTCCCGTACGTGATCTCCAATGTGCTGTACGATGCCAGCGTCCTCACGGATGCGTTCGTGACCGTCTGGGACTTCGCTCCGCATAACGGCGACTCGTGCCACGAGGACGACGCGGCGCGTCCGCGCACCGAGACGCGCTATGTCGTCAGGGACGGGGCGGAGACCCTCATCGGCCGCACGTGGACGCGCTACACGCGCCTCACGCGGGACGGGTACGCCGCCATCAGGAAGGAGACGTGGTGGGCGGGAAAGCAGAGTGCGGAGATCGGCGATCCTGCGAACGCCTACTCCTACGAGATCACCTACGCGGACACGGGCGAGGGGACGCCGCTTCTCATGCGCAACGCCGCCGCCGAATCGCTCGACGAGGACGGAATGCTCACTGTCAACACCTATTCTCTTTTGGGTGGCGTCCTGTCCTGCACGACGTGCCGCTACGGGCCTGACGCGGGAGGGTCGCCGTCCCCAGCGACCGCATTCCCGACCTACACCGTCACGGAGGCGGACGCATCCTACGGCACGGTCCTCCGCCGGACGATGCGCCTCACGGAAGGAGATACGGTCATTGAGGACGAGCGATCCGTCTACGACAGCCGGAACCGCCTGCGCTCCACCATCTACCTCGACGGAACGTCGCTCACGAACGCCTACTCGTGCTGCCGCCTCCTGTGGAGGCGCGACCGTGAGGGGCGCAAGACGCTGCGCTCCGCGCAGACCGGCACGGACCACCTCTACAACGCGATTGAGGACGTGTGGCTCGCCGACATGTCGACGAACGGCCAGTACCGCGTCACGCAGCGTTTCTACGATGCGCTCGGACGCGAGACGAACACGGTGGTGTACGCCGGAACGACGCCAGGCGAGGCCGTCGTGGCGACGGCGCCCCCGCCGTCGAGGCTGCTCTCCGTCTCGTCCACCGCCTATCCGCTCGGCGGCGACGACTATGCCGTCAGTACCGATGAGCGCGGCAAGGTGACGGTCAGGAGCATCTGCATCCTTGGAGACAGCATAGAGACGTGCGAGACAGTGCTCACCAACGGCGTGGAGGTCGTGAAGACGAAGAGCCGCTCCTATTTCGGCGGCGGATCGTCCACGCGCCGCGAATGGTGTGCACAGGGTTTCGGCCCGTACGCGGGAGGGTCGCCGTCCTCGGCGACCGCGTGGACGGAGGAGCGCCGCTTCACCGACTACGCCGCCGACGGAAAGCGCATCGATTACGTTGTGACATCATCTTATGACAAAGGCACCGTCACCAACTCCGTCTCCACCTACGACCTCCTCGGCCGGCTCATCTCGACATCCGAGCCGGGTGCGAACGGAAGTGTCAAAACAACCATCTGCGCCTACTGCGGCACGACCTCGCGCATCCTTTCCGCCACTTTCACGGCAGGCGACGTGGCGCGCACTACAACCTACCTCTACAACGACTTCGGCGAGCAGGTCGGCACAGTCCTCGACGGCGTGACCAACCGCACAGACGTCACATACGCCGAAGTCTCGAACGAATGGTGGCGCGTCGAAACATCATCCGTGATTGGACCGCACACCAACTCGCTCACCATCGCCAAAACACAGCTCACTGGCCTTTCCGATGCGATCCGACGCCATGAAGTGACGATGGTAGGGTGCGCTGGCCAAAACGCGCCGCAAACCGTCACCGAAACGACCGCATCCTTCAATCCGGCAACCGGCATTGAAACCGAAACAACCTCGTCATCCGTTGCCTCGTCTGCAGTCCGCCAGTCGCTGTGCGGACTCATCCTCACGAACGAAACTTCCGGCACCACAACCATCAACACCTATGATGCTTTTGCTCGCGTCGCGGCAACATTCCGCGCCATCGGAGAAGGGATGCCGTTGCCGCTTCAATCTTTCGATTATTCCGCCGCCGGAGACCTCCTCGCTACGCATACCTACACGAACAGCGGCGAGGTCGTTTCCGAATCCTACGCCTACGACACGCTCGGCAACCGCGTCGCGACGACTGACGCGCTCGGCATCACTATCTTCAAGTCATACGATGCCGCCGGCAACGTCATAGCCGAAGACGGAGCGACCTATCCCGTACGCTACACCCACGACACGCAAAACCGTCGCACCTCGCTCTCCACCACCCGCGACGGTGAAACATGGGACACGACTTCGTGGGCATACGATGCGGCGACAGGCAACTGTCTCTCCAAGACCTACGCTGACAACTCGATCGTCATCTACACCTACACGCCCGACAATCTCCCGCTCCGCACGACCTACGCCAGCGGGCGTTGGAAGGAGAACATGTATGATTCGCGGCGGCAGATTGTCGCCGTGGAGTATTCCGATGGCGAGATCGCATCGTTCGATCATGATGCGTTCTTGAATGAGATTGCGTTCTCGAATGACGTTGCCTCGGCAAACCTCGACCGTGACTTAAAGGGCAACTGCACGAACGACACGGCTGCTGTCGGCAATGAGAGCAAGACAATTACGCGCACGTTCGATGCGTTCAGCCGGCTGAACGGAATCGACGACACCATCTACGACTACAATGCCGACGGCCTGCTCGCCTCGATCTCCAACATGATTGCCGTTGTCGATTACGCCTACACCCAAGACCGTCTTGATGCAGGGTATTCGCTGACGCTTTCCAATGGCGTAGTATTCTCCCGCAGTCTCTTGCATGATGTTTATCGTCGTTCGCTTGTGACCGATATTTCGAGTGTCGCCAATGGCGTAGGCGTTGGAAGTCTGGCGTACACATACGATGCGCTCAACAGACCGACAGCCCGTAATAACGATACCTTTGGCTACAATGCCAGAAGCGAAGTGACGGCGGCGAACGTTTCTGGTGTTCCCGCTGCTTATGGCTACGACGAGATCGGCAATTCTACCAACTGGACGGCGAACTGCCTCAACCAGTACGCGGAATTCATGCATGACGCAGACGGGAACATGACGCAATGTGGCGATTGGGCATACACTTACGATGCCGCCAACCGGCTTAAGACAGTATCCTCGAATGGCGTGTTGCTTGTCACCAACTTCTACGATGCGAAATCCCGTCGCGTGAAGAAGGTTTCGCCTGAAGCAACAATAACCTTCTTCTACGATGGCTGGAATCTTATCGAGGAACGTATCGCCTCCACAAACGGAATATCCTCGACAATCCATTATTATTGGGGTAAGGATTTGTCGGGGACGCTGCAAGGTGCTGGCGGCGTGGGCGGTTTACTTTATCTCACCATCGACGGTGTCCCGTTCGTTCCCAGCTACGACAATATCGGTAACATCACACGTTATCTCGATGCCAACGGCAATACCGTCGCGCAGTACACTTACGATGCTTTCGGTAACACGCTCTCGCAGTCCGGCACCATGTGCGGTGTGTTCCGCCATCGCTTCTCGACAAAGCACTTCGATGCTGAAACAGGATTTTATTACTATGGCTACCGCTTTTATTTCCCACCATTGACGAGATGGCTTAACCGTGATCCGATAGAAGAAGAAGGTGGGGTGAATTTGTATGGCTTCTGTCAGAATTCCATGCCATACAAGGTTGATTTTTTGGGGAAGATTGAGTGTTGCAACTGCGTTTACTCCGGAAATCTGCTTACCAGCGGCCAATCTACGGGTTTTTCTATACTTGATAGGAAAAAGTGTTTTTATCTTTCCGAGGGTTGGATTATCGATGTGATTGAAGACTATCTCTGTGTGCCAAAATTTCATAGTGCAATAGGCAATTGCTTTGCAAAGAGTTGTCGCGTGACAACACGATATCGTTGTCAGAAAAGCCAATCAACTTCAGATCCGACGAAATACGCATATTTTTGGGCATACATCTCTGACGAGGTTCAGCCATGTGCTACACGAAGCAGATGAAGAAACGACTTACCATATACGCCGTCTTTGGATTTGGCATTGTTATGATCGCGGCAACCTTCGGTTTGCGAGAATGGCATAAAAGTGGTGCGTGCACTGATAGTGTCCGCAGTTTTCTTTATTCATCATTGCCTCCATTTTTGACTCGTGAAAATTTTGTCATGCGATGCATTAGCAACAATGTTGTAAGTGCAACCATATTTTTGACTGACAATCAAGGTATTTGCCTGTGTTATGACATCGATTCGCGGTTCTATTGCATTCAACAAACTGGTCAGACGATGTCCTTTCATGACATTTCAACTGCAAGAATGGTCTTGCGTCCTAAATGTGAGAAGGTTCTGTATAACAGGGACAGGACGCTTCCGCAGTCACTGGATGGGATATCCATGTGGGTACAGTCCGTAACTAAAGAAACTGAATGATGGCATCCATTATGAAAAGAGAGATGATTAAACAGGAGACAGTCAGGCAGTATTCAACAAGTGCAAAAAAGGATCCTGACCGACACATCCTACGAGACGATCAGCCAGCAGATATACCGCGTTGCCATTACCGCGAACATGACGGGGAGCGTCACGAACTCCGTTCAGGTTCGCAAGATGCAGCTGACGGGGCTTTCGGATGCCCTGCGCGGCCGCACTGTCTCTGTCGCGGAATCGGGGCGCAAAACCGTCACGGAGTCCTCGTTCGATGCCGAAAGCGGCATCCTGACTTCCGTTTCGCAGACTGGGGCAGACACCCCGCAGACAATGCGGTCGATTTGCGGCGTCACGCTCGACCTGACATCCATCGACGGTGCGAGGGAGATGTCTTACGATGCGCTCGGACGCAATACAGCAATCGCATCAGCGGACGCATCCGGCGTGACGAATCGCATCAACTGCATGGAACATGACCAATCCGGGAACGTCGTGCGCTACATCACGGATCTGCGCGACGGCAGGGTCGCTGAATCGTTGACGGAATATGACATGCTGAACAGGGAGATCGCCAAGACTGATGCACTCGACCAAGAGACGGAAACGGGTTATGACGCTCTCAACAGGAAGGTGTCAACGAGTGGCGACACCTATCCGCTCTGTTTCGGCTACGATTCCTCCGGACGCAAGACCACAGGCCATACAACCCGTGACGGCGGCGTGACATGGGACATCACGCAATGGGAGTACGATCCCGCAAGCGGCGTGAACGTCTCAAAGACCTACGCCGACGGTTCGCAGATCGCCTACGCCTATACCGACAACGGGAACAAGACTCGCACGACGTGGGCGCGAGGCGCTTGGAAGCAGAACGCCTACAACGCACGGAATCTCGTGAGCGGCACGACCTATTCCGAAACCGGTACGCCATCTGTCGCGTACGCATACGAGGATTCGGGCAAGGTCGCATCCGCAACGCTCTCAGACGGCACAGCCTACGCCTACGGCTACGACGACCGCCTGCTGAACACGAACGAGAGCGTGGCGGTCGGTGGCGAGGCGTTCGCCCTCAACCGGACATTCGACGGATTCAGACGCGGGCTTGAGACGTCGGTAACGATCACCAATGTTGTCCATGCGGCGAAGGTGCGCAGCTACGATTCCGAGAGTCGTGTGTGCGGCTATGCGCTCACGAACGCGGTTGGACGCGGCGTGTCGGTGTCCCTCGCATATGATGGCTCGTACCTCACGAACATGGCCTATGCGCTGCCGGGCGGCGTCCAGTTCAGCACAAGACTGTCACGAGAACCGGGCCGCAAGGAACTTGTCACGCGGCGAGACTACGCCTTCGGCGGACAGTCGGCGTTCTGGTACTCGACGGAGTACGATCTCCTTTGTCGCCCGACGAACGCGACGGATTCCGTTTCGCTCGTGCGCGCGTGGCTGTACAACAGGCGTTCGGAACTCGCCGCTGCCTCTATCGGCACCAATCTTTACGGCTACGCCTACGACACCATCGGGAATCGCCTCTGGGCGGCGGAAAACGCAGCGACGAATACCTACACGGCAAACAACCTCAACCAGTACACATCTGCCGCCGTCGGCACAAGCCTCGTCTATGATGCCGACGGCAATCTGACTAATGATGGTATTTTCTCCTATTCTTATGATGCGGAGAACCGGCTGGTCGCCGCCTATCCGCTTTCGCCGGTTGTCGGCTCTCTTGCGGTGCTGAACCGCTACGACCACAAGCATCGCCGAGTGCTGAAGATCGTAAAGCAGTACGATGGCACGACATGGGAAACAGCAGAGACGCACACATTCGTATGGGAAGAGAACAACATTGTACTGGAGAAGATTGCATTAGCGAACGGCACGACCCGCATGTGCGAATACTTCTGGGGTATGCACAAATCCGGCTCGGAACAGGGCGCAGGTGGCGTTGGTGGATTGCTTGCGGTGTCGGTTGATGGCGTGTTCTACATCCCATGCTACGACCATAACGGAAACATCGTCCTATACGTCTCCGAGGCAGGGAACATCGCCGCGCGGTACACCTACGATCCATACGGCAACATTACCGACATGAGCGGAGCGCTCGCCACGCAATTTTCCTTCGGTTTCAGCACGAAGTGCCATGACCGCGAAACGGGGCTTGTCGCCTACCAGCGCCGGTTCTACCGTCCCGGCCTCGGCCGCTGGCTCAACCGCGATCCAATTGGAGCAACAATTGCGCGATGGGCGGGGGTTAGCCCTTGGCGGCGTCGAGGCGGTACTGCCGGGGCGTGATGCCGAATGCCGCGCGGAACGCGTTGGAGAGGTGTGATGCGTGGCAGAATCCGGTCTCGGATGCTATGGCCTCGAGCTTGTCGTCGGTGGCCCTCAGGCGGAACTTGGCCTGGTTGAGGCGCATGAGGATCACCTCCTTCGTGACGGAGCGTCCGCGCTCGGCCCTGAAAATGGCCTCCAGCGCGGCCGGCTGCATCCCGACGGCGCGGGCCACGTCCCCGGCGCTGAAGGAGGCGGCGAGGTTCTCCATGATGTAGGAGAACGCCGCCCGCACGGCGGGGTCGTAGGCGGCCATCGCGTCGGTGGAGTCCCGTATCGCGATGCCGAGCGGAGGGATGAGCAATGAAGGCGGGGCGGCCGGCTTGCCGCCCGGAGTGCGCCGGCCCCCGCCGGACATGAGGCGCTCCAGAAGCGCCGCCCCCTCGTAGCCGACCCGCTCATGGTCGTGGCGGACGGACGAGAGCGGGACGGACTGGTTCTCGCAGAGGATCCGGTTGTCGTCGACGCCGAGTATGGAGACCTCGTCCGGCACGGATATGCCGGCGGCCCGGCAGGCGTTCAGCACCATGGTCGCGTCGTAGTCGGAGTAGCAGAACACCGCCAGCGGCTTTCCGGCGGCCTTCAGCCTGTTTGCGAGCGGCGCCGGCTTGGCGGTGGCGAGCCACGGCACCTTCGCCCCAAGCCGCCGCTCGAAGCTTGCGTGCCGGAGATGCTGGATGTTCCCCCGCTTGCTCGAGTAGAAGGCGACCTTCCTGAAGCCGCGCTCCCGGAAGTGGTCGGCGGCGAGGCCGCCGATCGCCTCGTTGTCTCCGCAGACCCTCGGCAGGCCGATCTCGGGGCAGGCCAGCGTGAGGTCCACGACGGGGATGCGGCGCCTGCGGTAGCTCGCCACCGCGTCCATGAGCGCACCGTGCCTGCGCTCGAGCATCACGAGCGCGCCGTCGCCGATCCAGTCGTGCGGGGGAGACCCGCGCTCCCCGATCGTAAGGTGCCACGCATGGTTCTTCGCGAAGCGCGCAATGCCGCGAAAGCGCTCCGGCGGCACCGGGCTTATGAGAAGCAGCACGTCACGCCCCATGGACTGTCTCGCAAGTCTCGTTTTCATGTCCGGGATTGTATCAGACGATACATGAATTTGCAATTGCGGCGCAGAAAAATGCAAAAATTATTCCGGCGCGAAAATGCTTGCGCCTGATAAAATACGGGGCATGTGCATTTGGAGTGCACAGGGCCACAAAAACGGAAAATACGAGAATGACAGTCTACATCGGAAAAGACAAGCTGGACATGGCCGCACACGCGGCGAAGATGGCGGGCGACAGGGTGCGCGAGGCGATCGCGCTGCGCGGAGGGGCGCGGATCATCGTGGCGACGGGCGCGAGCCAGTTCGAGTTCCTGGAGGCGTTCGTGGAGGAGCCGGGCATCGACTGGACGAAGGTGGAGGGCTTCCACCTCGACGAGTACGTGGGCCTGCCGGCGACGCACAAGGCCTCCTTCCGCGGCTACATGCGCGAGCGCTTCGTCGCGAAGACCCCGCGGCCGCTCAAGGCGTTCAACGAGGTGAACGGCGAGGCGGCGGACCCGGACGCCGAGATCGCGCGCCTGGAGGCGCTTCTGCGCGCCTCGCCGATCGACGTAGCGTGCGTGGGCATCGGCGAGAACGGGCATCTCGCGTTCAACGATCCGCCGGCGGACATCGACTGCGAGCGCGCCTACAAGGTGGTGCCGCTTGACGACAAGTGCCGCATGCAGCAGGTCGGCGAGGGCTGGTTCGCGACGAAGGACGAAGTGCCGGCCCGCGCGTTCTCTATGACGATGAAGCAGATCCTATGGTCGAAGGCCATAGTCTGCACCTGTCCTGACGCGCGCAAGGCGGAGGCGGTGAAGGGCGCCCTCGAAGGGCCCGTCACGAACATGCTTCCGAGCTCGTTCATGCAGCTCCATCCCGACTGCGGGATGTTCCTCGATCCGGCGAGCGCGTCGCTGCTGGGGAAATAGTTTTTTTAGGTGGGTAGGGCGGCGAACCCATTCGCCGCCGCGAGAGGCGGAGGTTGCCGGATGCGTAAAACAAAGGAGTGCATATGACAACGAACAGGCGCGAGTTTCTTAAGGGCATGGCCTTGTCGGCGGGGGCCGGCATGGCCGCCGGGTGCGTGTGCGCGAAGGGGGCGGTCGGAGGCGCGCCCGGCGCGCCGATGCGGAACTTCCGCTGTGCGCCCATGAAGAGCGGCATCCGCGTAGGCGTAGTCGGCGTGGGGTCTCGCGGCTACGCGGCCGCGATGCGCCTTCTGCAGGTGCCGGGCGTCTCCGTGACGGCCGTCTGCGACATCCGCGCCGAATACGCCGACAAGGCGGCGAAGGCGGTGCACGGCAAGTCCGGGGCGAAGCCGCTCGTCTTCAGCGGGACGGCCGAGGCCTACAAGGGGCTCTGCGACTCGGGCAGGGTCGACGTCGTCTACAACGCCACGTCGTGGGACGCGCACGTGCCCATAGCCGTGTACGCGATGAAGGCCGGCAGGCACGTGTTCATCGAGGTGCCGAGCGCGATGTTCGTGGACGAGTGCTGGGAGCTCGTCGAGACGGCGGAGAAATGCCGCGTCCACTGCATGCAGCTCGAGAACTGCTGCTACGGCGAGGAGGAGCTGCTGGCGCTCAACCTCTGCCGGCTCGGGATGCTCGGCGAGCTCATCCACGGCGAGGGCGCCTACATCCACGACCGCCGCTGGCAGATCTTCAACGATTCGCAGTGGGAGCGCTGGCGCAACCGCTGGAACGAGAAGCACGCGGGCAACTACTACTCGACGCACGGGCTCGGGCCGATCTGCATGGACATGGGCGTGAACCGCGGCGACCGCCTCGACTACCTCGTCTCCGTGGATTCTCACCAGGCCGGCTACGAGGCG
The DNA here is from genome assembly GCA_934667425.1 of uncultured Kiritimatiellota bacterium. Taxonomy (GTDB): domain Bacteria; phylum Verrucomicrobiota; class Kiritimatiellia; order RFP12; family UBA1067; genus UBA1731. The sequence goes on along the minus strand of CAKULV010000024.1, from coordinate 36,057 downwards.
TTCGCCCGCGCGACGCTCGCGGCGGACAATCCGCTCCGTGGCGAGCGCTTCGCGATGGCGGACATGAACGTGACGACGATCCGCACGGCGAAGGGGCGCACGATCATGCTCCAGCACGACGTCTCGTCGCCGCGTCCATACTCGCGCCTCAACCTCATCGCCGGCACGAAGGGGGTGTTCCGCGGATACCCGCGACTGGAGATCTTCCTCGAGGGCGGGGACGAGTGGCCCCGGAGCGGCGGGCACCATGCGTTCTCGGAGGAGGCGACGGCGCGGATCAGGGCCGCGTACGCGCACCCGCTCGTGAAGCAGGTGGGCGACATCGCGAAGAAGGTCGGCGGGCACGGCGGCATGGACTACATGATGGACCTCAGGTGGGCGTACTGCCTGCAGCGGGGACTTCCGCTCGACACCGACGTCTACGACCTCGCGAGCTGGTGCGCCGTGAGCGAGCTGACCGAGCGCTCGGCCCGCAGCCGCGCGCGGACGATGGACGTGCCCGACTTCACGCGCGGCGCGTGGAAGACGCCCTGCAACTCGAACCTCATGGACGCGACGATCGACGCCGCGAAGCTCGAGTTCAAGAACATGAAGGCCGCCAAGGGCCAGCTGAGCGTGTGACGGTCTTTTGACGGAGAACCAACATGAAAATGTACTTTAGATTGGCGTTGGCTGTCGGATTCCTCTTGACGGCATCTCTGCCATCCATGGCAGGGGAGACATTGCGGCTTGCGCCGGTTCGAGGGAACGTTCCGCTGTCCGACCGCTCAAGCACGGCCTATTTTGAGGTCAAGCGTAACGGCGAGGTGTTTCAGTTCCAAGATCATCCTGTTGATGTGCTTGTGGACGAGGACGGGAAAGCGCGGTTTGAGAGACCTCTCTTCGTGCTGAAGGATCCCGGCGGAGAGTGGCGGTGGCAAGAAGGCTATCTCCCGATCCTCCAGGTCGGCGGCGAAACGGAGTTGATGGCCTCAGGCGACAGCCTTTATGTGCGCGAGGGGAATCGCTTTACGGTTTGGCCTTCCGGCGCGGCAACCGACGGCTCGACGTTTGAGGCCGTGCGCATGCGCACGGTTGCCTATTGGAAAGACTGGTTCGCACGCGGTCGGACGCTGCCTTCTCTTGATGCCCGGACGGATGCGGCATGGAAGGCCTGTCTGGTGCAGGCGCTGTGCTGTTATGCCGGGCGCCACCCCGCCTATGGCGCCGGAAATTACCATGCCATGCCGCACATGGCGTTTCCGCCGACCACGCTCTGCATGGTCGAGACCCTTGTGCAGTTCCGCCATGCGGACGAGGCCGCCGAGATGTTCCTGTATTATTTGCGCCGTTTCGTGCGGGCGGATGGAACGATTGCATATTACGGCCCGTCCCTGTCCGAATACGGCGGTCTGATGTGGTGCGCGGCGATTGTGGCGGAGGCGCGTCCGGCAAGAGTCCCGGAGATTGCCTCGGCCATGCGTCCGCTTGTCCATACTGTCTTGAGCATGTTCCAGAAGTACATGCCTGCACAAAAGCAGGCGTCAGATGGAATGTTGGGCCCCAACAGGTTGCTGTCAGGTTCCCCTGAGGCAGATACGCGAGGAGACCGCAGGGAATATTTCCACAACAATTTTCAAGTTCTTCTCGGGCTTCGCCTCGTGAGTGCGGTCTATCGCGCTAACGGCGAGAAGGAGCTTGCGGCGGAGACGGCCGGCATGGCGGAAGTCCACGAGCGGCTTATCCGTAGAGCCTATGACGCATCACGCCTTCGCCTCGGAGGTGTGCCGTATGAGCCGGGGCAGACGAATCTTGTCGCAGACATCCAGTCGGACGAAACAATGACCTTCGCAAATTACCGGTATTATCCGGAGATGCTGGAAACGGGGTTTCTGTCCCGCGAAGATGCAGAATTGCTCTGCACCTACCGGGAGAAGAATAACGGCGAGTGGCACGGGATGTGCCAGTTCACCTTGCCTGGGCGAGGGCATGAGGTGGATAACTGGCCGATAGCCGCATATGCTCGTGGGTTGTTGGAGTATGGGATGACTGATCGGTTCGAGCGAGTCTTGAAGGCTCATCTCGACTTCTATCTGTCTGATGACACCTATACTGCATATGAGCAGATTTGGAACGAAGGGAGTCCGCGTACGCCTGCCGCGCCGTTTTGCGTTCCGGTGCAGTTGGTGCTGCCGCGACTGTTAGGGTGGCGGGACTCGTATCGCACGTGGCACGAACGTCTGCAATCTGGCGTTCCGTCTCCCGGGTCGGGATGTTGTGATTGATCGCGAAAGGAAAGATGCATGAAAATGCGGATTACATTTGGACAGTGCCTGCTCGCCTCGACGCTGGGATTCGCCGTCGGCGCGATGGGCGTTGGCGGAAAGCTGCGGGCGGAACGTGGCGAGGACGGGCTCTTCCGCCTCCCCTTGCGGTCAAGCGAGGGCGTTTTCGTCGCGTTCAGGCCGGAATGACTTCCCGGGACTTGATGGAGAAAGGCAAGACATGGAGAAGAAATACAACATAGGGCTGGAGCTCCTGCGGGTTCTCATGTGCTATGCGGTGGTGAACACGCATTTCTGGAACTTCTGGGAGGCGTTTCCGCATGGCGGCGCACCGTGGCTCTTCCGGTTCGTCAACGCCTGCATCCCCTATGCCGTCCCGGTGTTCATGCTTATGACGTTCTATTTCTCGTCCGCGCATTTCCGGGCCACAGACGGCGCGTGGATGCGCAAGCGCCTCGTGCGGCTGGCCCTGCCGTTCGTCGGGTGGACGCTCGTCACGTTCGCCGTGTTCAAGGCGCTGGCGCCGCTCTCGGCGGAGTTCGCCTGCACGTTCCGGGACCTCTGGCTGCAGCTGCTGCTGGGGACGACGAAGGCCCTGGGGTCCCAGATGTGGTTTCAGGCCGTGCTCCTGATCCTGACGGCGTTCTTTGCGGCGTTCTTTCGCCTGGTCAGGGCCGAGCGCGTCGCATGGGCGCTGTCTCTCGTCTGCCTGGCGGCCGTCGCCCTCGAATATTCGGGCGTGAACTTCTGGCTCTTCAAGGACGGCATCTACGAGGTTCGCAATCCGCTCGGCCGCGTCATCCCGATGCTGTCCTATGCCTGCGTCGGGCTGCTGCTGGGCATGAGGAGGGAGTCCTTTGCGCGCGTCCCGACCGGCTCGCGCTGGCTGGCCGTCGCGCTCGGGCTGGCGGTCGCGGCGTTCCTGATGAACGTCAAGGTGTTCGTCGTGCCGGACGGCTTCTACTACCGCGGGCTCCAGATGCTGGCGACGGCCCTTGCGCTTGTCGCGGCATTCGCCATGCTGCCGACGGGCCGCGTTCCGCCCATTGCCGCGAAGGCGCTGCTGGCCGTCTCCAGGTACACGATGGGCATCTACTTCGTCCACATTCTGGTCGGGCGCGTCCTGACGGTCTTTCTCTTTCCCGTACTCGGTCTGAAGGCGAAGTGCTTTGCGGGCACGTTCGTGGTCTTTGCCGCCTGCTGGCTGCTTTGCGCAGCCCTGGCGCGTCTGCTGCCGAAATCCCTGAAGGGGATGATCCAGTGACGTCGACTGTCAGGGTGGCGGGACCCGTATCGCACGGGGCGCGAACGTCCGCAATCTGGCGTTCCGTCTCCGGGTCGGGATGGTGTGGCTGATAGCGAAAGGAAAGACGCATGAAAATACGGATTACATTTGGACTGTGCCTGCTCGCCTCGACGCTGGGGTTCGCCTCCGGCGTGGAGGTGGGGGACGGGTGGAAGATCGTCTATCCCGCGTCCGGGAATGACGGCGTGGAACAGGGCCTCAAGCTGGTCTGCGACGAGCTGAGCTCCGCCATGGACGAGGCCATGGGCGCCAAGGTCGCGGTGGTGAAGGGCGATGAAGGCGCCGCGGCGAAGGGCGGGCGCATCTTCGTCGGCGGCGCGTTCGCCCGGAAGGCCGGGCTGCTTACGGACGACTTCAGGGATTGGGACAACGCCATCGCGGAGAAGGGCGGAGACCTCTACTTCTTTGGCCGCGACCGCACCGGGTCCCGTCCGGACAGCTGCAAGGGGTGCGTCATGCCGAGCGCGCTCGCAACCGTCCGCTTCATGAAGGGCTACATGGGAGTGCTCTTCCTTATGCCGGGCAGGATCGGCCGCGAGGTGCCGAAGCTCGAGCGCCTCGGCGTGCCCAAGGGCTGCCTCGACCGCGCTTCGGTGAAGGGCGCGTATCAGGTCGGCCGCACGTTCAACTACGCATTCAACCTCGCGAACGGCATCTACGGCGCGGGCGCGTTCCACACCTACGGCGGCCACACCTACCCCAGCGCCTGTCCGCGCAAGAAGTACTTCAAGGAGCATCCCGAGTATTTCGCGATGGACGCGGGCGGCAAGCGCGCGTGGGGCTCGACGGACGGCTCCCAGGCCTGCTGCATCTCGAACCCTGGCTTCAGACGGCTCCTGGTCGAAGAGCTGCTGCGCCGCTACGACGCCGGAGCCGACGTCTGCGAACTCGCGCAGCAGGACGGCGGCGACCGCTGCCATTGCGACGAGTGCCGCAGGTTCCACGGCACGGGGGACGACTGGAGCGAGAAGTACTGGCTGTTCCACCGCGACGTGGCCGAGGAGATCATGCGCCTTCGCCCCGGCAAGCTCGTCCAGATCCTGAGCTACGGGGCGACGGCCCATCCGCCGAAGTCGTTCAAGGCGTTCCCCGCCAACGTCATGATAGAGGTGTGCCAGTACGAGGAGGAGCACATGCGGCGGTGGAACGGCTACGTCGTGCCGCACGGCTTCACCTACTACATCTACAACTGGGGCTGGTACCAGCTGCCCGGCTTCTCGCCGAAGTGCTCGATCGCCGGGCTAGTCAGCCAGGTGCGCCGCTTCTACCGCTATGGGATGAATGGCATCTACCGGTGCGGCAACGGCGAGATGTTCGGCATGGAGGGGCCTGCCTACTGGGTCTACGGGAATCTGATCGAGGATCCCAACACGGACGCCATCTCCTGCCTTGCGACCTACTACCGCGGCGCGTTCGGCCCGGCCGCCGAGGCGATGAAGCTCTTCTACGACGACCTCGAGATGCCGCTTTCGAAGGTGGAGAAGCGCAATTCGACGTGCGCGGACGACCTTTTCGAGGCCACGATCAACCGCACGAAGCGGCTGGACCCCATAGACGCGCTGGCGACCATCTACACGCCGGCGCGCATCGCGCGGATGGACGCCGCGCTCGCGGAGGCGGAGCGGACGGAAGGCCTCTCCGGCAAGCAGCGGAAGCGACTGGAGCTCGTCCGGACGGAATGGAACTACGTCCGCAACATCGGCGAGATCGCCTCGCTCTACGTCCGGTACACTGCGCGTCCTACGCTGGAGACGCGCGATCTCATCCTCGCCGCGCTCGACGCTCGCAAGGCGATGATCGCGGATCTGTTCCGTGACGGCAAGATGCGCTACGTCGAGGGCTGGCCCGAGCTCGGCCCGCTCTTCGGCGGCCCGTCGAAGGCGGCGTTCGAGGAGAACGGGCGCCTGTCGGCCATCATCCGCGAGCCACTGACGTGGGACGCAGAGCTGCTGCGGCGCACGCGCATCGTGCCCGGCCAGCGCATGACGCCGGAGGAACGCCTCGCCGAGATCGCGCGCGCAGGGCTCAAGCCGCTCACGGGCTTCAAGCCAATTGGCGCCGGGACGGGCGGCAGCACCTTCGAGGCCTACCCGGACGGGACGGGCTTCAGATTCACGCAGGGCACCAACCAGCACGTCCGCGTCTACAAGAGCGTGGGCGCGAAGGAGGGGCTGCTGCCGGGCAGGACGTACCTGATATCCTGGCTGACGCGCTGGGACCACGTGAACGCGGCCAAGCACTACCACGGCTACTTCTTCTCCGCGAACTTCGAGCCGTTCGAGAACAAGACGGAAGACCACAAGGTCGCGGTCTCGGTGCCGTCCCGTCCGCTCCATTCTGGATCATCGAACGGGTGGGTGCGCGAGAACGCGGTGATGACCGTCTGCGACAAGCCGGACTTCGCGAGCCTCTTCATGTTCCATTTCTGGTGCGGGCGCGATTCCGAGGCCGAGGTCTGCGGCGTGACGATCGAGGAGTTGAAGTAGCTGGAGGAAACGATGGAAACACCTGTTGCAAGAGCCGCTTCGGCGGCGACATCCCCTGGAGGGCGGCTGCTGTCGCTGGATGCGCTGCGCGGAATGGACATGCTGATGATCATGGGATTCGGCCGCCTTGTCATCTGCCTGTGCGCGGCGCTGGGGTTCCCCGACTGCGCGCTTGCGCAGCAGTTCCGCCACGTCGAGTGGGACGGCCTGCGCTTCGAGGACACGATCTTCCCGCTCTTCCTCTTCCTCGCGGGCGTGTCGTGGCCGTTCTCCCACGCCAGCCAGGTCGCGCGGGGCGCCACGCGCGGGGCGATCGCGCTCCGCTGCCTGCGCCGAGCGCTTGCCCTGTTCGCGCTGGGCCTCGTCTACAACGGGCTGCTGCAGGGTCAGCTCAGGATGGGGGCGGTGCTGTCGCGCATCGGCGTTGCCTGGTTCGTCGGGGCCATGCTCTTCATGACGTGCCGCCGCCGCACGCTCGCGTTCCTCGCGCTGGCGCTCCCCATCGGCTACTGGCTGCTGCTCGCCTTCGTGCCCGCGCCCGACGCGCAGACATTGGTGGTGCCGGACTCCCTGGCGGTGGTGCGCGAGTTCGGCACGGGCCCGTTCTCGATCGTAGGCAACCTCTCGGGCTGGGTGGACCGCCACTTCATGCCGGGCATTCTCTCGCCCTATGCCGGCATCGCGGACAACCAGAGCGCGCTGGGGTACATCCCGGCCGTGGGCACGGCGCTTTTGGGCATCCTGACGGGCGACTTCGTGCGCCGTACGCGCCATACCCTGCCCGACGGACGCCGCGTGGCCGCGATGTTCGGCGCGGCCGCCGCGCTCGCGGGCCTTGGCCTCTGGATCGCCCACGGCTTCGGGGAGCTGTCGATGCCGATCAACAAGAAGCTGTGGAGCGCGTCGTTCACGTTCGTGGTGGGCGGCTATTCGGTCGCGGCATTCGCGCTGTTCCACTATCTCATCGACGTATGCGGCTTCACGCGCGGGATCTTCTTCTTCCAGGTGATAGGCATGAACGCCATCACGATCTACCTCGCGCAGAAGTTCATCCCGTTCTCGCAGGTCTCGAAGAACGTTTTCGGCGGGCTGGCGAAGCTGCTGCCGCCGGCGGGCGGAGAGCTGGTGCTGGCCGCAGGCTACGTCGCGCTGTGCTGGCTGCTGCTCTGGGCCCTTCACAAGAAGGGGATATACCTCAAGGTCTGAAGAAAGGAAATCGGTCATGGGAAAAATGTCGCTGTTGCTGCCGCTGCTGGCGCTGTGGGCCTGCCAGGCCCAGGCGAGGACGGAGGTGATGTTCTGGTTCGACACCGAGAACTACACGGAGGAATTCGCCGCAGAGCCGATCAAGGACATCGCCAACCTGCTGGCCGAGGAGGGGGTGCGCGGACACTTCTGCTTCGTGGGCTACGAGGCGAAGAAGATAGTCGACTGGCGGCGGACGGACATCATGGACGCCCTGAAGCCGCACGTCATCGGCTCGCAGACGCTCTACCACACGTGGCATCCGAACATCACGGAGGCCACTGACATCGAGGACTTCGACGCGGCCTACCGGCACGCAGCCTCCGAGGAGTATCTCAGCAACGGCATGATCATGGCGGCGACCGGGCGCGAGAAGCTCATGTGCAGCGTGCTGCCCGGCAACGGCAACACGATCGTCGCGCTCTACCTCTACGCGGACATGGGCATCCCGTTCTTCGGCGGCGGCTGCGGCGTCTACGCCGACTCGGGGAAGCGCGGCGAGGTGTGGTACTGCAACCAGCGCCACCGCCCCTACTACAAGGACCTGCACCTCGAGTCGTTCCTGCCGCCGAAGCCGCAGCCGGACCTGGACCGGAAGCTCGACGAGATGGCGACTTACGGCGCGGTGACGCTCTACATGCATCCGCACATGGCTGTGGTGACCTGCCACCCCGACGGGCTGAACTGGGACAAGCGCAACATGACGGAATTCGGCAAGTGGGTGCCGTGCCCGCACCGCGATCCGGAGGACACGAAGCTCTACTACGCGCGGCTCAGGGCGTTCGTGCGGCGGCTGAAGGCCGACCCCCGCTTCGAGATCACCGACTGCGAGAAGCTGCTGGCCCGGCAGCGGCCGCGCACCGCGATCGCGCGCTCGGACGTGCCGGCGATCCGCGCCGCGCTCGGAAAGGACTTCGGGCCGATCTCGTCCCCGGCGAGCTGGTGCGTGGCCGACTGCTTTCTCGCGGCGGTGGCGTTCCTGCGCGGGGAGCAGACGCATCTCCCGGGCAAGGTCTACGGCTTTCTCTATGCGCCCAGGGGCGTGACGGAGCCGGTGGCTGTGACGCGCGCGGACCTCGTCGCGGCGGCGCGCGCGATGGACGTCTCGCGCTTTCTGCCGCCGAGCATCCGCGTGGGCGGCGCCACGATCGGCCCGGCGGACTTCCTGTTCGCCGCGCTGGAGACGATCGAGACGGGCGCGGAGACCGTGACCGTGCGCCCGCGCGAGCAGCTCGGCGACATCGCGGCTAAGCTGCCGGTCATGGCCGACTTCAAGTGCGCCGGCACCTGGCGCTACATGCCGTCCTTCAAGGACGAGTGGATCTCGAACCGCCTGCGCTGGCAGTTCTGGACGCTGCGCTACGAGCCGCAGGGCCCGGAGGAGCCGGCGCGGCTGCCGGATCTCGGCAAGGCCCGCGTCGCGGAGGCGGGGCATCCACTGGTGTACAGCGTATACGACGCGGCGCTGCGCCGCGTCGCGGAGGCGGATCGCGCGTGCGACGCGAAGTGGCTGGCGCTGAAGACCCCGGCCGAGGTCGCCGCGCACCAGCGGCAGGTCCGCGAGCGGGCTGTGGCGGCCCTTGGCGGCTTCCCCGCGCGAACGCCGCTGAACGCCCGGACGGTCGGGGTGATCCCGCGCGGCGCCTACCGCGTAGAGAAGGTGATCTTCGAGAGCCGCCCGCGCTTCCACGTCACGGGGCATCTCTACGTGCCCGCGTCCGACAGGTTCAAGGGGCCGTTCCCGGCGATCGCCGTGCCGTGCGGGCATTCCTTCGACGGCAAGTCCGCTCCGACGTACTCGAACGCGGGGGCGGTGGGCGCGGAGAAGGGGTTCGTAGTGCTCGTGTACGACCCCGTGTGCCAGGGCGAGCGCGGGCAGCAGCGCGACGGGCGCAGCACGTGGTCGTCCACGGCCGAGCACAACAATCTCGGCCTGCGGGCCTTCCTGCTCGGAGAGTCCGCCGCGCAGGTGCGGATATTCGACGGCATCCGGGCGGTGGACTACCTCCGCTCGCGGACGGACGTGGTCGACCCGGGGCGGATCGGGGTGGCGGGCATGAGCGGCGGCGGCACGCTTTCGGCCTACGTCAACGCCTTCGTTGAGGGGGTGGCCTGCGCGGCGCCGTCGGGCTTTCTCTCGACCGTGCGCGACGTCTACGACAATTGCGGCCCGCAGGATGCGGAGCAGGTGATCTTCGGCCAGCTCGCCCACGGGCTGAACCATCTCGGCATCGTGTGCCTGCGCGCGCCATCGCCGATTCTCATCTCCACGTCCGAGTCGGACTTCTTCCCGCAGATGGGCGCGGACGCCCTCCTCGCGAACGCACGCTCGGTCTATGGCGTAATGGGGGCGGCCGGCAAGGTGGCGCAGGTCTCGGTTCCGGGGCCGCACAGCTGGTACCGGTCCCAGAAGGAGGTGATGTTCAGCTGGATGTCCGAATGGCTTGGCGGGAGGAAGGGCGCCTACGAGGCTGACCACCTGTCCGTGCGCCGCCGTTTCCTGGGATACGAGTGCCGGGGCGATCGCGCGGGCATCGCCGAGGAGCCGCCGCCGGTCAGGAACGTCACGCCGACGGGACGCGTCCTTGACCTGCCGGGAGAGCTGAGCATCTACGACGTCTACCGCGACAAGCTGGCGGCCTTCGGGCGGCGCGGACGCCCCACGCGCGCGAAGGTGCGGGAGGTGACGGGGATCCGGGAGCTGGCGGAGCTGTCCGCCGCGGCGATCCCCGCCGAGGACGGCGTCGTGCTATCTCGCGCCGACGGCACGATGATCCCCGTCGTCTATGCGCACCCGGCGAGCCCGTCCGGCCTGCCGCCGGCGCTGGTCGTCTCGGACGCGCCGTCGCGGAAATTCCTGGCGGACGCGATGAAGGCCGCGCTCGCCGAAGGGCGGGCCGTCGCCGTCGCCGACCTGCGCGGCTTCGGCGAGACGGGGCGGTCGCGCCACGACGCGAACGGGAAGAGGCCCGGCGACGAGGAGATCGCCCGCTGCCTCATGGCCCTGGGGGATTCGCTGGTGGCGCGCCGCGCCGAGGATCTGATGCTGGCGGCCCGCGAGGTGGCGAAGGCGCTGGGCGCGCCCCCGCTGCTGCGCGCCGAGGGGCGGGCCGTGATCCCGGCCGCGCACGCGCGCTTCCTGGAGCCGCAGCTCTTCGCGGGCGCCGAGACGGCGCGCGAGCCGCCGTCATGGGCCGCGCTGGTGGCGGACGAGACGCGGACGGGCGGCTTCGCGGACCTTGTGCGCGGGGCGCTTTGCGTGTACGACTGGACCGACCTCATGGACGCCGAGTGAACGGGCTTTGGCAAGACGAACGAAAAACGAAAGGCATGTGTCCATGAACAGACGTGAATTCCTGAGACTTTCCGCCGCCACGTCGGCGGCCGCCGCCGCAGGCTGCGCGACCAGGCCGGCGATTTCCCGCTGGGCCGGCGTCGACAAGGTCAAGGCCTTCCTCCTCCACCTTGGCCACAACATGTGGTGCGAGTGGCTGCCCGGCGACCTGAACGCCACGGCCAGGATCCACGAGCGGTACGCCCCGGACCTCAAGCTCCGCAGCCGCGACGAGCTGTGGAGGCGCGTCACCGCGCGCATGGCGGAGCGCAGGCTCAACATGCTCGTCATCGACATCGGCGAGGGGCTGGTGTACCCCAGCCATCCCGAGCTCGCGATCGAGGGCAGCTGGTCGCCGGACCGGCTCCGCGCCGAGATCGTACGCCTGCGCGGGATGGGCATCGAGGCGATCCCGAAGCTGAACTTCTCCGCCACGCACGACGGATGGCTCAAGCACTACCACCGCATGCTCACGCTGCCGAAGTACTACGAGGTGGTCAAGGAGGTGATCCGCGACGTCGCCGAGGTGTTCGACACGCCGAGGTTCTTCCACCTCGGCTTCGACGAGGAGACGACGAGCCACTCCGGGAACCGCAACTACTTCGTGATGCGCACGGGGGACCTTTGGTGGCACGACTTCCTGTACACGGTCAAGTGCGCCGAGGACTGCGGCTGCCGCCCGTGGGTGTGGAGCGACTACGGCTGGGACCACCCCGACTATCTCAGGCGATGCCCGAAGAGCGTGGTGCAGAGCAACTGGTACTACGACGAAAGCTACGGCGGGTTCGACATCGCGACGAACAAAACCACCGGCCGCAGGATCCTCAAGGAGTTCTACGACCTGGAGGCGGCCGGCTTCGACCAGATCCCCTGCGGCACGAACTGGGTGGGGTGGAAGCGCCGCAAGGAGAACGTCGGCGCCGACGACGTGATCGGCAAGCTGGTGAAGCTCGGGCGCGAGGTGATCTCCGACAGGCATCTTCTCGGCTTCATGATGGCGCCGTGGGCCTCCTGCGACAGCGAGGAGAACCTCCAGAAGAACCTCAGCGGCGTGGATCTCTTCGCGGACGCGCTTGACGGCAAGATCGCCTGCAATGCCGCCCGCCGAGCGGCGTGGCGATCCTTTGCAACAACCTGAAATACCCGAAGAAGATCGGCTTTAACATAAAGGAGAACACCCATGACAGCAGAAAAAAAAATGCTACTTAAAGCCGTCATCGTCCTGTCGGCCTCGCTTGGGGCCGGTCTCGGCGGCCATGGCTCCACTGTGACATGGAAGGCCAATCCCGCGAATGACTGGGACTGGACTTTGCCCGGCAACTTCGAGGGCGGCGCCTTGCCGGCGGCGGGCGATACGGTCGTGGTGCCGGCTGGGACCACGGTGCGCGTCAAGGCCTCCGACTCCGCCTCGGCGGGCGTCGTTTCGCAGATTGTCCGCATCTGCCCGGTGGACGCCGCTTCGCGGATCGTCTTCGAGACCGCAAACGCCTCGGACGTGTTGACCGTGCCGTGCAGGGTTTCGGCGCTGAGCTCAAATTATAGAATCGGCGAGATGGTCAAGACGGGGCCTGGCGAGGTGCGGTTGACCAACAAGGCCGATCCCAATGCCTACATGACGAAGATCACGGTTCAGGAAGGCGCGTTGAGGCTTCCGTCAATGCCAGGCAACGAGCAGGCGCGCATGTACTACGGGGTGATCCACGTGGCCGAGAACGCGATGCTCTTTACGGGGACGGCGGAGTCGGAAAACAAGAACCTGACGTGCTTCCACGGATTGACAGGTTCAGGTCTGGTCACGAACGACAGTCCCGTCCACAGCCGGCTTGTCTCTTACGACGGCGCGGGGGAGATGACGTTTGCCGGACGAATCGCCGGGAACGTGATATTGTCCGGAACTGGACGATTGATGCTGACTGGCGTAGATTCGACCATCACCCGGCCCGTGAACATTTATGGGATCGATCCGATGCTCGGCACGGCGGGCGACAAGGGCGTCGTTGGCGTCCGGAAGTTCGGCAACAGAGGCGAGCCGTCGTCCATAGGCTCGTTCCAGCGGATCGATGCCGGCGGCGACAACCTTGGCTCGGGCGGCGGATGTCTCTATCTGGGCGAGACGGGGGAGACGACGGACAAGGACATCTATCCGAGACAAGGCCTCGTATGGATAGACGGCGGAGCGTTTGGCGGGGTCGACTTTGCCGGGCAAGCCATTCTGAACGTCGCGCGGACGCATTACGTCCTGACCGGCTCCAATGCAGTCCCCTGCCGGATCTCCGGCAAAGTCCTTGAAAGCACCGGCCTGGATGGCTATCAGGCGTATTTCACCAAGAAGGGGAGCGGGGCGTGGCGCTTTGCCACGCATGCGCAGCCGATCAAGGGCCGGGGACGGAATTCGCCGATGAACTTTGCCGTCGAGGACGGCTCCCTCCAGTTCGATTCGCTGCGGTCCGGGAACGAGTGCTGCGCACTGGGCATGGCGACGAACAACGTCGGCTGCTACATCGCCAAGGCAGCGGACGATGAAGCCCATCGCACCGACTACGTCTTCCTGCTGGGCGGAACGAACGCCTTGGGCGAGGCTACGAGCGAAGGCACGCTGGAGCCGGTGGCGGGCACGCTGGGAGGCCTCACCAACGGCTTCTTCGCGACGGATCGCCCGATCGCGCTCAAGGGGCACGGCCGCATTCTGATGAACGCGATCGACAACGGCGACGGCGTCGAGCGCCGCTTCACGATCCGTGGAGTGAAGTCGGCAGCGCCCGGCAACCACGTGCTGACGCTCGATGGCTCCGGCACGAACGACAACACGGTCGCGGACATCGTGGACGGGCCTGTCGGGACGGTCTCGGTCGTAAAGCGGGGAACCGGCACGTGGGTGCTTGCCGGAACAAACACGTTTTCGGGCGAGCTTGCCGTCAAGGCCGGACGGCTCGTCGTGAACGCGGCGCGCGACTATACGTGGTACCGGCTCTCCGTTTCGCGGCTCAACGAGGGCGGCGCCGAGTTGAGTCTCCGCAAGCTGGCGCTCTTTGACGCGGCGGGTGCGGATCAGACGTTGTCCATCCAAAACGAGTCGCAGGCGGATCGTTCGATCCTCCGGCGCGGACGTGTCGCCGACGGGCGGTCAAGCGTCAAGCTATGGGGGGCGTCAAGCCTCCGCAATCTCTTTGCGAGCGAATGGAACAACCTGGGATACAAGATGTATGGCGATGGACAGGTGTCGACGGTGCGGCCGACGGATGCCAGCAACGGAAATCCCGACCCGAGCAATCCCGATACCTGGTACTGGATCGATTTCCGCCTGCCGGCCGATGCGAATGGTGTGACGAGCTACGATCTCGTCGTCCCGTTCAAAACGACAGACGCGGATAACTTCAAGAAGGTCGCGCGCGGCTGGCAGCTCCTTGGCAGCGTGGACGGCGTGCACTACGAGAAGCTGCATGAGGTTGCCGACGCCCACGACAAGTCGGGGGACATGCACTACCCCGACTCCGGGGAGAAGGAGTTCTGGCTGGCGGCGCAGAAAAAATGGACGCCGAGCCAGGCAGGACACGCCGGCGGCCAGCCGATCGCCGCCTCTTCGGCGACGGCGTTCGAGCAGCTTTCCCGTGCTACGGTCTCCGTCGATTCGGGCGCGACGCTGGAGGTAGAGGGCTCGACGTTGACGATCGGCGGGTTCCGCGTCTCGAAATCCGGCATCGGAACCCTGCGCAACGTCGCCTTCGCCAAGTCGGGCACGCTGGTGATCGCCGATTTCGGCATGGAAGACGATTCGCTCTCCATGGCGGCGACGCTTGAGAACGTCACGGGGTTCGAGAACCTCGCGAACTGGACGCACGTCGGCGCCGACGGCCAGAGCCTGGCACGGTTGTCCGTATCCGTGTCCGGTTCGGTTCTGCGCATCGGGCATCGTGGACTGAATGTCGTCATTCGGTAATTGGATTAGTGCGGTGGAAAGAAACGAGAGGGGGTCGATTTCTGAAATCTGGCAGGGTCTTGACTGGCGAGGCGGAATCTGTTAAGGTCCACCCGTTTCGTTAAAAATATATATAAAAAAGGAGATTTCAAATGGCCGATGCATTTCGTTTCAGGACGGCTGGGGCGGACGACCGGGACGCCTTTCTCGACATGAGCCGCGAGTTCTACGCATCCGATGCGGTCCATCACGATGTCGATCCCGCCTTTCACGAAAAGGCGTTCTCCGAACTGCTCCGCTCCGGCACGTACCTCACGTGCTACATCTTCACATGCGGAAACCAAACGGCGGGGTACGCGCTCCTGAGCAAGATGTTCTCGCGGGAGTTCGGCGGCATGGTCGTCTGGATCGAGGAGGTCTACGTTCGGCCGGCCTTTCAGGGACGCGGCGTCGGCGGAACCTTCTTCCGATGGCTGCGCGAGAACGTCCCGGCCTCCGCCTACCGCCTGGAAGTCGAGCCGTCGAACGTGCGTGCGCGCCGTCTCTACACGCGCCTCGGTTTCTCCGAACTGCCGTACGTCCAGATGGTCATCCGGGGGCAAGGCGGCGGCGCCTAGCGCCTTTGCAGGGGAAAACTACGTTTCTTTGACGGATCGATAGATAGAGGAATTGGCCGTGTATCTGTCCCGAAAAAATCGGGATAAGGGTGAATTTGCGGATGCCATTGCTTTTTTCATGGTGAAGTGATATACTTCGCATCTTGACATTTTGGAGTATGGTAGGATTGTAGTCTGGAGAAGCAATGGCATCGAAAAGAAGTCTGTCGGGAAAGGGCCAAAAGCAGTCGGAAAAACTCGCCAAGAAGGTGTCCGCAAAGGTTTCGGGCGATGATTCTGCGGTTGGTGCCAAAGGGTCGAAGGCATCCAGAAGGCCGCCGTCCCCAAGGGGTCGCCCCTCAAAGGCGGAGAAGCCGGAAAAGGCGTCTCCGAAGAAGAAGCGCAGGGCCGAGGCGGCAGATGACGAACTGACCGGATATGTTGCCGACGGGTTGGATGAGTCCGATGAGATCGAGGTGTCGTCTGACGAAGACGCCGATGCCGCAGAGCGTGAGGCGAGCAGCCTTGACCTTGAGGAGGTCGCCAAGCAGGCGGATCTGCAGGAAAACAGGTCGTCGGTCGATGCGGATGGAGAAGATGGAGAGGGAGAGGACGCCCCAACGGAGGAGCAGCTTGCGGCGTTGGCTGGCGTAACCCCGCCTTCCAGGCCCACCACCTCGAATTCCGACGAGTATGATCCGGAGAGTGCGGACGCGATGGCCGCCTTCAAGGGCAGGAGCGTGCTTGGCCGTGAAGAGCGCGATGCCGTCGTGCAGGAGATAAGGCAGGTGGCCGAGAAGAACGGCGGGTACATCACCTACGAGCAGCTGAACACGATCGTCCCGCAGACGGCACAGGACGAGTCCGCCGTGGACGAATACCTCATGATCCTGCAGGCGCTGAACATCGATGTCGTCCGCATGGATGACGTGGAGGCGTATCGCGCACGCAAGGAGCAGAAGGCCACAAAGGCGGGCTCCGGCTCCATGGATGATCCGATACGCATGTATCTGCACCAGATGGGGCAGGTGCCTCTGCTCACCCGCGAGGAGGAGCAGATCATCTGCGGCCGCATCGAGGAGGCGGAGGTGTGCGCGAAGGAGATATTCAACAGGTTCACGTTCGCCCCAAAGTGGTACAAGGGCATCCTCGACAAGCTCGAGCACATGGACGAGCGCTTTGACCGCGTGGTGACCGACAAGTTTGACGACAACCGCGACGCCTACATGGCCCAGCTCCCGAAGCTCAGGAAGCAGCTTGAGGACATCAGCGCGAAGCTGGCGGCGGCGAACCAGGGGTACGTCACGCTCGTGAAGGCCAAGACTCCGCCCGAAGCCCCTGAGATGGCGGCGGCGAAGAAGAACCTCGATTCCGTGAGGAAGTCTTTGCGCAGGATATTCGACAAGCTGAACTTCAAGCAGAAGGTCCTCGAGCAGTTGTGCAACGAGGCGGATGAGAAGCTGTACCTTCCGTACATAAACCTGCGCGACAGGCTCGACAAGCTCAACAAGGATCGGCGGCGCACGAACAAGCGCACGGCGGAGCTGAAGGATGTGAAGAGCCGCATTGCCCGCTATGAGGCGGCCTTCGGGATGCTTCCCGAAGAGTTCCTTGCCGACTTCAAGCAGCTGCGCACGGTGCTTAGGCGTGGCGTCGAGGCCCGTACTCAGATGGTCGAGGCCAACCTGAGGCTGGTGATCTCCATCGTCAAGAAGTACATGAACCGCGGGCTTTCCTTCCTTGACCTGATACAGGAGGGCAACACCGGGCTCATGAAGGCCGTGGAGAAGTTCGAGTACAAGCGAGGCTACAAGTTCTCCACCTATGCGACATGGTGGATACGCCAGGCCGCGACGCGGGCCATTGCGGATCAGGCCCGCACGATTCGCATCCCCGTCCACATGATCGAGACGATCAACAAGATGATGCGTGTGCAGAAGCGCCTCATCCAGAAGCTCGGAAGGGAGCCTCAGGAGGCGGAGCTCGCCGTGGAGATGGACATGTCCCCCGAGGAGGTCCGCAAGGTGTACCGCATGGCGCAACAGCCGATTTCGCTGCAGTCGAAGGTCGGCGATTCGGATGATGCGAAGTATGGTGATTTCATTCCCGACATGTCGGCGGAGAATCCGTCCGAGCAGACGGCCTACGCCATGCTGAGGGAAAGGCTACAGGAGATTCTGACGACGCTGACCGACCGCGAACGTCAGGTGCTCGACTATCGGTTTGGACTTACCGATGGGTTTTCGCGCACACTTGAAGAGGTCGGAAAACAGTTCAACGTGACGCGCGAGCGAATCCGCCAGATAGAGGCAAAGGCTCTGCGCAAGCTGCGTCACCCGTCCCGGCTCAAGAAACTTGACGGTTTTCTCGGGGCGTAGATTAGAAAAGGAAACAGGAGACAGGAAAGATGAACGTACTTATGTTGTCGGCGGCATGCGCAACGAAATGCTGCCTGGGGCTGGGGGGCGCATTCGTGGCCGGCTTTGTGTTGGGCCGTCTCACGAAGAGGTGCGGCTGCGCCGGTGGAAAGGGCGGACGTGGAACGGATGGCAGGCGCGGGAAGCAGCCGCCGCGCAAGGCGCCTCTGCCGAGGCAGGAGTCGACCCATCAGCCGGTTCCCGCCGGAAGCGTTGAGATATACGTTGGGAACCTGAATTACGATTTCACGGAAGACGAACTCAAGAAGCTGTTCGAGAAGCATGGCGAAGTGTCTTCCGCCCGCATCGTGATGAACAGGTATAACGGCAAGTCCAAGGGCTTTGGCTTTGTCGTCATGCCGAACCGCGCAGAGGCCGAGAAGGCCATAGCCGCCTATTCCGAGATGGAGTACATGGGGCGGAAGATGCGCGTAAACGAAGCCAAGAACACGATTACCGGTTGAATGATGAGCGAAGAAAAGAAAGAGAACGAATCGGCGGCGGAAAACGCCGCCGATACTGCCGACAAGAAGGCAGGTGGCGAGGAGCAGGTGGCGGCTTCCGAAGGGGAGCCCGCCGCTGAACCAGAAAAGGAAGCCGCCGCCGGAAAGGCGCCAGAGCAGGCAAAGGCGGAACCCGACTGGAAGGACATGTATGCCAGGACTCTTGCGGACTTCGACAACTACCGCAAGCGCACCGCGCGTGACCGGGAGGAGCTTGTCAAGTTCGCCACTTCGGATGCGGTCAAGGATATGCTTCCTACGGCGGACAACCTCATGATCGCGCTTGACCAGGCGAAGGACAAGGAAGATCCTTTCGTCAAGGGCGTGAGGCTTGCCTACGAGGGCTTCCTGAAGTCGCTGAAGGATCATGGCGCGGAACCGTTCGACTCTGTTGGCGAGTCTCTCGACCCCAGTCGCCACGAGGCGATAGCGACATTGCCGTCGGAGACGATCAAGGAGGGCAGGATCTCCGCGGAGATCAAGAGAGGCTGGATGCTCAATGGACGGCTTCTGCGCGCCGCCCAGGTGGTCGTTTCTTCCGGCAAGGGCCAGAAGTGATTTTGGTCGATTGAAATTCCGTTGGTGAGAATATGGCGGACAAGAGAGATTATTACGAGGTTTTGGGCGTCGCGAAGACTGCGAGTGCGGACGAGATAAAGTCCGCATACCGCAAGCTTGCCATGAAGTACCATCCCGACAGGAACCCCGGGGATGAATCCGCGAAGGCGAAGTTCCAGGAGGCTTCAGAGGCGTATGAGGTTCTGTCGAATCCGGAGAAGCGTCAGCGGTACGACCAGTTCGGGCATCAGGGCGTTGAGTTCGGCCCGGGCGGATTCGATTTCTCACGTGACTTCTCGCACTCCCAGGATGTAGACCTGAGCGATATCCTGAACTCCGTCTTTGGCGGGGCCATGGGCGGCGGCGGATTTGACTTCGGCGGGATGTTCGGCGGCGGAAGACGCCGTGCGGATCCAGAGTCTCCGCAGCGCGGCGCCGACATGTCGATGGAGCTGGAGGTCGATTTCGAGGAGGCGCTGTTTGGCAGTGAGCGTACCATTGAGCTGACCTTGCCCGAACAGTGCCACACGTGTGGCGGCACCGGCGCGGCGCGGGGCGCAAAGCGCGTAAAGTGTCCGACCTGCGGCGGCAGGGGCGCTGTCATTCGCGGGAACGGCTTTTTCCAGGTGCGCCAGACGTGTCCGAAATGCGGCGGCGAAGGATCCATAATCGAGCGTCCGTGTCCGGATTGCAATGGAACGGGTCAGACGCGGGCCCGCCGCAAGGTCTCGCTCAAGATACCGAAGGGCGTCGATACCGGCTCGCGTCTCCGGTTGTCCGGAAAGGGCGGCGGCGGCCTGCGCGGCGGCGAGCCTGGCGACCTTTATGTGATAGTGAGGGTTAGGGACTCCGACATCTTCTTGCGTGATGGCCTTGACCTTGCGGTCGACGTGCCGCTGTCTCCCGTCACTGCGGCGGTTGGCGGGTCGGTCGATGTGCCTACGCCGGATGGCATCGCGACGTTGAATATTCCGTCCGGCACTCCGAACGGCAAGCAGTTCCGGATGCGCGGCAAGGGGATGCCGTCCCTGCGCGGCATGTCCAGCGGGGACCTTGTCGTGCGTGTCGTGCTTGAGGTGCCTCAACGGCTCACGGCCAGGCAGCGTGGACTTCTTGATGATCTTGCCAAGACCCTCGATTCCACCAATTTCCCGGAATCGCAGCGGTTGGCCACGGCCGCCAAGAGGTTCTACCTGCGCAAGGACAAGCTCGCCAGGTAGGGTCTGCGCGCCCTTGACGCAGAGCCAGTGGTATCGCACACCCGTGGGCCTGATTTGCCGCCATGCTCGATTTCCGCAACATCTCCGTACACTATGGACACCAGAACGTCCTTACCGACGTTACGTTCCGCGTCAACAAGGGTGAGCGGATCGGCGTGGTGGGTCCGAACGGAAGCGGCAAGTCAACGCTCTTCAAGATTGTCCTCGGCGAACTTTCGGCCGACCATGGCGAACTGGTCATAGAGGGTTCTCCGACCATCGGCTCCACCCGGCAGCATCCCGAGCCGGAGTTCCCGGAAGAGACGCTGCTGCAGTATGCGGTGCGGGGCGTCCCCGGCTTCTGCGAGGTAGAGGCGAAGATGAAGAGCCTTGAGGCCCGCATGGATGCCGGCGAGGATGTGTTCGAGGAATACGGCGAAGTGCAGACGGCGTTCGAGCACATGGGCGGATACGACCTTGAAACGAGGGTCAAGGTCGCTCTTGGCGGGCTTGGCTTCTCGGTCGAGGAGTTCGGGAAGCCGTTCAATTCGTTCTCTGGCGGATGGCGCATGAGGGCGGAGCTTTCCCGCGTGCTGGCGTCATCTCCAGATCTGCTTCTCCTGGACGAGCCGTCGAACTACCTTGATCTACCCGCCGTGGACTGGCTCCAGAAATACCTGAAGCAGTATCAGGGCACGCTCATGCTCATCTCGCATGACAGGTATCTTCTGCGGACGCTCGCGAGCATCATTGTGGAGGTCGATGCCGAGACGGTCACCCGGTACGAGGGGAATCTCGACTGGTACCTGAAGGAGCGAGAGGTCCGGTACCAGCACCTGAAGGCGGCGAAGGAGAACCAGGATCACCACCGGGAACAGCTTCAGCGCTTTGTCGACCGCTTCCGGGCGCAGGCGACCAAGGCGGCCCAGGCCCAGAGCCGGCAAAAGCTCATAGACAAGATAGATGAGGCGCGGATCGTACTGCCGAAACGCTATACGCAGTCCGGACGGCTTCGGCTCGCCGAGCCGCCGTCAAGCGGGATCGAGATGTTCCGCTGCGAGAACCTGTTCTTCTCGTACGACGGAAAGCGGAACGTGCTGCACGACGTGTCGTTCAGCATATCGCGTGGCGACAAGGTCGCGCTGATTGGGTACAACGGACTCGGCAAGACCACCCTGATGCGCATAATCGCCGGGACGCGCGCACCTACAGGAGGCAAGGCGGTGCTGGGGCACAACGTTGTGCTGGGCTATCTCTCGCAGGAATTTGCCGAGACGATTCCGCCGGACCTTACGGTGTACCGCAACGCAAAGAATGCGATTCCTCCCGGCATGAACGAAAAGGCGTTCAGGAACCAGCTCGGCGCATTTGGGTTCGATGAAAATGACGTGGAGAAACCTGCCGGCGTCCTGTCCGGCGGCGAGAAGATACGGCTGGCGTTTCTGCGCCTGTTCCTGCAGGCCCCTAATTTCCTGCTGCTGGACGAGCCGACGACCCACCTCGACCTTGACGGGCGGCGCCTTCTCCAGGATGCCCTTCAGGGCTACAAGGGGACGATACTGCTTGTCTCCCATGACATAGACTTTGTCCGCGCCGTGGCGACTTCGGTTCTTGAGATAACGCGTGACGGAGTGCGTTCCTTCCCGGGCGGATACGACTACTACTGTGAAAAGAGGGATGCCGCAAGGAATGCGGTCTCCGCAAAAGGCGGCAACACATCAGAGTCCCAGAATGCCGCCGGTCCGACGGCGGCTTCGGAAGGGCAGGCGGCGGTCTCGAAGAAGGGGCAGCGCCAGCAGCGCGCTGCCGAACGCGCGAAGAATGCGCCGATGGTTCGGGAGCTCAAGAAGCGCGTCGCCCTTGCCGAAAGCAAGATAGATGAGCTCCAGAAGAGCCTTGAGACCGCATCGGAAGAGCTGTTCGATCCGAAACCCACGACCAACTTCGAGGAACTGAACCGCACGGTGCGCACCCTCCAGTTCGAGATCGACAGGTATACCGCAGACTGGGAAGAGGCGGCCACAGCGTTGGAGAGCCTACAATGACGCGGCATCCGTCCGTGAGGTTTGCCCTTTCGACAAACTGGAGCAACCGCCGCCTGAACGATGGGGCGGAAATCGCGGATGAGGCCGAGGCCCTTGGCTTCGATTCCCTTGAACTCGGATTCTGCACGCAGCCGGAGCAGATTGCCGGATTCAGGAGCCGCCTCGACCGCATGCCGGTGACGAGCGTACACGCATACTGCCCGGTCCCCATAGGCGCACCGAGCGGACATCCTGAACTGTATCAGCTTTGCTCCCCTGACTCCAATGAAAGGGCCCTGGCCCGGATGCTCCTTGAGAAGACGTTTGCCTGCGCCGCCGACCTCGGCGCGAGGGTTGTGGTGTTCCATGCCGGGTATGCGGATCTTTCGACGCTTTTCGGTGGACTCTTCACGACTGCGGGCAAGCTCCGCATAAGGCGAGGTAGGAGGCTTGTAGATGCATTCAAGGCGGAGTTCGACAGGCTTTGCCCGAGCCTCGAGAGGCTTGGGCTGACGCTTGCGCTTGAGAACCTCCCGCGCAGGGAGGGCTTCCCGTGCCTTTTCGAGGCACGTGAGCTGATGGAGCATTTCAAGGGAGCCCCGTTGCGCCTATGGTTCGATACTGGACACGCCTTGGTGCGCGAGACCCATGGCTGGGCCGGCGAAAGCGC
Organism: uncultured Kiritimatiellota bacterium; assembly: GCA_934667425.1. GTDB lineage: Bacteria > Verrucomicrobiota > Kiritimatiellia > RFP12 > UBA1067 > UBA1731. The sequence continues at coordinate 13,539 of CAKULV010000024.1, read as the reverse complement.
GCACATGGCGGCGGAGCTGGCTCCATGGATATGCGGAATGCACATCAATGACGTGAAGGGCCCTTGCGACGACCATCGGGAACCAGGCTGGGGGAACGTCGATTTCCATCGCCTCGCTTTCCTCGCGAAGCGTGACATCCTGCGCGTATTCGAGCCGCACAGTCATGTGTCTTATGATGATTTGAAGAACGCCCTCGCGTATATGCGCCGCCTGTGGGGCTGAACGGGATGGGCTTGTGGTATAATAACCGGACTGTGACGAGAGATTACAGGATTGCAGATGGAGTTGCTTCATGAAAAAGGTTTTCATTGATGGTTCTGCCGGCACGACAGGATTGAGGATAAGGGAAAGGCTTGCCCGGCGCGGCGATCTGGAGGTGGTTGTCCTGCCTGACGAGGTGCGCAAGGACGTAGAGGCGCGCAGGGCGGCGCTGAATGCCGCCGACGTGGCGTTCCTGTGCCTGCCGGACGCGGCTGCGATTGAGGCAGTCGCCCTTGTCGACAACCCAAGCACGGTTGTGATCGACACCTCCACCGCGCACAGGACCGCCGACGGCTGGGAATATGGGTTCCCTGAATTGGAAGGGAGGCGCGAGCGCATCGCGAAGGCGAAGCGCATCGCCAACCCCGGATGCCACGCGACGGGCTTTATCGCGCTTGTCGAGCCGCTTGTGCGCACAGGGCTGCTTTCAGGGGAAACGGCACTCGCGGCATTCTCGCTTACCGGCTATTCTGGCGGCGGGAAGAAGATGATTGCGCAGTATGAGGCAATGAAGGGAGAAACGATGTTCCTCGGCGGGCGGCAGTATGCGCTGGGGCAGTCCCACAAGCATTTGCCGGAGATCGTCAAGCTGTGCGGACTGTCCGTTGCTCCTGCGTTCTGTCCGATAGTCGTGCCGCATTACTCAGGCATGGAAACCACCGTGCCTGTCTTTGCAAGGGATATCAGAGGCACGGTCGAGGACATCAGGCGCGCGTACCGCGAGACGTATGCGCAGGGCCTCGTCCGTTTCGTTGAGAATGCCGATGAGGATGGCTTCCTCTCGTCCGCAAGATTGAGCGGCTTCGATACGCTTGAGGTATCCGTGTACGGCAATCAGGATCGGATCCTGCTTGTATCGCGCTTCGACAATCTCGGCAAGGGCGCGTCCGGCGCTGCGATACAGAACATGAACCTTGTGCTTGGCGTTCCGGAAGATACGGGGCTTGAGGTATGACCGACATCTATGTCGCAACGCACAACGCCAACAAGCTTCGCGAGATAGGCGAGATACTGCCGGGGTTCGCCGTCCATGCCGAAGATCCGGATGTGGAGGAGACGGCGCCGGATTTTTCCGGCAATGCCCTCATCAAGGCCCGAGCCATCGCCGCAAGGCACATGGGCGATTGGGTTATGGCCGACGATTCCGGGCTGGAGGTGGATGCGCTCGGCGGTGAACCGGGGGTGCGCAGTGCGCGCTACGCGGGCGAGCCTTCAGATACCAAGGCGAACAATGCGCTGCTCCTGAAGAACCTTGATGGCGTTGAAGACCGCCGGGCGCATTTCACCTGCTGCGTGGCGCTCATAGATCCAAGCGGACGGGAGCATGTGGTTGCGGGACGCTGCTGCGGGACGATTTCGCATGCCGAAGCGGGCGCAGGCGGCTTCGGCTACGATCCGCTATTTGTGCCGGATGGCCATTCAAGGTCGTTTGCCGAGCTTTCCGCCGAAGAGAAGAATGCGATATCCCATCGTGGCCGGGCCTTGTCCGAAATGAAGCGGCTGATGGCGGAGATCACCGCTCAATGAGCACGCGTGTCCCGGGCTTTACGAGTTCGTAGAGCTTTTCGGCGTTCCAATTCGCGAGCCGGAAGCATCCGTGCGACTCTGCGCGGCCTATGCGTTCCGGGATCGGTGTCCCGTGGATTCCGTATCCAGGGATTGAAAGCCCGAGCCACACGGTCCCTACCGGGTTGTTCGGACCGGGAGGGAAGATGTATCGCGAGGCCTTCTTGCCCCTTGGCGTGAAGTCAGGGGTGTACGTGTAGTTCGGATTCGCGATCTGCGTGACGATCCTGACCTCCCCCGTGGGCGGAAGCTTCGCCTTGTCGCGGGCGATGGAGCATGGGAAAAGGGCCATCACCTTGCCGGAGGCGCCTATGGCGGATATGTTGAACCTTGTCAGCGACACTTTCACGAGGGATGCCTTGTCGCCCACGGCGACAGGCGATACTTCCGGCAGCGTTATCTTCGTTCCGACAGTCACGTCCGACCACGCTATCTTCGGATTGAGCCGCTTCAGGGTGTTGGGTGTCACGTGGCCGCGTTCCGCGAACATCTCCAGGATGGATTCATACCCCATCCCGGGCAGATTGGCTTTCTTCGCGGGATCTTGCGGGATGCGCGTGATTGCCGCCAGATCGCCGGCGCAGACCTCTGCCGTGCAGAACAGGTCCGGCTCGTCGGGGAAATACCTGTCGAAAGCCGATTCGATCTTCTCCTGCCTTGGGGGCGGCAGGCCATTTGCGGAACAGTATGCGGCAAGCGCCGCATGTGTCTTTGCGCCAGCCTGGCCGTCCATTGCGTTAGGGGAATATCCACGGCGGTCAAGGCATATCTGAAGTGCGAGGATCGCGAGAAAAGCTGTCTTGGTCATATGGCAGGGAAGTTTACCAAATGGAGGGTCTGCGGGAAAGGGCATAGTGCGATTTGGGCATGAAACGCAAGGAAATGGAGATGTTGACTTTTGTGACACTTTGATATATAATGTCACGCTGTCTTTTTAACCCAAGGAAGGTATAAGGAATGAGCAGTCAAAAGACAATGGCATTGGCGGTGGCTTCCGCCATGTTTTCGACATCGGCGTTTTGCGCCGGCTTCGCCCTGTATGAGGGATCGGCGAAGGGTACCGCGCTGGGTGGCGCGGTCATGGGCAAGGCCGTGGATGCGTCGGCGAACTTCTACAACCCGGCTACGATGGCGGACTTCACGAATACCGTGGTAACCGTTGGCTTTGTGACTGAACACCCGACTGCCGACACGGTGATTGATGGTCGCCCGGGAAGAAAGATGGATCCGGGTGGGTTTCTTCTGCCTCACTTCCATCTCGTGCAGCCTCTTCCATACGACTTTGCGTTCGGCCTCGGCTTCGCCCCGGAATTTGGCCTTGGCTCGCACTACAATCCGGGTTGGGCGCTCGACTGGAATACGCAGAAGACCACGGTGAGAGGCCTAACCCTCACGCCGAACCTGTCATATAGCATAACTGAAGACTGGTCGGTTTCTGCCGGCTTCCGGGTGCTTTATTTTGATTTTGAGCAGTATTCCTACCAGTATACGGGCGCAAGGAACCTCGATGGCAGCCTGAATAGGGGACGCTTCCGCCTGAAGGGCGACAACGGCTTTACCGATTGGGGCTGGCAGCTCTCAACCCGCTATCGGATAACGGATACGTTCTCCGTTGGCGCAATGTACAAGTCGTACATCGATACGAAGATCAAGGGCGAGGCGCGGATGACCGGTGCGGGGAATGCCATAGTGGGGATGGGCCCGACCGGCCCGATAATTGCGAATGTGAATAGCATTGCCACGGGAGACGCGAGCGCGGATATCAGGCTCCCGCAGTCCGTGACGATAGGCGCGAACTGGGACGCGCTTGATACTCTGCACCTCGGTACGGCGCTTACCTGGACGGAGTGGTCTTCAATGCCGGCCATCAACTTCAGGCTGCCTACCGGTCGCAAACCGACGAAACTTGGCTGGGACGATGTCTTCCGTATCGGCTTTGGCGGCACTTGGGATTTCCACGAGAACTTCTCGCTCTTGGGTTCCTATGTGTTCGACCTGGATCCGTGCAGCACGAAGGACAATGAGGGCTCCACGATGCTTCCGCCCGGCGATCGCCACATCGGAACGGTCGGTCTCGCGTGGCATTACGGGCCCATTGACGTCACCCTCAGCTACGGCATCGTGTTCATGTGCTCGGAATCTGTCAGCTTCACTCATCCGGCAACGGGCCGCAAAGTGAAATTCGAGGCTGAAAACGGCCTTTCCCAGGCGGTCGGCCTCTCCATGACGTACGCTTTCTAATTAGGTTTCAGGTTTCAGGTTTCAGGTGATGGGTTTCAGGTGATAGGTTTCAGCCTCGCTAACACCTGAAACCTAAAACCTATCACCTAACACCTGCAGTTCACAATGGACACGGTCTCCCCCGAGCAGCGTAGCCGGATAATGAGCCGGATTCGCGGGCGCGATACAAAGCCGGAGATGATGGTGCGACGGCGGCTGTTTGCGGCCGGATGGCGCTTCAGGGTGTGCGACAAGCGACTGCCCGGCAAGCCGGATGTGGTGGTAGCCCGTGCGCGTACGATTATCGACATACGCGGGTGCTTCTGGCACAGGCATGGTTGCGCCGTTTCGACCATGCCAAAGAGCAATGTCGCGTTCTGGATGGAGAAATGGTCCAGGAACGTATGCAGGGACAAGCGCAACGAGAAGGCTTGGCGAGAAGCCGGATGGAACCTGATTGTCGTATGGGAATGCGCACTCGCTAAACGGAGCCTTGAACGCACTCTGCTGCGAATCTGCTCCGCCCTCGACCTGTGGACGGAAGAGCTGTCCGGCTTGAATGCAAGAAGACGCCGCCCACACAGGCTTGTGCTTCCGCACTCTCCGTAGTGGACGGCTCTATGTGATTCGCCAGGCTGTTCGGGCTGCCGTCAGAGCGTCGCGAATCCGTGCAGGTTCTTGCCGTCGGCGATGGCCCTCACGACAAGGGATGCGCCGGTTGCGCAGTCGCCTACGGCGAATATGCGCTTGCCGGGATCAGATATGATTGCCGTGCGCGGGGTCAGTTCAAGCCCCAGCTGATCGACTATCGGATGCGTCTTCGGAACGCCTGTGAAGCCCATGGCCAGCAGCACGAGATCTGCCTCTATCGTCTCCCTTGTGTTGGGAATGCTTGTGAACTTGGTTGGCTTGCCCGTGGGCGTGAACGCCCATTCCACGGTTTCAACCTCAACTCCCGAAACCTTGCCGCCGTTGCCGATGAACTGGAGCGAATTCAGGTTCCATCTCCGCTGGCATCCTTCCCTGTGGCTTGAGCTTGTGCGGAGCTGGTATGGCCAAAGCGGCCATGGCGTAGAGGGGCTTCGCGTGTCTGGCGGCTTGGGCATGATCTCGATCTGCTCCACGCTCTTCGCGCCCTGGCGTATGGCCGTGCCGACGCAGTCGGAACCCGTGTCGCCGCCGCCAATCACAAGCACCCTCTTGCCGGCGGCAGAGATCGGCGGTTCCTGCAGTTCGCCCGTGAGCGCCCGATTCTGCCCGGAAAGGAACTCGAGGGCAAGGTGTATCCCGGAGAGCTCTCGTCCCGGGATGTCCAGGTCGCGGGCCGCGGGAGTGCCTATGGCGAGGATCACCGCGTCGTTCGCCCTTTGCAGGTATGCGGCCGAGACGTCCGTGCCGACTGTGATGCCGGTCTTGAACGTGATGCCTTCCGCCTCGAGGATCGCGCGCCGCCGGTCGATTATGGACTTGTCGAGCTTGAAGCACGGTATCCCGTACCTGAGCAGGCCGCCTATCTCCCGGCTGCGTTCGTAGACCGTCACCCTATAGCCCTTGCGGCGGAATGTGATCGCTGCGGAAAGCCCGGCCGGACCCGCTCCGACGATGGCGATGGACTTGCCGTTTTCTGATGCCGGAGGACGCGGCTTGACCCATCCGCTTGCGAATGCGGTCTCGATTATGTGCTTCTCCGATTGCCTTATCATCACCGGCTCTTCGTCGAGCTGGTGTACGCAGCTTGCCTCGCACAGCGCAGGGCATACGCGGGCCGTGAATTCCGGGAAGTCGGAGCGTTGGCTGAGCAGTTCGTATGCGCGGTGGTCGTCGCCATCCGCGACGGCGCGGTTCTGGTCGGGAACGAGATTTCCGAGCGGGCATCCGTATGCGTGGCAGAAGGGCTGCCCGCAGTTCATGCACCGCGATACCTGTTTGCGTATGTCATCCGCTGGAAGATGGCGCTCCACTTCGTTGAAGTCATTGCGCCGCTCGCCCTTGTCGCGGTAAATGTCGTGAATGCGTTCCATTTTAGTTTGGCCGTTGATGGTTTGTTTGCGAAATTCAGAGTTTTGTGTCTTTATGGTTTGCCGGATGTCTCTCCGGGATCAGCTCTTGACGGGCGCCACCATTACGAATCTCGGTCTTGCGTTGACCCAGTCCGCGCGCAGGCGCTTTGCCTTTTCGGATCCGGTTCGCTCTATGTGCTCGTCCATGAGGGACAGCAGATCCGCTTCGTCAGGCGAATTCGCCTCAACCGGCATGAGGTCTATCGAGGCAAGGTTGGAGTTGAGGTCGAGAGTGCCGTCCTCGTCGTACACATAGGCCACTCCACCCGTCATGCCGGCGGCGAAGTTCACTCCTGTCTTGCCCAGGACAAGCACCTTGCCGCCGGTCATGTACTCGCATCCATGGTCGCCTATGCCTTCGGCCACGAGCGTGACGCCGGAATTGCGGATGCCGAACCGTTCGCCGACCAGACCGTTCACGAATATCTTGCCGGATGTTCCGCCGTACGCCATCACGTTGCCGGCAATGACGTTGTCCTCTGCGGCGTTCGTGAAGTCCGCCTCCGGCGCGATCGTGATGATTCCGCCGGAAAGGCCCTTCCCCACGTAGTCGTTTGCCGCGCCCCTGAGGTTGAAGGTTATGCCCTTGGCGAGGAACGCGCCGAACGACTGTCCGCCTACGCCCGTAAAGTTAACCGTCAGGGTCTCGTCCGGGAGGCCTTTTTCGCCGTGCTTCCCGGCCACTTCGCCGGAAAGCTCTGTGCCGACGGTGCGGTTTACGTTCGACACCTTGCGCGATATCGTCCTGGCTTCACCGCTCAATATCGCAGGCATGAGTTCGGGAATCAGTTCCTTGCGGTCATAGTTGTCCAGCGTCCATGCGGTGATGTTCGGATTGAACCGCTCATCGGTTCCGCTCTCGCGATGGAAAACCGGGGCGAAATCGAAGCCGCAGTCCTTTGCGCACGTCAGCATGTCGGAACGGCCCACCGCATCGTCGAGCGACTTTAGCCCGAGCGCGGCGAGCTGTTCGCGCACCTCCTGCGCAAGGAACCTGAAATACGTCTGCAGGTGCTCAACCTTGCCGGCGAAATGTTTGCGCAGCTCTTCGCACTGCGTCGCTATTCCGACGGGGCAGGTGTTGAGGTTGCAGTTCCGGCATTGCACGCATCCAAGCGCGACGAGCATCGAGGTGCCGAAGCCGAATTCCTCCGCCCCAAGCATGGCTCCGATCACGATGTCGCGTCCTGTGCGGAGCTGTCCGTCCACCTGGAGCTTCACCCTGCCGCGCAGACCGTTCTTGATGAGTGTCTGCTGGGCTTCCGCGAGGCCGAGTTCCCATGGCAGCCCGGCATGCTTCATGGAAGTGAGCGGCGCCGCGCCGGTGCCGCCGTCAAAGCCGGATATCAGCACGACATCCGCATGGGCCTTGGCCACGCCTGCCGCGATCGTGCCCACTCCGGCCTCGGAGACGAGCTTTACGCTCACGCGGGCCTTCGGATTCGCGCATTTCAGGTCGTAGATGAGCTGCGCAAGATCCTCGATCGAATAGATGTCGTGGTGCGGCGGCGGCGAGATGAGCGTGGTGCCTGGTTTCGCGTGGCGGAGCCTGCCGACGAACTCGTTAACCTTGTGTGCGGGCAGCTGCCCGCCCTCGCCGGGCTTTGCGCCCTGCGCGAGCTTGATCTGGAGATCCTTCGCGTTGCGCAGGTAGTTTATCGTCACGCCGAAGCGTCCGGAGGCGATCTGCTTGATGCCGCAGTTCTTGTCGGTCCCGAACCGCTCCGCGTTCTCGCCACCCTCGCCGCAGTTGGACATCGTGCCGAGGCCGTTGAGGGCCTGGGCTATCGTCTCGTGCGCCTCCGGGGAAAGCGACCCGAGCGACATTGCGCCGCCGACGAAGTGCCTCACGATCGACTCCACCGGCTCTACCTGATCCAGGGGGATGGGCTGCGTGGGCTTGAATGCGAACTGGGAGCGCAGGGTGATGGACGATCTTTTGGGATCGTCTATCTGTTCCGTGTACTTCCTGAACAGCTCGAAATCGCCGGACCTTACGGACAGGCGGAAATTGGCAAGCCCATCTGGCGTCCAGAGATGCTTTTCCCCGTCCTTGCGCACGCGGTATTCGCCGCCCGGCTGAAGCGAGAACTCCATCGGCTTTGCCTCGGCGCGGCGGTTCGCGGCATCGGCGATCTCGTCTAGCCCGATGCCGCCGACTGGAGACGCGACTCCGTTGAAGAAGTCGCCTACGACATCCTTGCCGAGCCCGATGGCCTCGAATATCTGGGCGCTACGGTAGGAGCGGAGCGTAGAGATGCCCATCTTCGACATGATTTTCAGGAGGCCCTTGTCGACGGCCGTTACATAGTTGGATGCGGCCTTCACCAGGTTGTCCTTAGCGAAGGAACTCACGGTGGCGAGGGCGAGATACGGGTTGATCGCCGTCGCGCCGAATCCAAGGAGCAGAGCGTAGTGCATGACTTCGCGGACTTCTCCGGACTGGACGACCAGTCCCGCAGACGGCCTCTTCCCGGCTTTCACGAGTGTACGATTCACCGCGGCGGTGGCGAGCAGGGACGGAATCGGCACGGTGTCGGCGTCGCGGAGCGACGGGTGGTCGGAAAGGATTATTATCCTGTGGCCTTCGTCGACGGCTTTCAACGCCGCCGCGCAGATGCCGTCCAGGGCTTCTTTCAAGGCCCTGCCGTCGCCGCCGCGCCGGAACGTGATCGGTATGCGTACAGACGTGAAGCCGTCGTCTTGGATGGATGCGAGGTGGGTCAGCTCGTCATCGGTCAGTATCGGACGGCGCAGCTTGATCAGATGGGCGTGGGCCGGCGTCTCGGCGAGGATGTTCCCCACGTTGCCTATGTAGGTCATCAGGGACATCACAAGCTCTTCCCGGATCGGGTCGATGGGCGGGTTCGTGACCTGCGCAAAGAGCTGCTTGAAGTAGTCGAACAGCAGTCGCGGCTTCTTCGACAGTGATGCAAGCGCGGCGTCATTGCCCATTGCGCCTACGGGCTCGTGTCCGGTCTCCGCCATGGGCTTCAGGATCAGGTTCAGGTCCTCAAGCGTATATCCGAAAAGGGTCTGTTCGCCGATGATGTCCATGGTCGCATGAGAGGGGATTATCTCGGTGAAGAGCCCCTGGATCGAGATCCTGTTCTCTTCGACCCACCTGCGGTATGGACGGCGGCGGGCGTAGAACGTCTTTAGCTCCGTATCCTCAAGAAGCCTGTGCTTTTTCAGGTCGAGCCAGAGCATCGCCCCCGGTTTGAGCCTTCCCTGCCGCGAGATGTCCTTCGCCGGGATGTCGAGCACGCCGGTTTCGGAGGCCAGCACGAATAGCCCCTGCTTCGTGAGGGTCCAGCGGGCCGGACGGAGACCGTTGCGGTCCAGCGTGGCCCCCACCCCGTTGCCGTCGGTGAACGCCACTGCGGCGGGACCGTCCCAGGGCTCCATCAGTGCGGAATGGTATTCGTAGAATGCCCGCACGTCGTGTCCCATGTGGTATTTGGCTCCCCATGCCTGCGGCAGGAGCATCAGCATGGCGTGCGGTGCTTCGCGTCCGGCGGCGACAAGCAGCTCGAACATGTTGTCGAGCGAGGCGGAGTCGGATTGACCGGGCGCGACAAGCGGAAGAAGTTTCTTGATGTCGTCCCCGAAGACAGGCGATGCGAGCGACGCTTCTCGCGAGGAGAGGGCGTTCAGGTTGCCCTTGAGCGCATTGATCTCGCCATTGTGGGCGAGGGCGCGGAACGGGTGCGCAAGTTCCCAGCTCGGGAATGTGTTTGTCGAGTAGCGCTGGTGCACAAGGGCGAATGGAGACATGAAGTCGGGATCCGTGAGATCCTTGTAGAAGCATTCCATCTGTGCCGCAAGGAGAAGCCCCTTGTATACGATCGTGCGTGACGAGCAGGAGCAGATGTACGCGGATCTTGCCGCCTTCTCGATCAGCCTCCTTATTACGTACAGACGCCTCTCGAACTGCCCATTGCCTGCGGCAGACGTGCTGCCCGCCTCTGCTATGAAGAGCTGCCTTATGCGCGGCATTACGGCCCGTGCGTCGTCTCCTATGGCACTGGGTTCGATCGGGACATCCCTCCAGCAGATGGCTTTGCATCCCTCTTCATGGATTATGGACTCGATTGCGGCTTCTTCGCCTTCACCGCCGAAGACCATCGCTATGCCGTAATGTCCGGCCTTTGGGAGGTTGACGCAAATCCTACGGAAAAACGCATCGGGGATGCGAAGAAGTATTCCAGCGCCGTCGCCCGTGCGCGGGTCGTTGCCGGTCGCGCCCCTGTGCGTAAGGCGCTTGAGTATGGTAAGGCCGGATTCAACGACCGTGCGAGAGGCAGTGTTGTCAAGGCTCGCTACCAGCCCAACACCACAGGCGTCATGTTCATATTCGGGGCGGTACAGCCCACGCTGTCGATCTTCTTTCTCGTTCATGGTTGAGATTCCTTTAGGCAAACCAATGCAAACTTCGTGCCAAAGGCTTTGAAAGGCGGTTGAGTGCAGTCCGTTTTACGTAGAGCGTAAAACGATGGGCCATGGCATTACGTCTTTTTTCGAAATAATCCTCTCGCACGTAGCTTTGGCGTTGTGGCGCGGAATTGCATGTTTGGCGGCGTTCGGCGGGATGTGGTATAATTCGGGCCATGAGAATTCTTGTTGTAGGAAGTGGTGGACGTGAGCATGCGATAGCGTGGCGCCTGTCGCAGGATGCCGAGAGGCATGAGCTTTGGTGTGCGCCGGGAAACGCCGGCATGGCGGAGGTTGCGCAGTGCCTTCCCATGAAGGCTACGGATGTTGCGGCAATCGTCGATTGGTGCAGGGACAACCATCCCGATCTGGTCGTGGTCGGCCCGGAGGCGCCTCTGTGTGCGGGCCTTGTGGATGCGCTGGAGGCAATCGGAGTCGTCGCTTTCGGCCCGGTGTCTGCGGGCGCCCGGATGGAGGGCTCCAAGCGGTTCGCGAAAGAGGTGATGCAGTCGGCAGGTGTGCCTACCGGGCGGGCGCAGGTGTTTTCCGATGCGGCGGCGGCGAAGGCGGCCCTTCCTTCCTATGGCCTGCCGGTGGTGGTCAAGGCCGATGGGCTTGCGGCCGGCAAGGGCGTTGTGGTCGCCGAATCGCTGGAGCAGGCCGAAGAGGCGATAGACGATATGCTCGTGGGCAACAAGTTCGGCGCCGCCGGCGCGGAGGTGCTGGTCGAGGAATTCCTCGACGGGGAGGAGTGTTCGATACTCGCCCTTGTGGATGGCGAGAACGCCGTTTTGCTGCCGAGTTCGCAAGACCACAAGCGTGTGTTTGACGGCGACAAGGGACCCAACACGGGCGGCATGGGGGCGTATAGCCCGGCGCCCGTGGTGACCGCCGGAATGCTCCCTGAAATCAAGGAGAGGATTGTCATGCCCGTGGTGCGCGAATTGAAGAAGCGCGGCATCACATACCGGGGCGTGCTGTATGCAGGGCTCATGGTGACGCCGGAGGGCGGCAAGGTCGCCCTCAGCGGCTCCAGGGTGAATGTGGTGGAGTTCAATGCCCGCTTTGGCGATCCCGAGACGGAAGTCGTCTTGCCGCGGCTCGCGGGGAATTTCGCCGCCACGCTGATGCATGTGGCGACAGGGTGCCTTCGGGACGAGGATGTTGTGGTAAAGCCTGAATCGTCGGCGACCGTGGTGATCGCCTCCGGCGGATATCCGGGGAGCTACGCCAAGGGCAAGCCAATCGACGGATTGGAAGATGCTTCAGCCGTGCCGGGGGCCATAGTGTTCCATTGCGGAACGAAGTCCGTCGGCGGCGGCACGCTTACGGACGGTGGACGCGTACTCTCCGTTACCGGCATGGGCGCGACTCTCCGTGAGGCGGTTGACACTGCATATGTGGCGGTTGGAAAGATATCGTTCGACAATGCTTTCTTCAGGAAGGACATTGCGCACAGGGCGTTTGAACGCTCGTGACGCGATTGGCCCGTATTGCGCAAAAGGAGGAAAAAAAGATGGATTCGGATAGGCCGTTGGTCGGAATTGTGATGGGCAGCGACTCGGACTGGCCCCTGGTGAAGAAGGCGTGCGATACGCTCGACCGCTTTGGGGTCGGGTACGAAACCAGGGTCATAAGTGCGCACCGCACTCCGGATGTTGCGCTTGAATATTCGAAAAGCGCCGAGTCCCGCGGCCTTAAGGTGATCATTGCGGCGGCCGGCGGCGCCGCCCATCTCGGCGGAATACTGGCGGCCGGCACGGTCTTGCCTGTCATAGGGATTCCCGTCGCCGGCGGTGCGCTAAACGGGCTCGATGCGCTTTACGCGACTGTGCAGATGCCGTCTGGCGTTCCGGTGGCGTGTGTCGCGTGCGGCAGCGCCGGACCTGCCAACGCTGCGCTTCTGGCAGTGCAGATCCTCGGAACGGCGGATGCGGATCTTCGCGAGCGGTTCAGGGCCCACAAGGCCGAGCTCGCGAACAAGGTCGAGGCGGCCAACGCCCGGATACACGAATAAGGCGGCAGGGCTTTAGGGTGAGGCTTCGCGTTTTCGGGAGCGGGTCGAGAGGCAATTCGCTGGCGGTTCGTTCCGGCGGAACGCTGATACTCGTAGACCTTGGCCTGTCGTACAGGGAACTGACGCGGCGCATGTCGGCTTGCGGATTGAGGGCCGGCGATGTGTCTGCCGTCCTGTTCACGCACGATCATTCGGACCACTGCAGTGGAGTGGCCACATTCCATGCCAGGCATCCATACGTGCCGCTCTTCGCGAACGGCGATACCGCAGATGCGATAGCGAAGCGATGTGGAGTGGACGATGGCTGGACGGTTTTCGAGAATGGCGAGCCGTTTGGGGTAGGCGAGCTGTCGGTAACGGCGTTCTCGATCCCGCACGATGCCGCAGATCCGGTGGGGTACTTCATCGAATCGGACGGCAAAACCCTGTTTGTCGGTACGGACATGGGGTTCGTCACGGCGAACACCAGGGAGATGTTCGCCCATGCGACGTGTGCGGTGCTTGAGGCGAACCATGACCCTGTGCTTCTTGAGCAGAGTGCGCGTCCGGTTTCGCTGAAGCAGAGGATTCGAGGCCGGAATGGACATCTCGCGAACGAGGATGCCGCCGCGCTTCTGCTTGAGACGAATCCGCCCTGCCTCAGGCACCTGCTTCTGGGACACATATCGATGGAGTGCAATTCCGGCCCGTTGGTGCGACGAGCGTTTTCGGATGCGCTTGCGGAACTTGGCAGGGGCGATGTCTCCCTTGATCTGCTTGAGCAGGATGCCCCCAGCTGCCTCTTCGAGTTCTGATGGATCGAGCGCACCGAGGAAGAGGCTGTCGGCGTGGTCGAGGATGCAGCGGTTGCGTTGGGCGGCGGAACGGGCGTCGACGCGGCGGATGGACTGCGAGACGGGCGAGACGACGAGAAGCCGCCCCTCGGCAAGCGGCTTGCGGAAGAGCGTGGGAATGTGCCGTTCGTCCCACATCCGCCGCGC
>CAKULV010000023.1 GCA_934667425.1 uncultured Kiritimatiellota bacterium | reverse complement strand
GTTCAAGCAGGGTATGTGGCCGGGGCTGACCCCAGATGGCGGGATCATCCTCGATGCGCCTGGCCATGTGTTCATGTCGCCCGATGGCCATGGCGGGCTGCTCGCGTCGCTAAAGCGCTCCGGGGCGCTGTCCGACATGAAGAGGCGCGGCATCCGCTCGGTGTTCTTCTTCCAGGTCGACAATCCGCTTGTCGAGATCGCCGACGAGGCGTTCATCGGCTACCATGTGCTTCAGGGCAGCGAGTATTCGCTGAAGCTCTGCGCGAAGCGGGATCCGTACGAGAAGGTCGGTATGCCGATGAAGTTCGGCAAGCGCTTCAAGATGGTCGAGTATACGGAAATGACGGATGAGCAGTGCAACCGCAAGGGCAAGGACGGCCGGCTGTACTTCCTCTACGGCTCTCCGGCCATCCATGTGTTCGACAGGGAATTCCTCGAGCGCGAGGCGTCCAAGCCCATGCCGCTGCACCTTGCCCACAAGAAGATCGCCATGGTCGGCGATGACGGTGCGGTCGTCAAGCCGAAGGAGCCGAACGGCTACAAGTTCGAGAAGTTCATCTTTGACATTCTTCCGGACGCCAATAAGGCCGCGTTCCTGGCTTTCGAGCAGAAGGACGAGTTCTCTCCCGTAAAGAATGCCGAGGGAAGCGATTCCCCAGCGACGTGCAAGGCCGATCTTCAGGCGAAGTGGCGCCGTGAGCTGTCGGCCCGCGGCATCATGATAGAAGGCGAGGCAATGGTGGAGGTAGATCCATGCTCTCTCTGATTATCGCGGTCTTGTGCGGGATCGGCACCGGGACAACCCTGTACTTCACGGATGCACTTGGCTATGGTTGGAGCGCGTTCCTCGCAATCCTGGTGTTCGGCGCCGTCCAGATGGGCATCGGCATATTCCTTCAGAGGAAGGTGAAGGTCGAGATGAAGGCCGTGGAGCAGACCCTGCTCAATGGGCAGAAGGCGATACAGGCCAAGACACAGCGCTGGCAGATGCGTCCGCCGGGATCCATCCAGGAAGCGCAGAACGAAATAGCGCGCGACCAGAGGAAGTTCGTGGAAGAGGCCCTTGCGCTGACGGACGGCCTTCACCGCTTCGATCTCTGGATACCGCTGATGAAACGCCAGATCGCCACGGCCCAGTTCCAGCTGTACTGGATGATCAAGGAATACAGGAAGTGCGATCAGCTGATGGACAAGGCCCTGTTTGTGGAGCCGACCATGTACGCGATGAAGATGGCGCGTATGTACACGCTCGACAAGCCGACCGGGGAGATCGCCAAGGTCTACAGGAAGGGGAGCCGCCGCCTCCGCTACAACCAGAACGTCCTTATCGCCGCGACGTGGACTTGGATACTGGTAAGGCGCAATGAGATCGACGAGGCGCTGCGCGCCCTGAATGCGGCCCTGAAGAACAGCGACAACGAAACGCTCAAGGCCAACCGCGAAGCGCTCGCGAACAACAGGACCGCCCATTTCACCAACACAGGCATCGGCGACACGTGGTGGGCGATAGGCCTGGAGGAACCCAAGGTCAAGATGCAGAGACAGAGGATGCAATGGCGATAAGGAAGGCGATTGTTCTCGCGGCCGGATTCGGCACGCGCCTGAGGCCGCTCACCATATCGCGTCCGAAGCCGCTTCTGCCCATCATGGGCGAACCTATGCTGGCCAGGATGCTCGACATGCTTGTCTCGTGGGGCGTGGACGACATCAAGGTGAACGCGCACCACCATGCCGGCCAGATCGAGAGGTTCGTGGACGAGTACTGCGGCGAACGCGGGCGGGACGATGGAAGAGGGGTGCGCATATCCGTGTCGCGCGAGGATGCGATACTCGGAACGGGCGGCGCGTTGCGTCCGTTGGCGGACTGGATCGGCGACGAGCCGTTCTGGCTGGTAAACGGCGATGTGGTGGCCGAAGACCTCGACCCTGAACCCATCGAGGCGGCATTCGAGAAGGGGGGGCGCTTCGCCTCGTGCTGGATGTCCGAGGATTTCGGGCCGAGGACGATCGAGGCAGACCCGGAGGGGCGCGTGTGCAACTGGCGTTCGGATGACGCCGGATGCGCCGGCACCTACACGTACTGCGGAGTGGCGCTGCTCTCCCCGGACGTGGTGCGCTACCTGCCGCCGCCGCGCAAGGCGGATGGCGATCGCGGAGAAGGCTTCTGCTCGATAGTGGAAGCCTATGAGTCCGCGATGATGACGGATGCCAGGTTCGTTGTAGGGGTGCAAGAGCCGGATGCCTGCTGGTGTGACGCAGGTACTATCGGCGCATTCAAGGAATTGAATTCAGAGGCGATGTCGCCGGCTCTGTTCGGTGAGCAGCGGCTTGACCGCCTTGTCGCGGCCCTTGGCTGGAAGGACGGGGAAACTTTAGCCGAGTTCATAGACGCCCGCGGGTCCGACCGCATGTTCTACCGTCTTTACCGCGACGGTTCGCATTCCGGAGAAGGGTCGTCAGATGCCCTTGCCGTGGTCTATGAGTTGACGCGCAAGGAGAACGCGAGGTTCGCGTCGATCACCCGCTATCTCGAAAGCCATGGGGTGAAAGTCCCAAGGCTGCTGGCAGACCTTCCGGAGCAGAATGCCTATGCCACGGAGTTCGTGCCGGGATCGACGCTTGAGCAGCTTGCGAACGCGAAAGGGGCGGATCTCGTGAAGCTGTACCTTCCCGTGGTCAAGGTGCTCAAGTCGCTGTGGGGCATCCCTGCTGACGCTCCGGACCTCCCGTCCCTCGAGCCTGCATTTGACGCGGGCACATATGCTTGGGAAATCGATTTCTTCGAGAATGAATGCGTGAAGGGACGGTATGGACTTGACGCCATCCCCGATGATGCGCGCAGGGAGCTTGAACGCATCTCCGATGCGCTCGTCAATGAGCCGGCGTCGCTTGTGCACCGGGATTTCCAGAGTTCCAACCTGCTCTATCCAAAGGGCGAATCGACGGTTCCATACCTTGTGGACTATCAGGGATTGAGGCCCGGCGCCGCCGCATACGACGTTGCGTCGCTCCTTTACGATCCGTATGTGCCTATGGAAGATACCGACCGCAAGATGCTGACGGACCTCATATGCAGGGAGGGGGCGGCCCCGTCTCCAGATGCCGTCAAGGTCGCCGCCGTTCAGCGGCTGTGCCAGGTGATAGGTGCATTTTGCCGCCTTGGCCGTGTTGGGCAGCCGCGCTTTGAGAGGTATGTGCCCAAGGCCCTCCACAATCTCCACCATGCCGTGCATGAGGCCGACATGCCTGCCATGGCCGCGTTCTCCCACACGCTGATGGAGCGGGAGAAGCTCTGCGGAGGGCGACATTGAGAGGTTGAAAGGCTGCCGAGCATGCGCAAGTCACGGATAAAGGGTCTATTCAGGAGATTGCGGGACGGGGCCGTGAAGCGTCCCGGCCGCGTCGTCGCCAAGGTCATGGGCGGTAACAAGCTGTTCCATGCATTCGACATCGGCAACGACACGATAGTGTTCGAGCGGGACGTCTGGAAGCAGATGGACGAGCATGCCTCCGTGCTCCTGGCGGAGAAGAACGATCTCGTTCCGGGTACGTTTGGTCATTTGATAACGGTGACTGGAGGCAACCACAGCGTTGCGGCGCTGCCCCTGCTGTCGGGGAAATTGTGGGATCTGTGCGACGTCCCGCCAGAACGCCGGTCGGACGTGATGACGGACGACATCCTTGTCGCGAACGTGGTCGGCGGCAGGCTCGAGATATCCCAGCGCAGCGTGCCGTGCGCAAAGGTCGTGTCACTTGACGATTGGCTGATACGCGACCTCGGACTGTCGCTGGAGGATGTCGTCATGGCCGAGCGCAACGACGAGACGCTCCAGCATTTCCGGGAACTTGGGCAGGAATGGCGGGTAAAGCCACTCGCATGGTCCCAGGCCGGGATAAGGGCGGCTGTGGCGCAGAGCCGCAAGCGGATATCATCGTCGCTCACCTACTACCATTCCGTGAAGGGCGTGCACTTCCTCTCGTGGTCGGAGTTCCACAGGTTCGCGGCGCTTGCGCGTACGGATTTCCGGGCATTCCGGTCTGGATTGGAGGAGCTTGTCGGCGTGTTCGAGGGCAGCGCCACGTCTTTCATGCGGATGCCGAAGTTCCATGGACACCATGAGATAGAGCTGTTCGGGCTGCTTCGCGGAAACGCCATTGAGAAGATAGTTCCGCGTCTTGAGGAGCTGCTTGGCGACATTGCGGCCGAACCGGATCGCGCCCCTGCCCGCATTGCCGAGATAGACGCGCAGTTCAGGGCCTTGCTCACGCGTCCCGAGTTCGCCGACGAGTCCTCGAGGGAGTTCTCCGAGTCGCTTTACATGAACCTGACCGGAGAGGTGTACGCGATATCCGGCGAAGGCGTCACCACTGCATTCGATGCGCACCGCACTGCGCTCCCCGGCGCCACGTTCGTCAACGGCGCACCGCAATTCCATGCGGGGGCGGACGAGCGCACGGAGATGCTGCTCTCCAACGTAAGGCAGGTACTCAGCAAGGACGAGTTCATCGAGTACGCGAACGTGTACGAGCTGCGTACGGACAATCCGGAGCGCGACGGCTGCTCCGCCCCAGGCTTCGGAAATACGAGGGAGATCGCGTTCAAGACGAACTGCCGCCCGCTTGTTGCGTCGTTTGTCGAGAAGCGTCTGTCCAGCACTGGCAACGGCTACGGCGCCTATATGCTGGCAAGGATCGAGTGCTTCAAGGCGATCGGGGCGAGCCTGCCTGACTACAGGCTGCTGCGGCACCGTTCGATAGGCAGCAGGCGGCTCGTGTACGACTACTATCTGAGGACTCGTTGCGAGGGCGAGCCGCTGGGCGGCATACCGGACAATCTTCTGTCCGACGATGCTTCGCAGGATCGCATTGCGTTCCTGATGGGCGATGCGGCGGCGCAGAACCTCGCGATGAAGAAGTATGACGCTTCGGACAAGTCGCCCCTTTTCGGCATCGGAAAGGAGATATACCGCTTTGTGTGGGATGCGGAGCGGGATCGCCTTATGCCGGGCGCGGTGTCAACCTGCTCGCTGCGCGGCAGCTGCGGGTGGCCCGACGTCGCGTGCACGGAGCGGAACTTCAAGGCCTCCGTGCGCTTCTACATGTTCGCGTACGCCGGTACGTTCCTTGAATTCGTGCGAGGGCGCGGGGTGACCCCGGCGCGGCGCACCGTCCTGTGCGAACGGTTCTTGACCGGGTTCGAGTCCCGCACCCGCGCCATGGCCTTTCGGCTTTCCCGCTACTGGGAGGAACTCGCGAAATTCTCTCCGCCGATACCCGCGCGATACGGCTTTGCGGACAGGAAGACGTTCCTCATGCGGTCTTTGCGGTGGCAGGTCTCGAACCTTGACATCTGCCGCGATCTCTTCATCCGTTTCGTCAACAGCAGAAAGTCATGCTGAAGTATGCGCTGAAGAGACTGCTTGAGCTTGTCCCGACCACGTTCGGGATAATCGTTCTGACGTTTCTGCTGTTCAATGTGGTCGGCGGCTCCCCGGCACAGGTAATACTCGGGAAGAACGCCACTAAGGAGTCCATCGCCGCATTCAACCACAAGTACGGCTACGACCTGCCGCTCCACAGGCAATTCACGAAGTTCTGCATGGATCTGGCCCACGGCGACTTCGGGGTGTCCACGGAGATGGACGAGCCGGTGCTGGACGTGCTGAAGCGAGGTGTGGGGCCATCTCTCTCTCTTACAGTGCCGATACTGGTTGGCGGCACGGCGATAGGGCTTGCCCTGGCAATGCTGTGCGCGGCGTGGCGCGGCGGCAAGTTCGACCGTGCGGTGCTTATCGGCTCGACGGTGCTGATGAGCGTGAATTATGTGGTTTGGGTGCTTGCGGGACAGTTCATACTTGCCTTCAAACTTCGCCTTTTCCCGGTGTGGGGATATGAAAACGCGTTCTATCTCGCATTGCCCGTGCTGATCGGGATAGTCTCCGGGCTTGGCGTTGACGTGAGGTTCTTCCGCACCGCCATACTTGACGAGATATACAAGCCGTATGTGCGCACCGCGAGGATGAAGGGGGTGTCCGAAGGGCGTGTCCTTTTTGTCCATGTTCTGCGGAACTCGCTGATACCGATCGTCACGTACGTGTCGCTGTCGATCCCGTACCTGTTCACGGGGTCGCTGATGCTGGAGAGCTTCTTCGGAATCCCCGGTCTCGGGAACGTATCCATCAACGCGATACATTCCAGCGACATGGCGGTCGTTCGTGCCGTGGTCGTCCTCGGCGCACTCCTGTATCAGGGCGTGAACCTTGTCACGGACCTGCTGTATGCCTGGCTTGACCCCAGGGTCAGGCTGGCGTAGACGGCGCCATCCGCCGTCCGTGCGCCCCGTCGGCGAGAAGAGCCCCTGCAAAACTGGCAAAAACACGAAAAACACATCATCTTGTGTTATGCGCCTTGTCGGGACACAAGATGTTGATATCTTTTTGCTTTTGTGCCTTGCATATGGATGTGCGTTTTGATATCTTTAGAGGCAATCCAAGGGATTGTACACAGGCTTGGGTTCCACACAACGTGAAGAAAGGTGCTTTAAGATGAACATAATCAAGCGTAGCGGAGAGGAGCGGGCGTTTGACCGCGACAAGATCGCCAATGCGATCCGCAAGGCCAACGATACGGTCGAGGCGGCGGACAAGTTGACGGAGGCCCGCATTGATCGCATCGCCGAGCAGATCGAGGAGTTCGCCGCCTCCCACGACCGTGCGCTTTCCGTCGAGGAGGTGCAGGATATCGTGGAGACGAAGATCCAGGAGGCCGGGGCGCACGCTGTCGCCAAGAACTACATCAAGTATCGCTTCATCCAGGACCTCAAGCGGCAGAAGAACACGACCGACGGGGAGATACTGTCGCTCATCAACTGCACGAACGAGGAGGCGAAGCAGGAGAACGCGAACAAGAACCCCACCATCAACTCCGTGCAGCGCGACTACATGGCCGGGGCCGTGTCGAAGGACGTCACCAGGCGGCTTCTCCTGCCGCAGGAGGTGGTGAGAGCCCATGAGGATGGCATCATCCATTTCCACGACATGGACTACTATGCCCAGAGGATGCACAACTGCGACCTCGTGAACCTTGAGGACATGCTGCAGAACGGCACGGTCATCTCGGGCACGACCATCGACAGGCCGCATTCGTTCTCCACTGCCTGCAACATTGCCACGCAGATAATCGCGCAGGTCGCGTCCAACCAGTACGGCGGGCAGTCGATATCTCTCACGCACCTCGCCCCGTTCGTCCAGGTGAGCCGCGAGAAGATAGCCGGCGAGGTCGATGATGAATTGAGGCTGATCGGCGCCGAAATACCGGACGACAAGAGACGGGACATGATCGAGAAGCGTGTGCGGGACGAGATCGTGCGCGGGGTCCAGACGATCCAGTATCAGGTTGTCACGCTCATGACCACCAACGGGCAGGCCCCATTCATCACGGTGTACATGTACCTCAACGAGGCCCGGGACGAGCGGGAGAAGAAGGATCTCGCGGTAATCATAGAGGAGATGCTCAAGCAGAGGATCCAGGGCGTGAAGAACGAGGTGGGGGTTTACGTCACGCCTGCGTTCCCGAAGCTCATATACGTGCTGGAGGAGGATAACGTAAGCGAGGGTACTCCGTACTGGTATCTCACGGAGCTTGCGGCGAAGTGCACGGCGAAGCGGATGGTGCCGGACTACATCTCCGAGAAGGTCATGCGTTCGCTCAAGCGCGACGTGTACACCTGCATGGGATGCCGCAGCTTCCTCACCCCCGACCGGTTCACCGATGCGGGGGTGGGCAACATCTCCAACGCGGGGAACTATGTGCCGGGGAAGCACCGCTACTATGGACGCTTCAACCAGGGCGTAGTGACCGTAAACCTCGTTGACATCGCCTTGAGCGCAAGGAGGGAGGTCGGCGAGGCTGCCTCCGAGGACAGGTGCATGGAGGCGTTCTGGCGCATATTCGACGAGCGCATGGAGCTTTGCCACCGCGCGCTCCGTTGCCGGCACGACAGGCTTGTGGGGACGCTCTCTGACGCGGCCCCCATACTTTGGCAGTACGGCGCATTGGCGAGGCTGAAGAAAGGCGAGAAGATAGACCGCCTGCTCTACAACGGGTACTCCACGATTTCCCTCGGATATGCGGGGCTGTGGGAGTGCGTGTACGCGGCCATAGGCAAGAAGCTCACCGAATTCGAAGGGGAGGCCCTGGGCCTCGACATAATGAAGAGGCTCAACGAGTACACCGCCAAGTGGAAGGCCGCGGAGAACATAGACTATTCCATCTACGGCACCCCGCTCGAGTCCTCGACGTACCGTTTCGCGAAGTGCCTGCAGAAGCGTTTCGGCATAGTGAAGGGAGTGACCGACCGCAACTACATCACCAACTCGTATCACGTGCACGTGACGGAGAAGATCGACGCTTTCGAGAAGCTTGCGCTTGAGGCGAAGTTCCAGGCGCTTTCTCCCGGAGGGGCGATCTCCTACGTCGAAGTGCCAAACATGCAGCACAACATCAAGGCGGTGCTTTCGATCATGCGGTTCATCTACGACCACATCATGTACGCGGAGCTGAACACGAAGAGCGACTACTGCCAGAAGTGCGGATGGGACGGCGAGATAGAGATCGTGAAGGACGAGAACGGCAAACTCATATGGAAGTGTCCGAAGTGCGGCAACACCGACCAGAACACGATGAACGTCGCCCGCCGCACGTGCGGCTACATCGGCTCACAGTACTGGAACCAGGGCCGCACGCAGGAGATCAAGGAACGCGTACTGCACGTCAGCTGATGAACTATGCGGCAATACGCACGTGCGACGTCGCGAACGGGCCGGGCGTTCGCGTGTCGCTGTTCGTTTCGGGGTGTACGCACCGCTGCAAGGGATGCTTCAACGAATCCCTCTGGGACTTCGCCGCCGGCGAGCCGTTTACGGAGACGGTGGAGGTCAGGATCATCGAGGCGAGCGCACCGCTGCAAATCTCCGGGCTTACGGTTCTCGGCGGAGAGCCGTTCGAGCCTGTCAACCAGGCGGGACTCGTCCCGTTTCTCCGCCGGTGGCGCATGGCCAATCCGGCAAAGGACGTGTGGTGCTATACCGGTTGCGTTCTGGAGAAGGATCTCCTGATGCCGTCGCGCTGGCGCACGCCGTTCACGGACGACATGCTATCCATGATAGATGTGCTCGTGGACGGTCCGTTCGTGGAATCACTCAAGGACATTTCGCTGCGCTTCAGGGGGTCGTCCAACCAGCGCATACTCGACCTGCGCGACGGCGCATCAAGTCCTCGCCCGTGGATGGGATGACCATGGATGGCTCTTCACGATGAAAAAAGTTCTTCTCCATTCCTGTTGCGGGCCATGCGCATCGGCCTGTGTGCCGCGATTGAAGGAAGCGGGACATTGCGTGTCGATGTTCTTCTCGAACTCGAACATCGACACCCGAGAGGAGTTTGAAAGGAGGCTCTGCGCGGCGCGGCGCCTCGCCGCCGCCGAAGGCGTCGAGATCGTGGTGGACGGGTACGACCACGATGCGTGGCGGCGCGAGGTCGCGGACGGGTTCGAGAATGAACCGGAGCGTGGCAGGCGCTGCGAACGCTGCTACAGGTACAACCTTCGCAGGACGGCGGAATACGCGGCAGAGAACGGCTTTGACGCATTCACCACATCGCTCACGGTGAGTCCGCACAAGCCAAGCGCAAAGATATTCGCCGCTTCCGGCGACGGGCGCTTCCTGCGTGAGGACTTCAAGAAGAAGGACGGCTTCAGGCTTTCGGTAAAACGCGCCGCCGAGCTTGGACTCTACCGTCAAGCGTATTGTGGGTGCGAGTTCTCGAAGGCGCACATTGATGGGGCACGGCGATGATTCTTGAATTGAACGGCATTGACGTGGACTGCATAATCGGCGAACGAGCCGATGAGCGCAACAGGTTGCAGAACCTTCGCGTGGAGGTGCGGCTTGACATTTGCGGAGATGCGGCGGAAAGCGATGAGCTGTCCGGAACGGTCGACTATGCGGCCCTTACGGAGTCCATACGGTTTGCGCTTGTGGAGGCAAGGTGCAAGATGATAGAGAGGGCGGCGCGGGTGGCATGTGACGTGTGCCTTGCCAATCCGATAGTGAGATCCGCCACGGTGCGAGTGACGAAGTTCGGTGCGATACCTCACCTGATATCGGCTTCGGCGGTCTTTTCGTCCGAACGCATTGGGGCGAATGGCAATGTCGGACAGCCGGGACCCGGGAAGGTGGGGCGGGATGCCTGAATCCGTCGGCAAAGGCATGTTTTCCGTCAAGATGCGCGCATCGCGCGACGGAGACCACATATCCGGCGCAGAGCGCATAGTGCGCGAGGCGTCAATCCCGCAGCTGGCGTCGGCAATGGCGGCGCGTGCGCTCGGACACTCCAAGGGCAAGCCGGATTTCATAAACATAAAGGTGGAGGCGGCTCCAGAACCGCTTAGGCTCAAGGCATTGCCGGTCACTACCTGTGAGGTGCAGACTCCGCAGGAAGGGTGGTCCAAGGTGCGGGAACTCCTTGCGGAGGATGGCATCGGGCGCATTGACGAGATATTGTCGCTTTTCAGGGAGACGTATGGCATGCGTGGGGCGATGCTTCTTGACGCCGATACGCTGGAACGGCTCGAGCCGGATCCAAAGCGTGGGGTTCGCGCCACGTTCATGGATGACGCCGCAAGCGAGTCGCACGGGTTCGCGAGCGGCAAGAACCATTATGCGGAGGCGATCGTCCTTGCCACAAAGGTGGCCAATGCTCCCGGGATAGTCGGCGAGATATGCATGTCGGACGATCCTGACTACGTGACTGGGTATGTCGCATCGAGACGGATAGGATATGTGCGTGTGACATGCCTTAAGGAAAATGGCGACCCGGCGGGGGGCCGGATATTCCTTTACAGGGGATCGCGCGAAGGCGTCGGCGATGCGATAGACTTCATACAGCGCCGCTGCGTACTAGTTACCGATGTGCCGGCAGGGCCGGTTGCGCCGCAAATGCCGCATGTCCAGCCGACGGACGGACTTGGGCTGGAGCTCGACCAGATTCGCATGGAGGGCTTGTGGCGGACCGTGCAGGTGCGTCAGACGGGCCTCAAGGTCTTTGCCGACAACGACTATCTTGGGTTGGCGGCAGATGCCCGGTTGAAGGATGCCGCCAAGTCCGCGATAGACAGGTATGGGGCCGGATCGGGTGCATCGAGGCTCATTACCGGCACATTGCCGCCGCACCGAGCATTGGAGATGCATCTCGCACAGTTCAAGGGAACAGAGGATGCGCTGGTCTGGGCGACAGGGTACATGGCGAATCTCGGGACTATCGCGGCAATCATCGGGAAGGGGGATGCCGTATTCAGCGATGAGCTGAACCATGCGAGCATTGTCGATGGATGCCGCCTGTCGAAGGCCGACATATTCGTGTATCGGCACAATGACATGTCGGATCTTGAGGCGAAGATTGCGCAGGCCGGTCCGCGGCGGCGCAGGCTTGCGGTTTCGGATGCCGTGTTCTCGATGGATGGCGACATCATGAACCTTCCGCGTTTCCTTGAGATATGCCGCTCAAGCGGCGTGATCTCGATGATTGACGAGGCGCATTCCACGGGAGTGATGGGGGCGACCGGACATGGCCTGTGCGAACATTTCGGGGTTTCGCATCCGGACATACTGATGGGGACGCTATCCAAGGCCTTGGGAAGCGAGGGGGGGTATGTGTGCGCGTCCCGGCTGATATGCGACTATCTGCGGAACAAGTCCAGGCCGTTCATCTTCTCGACCGCGTGCAATCCCGGATCTGCGGCTGCGGCGGATGCCGCGCTTTCCATTATCGAGGCCAATCCTTGGCTTGCGCAGTCCGTCAGGGAAAAGGCTCGCCGGTTCGTGGAGCTTTTGTGGGAGCGTGGAGTGGAAGCCGATACTCAAAGCTCCATCGTTCCGGTTATTGTGGGTGACGAGAAAAAGGCGATGGACATGTCCGCTCAACTCAAGGAACGGGGCTTCCTTGTGCCGGCCATAAGATATCCAACGGTGGCCAAGGGGGCTTCGCGGCTTCGCGTGTCGGTATCTGCGGCTTCGTCGGAAGAAGACCTTGCCGGGCTTGCGGACGCCATTGCTGAATGTGGTTCTTTCAAAGGAGATTCCCATGGATGACAAGCTTCATATAGTCGGAAAACTTGCGGATAGCGAAAGGTATTGTCCTCTCAATCCGCTCTTTGGAAAGGCGTTCGTGTTCCTGAATCGCGGCGATCTGGCGGAGTTGCCGCCTGGAAAGTATGAGATTGAGGGGGACAAATGCTGGGCCAACCTCATGGATGTCACTCTTAAGCCGGCGGAATCATGTCGCCTTGAGGCGCATCGACGCTACATAGACATTCAGGCTCCAATCACCGGCGCGGAATCGATAGGCTTGGCAAGGATGGATGGGGCGGCTATGGCCTTGCCGTTCGATGAAGGGCGCGACTGCGTGCTGTATGACGGGAAGTTCGAACCAGTGACGCTTGAACCGGGCGACTTCGCGATATTCTTTCCGCCACTGGGTGCCCATGCGCCGTGCGGACGCGTCCCTGGCAGACCGGAGAGGATCCGGAAAGCGGTGGTCAAGGTTGCGATGCCATGATAAGGTTTCGTCGCCTACATTCCAGCACAATGTGATATAATCCAAACCGTATGCGATATTTAGTCATAGTTATCGGCGCCGTGCTCGTGAACAACTTCGTATTGAGCCGGTTTCTTGGATGTTGTCCATTCCTTGGCGTTTCAAAAAAGACAGAGACGGCAGTGGGGATGTCCGGCGCGGTGGTGTTTGTAATGACGATTGCCGCCGCCGTGACGTGGTGCCTTGACCACTGGCTGCTGCGCCCGAACGGGCTCGGCTACATCCACACGCTCGCGTTCATCCTCGTCATCGCCGCGCTCGTGCAGTTCATCGACATCGCGATGAAGCGCTTCCTGCCGCCGCTGCACGCCGCGCTCGGCATCTTCCTGCCGCTCATCACGACGAACTGCGCCGTCCTTGGCGTCGCGGAGATCAACTGCAAGCAGGGAACGGGATTCCTTGAAAGCGTGCTGTTCTCGTTCGCGGCGGCGGTCGGTTTCGGGTTCGCGCTTGTGATATTCTCCGGCATACGCGAGAAGCTTGCCCACGCAGACCCGCCGCGCTGCTTCCGCGGCATCGCGGTCGCCCTCGTCACGGCGGGTCTCCTCTCGCTCGCGTTCATGGGCTTCTCGGGGCTCGTGAAGCTGCCGTACTGAGAAGGTACAGAAAGTTTAGAAGGTTTGGGAGGTTTGGAATGACAACAGCCATTCTCATCATCGCAGGCATCGGACTGGTCGCGGCGGTCACGCTGGCGGTCGCCGACAGGTATCTTTCCGTGCGGGAGGACCCGCGCATCGGGCTCGTGACGGCGGCCCTGCCGGGCGCGAACTGCGGCGGGTGCGGCTTCGCCGGCTGCGACGGCTACGCGCGCGCGCTCGTCGCGGGCACGGCGCCGAACGGGGCGTGCGCGGCGGGCGGCGAGGAGTGCGCGGCGGCGGTCGCGAAGATCCTCGGCGTCGCGGCGGCGGCGACGGAACGGCGCGTCGCGCTCGTCAGGTGCTGCGGCACGCGCTCGGAGACGATCCGCGTCGGCGACTACAACGGCATCTGCGACTGCAACGTCGCGGCGGCGACGGCGGGCGGCGACAAGGGCTGCGCCTACGGCTGCCTCGGCTACGGCGCGTGCGCGAACGTCTGCCCGAAGCACGCGATCTCGGTCGTGGACGGGCTCGCGAAGGTCGACAAGCGCCTCTGCATCGGGTGCGGCAAGTGCGTGACGGCGTGCCCGAAGCGGCTCATCGAGCTCGTGCCGGCGTCCGCGACGATCCACGTCCTCTGCGCGAATCCCGACAAGGGCCCGGCCGTCCGCAAGGTCTGCGGCGTCGGGTGCATGGGCTGCCGCCTCTGCGAGAGGAACTCCGGCGGGAAGGAGGCCGGCCACTTCACGTTCCAGGGCTTCCTCGCGAAGGTCAACTACGAGAACCCGCCGACGGACGAGCAGGTCGTCGCGAAGTGCCCCGCCAAGTGCATGAGCGTCGATCCCCACTTCGAGACGGGACATTGAGCGCGGAGCGGCGAAAGAGAGGGGAAAGGAGGGCGCATGAAGATCGAGAACGAGCTGAAGAAGGCCGAGCGGTTCGAGACAAGGATATTCTTTGAAATGTCACGCAGGATGTATGCGGATTCCGTGACGCAGTGCGACCCCTTGTACGACATCGCGTTTGCGAAGACAGGAGGGTTTCGCAATCCCGTGACGCCTGCGATGGTCTTGGAGGACAGCCGCATCATCAAGGTGCTTCGGTATTGCATGCTGCCCGTCCTGAGCCAGATGAAGCTTGGCCAGCTGGTCGGCCTGGACACGACGGCGCCATTCGAGGAGAACATCATCGACAGGGGCGCGCGCTTCGCCGAGCTGAAGAAGGTCGCGCCCGCGTTGTGCCGCCTCGTCAACGACTGGCTGGATTCGCAGCGATTCCTCTGGCTTCAGGAATCGTTGGCGGGCAAAGATCTTGCCCTCGCGGAGCTCTACGCAAAGAAGTGGACGTGTTCCCTCCTCGCCAATCAGAACTCGGCGACGGCCTTCCGCAACTGGCGAAAGGAGCTTCAGGAGACGACGGCGGCGGAGGCCATCGTCAAGGCCGGGTATGCCTCGGTTCAGACGCGGCGAATCGTCACGTCTGCCGACGACCTGCTGGCCGGGCAGTACAGCCGGGAGTGCCGCGTCAAGGGCCGGAACGTCCAGAAGGCCGACCTGGTGGTTCGCCTCAAGGCGAGCGGACGGTTGATGCTGATCGAGGCCAAGGCCATTGGCGTGAGGATCGACGCGTTCAAGCGCGTCAAGGAATGTCGCGAGAAGTTCGATGACTGGAAAAGCCAGTTCGGCGACGGCATCGTGTGCGCCGTCGTCCTTTCGGGATTTGTTCCGCAGAAGGAGTACGAGTCGCTTCTGCACGAAGGAGGGCTTGTTTTCTGGGAACACGGCATCGACTCGCTCTCCGCCTTTTTGAGGACGCATTGACATGACGGCCGTCAGCATCTTCACGGGAGCCGGAGGGCTTGACATCGGCGTCGAAAGGGCCGGTTTCGACGTTCTCTCGACACTGGAGATCCACCCGTCCTATTGCGCGACGGTGCGGAACATGAAGGCGAAAGGGGTGCGGATTCCCGATGCGGGCCGGACGTATTTTCAGGACGCGAGGGTCATCGAGGGCGATATCCGCGAAATGACGGCGAAAGACCTCCTCGGCCGCCGAAAGTCCGTGGATTGCCTTGTGGGCGGCCCGCCGTGCCAGGCGTTTTCGAGCGCCGGGAAGCAGAACTCGATCTTCGACGAGCGCGGCACGCTGGTCTACGAGTACTTTCGGATTCTCAAGGAACTCAAGCCGAAGGTCTTTCTCTTTGAGAACGTCCGTGGCCTTGTCACGGCGAAAGGCGCGAAAGACGAGCCGGGCGAAGTCCTCAAGGGGCTGCTTGGAATGTTCCAGAAGCTGGGCTACAGCTGCCGCGCAAAGCTTCTGAACGCGGCCGACTACGGCTCGCCGCAGCGGCGCGTCCGCTGTTTCATCGTTGGCTCGGCGATTGCGGCCGCGCCGGGATTCCCCGCGCCGACGCACGATGAGCATCCCTTCGACTCGCTTCTCCCGTCCGAACGCCGCAAGCCCTGGGTCACTCTCGGCGACTATCTTGCCGAGCATGCGGACAACGACACGTCGCACTGGATCCTGCCGACGGAAAGGCTGCGCGCGGCTCTTTCTGACATCCCGGACGGAAAAGGACTGAGGAGCAAGGGCGTGAAGGAGGCCACGCGCCCCGGCGGTCATTGGGGATATCGGCAGGGGACGTTCATTGCCGACCGGGCGAAGCCGGCCCGCACCGTGACGGGGTCGTCGAGCCAGGACTGGATTCGCCTTGAAGACGGCACGCTTCGCCGCCTCACGTTGCGCGAGGTGGCGGGTTTGCAGGGCTTTCCGCCCGAATGGGAGTTTGCGGGATCGACCGCCGACCAGTACCAGCAGGTCGGGAATGCCGTCCCCGCCGTCTTCGGCGAGGTCTTGGGGCGAACGCTCGGGGATTACCTGTCCGGCGGATGGAAAACGTGCCCGCGCGCCAACGACCTTGACATTTCCGATGAAATCGAACGGTCGATTCGCTACACGAAGTATGACAACATGAAGAACGGCGCCTACCGCGCCCGTGCGAAGCGGAGCGCCTAAAATGATCCTGAAGCATCGAGACACGGAGGTCTTGCGGTTCGAGTGGATCGAGCCGGAGGGCGTTCGCATCGTCTCGGTGAACGAGCGGGCGACGCGCTTCCTGCCGCTTGACCTGCATGGCCAGGCGACAGACGAGGGCCTGTGGCGTTGGCTCAAGCACCGCATCGTCCCGAAGCACCGTAACTACATTCAGGAAATGCTCCTGAAACTTGGCGTCTCCTATGGCGTTCGGTCGATCGTCGAGGTCTCAAAGGGACTCTCCCTCAATGACGTGCATTGGGTTTGCGCGGACGCCTCGCGCGCCTCCTGGCGGTCGGCCAACCTTTACGAAAACCCGTTTTCAAAGGCGATGGCCGTCTTGGCGTTCACGGGATGCGCCCGCGCGGGCTTGCGCACGCCGGCATTTCCCGAGACGTCGCCGGAGTTCTCGACCAATGGCATGCTCGCGAAGTGCTGGCGCCGGACGCCTGCGGGCATCGTGCTCTACAAGTCCGGCAGCGAACATTTCGCGAATGCCGGCTTCGAGCCCTATTCCGAATACTATGCGGCGCAGATTGCCGAAGCGCTTGGCTATGCGCACGTTTCCTATGGGCTTGCGCATTTCAAGGGACGGCTCTGCTCGACATGCCCGCTCTTCACGAGCGAGAAGGTCGGCTTCATTCCGGCCGGACGCCTCATGTCGGAGGCCGAGGCCGTGGCGGACACGCGGTTTGCCGAGATGTTCTTCTTTGACGCCCTCATCTGCAACACAGATCGGCATCTTGGGAATTTCGGATACCTTATCGACAACGAGACGAACGAAGTCATCGGTCCGGCGCCAATCTTCGACAATGGATACGGTCTCTTCTCCTTGGCGCTCGACCGCCCGTCCGATCCTCGCAATCACGAATGGGATGATTTGCGCAAGTATGCTTCAAAGATCGGACCGAGCCTTTACATGCCTTGGCTGGCCTTCCCCGGCGGCGTGACTTCGGCCATGAAGGCTTCGGCCATGAAGTTGAAGGGCTTTCGGTTCAAACGCCATCCAAACTACAATCTTTCGGCCTCCCGCTTGCAGGCTTTAGAGGAATTCCTACAGGATAGGGTCGATAAAATTGTTGAATTTGGCGCAGATGCCGATAGATTCCTGTTGTTAGGCGGGAAAAATGGCGATGAGCCGCTTACGGAACATTCGTCTGCTGACAATTGCGGCCTTGTTCAGGGAATCTTGATGGACATTGAGGCAGATCCTTATGTCTCGCAAGATGAACTCGCGCAGATTCACGGCGTTTCGCCTCGGACGATTCAGCGACAGGTTGCGGAACTCAAGAGGATAGGACGGCTTCGGCGAGAGGGCACGGGGCGCATCACGTGCTGGAAAGTGCTGCCGTCCGCCACAGGGGGAGGAATGAGGAGATGAATCGAAAACGCCTGACGTTTCCTGTCATTGCCGCGCGGAGCGGCGAGAGACTCGCGAGGCGAGAAAGGACGATATGAAAACGGTTAAAAGTGCATTCAGGTTCAAGGGTGGCGTTCACCCCGACTACAACAAGGAACTCGCGCGCGGCAAGGCGATCGAGGCGATGCCGTGTCCGCCCGAACTCGTCATCTCGATGAGCCAGCACCTCGGCGCGCCGGCGAAATGCGTCGTGAAGGCGGGCGACTATGTCGTGAAGGGCCAGCTCCTCGGCGAGCGCAACGGGTTCATCTCCGTGCCCGTCTACGCGAGCGCGAGCGGGCTCGTCAAGGCGGTCGAGCCGCGCCTCGGTCCGGCTGGCGGCAAGGCCCCGGCCGTCATCCTCGACACAACCGCCCCTGCACCGGATGAGCCGGCGCCAAGCCTAAAGCCTGATACCTTAAACCTCCCCCCCCTCGACTGGCGGACGGCGAGCCGCGAGGAGCTGCTCGCGCGCGTCAACGACGCGGGCGTCTGCGGCATGGGCGGCGCGGGCTTCCCGACGTCCGTGAAGCTGAATCCGCCGCCGGGCAAGCGCTGCGAGTACCTTGTCGTCAACGGCGCGGAATGCGAGCCGTATCTCTGCGCCGACTTCCGGCTCATGCTCGAGCGCGCGGACCGCGTGCGCCTGGGCGTCGAGATCCTGCGCAAGATTCTCGGCGGCTGCGCGGTGCGCATCGCCGTCGAGGCGAACAAGCCCGAGGCTATCGCCGCGCTGGAGAGGGCGTTTGCGGACATCGACGGCAACGTCGAGATCGTCGTCCTGCCGGTCCTCTATCCGCAGGGCTCCGAGAAGCACCAGATCTACGCGACGGTCGGGCGCGTCGTGCCCGAGCCGCCCGCGCTGCCGATCGATGTCGGCTGCGTCGTCGAGAACGTCGGCACGGTGGCGGCCGTGGCGGATGCCGTCGAGAGGGGGCAGATCCTCCTCTCGCGCGTGACGACCGTCTCCGGCGACGCGGTCCGCGAGCCGAAGAACGTCGAGGCGCCGCTCGGCACGAAGTACGCCGACCTCGTCGCGTTCTGCGGCGGCGAGACGGAGCCGCCCGCGAAGGTGATCTCGGGCGGCACGATGATGGGCTTCGCCGTGCCGAGCCTGGAGATCGCGACGACGAAGACGACGTCGGGGCTTCTGCTCCTCTCGAAACGTCGCGTCTTCCAGTACTCGTCGCAGGCGTGCATCAACTGCGGACGCTGCGTGCGGGCGTGTCCGATGAACCTCAACGCGGCCGAGATCGCGAAAGCCGTCGAGGCGGACGACATCGCGTCCGCCGAGGCGGCGCACGTGATGAGCTGCATCGAGTGCGGCGCGTGCACGTTCGGCTGTCCGGCGTATCGTCCGATCACGCAGTCCTGCCGCCGGGCGAAGGCCTCGATCCGAGCGCGCCTCGCCGCCGAGAAGGCTGCCGCTGCGGCTGCGGCGGCGAAGGGCTGACGCAGATAAAACGGGATTTATTTGTGAGGTAAGTGGGTTTTAGGGTAAAGGGTAATAAAAATGAAGCCAAAAGAGACTTCTGAACACTACATCTTGAGTTCTTCGCCGCATGCGCACTCGAAGACGAGCGTGCATTCGATCATGCGCGATGTGATCATTGCGCTCATGCCGGCTTCGGCATGCGCCGTGTGGTTCTTTGGCATTAGGGCCGTTTGGCTGATGGCCACGTGCATTGCGGCGACAGTCGTCACCGAGGCGGTGTGCCGTCTTGCGATGAAGCGGGATAACTCCATCGGAGATCTCTCCGCCGTCTTGACAGGGCTTCTTCTCGCGCTTAACCTTCCGCCAGACCTGCCTTTGTGGATGGCGGCGGTTGGCAGCGTATTCGCCATTGCGATAGCCAAGCAGGCTTTTGGAGGACTCGGCTACAATCCGTTCAACCCTGCGCTTGCCGCCCGTGCGTTCATGCTCATTTCGTTCACAGGCGCCATGACGACGTGGAGTTTTCCGAACGGTTGGAATGCGTCAGCCAGTACCGGGGCGACATCGGTTGATGCAATGACGTGCGCGACGCCGCTTGCGCTCATCAAGAAGGGGGATGTTGCGCAGTTGTCTGCCCTCAGGGACTTGCTCTTCGGCAACATCGGCGGATGCATAGGCGAGACGTGCGCCATTGCCTTGCTTGCCGGTGCGGCATATCTCATCATCCGCCGGGTGATCACGTGGCACATCCCGGTATCGTTCCTTGCGACGATGTTCCTCTTTGCGCTGTGCAAGGGCGGCGTCCCTCCGATCTTCCATGTGCTATCCGGCGGTGCGATACTCGGCGCGTGCTTCATGGCCACGGATTATGTGACGTCGCCCATAACCGCCAAGGGAAAGATCGCATTCGGCATCGGGTGCGGCTTGCTCACGATGTGCATTCGCTCGGGTGGAGGATATCCGGAGGGCGTTTCCTTCGCCATATTGATAATGAACGCCATCACGCCGCTAATCAACCGCTTTACCCAGCCGAAGCCGTTCGGTGTGGATAGGCGCATTGGGACTTGAAAGCCTGAATGTGCCATTGCTTGCAAAGGTCGGGCGCTGACGCGCTGTTCGTGAGAAAAGGAGAGTGACCATGGGACGCCTTGGGGTATGGTTCGTGAGGATTGCGCTGGCGGTTGCGGCGGGATCCGCTTTTGGGACGGATTCCCATCCCGCCGTGAAATGCACGGTCGGGAGACGCGCTTTCCGCACATATCCGTTTTCAGACCCTGACCCGATTCCCTGTACGGAAACGACGCGCTATCCGTATCCGAGATTCGACGATTGCGCGGCCACGTCCGATATGGTGGAATGGACTGTCGTCGAGCTGGAAAGCGACCAGCTGCTTGTCACCATTCTACCGCAGGTCGGTGGACGCATCTGGGGCGTGAAGGACAAGCAGTCCGGGCGCAATATCGTCTACTTCAACCACGTCGTCAAGTTTCGCAACATCGCCCAGCGTGGCGCTTGGACTTCAGGCGGCATAGAAATGAACTTCGGCATCATCGGACACTCGCCAGTCACGGCCACGCCGGTCGATTGGACGACGAGAGAGAATGCCGACGGCTCTGCCTCGTATTTCGTCCGAATGCGGGAGCTGATCTGCCGTACAGAATGGCAGGTCGAGGTTCGTCTGGCTCCTGGCGACGACTTCTTCACGACTTCCGTCATATGGCACAACGCCTCCTATCTGCCGGCGCCATATTATCAATGGATGACGGCGGCGTTCCCGGTGACCGAAGATGCCTGGTTCTTCTTCCCGGGAACGGAGTGGATCGGACACGAGGGCGATGCCCATCCATGGCCGCGCGATGCGGCGGGGCATGACCTCTCGAAGTATGCGGAGAATGCTTTCGGTCACAACAAGAGCTATCACGTCGTCAATGGAGATTCCCGCTATTTCGGGGTATGGTATCCGTCGTGGAATGTCGGCCTCCTGCACGAGAATCGCCTCGGCGAGAAGTTCGGCCGCAAGGTGTGGATCTGGTCGCAGGCGCGAGAAGGCGCAATCTGGGAGGACCTGCTGACGGATTCGGACGGACAATATGTCGAGCTGCAGTCCGGTAGATGCTTCAACCAGCCACGCAACCGGACGGTGGAAACGCCATTCAAGCATGCGACTTTCGCGCCGGGTTGCACGGATCGGTTTGTCGAGAAGTGGCGCGTCGTTCGCTCGCGGGACGCGATGGAGAGCCTTTCAAAGCCTGAAGACCGTGTTGCGCGTCCGACGCTTGCGCCCAAGGACTTCGACTGGACGACGGCATATGGGCATTATGTGCGCGGGCAGCAGTTCCTGCGCGAGCGGCAGGACAGAAAGGGCCATGCCGAACTGGACATTGCCATCAAGAAGGAGCCTTGCTTCCTGCCCGCGCTGACGGAGAAGGCCGCGCTTGAGTTCCGCCGGGGTCGCTACGCGGAGACGCGACGCCTATGTGAAAAGGCATTGTCGATTGACACCTACGATCCGAAGGCGAACTATCTTGATGGCTATGCCGCGCTCGTGCTGGGAGAACGGACGACGGCGAAGGAGCGGCTGGGCATGGCCGCATTCTCGCCCCTCTACCGTAAGGCGGCGCAGACGCTGTCAGGTCGTGCTGACGGCATTGTAGAACCGACTCCGCAGGGATTCGTGGATTGCGGCGAGAGCAGGTGCGAGTTCCCCGGCGAAACGGCGGCTGAACGGGCGACGCCCTATGAGGAGTCGGGGCGCATTGAAGAGGCGCTTGCGCAACTGGCGAAGTCTGATTCGCCGATCTGCGACTTGCGCCGCGCCCATTTGCTGGACATCACCGACCGTCGAGAAGAGGCGTGCGCCTTGCGGGTGGCGGCGCTCGCTAAACCGATTTCCGGCGTGTTCCCGTTTCGCCGCGAGGAGAGGGCTCCGCTTGAAAGTGCCGTGCGGGCCTGCCCAGGCAACTGGAAGGCGGCGTATTACCTGGCCGTGCTGGAATCGTACTTCGGCGAAGACGAGCGCGCGCGCGAACGTCTGGAGAAATGCGGAACGGCGCCTGACGAGTGGGTGTTCTATGCCTACCGCGCCCGCAACTCAAGGGATTCCGTAGCGGATCTCAGTCGCGCGGAGTCGTTGGGCGGAGACTGGCGCGTTGGGCGTGACCTGATGCGCGAGCTGATGCGCCTTGGCCGCCCCGAGGATGCCGTAGAGGCCGGTGCCCGGTACCTGAAGCGCTATCCGCGGAAAAATGCCCTGGAGCTGCCGTATGCCCGGGCGTTGCAACTCGCGGGCCGGAATCGCGACTGCGTCGATTTCCTCGCGACCGTCAGCATCCTTCCGTCTGAATTCGGCGATGATGCGCATGCGATTTGGGCTGATGCGTGGCGTGCGCTTGGGGATGAGAATAAGGCAAGGGAGTACCCTGAAAATCTCGGTGCGGGCGCACCGTATCAGACGGAGAAAAGCTCAGCCGCTGCATCCAACGGCTGATTCCACGGAGCGTGACCTTCTGCCAGACAGGCTTTCTCTGCTGGCATGGCGAATCATTTGGCGTGGGTAGACAAGGCCGCTTCGGCCTTGGCGTTGTCGTTGAACTTGAACACGAGTACGGCCTTTTCGCCCGTTCCGAGCGCATAGGCATAGGAGTATTCTATGTCAACTCCAGCCTTGTCGAGTTTTTCCGTTAGCTCGGCCATGCCTCCCGGACGGTCGGGAACCGTGGCCATTACCACCTCTGTCTCGCGCACCGCATATCCGGCCTTGGAGAGGACCTCGCAACCCCTTACGTGGTCGTCAACGATCATGCGCACGATGCCGAATTCGGACGTATCGGCCAGCGAGAGCGTGGCGATGTTTATTCCGGCCTGCGCGAGCGCTCGGCAGATGCCTGCGAGCTGCCCAGGCTTGTTTTCGAGGAATATGCTGATCTGCTTGATTGTCATGGCGTCTCCTATTTCTTCCTGTTGTCGATGACCCGCTTGATCTTACCCTCGCTGCGCGGAAGGGTTCCCGGACCGACAAGCGTAATCTTCGGCGACAGGCCGATGATGGACTTGACGGCGTCAAAGACGCGGCGGCGCAGGATCTCAAGGCCACGGATGTTGTCCGAGAACGCCTCCGGTACAACCTCGACCTTGATCTCGAAGAGGTCGAGGGTGTCCGTGGACGACAAGACGATCTGATAGTGTGGCGCGACCTCAGGCACCCTGAGAAGTCCGGCCTCGATCTGCCCGGGGAATACGTTTACGCCATGGATGATGAGCATGTCGTCCGAGCGGGCGGATATCCTGTCCATCACACGCATTGTGCGGCCGCATTTGCACACTTCCGTGTGGAGTCTCGTGAGATCGCGTGTGCGGTAGCGTATCATGGGGGTGCCGCACCTCGATATCGTAGTGAACACGAGTTCCCCGACTTCGCCGTCTGGCAGAGGCTCAAGCGTTTCGGGGTCGATGATCTCCGGATAGAAGTGGTCCTCCCAGATGTGCAGGCCGGTCCTGTACTGGCAGTCGCCGGCGACGCCCGGTCCCGCTATCTCGGTAAGGCCGTAGATGTCGTGCGCGACTATGCCCGTCTCGCGTTCGATCGCGTCGCGCATTTCTGTCGTCCACGGCTCGGCGCCGAAGAATCCGCACCGCAGCTTGGTGTCGCGGCGGAAATCCACACCCTGCCGCTTCGCCTCCTCCATGATGCGGAGGAAATAGGAAGGGGTGCAGGCGATTGCGGTGACCCCCAGGTCCCGCATGAGCATCACCTGGCGTTCCGTATTCCCGCCGGAAGCGGGGAGTACGGCGCATCCGAGCCCCTCGCCGCCATAGTGCAGGCCAAGGCCGCCGGTGAACAGGCCGTAGCCGTAGGAAACCTGAAGCACGTCTCCGGCACGGATGCCGCCCATCGCAAGGCAACGCATCGTTCCGTTCTGCCATACGGCTATGTCGTCCATGGTATTGGGGATGCAGATGGGCTTGCCGGTTGTCCCGCTGGAGCAGTGAAAGCGAACGATCTCATCCATCGAGGCACCGCGAAGGCCCATCGGATACTCGTCGCGGAGGTCGATCTTCTTCGAGAATGGCAGAAGCTTTATGTCGGCAAGCGTCTTTATGTGTTCGGGGCGGACGCCGCGTTCATCGCAGCGTTTGCGGAAGAGAGGTACGCGTTCGTATGCATATTTCACGGTCCACTGCAGACGATGGAGCTGCAGGGCGCGAAGTGGCTCCACGGGCATGTAATCCATGGCCGACACGGGATGCGTCGGAGAGTTCACGTCGTGAGGTAAGACAGGGTAGATCATTTCACAATATCCTTGTTGATGGGTGTGTATTATAGCATTAAATGGCCGAATTGCCTTTGGCCATCGCGGAGAGACACGCGCCGGTTTCACCGTTTTGCAAATGAAGCGTGGAAATGATATAATGCGCGAAATTTTGCGGAGCGAGGAATCGTCCGATTGAAAGGATAATCGAAATGGCCAATGAAACCAAGGTCGGGGCGCGTGTGCGCACGTACCGTGAACGTCTTGACATGAGCATATACGATCTGTCGCAGAAGAGCGGCATATCGGAGGATGTCATAAACTCAATCGAGAAGGGCGAGGTCGTTCCCGCTCTTGGCGTGCTTACGAAGCTGTCGCGTGCGCTTGGCCAGCGCCTCGGCACGTTCATGGACGACCAGTTCAAGCCGGATCCGATAATAACCCGCGCAAACGAGCTTGATGCCGTAAAGGTGGCGCATTCCGGGAAGACGGAGGCGGGATACAGCTACTACTCGCTCGCCATCGGCAAGCCAGATCGCCACATGGATCCTTTCAGGGTCGAATTCGCGCCAGACGCAAAGCCGATGCAGTCCTCCCACGAGGGGGAGGAACTCATAATATGCATCAGCGGGAAGGTGGAGCTTACGTACGGAAACGAGACCACTGTACTTGAGCCCGGGGACACGGCGTACTACAACAGCGTGGTCAAGCACACGCTGAAGAGCGCCGATGGCAAGCCCGCATCGATATACGGCATAGTCTTCATGCCGTTCTGATGTCCGGATGCAGTCCGGCATTTCCACGGTAAAAAAAAAACGGAGGCAGACGCCCTGCTGGCCGGAAGGAAGCCTCGCCGCATCGAGAGTACTGCCGCCCTGGGCGTTCTTCCGGAACGTTGACCGCGCCAGCGTGTCCGCACCCTTTCTCCTTGTCTTGTTGTTTCAATTCAGAAATTCCCGGCCCCTGCCGACTTCACGCGCATGAAGTGCGGCAGGCGTGAAAGCGGCGCGGCGACAGTGACCGTCGCCGGGCCGGTGACGACCGTGCCGTCGTCGGCCCTCCACGTGCCCGGCGGGACCACGACCGTGCGCGCCGTCGCGCCCTCCTCGACGACCGGGGCGACCAGCAGGTCGTCGCCCATCAGGAACTCGTCCTTGATCGCGGCGTAGCCGCGCCCCGGATAGGCGTACTCGAGATTGCGCATCATCGGCTGCCCGTCCCGGGCGGCCTTCCTCGCCAGCTCGACAAAGAGCGGCGCGAAGCGCTGGCGCAGCGCGACCATGTCCGAGACGATCTTCTGGCCCGCCGCGCCAAGGCAGCGCCAGGGCGAGGCCGAGAACTGCATCATCGGGCTCAGGGCCTGCACCTGCGCCGAGCGGACGAACAGCTCCTCCGAGAACGGCGCGCCGGGCAGGAAGGTGCTCCATTCGCCGCCGCCGACCATGTCGGGGCAGACGAACGGGCACCCGACAAAGCCCGCCGCGAGCATGTCCGGGACGATGCGCCGCAGCGCCTCCCACTTGTGCGGCTTGTCATGCAGGCGCATGACGACGGGCTTGCCGGCGAACCCGAAGACGTTGCGGTACTCGCTTCCCCTGTGCTTGAGCGCGAACATGCCGTAAAGGGCGCTCTGCCGCGCGGCAGAGGCCGTCGGGTCGAACGCATACGTCTTCGGCGCGCTTCCGCCCTCGCCGGACGAGTCCCTCGTGCCGGCGTAGAACGCGACGGAGCCGCCGTCGAACTTGAAGCCGTCCACGCCGAAGTCGCGCTTCAGCCCGTCAAGCTGCTCGTCAAACCAGGCGACGGCGTTCGGATGCGTGAAGTCGAGGAGCGCCGAACAGCCGTTCCACCAGCGGATCGGCGCCGGATAGGGCATCCCGTACGACGTCCGCTCGCGGCTCACGTTCAGGAACCCGCCCTTCGACGGATAGCCCTTCGCGTCGTCCGGGTTGACGCCCCAGGCGATGCGCCGGAAGGCCGGCGTGTCCATCGACACCCAGGGGCACATCCAGAGCAGGACCTTGAACCCCATCCCGTGGAGCTTCTCGACCATGCCCTTCGGGTCGGGGAAGCGCGTCGGCTCGAAGCGCCAGTCGCCGTAGCCCGCCTGCCACGTGTCGTCTATCATGAAGACGCCAGGCGGGAAGCCGTGGTCGATCATCGAGCGCGCGTAGGCGAGGATGTCCCTCTCGTTCTGGCGGTAGGTGAGCTCGATCCACGTGTTGTACTGCGGCGCGGCGAAATAGAGCAGCTCCGGCTCCTCGCCCGAGGGGCGATACCATGTCCGCGCCGCGTGCTCCAGCGCCTCTCGCAGGTTCGCGCCCGCCCGCTCGACGACCTCGATCTCGCCCGCGTCGCTGGCAAGGGCGATCGCGCCGTCCCGGATCGTGACCTTGACCGGCTCGTCGCACCAGATCGCGCGGCCCTTGTCCGAGACGAGCATCGACTGCGCCGGATGGGCATAGTTGTTCTCGCGCAAGTCGCAGGCGAAGACGCTCTCCTCCGTAAAGGGCATTTCACGCCCGAACCCGTTGCAGAGGCCCCACCAGCCCTCGCCCGGCAGCATCTCGACGGTGCGCGCCGCCGCGACGGCCGCGCGCGCGAACAGCCCGGCAAGGGCCATCGCCCCAACCGCCCGAATCCCCCTCGTCTCCCGCATGGCAACCTCCTCCTATCGGCTCCGGATCTCGTAGACGTGGACGCCAAAGGGCGCGAAGTCGTCCACCAGCCGGCCGTTGGCCACGGGCACCTCGCGATCCTGGCGCTGCACCTTCGCGACGCCGTCAAGACCCAGGGCGAACTCGGCCTTGACCGGGGCGCGCGTCGCGTTGACGGCCAGGAGGTATTTGACCGAGCCCTTCTCCTGGAGCCGGAAGGTGATGGTCGGCATGCCGTACGCCGCGGACGCCGGCCCGGACAGGATGACCGGCGCGGGAGGCTGGCGCGGGGTCGGCTCGACCAGGACGGGCGCGAGCTCGGCAATCCAGCTCGAGACGCCCTTCATCGTCTCCCACCGCTCCGGCGAGGACGTGATGCCGCAGTTCCAGCACTTGCCCTTCTCCCACCATGTCCGGGGCGCGTACGTGTACCAAGCGATGCCCCTGGCGCCCTCCGTCAGGGCCGCGAAGCTCGTCGCGCAGAGCTCCTCCTCCGTCGGGAAGCGCTTCCACCGCCAGCCCTCGAAGTACTGCAGGATCGGCCAGACGGACTTCGCGCGCCCCTCGGCAAACCGGCGGTTGTCCGCCAGGATCCCGCGCATCTCCAAGATGACCTCGGCCACGCAGTTCGACGCCTCCTCCGGCGTGTCGCGAAAGATCGGGTAGATCTCGGGCTGGTAGTTGTCGGAGGACTTCGCGTAGGCCGAATAGCTGGAGCCCGGCCCGGCCACGCCGACATGGGCGTCCGCGTGCGAGGTGATGCGGCGGGTGTCCACCTCGCGGATCGCGCAGTCCCTGGCGTAGAGCTCGGATGGCGTCGTGTTGAACGTCGTGTCGTCGGCCAGGTACCAGGCGAGGATGGCCTTGCACGCCGAATCGCGCCAGAACGTCTCGTCCAGCCTCTTCACCTCGACGAACAGCTTGAAGTCATTGCGCTCGGCGGCCTCCTGCAGCTCCCGCGAGTGGCGGTGCGCATAGGAGCCGCCCATGTTGAAGCCGATTCCCTTGAGCTGCCGCAGCATCGTGTCGAAGTCGTTGCCGTTGAAGTCGCACGCGCGCATCCCGAAGATCCCGATGGGGAAGAACGGCTTGCCGTCGACGAGCGTGACCCCGTCCGGACGCGTCGTGACCTGCGGCACGTCGAACTGCAGGCGCCTCGCGGCGGCGAACTCGAACGGACGGGGCGCGTCCGCGCCTGACACCGAGAACCGGCAGTTCGAGAATACAAGACGCTCGCCGGGCTTCATGTCGACCTGGTCGGAGCCGAACCTGAGGCGGAGCGCGCGCGCGCCCGGGAAGACCCGTCCCTCGTAGACGAGGTCGTTGCGCCCCGGCGGGATTGAGACGCCCAGCTCCGCGACCGACAGGACGCCTCCCTGCGCGTCAAGCCACGTTGCCCAGGCGTTGGCCCGGCGACGGCGGCGCTCGCCCCCGAAATGCAGCCGCTCCGCATACGACTCGATCGCGAGCCGGACGCTCTTCGCGTCCCCGAAGTCCAGCCGCTTCGTGATGACGCTCCAGCTCGTGTCGCACGCATTCGTGACGGCGGCGGCGATGACGAGGCCCCTGAGCCCCAGCCACTCGCCGCCGAACGTCCCGGGCGTCCGGTTCTCGTAGGAAACCGCCGACCAGCCGTCTTCGGTCATCATGTCATGCCGATAGGCCACGCGCCACCCGGTCTCGCCGGAAAACCCGACAAGCCCCAGAAGCGAAAGGACGGCAGCGCCTGTCACGCTCTTCGTCTTCATGGTTTCCGCTCCCCTACCGCACGACCAGCAGGAAGCCGCGGCCCGTGAAGGCCCAGGATTGCGCGTCGCGCGGCGCGACGCGCAGCCCGGCCGCGCGAATCCGGTCGGACGTCCTCGGCCTGCCGCTCACGCCGCCTTGGGCGCGGAAGGCGACCTTGCCCCCGAGCCCGTCCGGGACGTCGACGTCGATGACGGCCGACTTGCCGAACGTCAGCGCGCCCGGGCAGTCCAGGTACCTGTCCGCCGCGACGTCAGCCGCGCGCAGCGCATACGACACGTTGACCGTGAGCGCCTGAACGTCCGCCGAGAGGGTCGGGACGCCCGTCAGCGCGTCCAGGACGATGCCCATGCCGGACATGGGGCTTAGCGCGGACGAGCCCTCGAACGAGAGACGCGTGAACAGCTTGAACGCATCCGCCGTCTCCGGCACGAGCGCCGCGCCGTCCCGGACGACCAGCTCGGGCGCCGAGCCGCCCTTCAGCGCGTACTGCCACCAATTCCCGGCCCCGGCGTCCTTGTCGGCCTGCAGCCGGACGCCCGTGCCGACGACAAGGCCGCCCCCATCGTGCCAGAACAGGCCGTTGCGGACGCGATAGACGGAGCCCGCGACGCCGTTCAAGGTCAGGACATGGCCATTCGCGCGGACCGTCGAGTAGTTGAAGAGCGCGGCCGAGTAGTCCCCCGTGCCCGTGCTCGCGTTGTAGAACGCCGCGTCTGCGGCCAGCCGCCAATTCGCCTCATCCACCAGGTCACGGTACGCGCTCTCGGTGCGCACGGCCGGGTATTCCGGCGACGTTCCCGAGCCGGCGACTTCAACCGTCCGGCTGATGAGATTCTTCGACCCGCCCGTCAGGACAAGGGTCGCCCCGCTTTCGACCGTCACGTCGCCTTTTGCCGCGCCAAGCTCCGCGTCCTCCCTTGCGGCGTACCGGCCCGCGCGGACGAGGACGTTCGAGACGCCCGCCGCCTGCATGGCCGCGCCCTCGCCTTTCGGGTAGAACTCGCCCGCGCCGACCTTGACGAGGCGCTTGCCCCTGAACGCGGCATCCGCAAGCCCCGACGCCGCAACGGCCTGCGCCCACGTCTTCGTCTCGCCCGGGGCGGCCGACACGACGAAGCCGCCCGCCTGCACCTCGCTCGCCGCCTGTTGCGAGCCTCTCGCGAGGAAGGCCTGGCCCGCCCAGGCGGGCGACGCCGCAAACGAATGGACGCCGCCTACGACCAGCAGGTCCGCCACGTCCGCAAAGGCGAGCGGATAGGACTTCCCGTCCGACCAGGCCCCCGCGACATTCTCCAGGCGGCAGTCGCGGACCGTCAGGCCCTGCGTCCCGTTCGCGACAACGGCAGGCCCGGCCGTGCCCGCGATGACGACCGACGCGATCTCGACCTCCCGCGCCGCGCCGACCCTGACGCCCGAGCGGAGGACGGCCGGATTCTC
Organism: uncultured Kiritimatiellota bacterium; assembly: GCA_934667425.1. Lineage (GTDB taxonomy): Bacteria > Verrucomicrobiota > Kiritimatiellia > RFP12 > UBA1067 > UBA1731. Next base: position 17,996 of record CAKULV010000023.1, on the reverse strand, counting down.
GTGGTCCTCGCTCCTGAAGGCCACGCCGCGTGCCGTCAGCGCGGACAGGTCAAGGCTCTCGCCAAACCAGTACTCGCCCGGCTCGATCAGGACGATCGAATGATCCGCAAGGCCCGACAGGCGGGCGGCGACCGCCGCCGCGTTCGCCGCCGCGCTCTCCTCGCCGGGCGTCACGCCCCAGTCCTCGCCCATGAACACGATCGGGCCCGCATGGTGCTTTCGCGTCAGCGCCAGCGTCATTCCCGTGTTCGTCAGCGTGAAGTACGCCGCCGCGAAGCCGGAGAGGGCCGGCGTGCCGACAATCTCCTCCGCCGTCGCCACCGTCCGCGCCTCGCCGGACGGCAGCCGGATCAGGTCGCGCGAGAAGCCCGCGATTTCAAGGACGCACCCGTCGGGGAAGGAGAGGCGCCCGGCCACCGTCAGCGCGAGCCCCGAAAGGACGTCCGTCGCCGGGACCGCGAGCTTCCTCCCGACTGTCAGCAGGGCCGCGTTTGCCGTCACGGACGGCGTGCCCGTCAGCTCGTCGATTGCGCAGGCGGTCCCTTCCGACTGCGGCGCAAGCGTCGCAGTGTGCGCGAACTCGAACTTCTTCACGAAGTCAAAGACGTCGGCGCTCTTCGGCATGAACGTGGAGCCTGCCGCGAAGGAGAAGACGGGGCGCGTTCCGTCCACGGAGGCGAAATCCCACCAATCAACCTTGTCCTTGGGCCATGTCTCCAGCTTCGCTCCCTCGCCAACGTTCACGCGGCCCGCGCCCCGCCAGCGCCCGCCATTCCTGAAAGTGTACTTAGCGCCGGACAAGGTCAAGGCGTGCCCGTTCATCGTGACTTCCGAATAGCGCAACGGCCAGACTTCGCCAGCCGTGAGATAGACAGACGCATCGCCGGAAAGCACCCAGCTCACCGTGTCAAGCTTATTCCATCCGCCGCCAACGATGCGGACAGCCGGGCATTCGGGCGAGCTTCCGTGCCCCTCGACCGTCAGCGTGCGGCTCTTCACGTTCACGTCGTTTACGCGGTCAGGTTCGCGGTCAAGGACGAGCGTCGCGCCGGACTTGACCGTCACGGCCCCCTTCTCGGCGCCGAGTTCCGCATCGACCGTCGCCACATAGAGGCCCTCGCGGATCTCAACGCCGGAGATCCCCGCGACCCGAATCGCGTCCCCGTCCGGGTCAAACGTGCCCGCACCCGTCTTCACGAGCAGCTTGCCCGCACAGTCCTGCGCCGTCAGGCCGGACGCGGGAAACAGGCTGGCCCACGTCGCCGTCTGGCCGGGGTCGACGTTGACGACAATGCCTTCCGCCGTCGCCTTCATTTCAGTCGCGGCCGGCACCGCAAGCACCCCGAGCGCGGCCATGCACAGGAACGGACCTCGTGCCCTTAATAAGGAATATGCGTTGTAGAGTAGAGACCCACGCCTCGGCGTTGCCGCCGGTGCGACTTCCCCCTCGTCAAACCGTACGTGCGGATTTCTCGCACACGGCTTTCCGTCGAACGCTTCTCCAGATTGGTGCGCCATGATTTCCCTCCTCCAATGGTTTGGATAATTTGGTTAGAAACGGCGGCAATTATATATGGTTTTCTGCCGACCCGCAATTCCCTCACATGAGGGATAGAGATTCCGCATCTGGGGGAGGGACGCGCTCCGTCGCGTCCGTCGGTTGTCTATAAATCTCCCGCAGAGGCATCAAGTTCGTACTCCCTGCTGAGGTACACCGTCTCCGGCTCGTAGTCGCTGAAGTCGATGTTGCGCAGGGCCTCGCAGAGCTTCCTCGCCCACATCGACTGCGTCACCTTCCGGCAGCCCTTGGCGAGCTTCCTCAGCATCCAGGAGTTGAACACCTGCCACAGGTTGTGCGCGAACTGCATATGGAAAAAAACGGGGCCGACGGTTTGACCGCCGGCCCTGCCAGCATCTTGGAAAAGAATGCTTCAAAAAAACCTGCGCAGGATTTCGGTGAATCCGATGGCTCAGCCTCAAGACGCGCCACTTCGTCAACAGAAGAGCCGATTATTGCTAATCGCGGCCGCTCGCTAACTTCGCCTAGGAAAAACCTCCACCATTTGCACAGTTTCAAGGCTCCTTTCGGTTGCCCAAAGGGAACCCAATGAATTTCCAAGGAAGAAGATACCAAAACGGGGTTTCAGATGCAAGCGGAAAATCGACGGAAAATCGAAAAGGGCAAACTGCGGGTCGCGCATGGGGGTCTGTGGTATAATTCTTTCGCAAATGAAGATATTTAGAGAGCTGTTGTTTGGGCATGCGCCCGCCCTGTTCGCCGCATTTGTGGCCGTGTGCGTCGCCGTGCTTGCCGTTTGGTGGGGTGGTCTGAACCAGGATGAGGGCTGGTACCTCTATGCGGCGCGCCTTGTCGGAGAGGGGCGCTTGCCGTACCGCGATTTCTTCTTTACGCAGGGGCCCGTGTTCCCGTTCGTATATTCGGTGATGCCCGTGCATGGGCTTCTTTCGGGCCGGATCGTCACCGTCTGCTTCTCTCTCGCGGCAACGCTGATGGCGATGGCGTTCGCCCGGCGGCTCGTATCCCCCGAACGCAGGGGGCTAGCCGGATTGACCGTGTTCGCGATGCTCGCGTGCAACCTCTACCACGTGTATTTTACGGCCATTCCCAAGACGTATGCCGTGGGGACGCTGTTTGTGATGTCGGGGTTCCTGCTTCTGTCGAGGGGCGTGAACTTCATGGCGGCGGTATCTTTCGCGCTCGCGAGCGGTACGCGGATATCGCTCGTGCTCATACTTGGAGTCGTTGGGATAGGCCTATTGGTGTCGCGGCCCCGAAATCTGGACTGGCTTTGGTTTGGCTTGGGTGGCATCATCGGGCTTTTCCTTGTTTATGGAGCTTTCGCGCTTGACGCGCAATCTTTGAAGGGGCTTCTCGCCGCCCAGGCGTACCACGCCGGGCGCGGCGGTTTCGACGCATTCTTTGCGGCTGGTTCGGTGAGCCGTCTTGCTCGAGGGTATCTTGCGCTTGGAGCCGTGATGTTTGCGGCGTGTCTCTTCGGAGGACGGGACGGGGTAGCCTGCGATGGCGGGTCGGCGATAGGTGCGCGGAGGCTCAAGTGGATCGCAGGCTGCAGCTTCGCCGCCGTATTCATCCTCCAGATGAGCGCACCGTTTCCTTACGATGACTATGAGGTGCCGATAATGCCGATACTTGCGGCACTCATATCGGCATGGTTCGCGGAACGTGCCGATAGGCGGGCGATGCGGTGGTTCCCCGTCCTCGTTTCAGGCATGTGTGCATTCGCATCTCCGCTTGTGCAGGACTGGATGACGAATGGGCAGGATCGTTTCTGGTCCATCAAGAAGGAACGCAGCGAACTTTCGCAGCTGCGCGATGTGGCAAGGAGGCTCGAGGCGCTTGATCCGGATGGTGACATGCTGCTCACGCAGGATACGTATCTTGCGGTGGAGATGGGGCGCAGGGTGCCGCCGGGGATGGAAATGGGGCCATTCTCATATTTCCCGTCGCTCTCCACCGAAGAGGCGAAGGCCTTGCACGTATTGAACGGAGAGCTGATGGAGCGCACCATAGAGTCTGCCCCGTGCCGGCTTGCCGCCGTATCAGGGTATGGCTTCGCGATAGAGGTTCCAAGGGGAGGCAGGACGCCTGAAGAGATACGGCAACGGTATGTCGATGCCCTCCTGGAGAAATACGGGCGCATAGGCGTTGAACGCAACTTCGGCCAGAACCATACGACGCTGCAGGTCTTCGAGCGAAAGCGCTAGACGCGACTTTCTTCGTCAAGAGTGTGGATGCGTCTCGGGCAGAAAGCGGATGCCTCTCAAGATCTGAGCCTGCCAGCGACAGGGAGCGAACCAGTCCGACAAAGGCATTTGCCGCTGTACGGTCGGAGGCCTGCCACGAGAATGTCGAACAGGGCCGGGGCGGGCAAGTGGCGCGTTGAATAAATTTCTTCGGATTGCCATGTTTTGGTTTCGCGCATTTGATACAATATGCGGCGAGGTATGGGTAAGGTTGCCTGTCCTCAACGCAAAAAGAAGGAATAACGTAAAATGAACGTAAGCAAGATGTTGGCGGGCGGTATGCTCGCCCTCGGTGTAGTTTCGGGCTGTGGCCCTGCCAAGCCGGAACTTCACATATACACGTGGAGCGATTACATAGCGGCTGATGTCATAGCCCGATTCGAAAGAGAGAACAACTGCACGATAGTGGTCGATACGTTTGATTCAAACGAGGCGATGTTCGCGAAGCTTAAGGCTGGATCGACAGGCTACGACATCATAATGCCGAGTTCCTACCAGATCCCAGTTATGGCGAGGAACAGCATGATACTTAAGCTTGACCATGCGAAATTGCCGAACGTCAGGAGGAATTTCGACGCAAACTACAAGACCAGCATCCTGGATCCGTCATTTACGTACAATGTGCCCTACGCCGTGACCTATACCGGATTCGCGTACCGCAAGGATCGGATCGGCAATGCGCCGATAGACAGCTGGAAGATTTTCGAGACCTCGTCCCTCAAGGGTCGCATGTCGCTTCTCTCCGACATGCGCGAGACCATTGGCGGCGGGCTGAAGGCGCTGGGCTTTTCGTTAAATTCCACGAAGAAGGAGGAGATTGACGCTGCGGTCGAGAAAGTCCTCGAGTGGAAGAGGAACATCGCCAAGTTCGACAACGAGCAGTACAAGACCGCCGTCGCGTCTGCGGAGTGGTTCGTCGGGCATGGCTACAGTTCCGATACGATACAGATAATGCTTGATGACGAGAACGTGGGCTTCTCCCTCCCCAAGGAGGGCTTCACCATCGCGTTCGACGAGATGGTGATAGCGGCGGATTCCAGGCAGGTGGATCTTGCGCACAAGTTCATAAACTTCTGCTACGATCCGGATGTCGCGGCGGCGAACATGTCGGAGGTCTGCTCTCCGATGCCGGTCGCGGCGGCGTTCCCGAAGCTCGACGAGAAGCTGCGCAAGGTGGTGGTTCTCGACGCCGAGACGCTGAGCCACGGCGAGGTTCTCAAGGACTTCGACGACAACCCCGAGGTCCGAAAGCTTTACATCGAGGCGTGGGACAAGATAAAGGCAGGCGAGTGACCTTCGCCGTCTGACCGAAAGGAAATGGCAAATATGGGCAAAAGACTTAAAAAGGGTGAAGACGTTCCGTTGAGGGTCGGCATTATCGGGGCCGGAGGCATGGCGGCATACCACGTAGAGGGTTTCCGCCGGGCCGGAGCAGAGGTGTTCGCCATCGCAGATCCGTCCGAGTCGGCGGCGGAAGCCGCCGCCCAGCGGTTCGACGTGGCCCACGTCTACGAGTCGGCGGGAGAGATGCTGGCCCAGGCCGACATCGACGCGGTCTCCGTGATCACCCCCAACAAGTTCCATTGCCCGATCGTGCTTCAGGCCCTCAAGGCCGGGAAGCACGTGTTCTGCGAGAAGCCTCCGGCGCTCAACGCAAAGGAGGCGGCGCAGATGGCGCGCGCCGCGAAGAACGCGCGGCGCGTGCTGATGTTCGACTTCAACAACCGGGCGAGGCCGGAATCCGTCGCCATGAAGGCCGCCATCGCGCGTGGGGATGCCGGGCGGATAAATTCGGCACAGGCCCTGTGGATACGCCGCACCGGCATACCCGGCTTTGGCGGCTGGTTCACCACAAAGGCGCTTTCCGGCGGCGGCCCGGTGATAGACCTCCTGCACATGATAGACCTCGCGCTGCATTTCATGGGCTATCCGGAGCCGAAGTATGTGCTTGCGGCGACATACAAGGATTTCATAGGCGACAGGCGCTTCAAGGGGCCGTGGGGCATCCCCGACAAGGCTGGCGGGGTGTGCGACGTGGAGGCGGCGGCGCATGGGTTCGTGCTGTTCAAGAACGGATCGACGCTGTTTCTGCGGAATTCATGGGCGGAGATGAACAAGCGCGAAGAGGTCTCCGTGACGTTCCAGGGCACTAAGGCCGGCGGAATGGTCAGGAGACTCTTCGGCACCGACGGCATGGACGACACGGCGGAGGATTCCTGTGAGATATACCTTCAGGATGCGCAGGGTGGCCGTGCGGACAAGGTGCTTTGTGTGGAGAGGGATGCGGCAATGGGGCGCGTCCGTGCGGCGGAGAACTTCATATTGTCGATCCTGAGGAAGGAGAAGCCGCTCAACACCGCCGATGAGGCGGTAAAGCTGATGAAGATCATAGATGGGATATACGCATCCGCCAAGGCCGGCGCACCTGTGCGCATCAAGTGACGGCTCGTATAAGGCAAATACAGGTGAAGAGATGATAAAGAGACGTGAATTCATGGGTTCGGCACTTGCGGCCACACTTCTTGGCGGCTGCGGGATTTCAAAGGAAAAACGGCAGAATGGAGGAAGATACGTGACATCAGACAGGCTTGGCGTGTGCAGCTGGAGCTTTCAGCTGCCGCTTGATTCCGTGGCGGAGGAAATGCGGAAGATGGGGCTGAGGAACATCAACCTTGCGCTTCAGCCGTTCCTCGAGGGCGACGAACGGCACGGGAAGGCGGAGGATGCCGGCGCGCGCACGCGCGTCGAGGCGCGCATCGCATCCGGCGAGTGGCGCATAACCGCGACGATGATATCCTTCAACCATGAGGACTACAGTACGCTTGACTCCATCCGCAGGACGGGCGGCATAGTGCCGGATGCGCACTGGGAGGCGGATCGCGCACTCGTCGCGAAGGCCGCGAAGCTTACGGGCGAGTGGAAGGTGCCGTATATGCTGATGCACGCCGGATTCCTGGACGAGTCCGACAAGGTCGCGTTCGACAAGTACCTGTACCGGGTCAAGACGCTTCGCGACATCTGTGCGGGCGAGAACGTGCAGCTCATCCTCGAAACCGGGCAGGAGACGGCTGACGATCTCGTGAAGTTCATGTCTCTCGTCGAGGGCGTGGGCGTCAACTTCGACCCCGCCAACATGATCCTCTACAACAAGGGGGTGCCCGTGGATGCGGTAAGGAAGATTGCCCCATGGATCAGGCACATGCACATCAAGGATGCGAAATACACCAAGGTGCCCGGCACTTGGGGCGAGGAGGTGCCGTGGGGCGATGGGGACGTGAACGCCGCCCTCATGCTGAAGACCCTTGAAGAGGTCGGCTACAGCGGCGCATTCGCGATAGAGCGCGAGGGCGGGAGCAACCGCGTTGCGGACATTGCGCTTGCCGCCAGGCGGATGCTTTCGGCGTAATCCGGGGGTGGCTATGGATGTCGTGGAAGAGATTGCACGTCTCAGGGAAAGCCGCAATGCGGTGATTCTCGCTCACAACTATACGCGAGGCGAGGTGCAGGATGTCGCCGACTTCACCGGCGACTCGCTGGAACTCGCCCGCCGTGCGGCAGAGGTGGAGGCCGATGTCATCGTGTTCTGCGGCGTATGGTTCATGGCCGAGACGGCCAAGATCCTCAATCCCGCAAAGAAGGTGCTGATACCGGAGCCTTCCGCAGGGTGTCCGATGGCCGACATGATCACGGGTGCGCAACTGCGCGAGCTCAAGGCGAAGAACCCCGGCGCGAAGGCCGTGTGCTACGTGAACTCCACGGCTGAGGTCAAGGCGGAGTGCGACATCTGCGTGACGAGCGGCAATGCGGAGAAGGTCATGGCGAAGTTCGGTCCGGAGGAAAGGATCATCTTCGTGCCGGACCGGCATCTTGGCGGACATATCGCCGGGTTGCTGGGGCGCGACTATGTGCTTTGGCCCGGATATTGCCCAACGCATGCGGCGATTACGGTAAGCGCCATCGAAAACGCCAGGAGGCAGCATCCCGGTGCGCCTGTCATGGTGCATCCCGAATGCGCCAAGGATGTGAGGGATGCCGCCGACGAACGGCTGTCTACCGGCGGCATGTGCCGTTTCGCGCGCGAATCTCCGCACATGGCTTTCATTGTTGGCACGGAGGTCGGCATCCTGCACCGGCTCCGCAAGGAAAACCCGGAAAAGGCCTTTTATCCCGTCTCGGACAGGATCGTCTGCCCAAACATGAAGAAGACGACGCTTGACAATCTTGCAGAATCGCTGCGCGAGATGAGGACTGAGGTCGAGGTGCCGCAGGACATCGCGACAAGGGCGAAAAGGGCTATCGACGCGATGCTTGCCGTAGGGTGATAGGGGTGCGGTCGTTTGTGATCGTCCGCATTTTTTCACAAAAGAATGCTTGCAAAATCCTGTGCAAAAGGGTATCTTATGCACATTCGTTCTTGGAGGCGTGTAGGGTTTTCAGGAAGCGTTGCTTTTTCAGTAAGAAAAAAGCTCAAACTGTGAAATTTGCAGTGTTGGGCCAAAAAGAGGAAAACAAATGAACGTGAGGTTCGGTCTGATCGCGGGCGCGGCGGTGGCTTGCGCGGTGGTTACTGGTTGCAAGGCCCCCAAGGCCAATACATCAAGCGGTGCGACGGCATCGGCGCGTCCGGTGCGTCAGTCAGAGGTGAAGCCTGTCGAGAAGGCGCCGCAGGCAGCTCCTTCAGCCCCAGCTGAAGTTCAGAAGCCGGAGCCGTTGCGTTGCAAGTGTGCGCCGGGAACTGTGCACGAATCTCCGTGCATGTGCGGTGCGTCGGACTGCAAGTGCAAGGTAGTCCCGCCGGCGCCGGAATACACGCTGTATCGCGTGAAGAGCGGCGATACACTCTCCGCGATTTGCGTAGAGTATGGCCTGAAGCAGAAGAACGTGCTCGATCTGAACCCCGGCCTTTCGCCCAACAAGATATATGTAGGCAAGAAGATTAAGCTTCCGGGCAAGATAGAGCTTAAGGGCGATGATGCAAAGCCTGTCGCAATCCGTTCTGCCGCTCCCGCCAAGGCCAGCGCCGGCAAGGCGCGTAGCACAGGTGCGCGGGCTTCTGCGTACACGGGGGCGACCAAGGTATATGTGGTGAAGAGCGGCGATACGCTCGGCAAGCTTGCCATCGACAACGGCGTCACGGTTAAATGCCTCATGGACATGAACGGCCTCAAGAGCAGGGTGATCCGTATTGGCCAGAAGCTGAAGGTGCCGGCGGAGAAGCCTGTCGTCGTGGCGGCGAAGAAGCCTGCTGCGGCAAAGCCGGAAGCCAAGGCCGAAAAGAAGGATGCCGTTGCGGCAGAGCCTGCCGCCAAACCGGATGAGACCGCTCCCGTGGCGGTGGAGCAGAAGGTTGAGAAGGAAGCGGAGCAGGTTGCCGCCCCGACCTCGGCCACGCCGGAGCCGGTGGCTGCTGCGCCGGCCGCAGCCGAAGAGGCCGAATCGCCTAAGACGCACACTGTGAAGGAGGGCGAGGATGTCGTTTCCATCGCCATTGCGTATGGTGTGTCGCCCAGCGCGATCTTCGACCTCAACAACATCAAGGGTACGGATGCCGTTGAGCCGGGTACGGTGTTGAAGCTGCCTGCAAACGCCAAGGCTCAGTGAGACAGGCTCGCGTAGTTCTTGGACTTGCAGTCCTCGCACTTGTCGCGATAGGATTCGTGGTGCTTTCGTCGGCCGGTAGCCCGGTCGGATACAGGAAGTACCACGATTTCTATTATTTCCTCAAGCAGCAGGGGCGCTGGCTGGCGATCGCAATGCCGCTGTTTCTCGCGGCGGTGTTCTTCGACTACCGCAAATGGCGCGAGCACAGGTGGCTGACCGTGCTTATGTACGTGTCGGTCGTCATTGCGCTTGCGGCCGTGTTCGGCTTCCGTCCGATCAACGGCTCTCGCCGATGGCTGATGCTTGGGCCCATCCACATCCAGCCGAGCGAATTCGCGAAGATCGCGGTTGTGATAACGATGTCGGTATTCCTCGACAGGGCGGGCTGGCGGATCGAGCTTTTCTGGAAGGGGGCGCTTCGCGCCCTGGCGATCATAGCGGTGCCGATGCTCCTTGCCGTGTTCGAGCCGGATTTCGGGTCAACAATGGTGATTGCGCTTTCTGGCGGAGTGCTGATGTTCATAGCCGGTATGAGGTGGCGGCACATGATCCTGCTCGGTGTGGCGGGAACGGTCCTGGTCGGGTCGCTTCTGCTGTCGAACGGCAACCGCATGAGGCGCATATCGGCATGGATGCCGGAGACCGCGAAAGTCCACCTCTCCGCGTGGTGTCCATGGCTTGGCGACCTCACCGTCTCTACCGAGGATGCCCGCGAGGCCAACCACCAGCTTGACCAGGCTCTGATAGCGATCCGCAATGGCGGCGAGACCGGGCTTGGATACTGCAACTCAAGGCAGAAGGAACGCTACCTTCCGGAAAACCACACCGATTTCATCTTTGCCATTGGGGCCGAGGAATGGGGGGTGGTGTTTTCGCTCCTCATGCTGTCGCTGTTCGTCACCGTGTTCGTTTGCGGAATGATTATCGCGGCGAAGTCCTGCGATCGGCTTGGCAGGCTCATGGCCTTTGGGATGACGTTCCTCATATTCTTCCAGGCGATGTTCAACATGGGGGTTGTTACGGGCCTCTTGCCCACGAAGGGCCTTGCGCTTCCTTTCATCAGCTATGGCGGCACGAACCTCATGACGGCTTTGATTGCCGTTGGGGTGCTCATAAACATATCGCGTCAGGCGGACTTGCAACGGATTAGGGAAAAGAGTAAAATACAAGCCGTTTTTCACATCAAAGGAGGTTAAGTAAAAAATGTCGAGAGTCTACAATTTCTCAGCCGGTCCGGCGGTGCTCCCGCTTGAGGTTCTGCAGGAGGCGCAGCAGAATCTGGTGGATTACAAGGGATCGGGAATGTCCGTGATGGAGATGTCCCATCGTGGCAAGGAATACGATGCGATCCACCAGGAGGCAATTGCCACGTTCAAGGAACTTTGCGGACTCGATGACGACTGGTCTGTATGCTTCATCCAGGGCGGCGCTTCGCTCCAGTTTGCGATGATACCGATGAACTTCCTCGGCAAGGACAAGGTCGCCGACTACGTCAAGAGCGGCACGTGGGGCGGCAAGGCCCTGAAGGAGGCTCAGAAGATCGGCACAGTGAACATCGCCGCCGACTGCCAGAAGGATATCCCCACCCGCCAGCCCGATGCCGGCGAATACAAGTGGACTCCCGGCGCCGCGTACAGCCACATCTGCACGAACGAGACGATTTCCGGCGCGGAGATGAAGGAGATACCGGATACTGGTTCGCCTCTCATCGGGGACATGTCCTCCGACATCCTTTCCTGCCCTCGCGACTACACGAAGTTCTCGATGTTCTACGCCGGTGCCCAGAAGAACCTCGGCCCTTCCGGCATGGCCGTTGTCGCGATCCGCAAGGAGTTCGCCGAGAAGGGCGATGCGTCGTTGCCTACGATGCTCCAGTACCGCACGTTTGTGGACAACAACTCGCTCTACAATACGCCGCCGACATGGGGCATCTACATCTTCGGCGAGACGATGAAGTGGGTGAAGAAGATGGGCAAGGAGAACCTCTTCAAGCTCAACGCCGAAAAGGCAAAGAAGATCTACGACGTCATCGACTCCACCGAATTCTACCGCGGCACGGCGAAGAAGGAATTCCGCTCGAACATGAACGTCACGTGGAGGCTGCCCACGGAGGAGCTTGAGGCCCTGTTTGTCTCAGAGGCGAAGAAGCTTGGAATGGGTTCGCTCAAGGGCCACAGGAGCGTTGGCGGCATCCGCGCCTCGATCTACAACGCATTCCCGATGGAAGGCGTTGACGCTCTCGTCGCGTTCATGAAGGACTTCGAGAAGAAGAACGGCTGACTTCAGCCGACACAATGGCAGAGAGGGACGGCGCAGCCACAGGCTTGCCGTCCCTCTTTGCGCATTTCATGGAGATGCGCCCACATAGAGAACGTAACGGTGACATGGCGCTTGGTTTTTGCTATAATCGTCTTCGTCATTTAACCATAAGGAGAGAGTATGTCACTTAAACTGTTGTGTGCTTCTGTTCTCTGCGCCTGTACGGCGTTCGGAGGCTTGCTTGACAAGGCATGGATAAAGGGTGAGACTGACAAGGATCCCGTCTCGTACCGCGCTGGAGAGGAGATGACGTTCACCCTCACGGCCATGGATCTGGACGGCGCAGTGCCGCCGGGCGAATATTTCCTTGACTGGAAGCGCACGGACGATTTCGGGACTGTCGAGAAGGGACGCATTCCGCTGGAGAGCATGCCGTTCACGTACAAGGCAAGGCTCGACAAGGCTGGATTCGTCCGTCTTGAGGCGTATGTTGTGGACAAGTCCGGCAAGCGCTACACGAAGAAGTTCCTTGGCGACGCGACGACCCCTGAGGGGCAGAAGGCCATGAACGCCTTTGAACGCATGAAGAAGGCCGTGTTCTTCGATGGCGGCGCAGGCGCGGATGTCGATACGCTCGCGAGCCATCCCGAGCCGAAGGACTTCGATGCATTCTGGGCGGCCCAGTACAAGCGTCTCTATCTCGTTCCGCTCAAGGCCGAGCGCATCGAGATCCCCTGCGGGAACAAGAAGGCGAAGCTCTACGCCATCGAGATCCGCTGCGCAGGATTGCGGCCTGTCACTGGCTACCTGTCCATCCCCGTGGCCGTTGCGGACGGGAAGAGGTTCCCGGCGCGCCTGGAGACACACGGCTACAGCGGCGACCGTTGCACACACGCCGCGCCGGGCTGGGCGCGCGAGCACGAGATTGTCCTCAACATCAACGCGCACGGCCTGAAGCTTCCCGCATTCGGCGGAGACGAGGCCTATACGAAGGCCCTGCGGTGGGAAATCCGCTCGCATGACAATGCCTATGCGTTCGACGCCAAGCAGAACGAGGATCCGGAAGTGGCCTACTTCAACGGCATGGTGCTTCGCGTGAAGCGCGCGCTCCAGTACCTGAAGACCGTCGAGGGCTGGAACGGCATGGACCTAATCGCCTCAGGCGGAAGCCAGGGCGGACTCCAGACGATCTGGGCGGCAGGCTGCGGCGAGGGCGTCACTCGCGCCGAGAGCAGCGTCACGTGGTGCTGCGACATGTACACTTCCGGCAAGCTCCGCAAGGACAGGTCGCTAAAGCTTTCCGGCGACGGCTGGTACATCCCCTGGACAGAGTCCATGGGGTACTACGACGCGGCGAACTTCGGCAAGCGCATCCCGGCTTCGTGCAAAACGATCATCACCCGCGCCGGACTCGGCGACTATTGCTGCCCTCCCACCGGGCTTGCGAAGCTCTACAACAACATCCCCGGAAACAAGAAGGTGGTCTGGGTGCAGGGATCCGAGCATGGATATGTGCCGCCGGCCTATCCTACAAGGGACTGGATCCGCGAGAAGTGATGCGGCATTAATCGCTGGAACTGGCATGGATCTGCCGGATGTCGCTTGGATAAAGGGGGCCATCTTCGATCAGGATGGCCTCCTTTTCGACACCGAGGTGCTGTTCGAACGCGCCTGGCGGAAGGTCGGCGCCGAGTTCGGGGTAAAGGTGCCGGACGCATTGCCGTACGCCTGTTGCGGATGCGGCAGGAAGGAGCTTCCGGATGTCATCCGGCGGTTTCTTCCGGACATAGACGTAGATGCCTACATCGAACGGGCGCTGGACATGGCTTTCAGCGCACAGGCCGAATCGGTGCCCACGCTAAAGCCGGGCGTACGCAAGATGCTCGCGAAGTGTCGCGAGAATGGCATCCGCACGGCGGTCGCCTCCAGCTCATTGCGAAGCCTCGTGGAACACAACCTTCGCTCGTCCGGCCTTCTCGGAATGTTTGGCGCGATCGTGACGGGCGAGGATGTCGTACACGGAAAGCCCGCCCCCGACATATTCCTTCTGGCCGCATCCAGGATCGATGTGCCGCCACCTCGATGCCTCGTGTTCGAGGATGCGTTCACAGGGATACGGGCGGCCCATGCCGCCGGGTGCAATCCGGTGCTTATCCCCGACCGCATTCAGCCGACTCCTGAAATCCTGGGGATATGCTCATGCTTCAAGTCCCTTGCCGCGGCGGCGGATTCGATTTTCGCGGAGCGATGCGCGCGGAGTTGACATAAAGATTTCTTCCGAGGCCGTTGACTTCCGGATCGGGGCTGTGGTACAATGGCTGCGTTCCGTCGGGGTGCATCTTTGGGGATGCGTCCTGCTTCGTAGCCGCGACCACGTCACAGGAAAGGAAACCGCATGGACAGCCAGGACATCCGCCGCAATCCGCACGCCGCCACTCCGCCATCCCGCATGCGCCCCGGCCTACGGGCCTCCATGGCCGCCATCGCGCTGCTCTCCGTGTGCGCGTTTCCCCTCCGCTCCGCCGCCGACGCCCCAGACTTCCGTACCCGCCCGCTGCTCGCGGGCAAGGCCTCGCTGACGGAACCCGGCTTCACCGTGCGCCGGGACCTCGGCGTCGCGAACGTCGCGCCGGAGCTGCGCATCCCAGTTGAACTCGTCTACTCGTCCGCCAGCTCTTCCTCCGGCATGTTCGGCTTCGGCTGGCGCTCCCCGCAGCTTGAGTCGTCCGTCAGGTGGGAGCGCGGCGGCCTCACTTGGGACGCCCCGTGGGGCGAGCGCATCCGGTTCCGCCCGAAGGGCGAGAGGCCCCCGAAGGGCGCGGTGACGCTGGAGCCCGTGGAGGCCGCGAGGAAGGGACGCGGGCTCTTCGCGCCGTACACGGACTGGGAGTCGGACACCGTGTCCTCCGACTACGCGAAGTGCCGCAGGTTCTCGATCGTCGGCAAGGGCGGCATGGCGGGCTGGCGCCTCTCGTACGAGGACGGGCGGATATCCTCCATATCCACCCCGTCGGGCGAGACCGCGACGTTCTCGCGCGGCCCCTCCGGCGAACTGCTCTCCGTGTCGTCGAGGGGCGTCAGCTTCATCGAGATGACCCACGATGGGGGCCTCGCCAGGTCGATGCTCGTGAACGGGGTGCGCATCGCGCTCTCGTATGCCGGCATGCGGTTCGTCTCGCTCCCGGAGACGGCGGACGGGCTTGCCTCGACCCTCGATGTCCAGGCCCTCGCGTCCGTCAGGGTCGCCTCCCTCGCGCCGGAGAAGTTCGCGTACTCCGGCGGCTACCTCGCCTCCGCCGTCCGCGGGGGCCGCGCGGAGAGGTTCGCGGTCCAGGCCGAGACGCCGGAGGAGCGCCGCCGCAACATCCTGAGCGAAGACAGGAAGAGTGGCGTCGCGCACACCGGCAAGGTGGCGGGGCGCCTCATGTCCGACGCGGACTACAGGTACTCGTACCCCACGAAGACATCCATCCGCCTCACGGACGCCCTCGGCGGCACGGCCACGCACGACTTCGACGAGAGGGTGGGGACGCTCCGCGTCACTGACTTCGCGGGCCGGACGACGACCACCTACTACTTCATGCGCCACGACGTCGCGTACCTCGGCAGGGTGCGCAAGGTCGTGGACTGGCGCGGGCGGGACGCCGTGTCGTTCCGCTACGACAGGGCGACAGGGAAGCCCGTGAGGGTCACCGACCGCCTCGGCAACCACCGCATCCTCGAATACGACGGCGCGGGCAACTGCGTGAGACTCTCGCGCCGGGCGGGCTGGACCCTCTCCACGGAGCCGGTGCGGTCGTTCTCGTACGACAGGGCGGGGCGACTCGCCTCAGTCTCGGAGCTTGGCGCGGACGGCGCCGCCGTGCGCACCGTGTCCGTATCCCGCGACAGGGCCGGGAGGCCCGTGCGCGTCACGGACGGGTGCCGGACGCTTTCGGTGGAGTACGCGCCCGGAGGCTTCCCGTCGCGCGTCTCGGATGGCTTCGGCTCCGTCTCCGTCGCCTACGACCGCTACAACCGCCCCGTGTCGCATACCGACGCCTACGGCATCGTGACCCGCCGGACCTACGCCGACCACGGCGGCGTCGCGAAGGTGGAGAGGCTTGACGGAAGCGCCGTCCTCTCGTCCGTCGAGGTGGGCTACGGCCCGACTGGCCTGCCCGTCTCCGCCACGGACCGCGACGGCCGCACCATCGCCGTGTCCCGCGACGCCCTCGGCCGCGTCGTGGGGGAGGAACATGCGGACGGCTCCGCCGTCTCGTACGCGCACGACGCGCTCGGACGGCTCACGAAGGTGGTGGACGAGAACGGGAACGAGATCGCGTTCGGCTGGGACAGGTTCGGGCTCTCGTCCCGCCTCACGGCGGCCGGGCAGCTCACGTCCGCGAAGCGCGGCCCGGACGGCCTCGCCGCCGAGGTCTCGTCCTCCGTGACGGGGCGCGTCGACCGCACCGTCCGCCGCGAGTCCGACGCGCTCGGCCGCGTCACGCGGATCGAGTACGCGAAGGGCGAGGTCGAGACGTTCTCCTACGACAGGTGGGGCCGCATCTCGGAGCGCACGCGCGGAGACCTGAGTGAGACGTACCGCTACGACCACTTCGGGCGGCTCGCGGAGAAGGACGAGAACGGCACCGTGTCCACCTACGCCTACGACGCCTACGGGCGGCGCACGTCGCTCAGGATCCGCCATCCGGACGGGATCGAGACCGTAGAGCGCCGCGCGTACGACAGGTTCGGGCGGCTCTCGGAGATATCATCGTTCGGAAGCTCCGTCAAATACCGCTACGACGCGAAGGGGCGCGTGTCGAGGCAGACCGTGGACGGGACGCCCATCGACTTCGCGTACGACAGGCTTGGGAGGCTCGCGGGCAAGTGGCTCGGAGGGCGCGGAAGCCCCGACGCGTCGGTGGAGTACGAGTACGCCCCGGACGGACGGATCGCGGCCCGCACGGCGAACGGGGTCCGGCAGGAGTTCGACTACGACGCGCGCGGCAGGCTCACGGCGGTGAGGGAGAATGGGGCCGAGGTGGAGCGCTACGCCTACGACAGGGCGGGGAACATGGTGCGGAAGACCGTGCGCGGCAGGACGACCACCTTCTCGTTCGACGGCGCGAACCAGCTCGTCAGCTCCACGTCGGACGGCGTGACGACCAAGTACGCCTACGACGCGGCGGGGCGGCTCGTGAGGGAGGGCGGCAGGGCCTACCGCTACGGCTACCTCGACAAGGTGCTGTCGGTCACTGAGGGGAAGAGGAAGCTCACGTACACGTATCACGCAGACGGGCAGCTCGCGACTGCGGACTTCGGCGACGGGAGGGCGGAACGATTCGCGTGGGACTCTCTCGCGCTCGTCCGGCGCGGGGACGAGTCGTTCATCTGCGAGCCGCACGTTGGTGGCGGGAACCCGATCGTGTCGTCGTCGGGGACTGCCTACCTGAACGACATGCTCGGCACGACGGTTTGCGTCCGGGAGGGACGCGCCTCGTCGCGTCCGAAGCCGAGGGGCAAATGCACCGCCGCCGCCCTGACCGCGTTCGGCGAGCCCCTGCCGGGGGCGGGCGGAGGCGCGTTCTTCACGGGCAAGCCGCAGGTCGAGGGCCTCGGGTACTCGTTCCTGTACCGCAACTACCGCCCGGACCTCGCCAAGTGGCAGACCGCCGACCCGTTCGGCTACCCCGACGGCTGGAACCGGCTGGCGTACGGGGTCAACTCGCCGCTGGAGGGGGTGGATCTGCTTGGCGCGGCATGGGGGAATCGGGAAATGGTGGCCTACTACTTCAGGTACGCACCGGAAACGGTGATTGCTTCGGTGATGTTGCCTTGGCTGGGGTCAGTCTGGTGGAACGTCAGGCGGTTGACCTCGGATGACTATATCGACACCGATGTCATGGGGCTTACGGACAGGATATTTGGCGCAGTGAAGAACTACGCATACAAGTCCGTTGGAGAATTTGTGGCCAAAAGGTTAAATGGCGACTCTGGCCGCAACTGGTGGAATGGTTTTGACTTTAACGCCGATTGCGAGCACATTGTCTTTGCGCTCGGATGGGGTCGCGGAAGGCTCCTGGGCAAATTAAACTGGTCATGGCGTACCACATATGAAAAGGCGGGAGACGTCATGTACGAGATGAAACGCTACGAATGGTCTTATTCGGGGAAAATGAGGTATTCCGATTCGTTTGAGGATCCCGTCGATGTCATGAACTGGCTGGAGGAACCAAATATTGAAGTCCCTGGCGGAGTCCCGTATGCCTACGGGCATACGTGGAGTGTCAACCTAAACGGCAAGGGTGTGATACCGCGCGTGATCGAGTGAAGGAGGAAGGGAGGGGAGTCTCTTATGGTGTTTA
>CAKULV010000022.1 GCA_934667425.1 uncultured Kiritimatiellota bacterium | reverse complement strand
CGACATGCCTGACCACTGGGGCTACATCTTCGACGACATCCAGGCCACGAGCCATTTCGTCTACCAGAAGACGCCGCTTTGCTTCCATGGGCACACCCATGTTCCGGTTGTCTATGAGAAGACCGCATTTGGGGCCGTGCACCACACGCCGGATACGTTCGATGGAGGGGAGTTCCGCATCCAGTCCGGCAAGCAGTATTTCGTGAACGTAGGGTCGGTTGGCCAGCCGAGGGACGGTGATCCCCGCGCGAGCTACGCCCTGTTCGACACCGGCACCCGCACGCTGCGCTTTCGCCGGGTGCCGTACGACGTGGCCGCCGCACAGGCCCGCGACGTTGCCGCAGGCTTGCCGGAACGCTGCGCGGCGAGGCTGGCCACCGGAAATTGACCGATAGCGGAGATAGTCCAATGATTAACATGACCGAGGCATCCAAGATAATGACGTGCGCAATTGCCGTTGCCATGCTTGCATCGGGATGCCTCACTTCAGCCCCGCCCCAACCCAAAAGCTGGGTCGTTTCCGCATCGAGGAAGCAGGTCGCGGAGATCGACGTTGGCAAGGCCGTGAAGCTTGGGGCGATTACGGTTGCGGCCCCGTACGACAAGCCGGCCCTGGCCGTAATGCGGGCGGACGGCTCCGTGGCGTTCGACGCATACAACGCATTCGCGAGTTCGCCGGCCGCGCTGCTGCGCGCACCGCTGGCGACGCTTCTTGGATGTTCCGGATGCTTCGGGCTCGTCATTCCGTCCGCAAGCTCGGCCCGTGTAGGCACTACGATCGAGACGGCCGTGAACGACATTTCCCTCGACTGCCGCGAGCCGGGCAAGCGGATTGCCCGCATAAGCCTTACGCTTTCGGTGGTGGAAAACCGCTCGCTCGTGGAGATCCTGCATGGCGAAGGGGCTGCCGATGCGGCGTCAGGCGACTATTCGGCGGCTTTTTCCGAGGCGTTCGGCAAGGCGGTCTCCTCCGCCGTGGCGTCATCGTCGATGTTCCCCAAGGAGAAATGACCTTCGGCGCCGATTGACATTTCAGCAACTAATGGTACACTACCGACCCAACAGACAAAAACTACAAGGAGATATGTATGCTTAATGGAAAAACCCAGATAAAGCGCAGGGATTTCGCGAAGATTGCGGGTGCTGCGGCATTGGCGGGTCCGTCGCTCAACGTATTGGGAGCAAACGACCGCGTCCGTGTGGCGTGCGTCGGATATTCGGACAGGTTCAGGGGCTCTTTGCTGCCTACGTTCATGGCCGCACAGAAGGAACTCAATTTCGACCTCGTCGCGGTTGCCGACCTCTGGAAGAAGCGCCTGTACGGGAACGCGAAACCTGAACTCGAGAAAAAGCTCGGCCACGCCATCGACACTTACGAAAGCGACATCGCGCTTTACGAGAAGGCCAGGGATATCGATGCGGTGATCATCTCCACTGCGGACTTCCAGCATGCCCAGCACGCCACCCACGCGGTGAACGCCGGGAAGGACGCCTACTGCGAGAAGCCCATGGCGGAAGACATGTACTCGGCCAACATGCTCAAGGATGCCGTCGATGCCAAGCGCAAGGCGGGATTCGCCCCGGGCGCGGTGGTGCAGATCGGTTCGCAGAGGCGTTCCGGCACGGCCTACCATGCGGCAAAGGACTACATACAGAGCGGAAAGTTCGGCAACATCTCGTTCATCGACCTGTGCTGGAACGTGAACCAGCCGCGCCGCTGGCGCCGCAGCGAAAAGCTCGTGGAGTCCCTGAAGCGCGAGGACATCGACTGGAACATGTGGCTTCTCGACCGCGATCCGGCAAAGTATGCGTTCGATCCGCGCAAGTACCTTGAGTTCCGCCTCTTCTGGCCGTTCTCGTCCGGAATCCCCGGCCAGTGGATGTGCCACCAGATCGATACGGTCGCCTGGTTCACCGGCCTCAACTATCCGCGCAAGGCCGTCGCCTCCGGCGGAACGTACGCCTGGAACGACGGGCGGCAGAGCTACGACACTTTCACGACGATCCTTGAGTATGGAGTGGACAACAATCCCGGCAAGGGATTCCAGGCAGTGTTCCAGAGCCGCCAGACGAACGCCGCCCGCGGCAACGTTGAGAAGTACTACAGCCCCAACGGGACGATCGACCTCATAAAGGGCGTCGTCACGAACGAGGGCGTGGAAGGAGCCAAGCCGCACGAGGAAAAGCTCACGAGCAACTACCAGAAGGCCGAGACGGCTGCGAACACCGGCGGCGACCCGCTAACCAGCGCACACATGCGCAACTGGATGGAGTGCGTGAGGAACCGCAAGGATCCGAATGCGCCGGTCGAGGCCGGATACTGGCACACCGTGTCGCTCATCATGGCGAATGCCGCCATGCGCACGGGCCTTGTCGGCACGTTCGACCCTGTCAAGCGCGAGGTGCTTGCGGGCGGCAAGCCGTTCGTGGGGTATTTCTCCACGAAGGCCTGATGATGGCGTAGGGGCGCCGGGCATTGCGCGGCGCCTCAATGTGTCTGGCGGGAGGGGACACGGGATGCCTCCTCCCGTCCGTCTATTCAACCCTGATGTACGATCCATATTTCAAGCGAAGGGCCAAGGCGGCGGCGAAGCGGGAGCGGGGGATGGCGTCCGTGGATTTCTCCCTGCCCGTCGATGGCGATGTGCCTGCGTTCAGGACGCCGTCAGCGTGCGCGGGAGATATGCTTGATTCGATAGTGGCAGACCTTACCAGGGACAGGTCGCCGTTCTTCGACGAGGTGTGCGCAAAGTGGAAGGAGCTGTTCCCCGATCTTGCCGCAAAGCCTGGGAAATGGGTCGCTGGCGCGTCCGGCAGCATCGGAGGCAGATTGTTCCTCCATGTCGGGTCGGCATCCGCATCGTTTGCCTTGCGTCCAAGGCTCGCCTCGATAAGGAAGCGGCTTGCGACGCTCGCATCCGCACCTCCACGGTTCTCGGTACACATTGAGATTGTCTGAAGGGCGGGGCGTTCTTCACGGGCAAGCCGCGCGTCGAGGGCCTCGGTTGCGCGTTCCTGTACAGGAACTGCCGCCCGGACCTCGCGAAGTGGCAGACGTCGGACCCGCTCGACATTTACACCAAAGCGATAATTGCCGTCTTCCGCCGTCATGATTTATGGTAAAATAGCGCACATAATTCGTTTTACAAAACTCACGTTAGAGAAAGGATAATGGAAATGGCTCGCATTCAGATACCTGTTGAGGAATTCAAGGATCGCGTCGCCCGTGCGGCGAAGCTTGTCGCCGAGAAGGGGCTTGACGTCCTCGTCGTGAACGGCAGTGAGGCGGACTACGCCGACACCCGCTACTTCTCGAACTTCTGGCCGGTCTTCGAGCGCGTCGGAGTCGCGATCGCGGCGAATGGCGAGTATATGCTGATGGTCGGCCCGGAATCGCAGGTGTTCGCCGGCGACTTCAGCTGGATGGACAAGATCGCCGTCGTCTACCAGTACCGCGAGAGCGCAAACCCGGCTTATCCGGAGCTGAAGAGCGAGACGTTCAAGGACGTGTTCAGGAAGCTCGGCGTCACGGGCGATAACATCAGGATCGGCGTCGCCGCCAAGCTCAACACGAACTGTGTGCAGTTCGAGGGCATCCGCGAGTGCTATCCCAACGCGACGATCGAATGGGCCGACGACATCATGCTCGCGCTTCGCCGCATCAAGAGCGACAACGAGATCGCCTGCATCCGCGAGGCCGCGCGCATCACCGATCTCGCGACGAAGGCCGTGATGACCGAGCTGAAGCCCGGCAAGACGGAGCTTGAGCTCGTCGGCGTCGCGCAGAAGTGCATCTACGAGAACGGCGCGGAGTACGAGGGCCTGCCGATGTACTGCTTCGCCGAGAAGTCCACCCGCCACGCGATCTCGCGTTCCAGCTACCGGGTGATCCAGGAGGGCGACATCGTCCAGCTGAACCTCTCCGCGAAGATCTGCGGATACTCGCCGTCCATCGGACTCCCCGTATGCTGCGGCAAGCTCAGCCCGGAGAAGCGCGAGCTCGTGCAGTTCGGCCTCGACGCGCACTACTGGACGGAGGAGAACCTCAAGCCCGGAAAGCTCGCCTCGCAGGTCGCGAAGGACTTCATCAAGTTCTACGAGGATCACGGCAAGCGCGAGAACTACTTCTACGGCCCGTGCCACGGCACAGGCCTGATCGAGGTTGAGGCTCCGTGGATGGAGACGATATCGGACTACGAGCTTACGCCGAACATGACGTTCCAGATCGACACGTTCGTGACGTCGCCGACGTTCGGCCTCCGCTGGGAGAAGCCGATCGCCATCACGAAGGACGGCTGCGTGAACCTCGCGCCGTCGCAGATCGGCCTCAATGGCCCGATCGAGGTCTGCAACTGAGGAACGATCGAATAGGCGAATTGCGAATTGCCGAATATCCGGGGGTTCGCAATTCGGCTTTCATGGAGATTTGAGAAATGCGCTATGAACTCATGCGGCCGTCGCAGATCCGCGAGGCCATAAAGAAAAGGACTCCGGTCGTCCTTCCCCTTGGCGTGCTCGAGTACCATTCCGAGCATCTGCCTGTCGGCATGGACACGCTGGCGGTAGAACGCGCCCTCCACGAGTACGAGAAGGAGGCGGAGGTCGTGATCCTCCCGAGCTTCTACTGGGGGGCGTCATCCAGGGCCGTAGCCCCGTGCGAGGGACGCGGCTCCATCCCCGTCGATTCGCAGGCCCTTGTGCCGATCGCAAGGCAGATATTCCGCGGGCTGCTTGACGTCGGCTTCAGGAACATCCACACGTTCGTGCACCACCAGAGCGAGGATTTCGCGGCCGGAATGCCTACGGATCTCGCCTTCCGCCTTGCGAGCCGCCAGGTGATAATGGAGTTCCTGGAGGAGAAGAAGGGCGATGGCTGGTGGGGCGATCCATCTTCCGCGTCGTACTACACCGACCACACCAACCTTGACGCGAATCCGTTCATCTGGATCCAGAACCATGCGCTCATGGACGCGAAGGTGCTGGCGAAGTATCCGTTCGACCACGCGGGCGAAGGGGAGACGTCGCTCATGATGTCCCTCTGCCCCGATACGGTGAACATGGACGAGTTCGACAAGACGGCCTGGTATGCGCAGAGTGCGCTGAAGGCGTCAAAGGAGACGGGTGACGGCGGGGTCGCCATGATCCTCGACCATTTCCGCAGGGTGTTTGGCAAGTAATCGAGAGGCTGACAATTAGATGAATACGGTTCTGATCGGTTCCCAGTGGGGGGACGAAGGCAAGGGCAAGGTCATAGACGTCCTTACGGACAAGGCCGACCTGGTGGTTCGCTATCAGGGAGGGTCGAATGCCGGGCACACGGTGATTGCCGAGGGCAAGAAGCGAGTGCTGAGGCTGATCCCAAGCGGAATCCTGCACGAAGGCAAGGTATGCGTGATCGGCAATGGCGTTGTGATGAACCCGCTTGATCTCATTGAGGAGATCGAAGCCATGCGCGCCACCGGCGTGGAGCCGAAGGGCCGTCTTTTCATCTCGACGCGCACCCAGATGGTGATGCTGTACCACCGTGCGCTCGACAAGGCCGAAGAGGCCGCTCGCGCAAAGGGCAAGAAGATAGGGACTACCGGAAGGGGCATCGGCCCGGCGTATGCCGCCAAGGTGTCCCGCACCGGCCTGCGCTGCGGCGACATGCTCTGCGGCAACTTCCTGGATCTCGTGCGCGAGCAGGTGGAGGAGACGAACGCCAAGCTTCGCATGCTCAGGTCGGAGCGGGTGGACGAAGGGGACTCGATCGACGTCCCAGGTTGCACAATCAGGGACTATCAGCTTGACGCCGATGAACTCGCGTCCATCTACAGGGTCGTTCAGGAGAAGCTTGCCCCCTACATAAGGGACACCGTGCCTATGCTGCACGAGGCGAAGAAGGCGGGCAAGTCCATACTTCTCGAGGGCGCACAGGGTACGATGCTCGACATTGACTTCGGGACATATCCGTTCGTGACATCGTCCAATCCTACGTCCGGCGGCGCATGCATTGGATCGGGGCTTTCCCCGCGTGACATCGACTGCGTCGTGGGCGTCATCAAGGCATACACGACCCGTGTCGGCGAAGGCCCGTTCCCGACGGAGCTCTACAATGCCGTGGATATGCTTGACGCCGACGGCAGGACCATGGCAGAGCGCGGACACGAGTTCGGCGCGGTGACGAAGCGTCCTCGCCGCACCGGGTGGTACGATGCGGTGATTGCGCGCTACGCGCAGCAGATAAACGGCGTGGACTATTGGGCGCTCACCAAGCTGGATGTGATGGACGTGTTCCCGAAGATCAAGATATGCGTTGCGTACGAGCTTGACGGCAAGCGCATCGAATACGTTCCTTCGTCTGCGGCGGAACTCGCGCGAGTGAAGCCGATATACGAGGAGATGGACGGATGGATGTGCGAGACTTCCAACGTCACCCGCATCGAGGATCTGCCGCCGAAGGCTAAGGCGTACGTAGACCGTCTCGTGGAGCTTTCCGGCGGGAAGCTTGGCATCCTGTCGATAGGCCCGGCGCGTGAATCAACCTTGCGAATAGCGTTATGAATCCAATCCTGAAGCGCACACTGTGCGGGCTGGGCGTCGGAGCCATCGTGCTCGGCATGTTCCTCTATTGTCCGCTTGCGGGTATCATGCCGGTCATCCTCGTGCTTTCGGCGTTCGCCCAGCTGGAGTTCTACCAGATGGCGAAGCGGAGGTACGAGCCTGTCGCCTGGTTCGGTCTGTTGATGGGGGCGGCGTGGATCGCCGCCGCCGGAGTGCTGGGGTATGCGAAGTGTGCGCCACTCCTTTTCTTTTCCTGTGCGCCGCTGCTGCTGTTCTCCCTCGTTGCGCTTTGCCTGCTTGTGCTGTTCAGCTCGCGCTACAGGAATCCGGTGGGCACAATCGCCGTCACGCTGATGGGATTCCTGTACGTGCCCTTCCTCCTGTCCTTCTTTCTGCTTACCGTACAGCTCACATGCTGTCCGTGGGTGGACGTCGTCGATGCCCCGTCGTCTCGCGTTGGACTGTACACGCTTTTCGCGCTGATAGCCATAGCTAAGTTCTCGGACACCGGCGGGTTCGCGTTCGGCATGGCTTTCGGAAAGCACAAGATGTGTCCATCGATCTCCCCGAAGAAATCGTGGGAGGGCCTGGCCGGTTCGATGGTCTTCTCCGCAGTGACCGCCGCAGGCATGCTTGCGGTTGCGCGTCATTTCAACTGGGGCGACAGTCTGCGGTTCTGGAACCTGCTGAGCTACCCTGCCGTGGTTGCAGGCGGCGCCGTGATGGCGCTTGTCGCGACGGTGTGCGACCTGATAGAGAGCCGCTTCAAGCGCGAGTTTGAGGTCAAGGACTCGTCGGTGTTCCTGCCGGCGGGCATGGGAGGGCTTCTGGACATGTTCGATTCGGTGCTTTTCCTCCCGGCGATCGCCTATCCGGTGATATGTGCGCTCTCGTGCGTCGAACCTGTGTGCGTTTCATTCTGATGTGATTTCGCGCTTCGGCCGACGGGTCCTACGCCTGCGTCCCGCTGATGGAGCTGTGCGAGAAGTACGGATGTGACCGCATCTTCACCTTAACGGGTCTCCGTGTAGCGGGCCATTCCGCAATCGGAGGTATACCCTCATTGACTGCGGCGGTGGGACATGGTACACTATTGGCCATGTTGATCAATTCCACAGATCGTGTCGTTTCGTTCTCCGGTGTGCTGGAGGCCGTCCATTCGATTCCCGGCAGGATGCGCCTCAGGATCCCGTCCCTTCGCCATAGGCCGAAGGCGATGGAGGAGTTCGCCGTGCGCCTGAAGAGGCTCGATGGCATCATTGACGTGACGGTGAATCCGCTTATCGGCACCGCCCTCATACGCTACGATGCGGGCAAGCTGTCCCCATCGCTTGTCGTTGCCGCATCCACGCACGGATTTGACTTCGATGCTGCATTGCGCGGCCACCGATCGCTTGTCGGGCGGGAACTGCAGGCGGTGCATTACGCGCTGAATCAGGCGGTGATGCGCCGTTCCGGCGGCATTTTCGACCTTCCGTCGCTGATGACGGTTCTTCTGATATTCACGTTCGTGCGTGGGATCGCTGGAAAGGGCGGCTCGAAGTTCTCGCCGCTGGCGGTGCTTTGGTGGCTGCACAGGTCGCTGTCCCGCTGATCAAACACCGGTTCCGTTTGTCCTCAATCTCAGGTTAGTTAAACGTTATGAATCCACTGATTCAGGCTTACCTTAAGTGCGTTGGCGGCATACGCATAGTCCATTCGCTGCCCGGCCGCGTACGCGTGAACATCCATGGGGTGCGGCAGTATCCGGCCCTCGCAGGCCGGTTCGCCGGACTTTTCAAGGACTGCATACTGAAGCGTCCCGGCGTGACCGGAGCAGAACTCTGCCTCCTTACCGGCAACCTGCTGATCCGCTACAATCAGCAGAAGACGTGCGAGGCCGAAATCACCGCATGGCTCGATTCGGCATGGAAGTCGTTCATACTGTTCCTGAACGGCCTCGGCGACATAGACGAGGCGGACGAGGCGGGCGTTGACGCCGCGGCGGCACGGTTCATCGCTACGCTATAGCGCATTTTTTGGGGGAGGACGTCATATGTCGTTTCGTTCATCGCAGGTTCCGTTGCTGAAATGCCAGTTTGCGCACCGCATTCCGGGGAGGGTGCGGATCGTCTGCCGGGCCGTCAGGTACCTGTCGGCCGAGCAGACGGATCTCGAAGACCATTTTTCGCAGTTGCGGGGCGTGCGTTCGCAGCGCATGAACTGCGCCGCATTGAGCGTTGTGCTCACGTACGACCCGGAGGCGACTGGCGAAGAGGAACTTCTGGAGTCCGTTGAGAGCCTCATACAGATCCATTCGCTGAGCGCCTTGAGGAAGGAGCGCGAGGAGCGCAACCACCTGCGCGTGCAGGAGCGCGACCTTCACGAGGAGAAGCTTTCTACGATGCTGACGAGGGCTGGCATTGCGGGTACGCTGCTTGTCGGGTCGTGGCTGTTCAGGCGGGCGGTCCCGGCGACGATCGTCGGGAGGATATTCACGCCGACCGGGTTTGGTGCGCTTGCGCTTGCCGCCCCAATATTCAAGAGCGGGCTTGGGGCCATTGCGCGGACGTTTCTGCCGAACGCCGATACATTGAGTTCCCTCGCCATAGTCTCAAGTGTCGCGTCAGGGCGGGCCGGCTCCGCGCTAACCGTCCTCCTCCTGCATGACCTTGCCGAATCACTCACGGCCTACACGATGGATCAGACTCGCAATGCGATTCGCGACATGCTGTCGGTAGATGGCGAAGAGGCTTGGCTTTCGGAAAGCGGCGAGCCGGGGTCGCCCCTGAAGAGGGTGCCGGTATCCGCTCTCCATCCGGGGTGCTTCATTGTCGTTCATACGGGTGAGAAGATCGTGGCCGATGGCGAGATCGCCGCGGGAAGGCTGCTGGTGGATCAGTCGTCCATCACGGGCGAGTTCGGCCCGGTTCCACGCGAGTCCGGCGGCAAGGTCTATGCCGGCACGCTTGCCGTCGATGGCACGGCAACGGTGCGCGTTGAGTCGGTGGGCGAGGGGACGGCCGTTTCGCGCATCATCAGGATGGTGGAGGATGCGGAGGGGAAGAAGGCCGAGATCCAGACGTATGCCGACCGTTTCTCGTCCGCGCTCGTGCCCGTGAACATCACGCTCGCCCTGGCGGTTTTTCTCGGCACGCGGGACGTGAACCGGGCGTTGAACATGCTTGTCATCGACTACTCGTGCGGAATCCGCCTTTCGACGGCGGCGGCGCTCTCCGCAGCCATATCGACCGCCGCGCGAAACGGAGTGCTCATCAAGGGTGGGGGGTCCCTGCAGTCCCTCACGGAGGCGGATACGCTGATTCTCGACAAGACAGGCACTCTTACGGAAGGGAAACCCCGTGTGACGTCCATTGCCACGGTGTCTGCCGACTATTCGCGGGACGAGGTGCTTGCGCTGGCGGCTGCGGCGGAGGAGACGAGCCGGCATCCGATGGCGAACGCGATCCTCGCGCAGCTTCAGCGGATCGGCGGAAAGATACCGCGCCACCAGGAGATACACACGGTTGTCGGAAAGGGTGTATGGACAAAGGTGGGCCGAGCGGTCGTGCGCGTAGGGTCGAAGCGCTTCCTCAACGAGGCTGGCATCCACACGCACCCGATGCGCGACCAGGCTTCAAAGCTCTTCGCGAACGGCGAAAGCGTCATCTACGTCGCGCGCGGCACGGAGATCGTGGGGCTTATCGGCATAAGGGATCCGTTGCGCGAAAACATGAAGAAGGCGCTCAACCGTCTCCGGTTCTCTGGCGTGGACGACATACTCCTGCTTACCGGCGACCAGGAGCAGCAGGCCGACGTCGTTGCCCGCAGGCTTGGCCTGGACGGGTTCGAGTCGGAGCTGATGCCGGAGGACAAGGCCAAGGTGATCCTGCGGCTGCAGGCGGGCGGCAATGGGGTCGTGATGGTCGGTGACGGCATCAACGACGCCCCCGGGCTTGCGTACGCGGATGTGGGCATCGCGTTGGGGAAGACGCGCACCGACGTGGCGATGGAGGCGGCTGACATCACGATAGCCGGCGACAATGCCATGCTTCTTCCGGCGACATATGGCCTGGCCCACTACACGATGGACGTGATCAGGCAGAACTTCTTCGTGTCCGTAGGCGTCAACACCGTTGGCCTTCTGCTTGGCGGGCTTGGGCTTATCCCGGTGATCGTCGGCGCCGTGATGCACAACGCAAGCACCATTCTCGTAGTTGGAAATTCGCTGAGGATATTCTTCTACGATATGCATGAAACGAAAAAATGATATACTACGCGCCTGATTCCGATGAATCGGCCGAACTTTCAAGGAAAGGAAATAGATATGGCAATAACAACAGATCATCTCGTCGGAGCCGCCGTCGGCATTGGCGTTGCCGCCGCTGGTTTCTATCTCTACCAGAAAAACCGCGACAAGGTGGACCAGTTCCTCCGCTCCCACGGCATGAACATCCCCGTGCGCGAGGATAAGCCACTCGCCTCCATGAGCATCGAGGAGCTCGCTACGCTCAAGGAGCGGGTCGAGGATGTGCTCGCCGAGCGCGAAGTCGCAGCCAAGGCAACAGCCGCAGCCGAGAAGGCGGCGAACTGAGTCGTGCTTTGATGGCATCTAAGGACGTATACTTCTCAAGGTACTACGAGCCGCGCAATGCGGCCTTGGGATGCACTTTCGGCGTAATGTCGCTTGGGTACAACCAATGCGCCCCGAAGCTCGATTATTCGGGCTTCCTCAGGCGGCATCCGTCAAGACACCGGTTCTCGTCGAAGAGCGGACGCACGCTTGAGAGCCTTGTACTCGTGCACATCTCATCTGGCCACGGCGCATTTCGTTCCGAGGCGACAGGGGAGCTCCCCGTTCCGGCCAACTCGATCTTCTTTGTGTTTCCGGGAGTCAACCATTTCTATCGGTATGACGATGAGACTGGATGGAACGAGGAATGGATGGAACTCGATCCTCGTGCGGTGCTGCCGTTGCTTGCGGAGGCCGGGATCGCGCCGGAATCGCCGATGAGGATGTTCCCTTCGGCGGTGTCTGTCACGGAGGCATTTCGGGACTTGTTCGATATCGCGGCATCGGAGCGTCGTGGCTCACGCTGGCTTGTGGATGCTGCCGCACATAGGGTGGTGGCGGAGACTTTGGCGCTTTGGCAGAAGGGTGATGCCGATACCGCTGCGGCACGTGCGGTTGAAAAGATGCGCCAGGCGCTTGTGTCGGATCTCTCTTCCTCGTGCCAGGTGGCCGATGCGGCACGGCTTGCGGGAATGAGCCTTTCGCGACTGCGGGATCTTTTCCGAAGGGCCACAGGTCTCTCCCCGAAGAAATATCAGATGAGGGCACGTCTCGTCCGTGCCGGACGGCTTCTGCGCGAGACGGATCTTCCCGTGGGGACGATTGCTGAAATGACCGGATTCGAGTCGCTTTTCGCCTTTTCGCACCGCTTTGCCAAGCTGTTGGGGTTCTCTCCGACTGAATACAGGCGCCGGAAGGTCGGACACGGCGCACTTTTGGCCAATGAGCAGCGGGCGTAGCCGATTTTTTATGGTATAATACGCGCATCATAGTAAGTGATATTGGGGGTGATCCGGTTTCGACGGGGTGCGTTGAGGTCAGATCGCGCGTCGAGGATTCTCGTTGGCCTCGTTAAAAAACGGGAAAAACAGTAATTGCGAACAACGATTACGCTCTCGCGGCCTAACTTATAGCCCGCATGTCGCCCGGCCGACGCCTGCTGAGCCGATGCGACATCATCCAGCAGGACTTGCCCCGGAGCGCTCCGCTCGCGCGCCGGCGGCCCGTACAACCGAGCGGATGATTCGGGATAAGCCCGCCTATCGGCATACCCGTTTCGAGATTAATGGTCGGCTACACGCGTAGAAGTTTGGTTGATTCCATTTCGGACAGGGGTTCGACTCCCCTCACCTCCACCATAAAAATAGGGACAAGCATTTAGTCCGAAACTTCGGGCTAACAAATCCAAGCGAGAAACCCCCAATAAAACGGGGGCTTTTTGCTATCGCGTGGGCGCGTGGGCGTGTGCAAATAGGGACTGCGTTGCGACCGCGCAGACACCTGTGGTTCCTAAAACGAACCTTTCCCTATTTTAGTCCGAAGTGGTAGTCCGAAAGTTTCGGACTTGCTCAAACCCCCATTTTACAAGGGTTTGGGTGAGGTTAGTCCGAAACTCCCCCGACTTTCGGACGGGGGTTCGTTTAGGGTGCGGCAGGTGGTTTAGTCCGAGACAAAAGACTGCCAATGGGCATCGTACAGTGACTTATGTTTTAGCGGCATGAAGTTGTGATAGCAGTCCGTTGCCAACGGCAAGAGTAATGGACTGAAGCTTCCGAACATCATCAACACGAACAACAATCCGTTCGCCTATCTTGTATCCACGGTCATTGGTCTGATCAAGATACCGCTGATCAACCAATCCATTGTTGTGTTCAAGAAGGTGTCGCCGCTGAAACATGAGAGTCATGAATATCAATTGATCCGTTGTCACCCATTCTGAGTATGCTTTGCCGGTCAGCTCTTCAAATAATTCACTTCCCCTGTTTAGCCTCTGAAAGTCATTCGGCCTTGCCCCATGCCCACCAAGATCTTCGTACAATCTTAATGCGAACGATTGAAAGGTTGAAATGATGTCCCCGACCGACCTTTCTGTTAGATGACGGATCTGGTCATTGGCAAAATCAATGCCGCCAGATTCTTCAAATACTTTCTTTGCCGCAGGTAGCGCATCAAGTGCCTTGCTGATATTCGACATTGCGCTTGCGAACGATGCCACGACCGTGTTCTCCCCGCACACTGGACAAAAGAATGCTGATCCAACAACCGCGTATGATGCATTGCATTTTGAACATACTATATTGCGCTCCAATGCCCTGTCGAACGGTGTCCGTGTGTTTATATGCCGATACGAAAAAGACGGTCTGTATTCCATTTTGATGAATGGATTGTGAGAAAAAGATCGGGAAAGCTGCGCAAACGACTTGTCAATTTGAGAAAGCAC
Source organism: uncultured Kiritimatiellota bacterium (assembly GCA_934667425.1). Lineage (GTDB taxonomy): Bacteria > Verrucomicrobiota > Kiritimatiellia > RFP12 > UBA1067 > UBA1731. The sequence goes on along the minus strand of CAKULV010000022.1, from coordinate 34,684 downwards.
CTGTTGCTTTGCCTTTTCCAGAGCGATTCTCTCTGCGGCCTTAATCTGCTCTGGTGTGTGCCAATTGTCAGATGCCGCCTTGTGTCCGCACATTGGGCAGAACGCATATGCGATAGTTCTTGCCCAGGGCAGTCCCCCCATCTTGGACTTCGGCCAGCAGGAATCCTTCACCTTAAATCGGTAAGAACACTTCGGGCAAGACCTGTCTATGAAGCCTTTTTCATCGAGGCTTAATGGAACCGAAATCGTTGATGTCATAAATCAAATGACCTCGCGTACACTTTAGTGATGCCGTGCATTTTCTCTCACCTTCTCGGACTGAGATTCAGTCAAATAGAGAAAGCATTGTGGCGGAGTTTTGTTTCTACGAAGTCGCGCAAGCGACAAAGGCGTATTCAGCACATGGAGTTTTCCAATCTTGATTGCGTTCGCTTGTTGCGTAGCATCAAAATAGCGCATAAATGCTTCATAACTGATGCCAGCCGCATGACGCGTCTGCCTCCAAAGGCTCTGCCGTGTTGCCTTAATGACATCGGCAATTCTGAAATAGGCTACAACTCTCGAAACAGGGCGTGTGCAATATATGGCTACCTCGTCTCCCTTCTGGAGACCATTCGGCAGCCTTTTACGGAACTCGAATCGTTTAGTTCCATTTAATATCAAGTCGCAATAGACTTGCTTTATAGAAAGTAGAATCATCATAGTCCCAAATCCCTCTTGAAGAGTTGGCGATACGCACTCTCGGACAACTCGCGTATGGTTTGAATCTGTCCTTTTACGCCATTGTTGAGTAGAGATTTTCTTTCGACAGGTTGCTTCAAATACCTAATCAGACGAAACAGTATTGCCAACACCTCGCCTTTGCTGATGAATTTCCTCATCTCCTCATGTGTGTATACCGTTCTTTTCGACACAAAGGAAATCAGATCGTCTGCATTAGTGAATCGCTTGATCTTCTCTGCAATGCCAACACTGCAAATGCTCTGGGAATCTTTTGACCGGTAGAAGAATAGCAAATCCCCTGGACGCAGATCCCTTATGGGGCTCTTACAAAGATACGCCTTCTTGATTGCATTGGATTCACTCGACAAGCCCCCTTGGAACAAGTCCTGATATTGATTTCTATCAGGGAAAAGCAAATCGTGGTAATTAGGCCGAATTGGGACGATGTATTTCTTTACTCCTATGTCAATTACATGGGGATAATGGGCAATCGCATATTTGACATAATCATTCCGATCCACCGATCCTTTCCAGACGCCAACTCGCATATCCTTCACATAAGTTGCGTCACTGTTGTAGTCGCCGAACTTGGTAAAACCAAAATCCGTGAGTAAGGAAATGAGGTAACCATGCTTTTCTTCTTGAACTTGGATATAGACATAATCAAACTTGTTGTCCGTCGCATAGTTGAAGGCAACATAAAGAAGCCTCTCTCCGTATTTCTTTCCAAGGTCAGCAACTTTGAGGGTACAGAGTTTCAGGGACTTTCCGCGCAAAATCTCTCCTGCCGAGGTGACTTTCTCGTCGTGCTCCTCCTTGTAGATGCATAATGCACTTATCACTCGCCCCGAAAGAATCGTCCATGCTTGCCTGTCTTCTTCCGATTTCCTGTGATACCAATCATTGAAACCAGGGTATCCCTGCCGTAGAGAATCAAAGAATACGTCCTCAACATCAATTTCGTAAAGAAACTTCTTCTCTACAGAAACATACGATCCTGTGGAAACGTAGTCGTCTGTCCTTTGGGCATTGCGAAGATAGGCAAGGAAGTCTTCGGTGAAGAATACCCGATCGGACAACCCAGACTTGGTGGCATTTTTATGTATGCCCCTATCTTCTGTGACAAGAAAAGAAACTGCGCTTCTTTTGAGTGAGAACAACAGAAGGTTGTCAACCTTGTCATGCTCACTATTCTGTTTCCATCCCAACGCTTGAAGGTCTTGAACGGTAGGGATGGGTGGCTTTTGCAATGGGGCATACTGCTTTATTCGAGATAGCTGTGCTGCCTTTCTCCGCTCATCCTTGTCGCGCATCAAGTCCTCGGTTTGTGCAGGATGATAGCAGATGTCGTAGTGAAGTTCTCTTGCAATGCGAACCATGTCGGAGAGTGTGTCTGGCAGAACCTCTCCGGGAGACTCCAATGAGATGAAGATATTTGTGTCAAAGAGGACTTTCATGTCTTACGAGTGTCCCCTATGGTGCTTCTACGGTAACGCGGCTTTAGACAAGGTATATCCATGACGCGGCATCGCCTTATGTGTCATCGCCAAAGCTAACCAATCCTGCTCCGCGTATCGAAACGTGATGCCGCGTTCCGCAACCGATGACAACATGATCGTCAAGCGGGATGCCGACCATCTTGCCGGTCTCGATGAGGCGTTTCGTCTCCAATAAATCTTCGTCGCTTGGCGTGGCATCGCCACTTGGATGTGTGTGGGCGATGATTACGGATGCCGCCCCAAGGCGGATCGCATGGCGGAATATGTCGCGTGGATGGAGCGGTGTTGCGTCAAGGACACCTCGGAACACAAGCATAGGCTCACACAAAAGCCGCCTTTGCGTATCGAGATAGAGGGCAAAGGTATTCTCCTGCTTTTCGTCAATACCGGCGGACATGACTTGTCGCACAACATCATCAGAAGTCTCCACTGCACGTTTGAATGAACGCTGCGAAGTGCGGACGTTTCGTTTGACAAGTGCAAATGCCGCCGCCAACTGAACGGCTGCCACCTTTCCTACGCCAGGAACCTTGGCCGCGACAATCTGCTGCCATGTTGCATCAACAAGGTCTGCCGCGCTACCGAAGTGTTTGATGAGCCTATGGGCAAGATCAATGGCACTCGATCCCTTTTGCCCTGTTCTAATGAGAATCGCAAGAAGCATTGCGTCCGGCATTTCCTTTTGCGGATCGGCCAAACGCATGAACGCCTCGCGAGGTCGAGACTCAAGCGGCAAGTCCTTGATTTTGAGTGTTTCAGCCATTGCCCTTTTTGCTGGTATAATGCGCTTTTACGGTCTTGGGCATTTTGCTGGCATTTCTCTTGATGTAGATGCCATCGCCAAATGGCGAATACTTGCATTTTTGCTCAAATACAAAGAACGGCTGGCGAATTGTTGGAGGTTCAGGTGATGGCATGGAAGAATCGGTTTTGGAAAGGTTCCTTACTAAAGGATCTTTTGCATCAGCCCTCATTATCGCCCGCCCTACGAACTCGCCAAGTTTTACAGGCACGGCGTTGCCAATGATCTGTTCCACTTCTGACTTAGCTCCAACCATCACCCATTCTGCCGGAAATGTCTGGATGAGACTCCGCTCTTTTGTTGTAAGCGGTCGAAGATTCTTCGTGGTTACAGGCGCGGCATCGCCGGGATGCCCGGGATAGCCACTCGGAATTGGCCGATTTACACCTCTTACGGTCGGACTGGGTTCGTCAATGCTGAAAATACCTCGACGCGCATAGCTGCGCGGATGACGATAATAAAAGTCTATACCGAGGGAATTGCCGAGATAATCGCGAATCGTCATCGGCTTTTCGGACTGCATTTCCTTATAAATGTCTGTAAGAGAAACCGATGTTTTTTGCAGTGAACCGACAACGACAACGCGTTTTCGTTTTTGAGGTGCACCACACAATGATGCGTCAAGAATCGCTATCGTAAGGTGGTATCCCGCATCTGCAAACAGATTCAATGCTTTCTGATAGATGTTTGCTTTGATGGCGCGATCAACGTTTTCCATGATAAAGAGTTGTGGTCGTACTTTACATACAATTTGAGCATACGCTGTCGTAAGTTCCGCCCGTCCCCCACTCTCATCACGCTTACCTGCAGATGAAAAATCCTGACAAGGCGGCCCACCCACGATCACGGAAGGCCCCCATTTGCTGATACGCTCAACAGAAGACTCTACATCCGAGAGGTCTTGACGATATGCCGAATGTCCCGTGATGTTTTGATTGTAGAAGTTGATGGCTGGCTGCCACCAGTCAAATGCGGCGACGATATCGAAGCCCGCATTTTGAAGTCCTTGCGACAATCCACCACCGCCGCAAAATAGGTCAACGGTTCTGAACTTATTCATCGAAGATATCCTTTGAGAAAAAGAGTATAGCGTCAAAACGACGTTCGGGGCTTAAAAACTTGTGTCCGCCTCCAAGCACGATTTTCTTAATTTCGTCTTTTCTGACTATTGGTTTCGTCAGCCTGTCGCAGGCCATGAATTGATGGGTCTGTGCTCCGCGATAGGCGAATTCTTTGTCGCCTTGATTACCGAATAGCATTGCGTCGTAAATTGGAATCTGAAACACTCGTCCTTGTGTCACAAATTCATATAGAAACCGCACAAGTCTCAATGCGGCTCTTTGCGGACGAGATATCTCATTACCCATATCGAGGCAAGATGTATGCATCAAACGCGAGAGCGCGAAATCGCTCCATACGAACACATCAAGGCAATTGTCTGCAAGAACTGGGCTTTTGCCTTTTGTTTTCCAAACTGGTTGTATCACAAGTGGCTTTTGAAGTGACTCGTATTCAAGCAGGAATTTGTCAAGCGCGGCAAAAATCGTTTCGCGCTTCGGGCGCATCTCATAGACACTGCTCCAATCGCGAATATCAACACATACCGGCATGAATAACTGCTTTACAGACTCACGCTGCTCTGCATTCAGTCGTGAAGCGATACCCAATGCCACATAGCGCATTGTTGCTGAACGTACAACAATTTCTGAACCATATTCACTTTCTGGCAGAGACGCTGTCCCATTATCAGGTAATGTTGTCAGCTTTATTTCAAGTGGAGTCAAATACTGACCTGTAGCTTCCTCGGTTATAACCAAGTCTATCTTTTCCATTGCCTCATGAACGAGCGAACGATAAGGATCGAAAGGAACCTCAAAAAGAAACTTCAACTTGTCATTTGGCAAATTCGTACCGAAAACAGAATCAAACGAAATTTCCGATACGTGCGGCTTGCCGTTAGTTACTGAGATGTAATTAGCGGAATGCTTGGCATCCCTCATGTAGCAACACAATGACGCGGGGAAAGTGTTATTGAATTGATTTTTTCCCCAGCAGTCAGGGTCTGCAAAATTTCTGTTTGAATTCTTTAGGCCGTACAAGCCTGGCTTTTCAACAGTAGTGTTCATCCTGTTTTACCTTTCTTTTCTTGTCGTCACACATGGAAATGGAACGATAGGATTTAGGACATTTTCAAACTGGTCGAATTCGACCAGTTTAGATGACGAGTTCATCGCTCTACGCACTTTGATACTTTCATTGTCAACACTACCGAATTCGGTAGGTTTTATTGGCTGATTTCCATCGTAGAAGTCGATGTAGTATGCCGCCGCTTCTGTGCAGTTGTCGATGTCGCATAGCGATTCTGCCGCGCAAGTGTATTCGGTCTCTATTGCACCTATCGATTGTACCGATGGATCAAGCGAGTGTTTTTCGCAAACCCTCGCCCAAGTCCCATGTTCGGTCACACAGACATCTTCAAAGCGGCTGGTCATCTTGTAACCTCCTTGTGGTACGATGGGTGGTCATACCGCAAACTCTCGTCTGGCACTATTTCCACGACATCGGAAATATCACATTTCAACGAGGTGCATATCTTGTCCAATACGGCGGCGGTGACGCTCTCATCGCGAGACATTTTCGCGATGGTAGCGGACGCAATGCCCGTAACATGATGAAGGTCTTTCTTCTTCATGTTTCGGTCTATCAATAGTTTCCAAAGGCGTTTATAGCATAAAGCCATCAGTTTCACTTCCTTTTTGCACAAGAAGATAATGTGTAATATATCATAATAAGGATCGAAAGTCAATCCACCCGCATTAATAAAATCATCATCCTTGTATTGAAAATTCATATCCGCGAATCTTTCCGCATGGCGGATTTCTTACGGAAAAATCGCCGTTCGCGGCAATAAACATCCGCATGAACAGATGCCAGACAAAAAATGGAACCGAAGTCCCAAGCCACTTCATGGACGTGGCGCGGATACTCGCCTACGCCGCAGACCGTCCCGCGCACCCCTGCGAGGGCATCCGCTTCGCGGACGACCTACGGTCGGGGGATATTCCCCAGAAGCCCCCGCGCCCGCATACGCAGAAAGTCGATAACCCGACTGGATATTCCGGAAGCAGTATGGTGTAATGTCACACCGTAAAGGAAAGGCTCTGATGACACAACCGCCACATACCCTGCTCGCCGAGATCGCCGCGATCCAGAAGATGAACGCGAACCAGATACTCGCCAAGTACGCCCGATTCTTCACGGGCAACCCGACGCGCTGCACCGCGACCCTCCGGCAGGAGGCGATCTACCGCCTCCAGGAGGAGCACTACAACCTCCGCATCTCCGATGCCACCGCCGCCGTCCTCAACGCCTCGCTCGAGAAGCGCGAGGAACGGCGCAAGGGGCGCGAGGCCCTTCTGCCCGGTACGCAGTTCGTCCGTGAGTGGCACGGCGAGAAGCACGTCCTCATCTACCGAGGCCCGAAGCAGTACGAGTACCTCGGACAGACCTACCGATCGCCCTCTGTGGTCGCGAAGCGCATTACCGGCACGAACTGGAACGGACGCGAGTTCTTCCACCTTCCGTCGCTCAAGAGCATGAAGCAGGAGGATTGACATGGACAGCGAGAACCGGCAGACACCAACCGCAGAGAAGCGATGCGTCATCTACTGCCGCAAGAGCTCGTCGGACGGGCTCGACCGCGACTACACGTCCATCGACTGCCAGACGGACACCTGCAAGGCGTACATCGAACGCCACGCGGGCGAAGGCTGGCGGTTCACGGGGCGCGTCTACGCCGACGGCGGGTTCTCCGGCGGGACCACGAACCGTCCGGAGTTCCAGAAGATGATGGACTCCGTTCGCGCCGGCGAGGTCGACGTGGTCGTGATCTACAAGCTCGACCGCATCAGCCGCAACAAGCGCGACTTCTGGAACCTCGTACACGAGTTCAGGCAGTACAGCGTGACTATCGTCACCGCCACGCAGTTCGTCGAGATGCAGACGAGCGGCGGACGCGCCGCGACGGGCGTCCTCATGGACTTCGCGGAGTACGAGCGGGAGATCGACTCCGAGCGCATCAACGGGCAGATACGGGCGGCGCGGATGGCGGGACGCTGGGCTTCCGCCGCCACGCCCTACGGCTACGCCAAGACGCAACACGCCGAGCTTGTCGTGGACGAGGAGGCGGCGAAGCGCGTACGGTTCATCTTCGAGAGGTATCTCGTCATCAAGAGCGCGAGGCAGGTCGCCGTCGAGCTCAACGAGCGTTTCGGCGACAAGGAGTCGGGCAAGCCGTGGCGGACTACCCACGTCTACCGCATCCTCGAAAACATCGCCTACAAGGGTTACGTCATGTACAGGGACAGGGAGTACAAGGGCATACACGCGCCGCTCGTCTCCGAGGAGACGTGGGCGAAGGCCCGCGAGGTCGCCGCCGCGAACGTGGTGGGCAGCACCGCTCTGTGTATTTCGCCGAGCGCATGGCGGAGCGATTGTCGGGCATTGATGGCGTTGAAATTGAAATCACCCACACGGCGAAACAATACTGGACGACCAGCCACGATAGTGAGAATCGTAATATAATCTTCCAAGAGGAGTTGAGATGAAGAGCGAAGAGATCAAGAAGCTTGTGGCAATGAGCGAGAATGCCGCCGTCGAGTTCAAGCGGGCGAGAGGCGGCGTCCCCGCCGACTTCTGGCCGTCGTACAGCGCGTTCGCCAACACGGACGGCGGAACCATCATCCTTGGCATCCGCGAAAAGGACGGCAAGCGCGAGGTCGAGGGATTGCCGGATGTAGAGAAAACGATGGCCGACATCTGGAACGCGGTCAACAACGCCGAGAAGATCCGCGCGAACGTCCTGTTCAACGAGTCGGTCTATCCCGTCGAGGTTGGCGGCAAACAGCTTGTTGTCGTCGAAGTCCCGTGCGCGGAGCGTACCGTCCGCCCGGTCTATGTCGGCGCGGCATCGTGATCGAAAAGTACCCAAGCGGCTGGAGGTCTCGAATCCGGGGACGCTGCGCATGAGCAAGTCCGTAGCAATCGCGGGCGGCACGAGTGACGCTCGAAACGGAAAGATATTCAACATCTTCTCGCTGGTGCGCATCGGCGAGCGTTCTGGCATGGGGTTGTCGAGCCTGTATGGTGTCTGGGAGAAAGAGAAGTTCGCCGAGCCGTCCATTATTGAATCCTACGAACCCGATCGTACCAAGGTAATAGTCGAGTTTGAGGCAGACGAGTCGGAAGTGGGGGTGAAAACGCCGGAAGTGAGGGAGAAAACCTCGGAAGTGAGGGAGAAAAAGGCCATAAGTGAAGATGTAAACGCCGAAGTGAAGATGAAAAAGGCCGTAAGTGAAGATGTAAATCGGATAAGTGACGATGAAAAGCAAGGAAGTGAAGGTGAAAAAGGCGAGTTTGATATTCTGATGGGTGCATATAGAAACGACTTCCGCGAAAACGCCAGAAAGGTTCTTGCTGCCTTCGCTGAAGACCCAGAAGCTGATATTCCTTCCGTCGCCAAGAGACTGGGCTTTTCCTCAATCAGTGTCTGGCGCGCCATACGTGCCATGAAAGAGGTTGGCCTCCTTGTCCGGGAAGGCGGAGACAAAGGCGGCAAATGGATCGTGAAGAAGTGATAGTGAGTGGCAAAAAGGTGAAGGAGGGATTCAAGACACTATGAAATCTAAAGAAAAGTACATTCCGCCGTACAAGGTGAGCGAAGAGGCGGTGAATCTTATCGCAGAGATATCCGCCGCAGAGACTGACAAGAAAACTAACAAGAAAACTAACAAGAAAATCCTGGACAAAGGCGGGCATTGGGAGGTAGTCTGACCCGCCGCGTGGGGCGATACTCTGGGCCGCTGGCCGTGTTGTCTCACCCAATGATCCGCAGTATGGAAGTCATGGACGGATGAAAAGTGAGAGGGCGCATGGGGTGGGGCATCAGCACATCTTCCATCACGATCTTTGTGGTACAATACGCAACTTGTTTGTGCAAGGAGCATACATGACGAAGACAACACCGTTTACCGTTGCGGAGATAGAGAGGATCGCCGCCGAGCATCCCACGCCGTTCCACATATACGACGAGAGGGCAATCCGGGCCAACGCCCGCAGGCTTAAGGCGGCTTTTGCATGGAACAAGGGTTTCAGGGAATTCTTTGCTGTAAAGGCCGCGCCAAACCCGCATCTAATGTCCATCCTGCGCGAAGAGGGGTTCGGAAGCGACTGCTCTTCGCTCGGAGAGCTGGTCCTTGCGGAGGCCGTCGGCAACGTGGGCGAATCGATCATGTTCACGTCGAACGACACGCCTGCCGAGGAGTTCGTCAAGGCCGCCGAGATAGGGGCGATAATCAACCTCGATGACATTACGCACTGGGATTTCCTTGTGAAGACCCTTAAGCCGTCCGGCAAGCCCCTCCCGAAGCTGATGTGCTGCCGCTGGAATCCGGGTCCGCTCAAGGGCGGCAATGCGATCATAGGCAAGCCGGAAGAGGCGAAATACGGATTCACCAAGCCACAGCTCTTCGAATGCTACCGGACAATGAAGGCGGCTGGCGTAGAGAGGTTCGGGCTGCACACGATGGTTGCCTCCAATGAGCTTGATCCCCAGTACATCATCGATACCGCCACTCTGCTTTTCGACCTTGTCGCTGAGATTTCCGAGGCCGTGGGGATCACGTTCGAGTTCGTGAACATCGGCGGCGGAATCGGCATCCCGTACAGGCCCGACCAGAAGGGGATGGATCTTGAGCTCGTCGGCAGGGGCATAGAGGAGGCGTGCAGGGAGCGCCTTACGTCGAAGGGCCACCCGGAGCCTCGCCTGTACATGGAGTGCGGACGCTGCATCACCGGGCCGTATGGCTGGCTCGTGTCGCGTGTGCGCCACGTCAAGAAGACGTACAAGACGTATGTCGGCCTCGACGCCTGCATGGCGAACCTCATGCGGCCTGCACTGTACGGAGCATACCACCACATCACGCTGATGGCCGATGACGCGGCGGATCGGCCCGTGGTCAAGTGCGACGTGACGGGGTCGCTTTGCGAAAACAACGACAAGTTCGCGATAGACAGGGAACTCCCGGAGATGAGGCCCGGCGACATCGTTGCGATCCACGACGCCGGCGCACACGGGCACGCGATGGGATTCCAGTACAACGCGAAGCTCCGCAGCGCTGAGCTTTTGCTAGGGGAGGACGGCAGCGTAAGGGAGATCAGGAGGGCCGAGACCCTTGCGGACTACTTCGCGACGCTTGACTTCCCGGGGCTTGCGGGCAAGTGACGGTTGCGGGCGTTGCGCAAAGCCAGTGACATTTCATGTAAGGGAAAGCTATGAAGACAGTCGGTATCATTCCAAGCAGGTACGGCTCAAGCCGTTTCCCCGGCAAGCCTTTGGCCGTGCTTGCGGGCAAGCCCCTTGTCGCATGGGTGGTGGATGCTGTGAAGAAGGCGAAGTCGCTTGACGATGTCATTGTCGCCACTGACGACCTTCGCATCAGGGATGCAGTCGAGGCCCATGACGGCAAGGCGGTCATGACGCCAAGCGAACTGCCGAGCGGCACAGACCGCATCGCCTGCGCGGCGGGGGATTTCGCCGATGACGACATCCTCGTGAACATCCAGGGGGACGAGCCTCTGATAGATCCTGGACTGATCGACAACCTTGTCGTCCGAATGAAGTCCGACCTGAAATGGGACATGGCCACGGCGGTGTCGCCGATCAGGACGGCGTGCGACCTTGCGGCGAAGACGGTCGTAAAGGTTGTACTCGACCGCGACGATGGCGCACTCTACTTCTCGCGATGCCCGATCCCGTGCGACCGGGACCATGAGCCGGATCTCGCGGGGGGGCTGTATGTGCGCCACCTTGGCATCTACGCATATCGCGGCAGCTTCCTGAAGCGGTACATAGCCGAACCTCCGTGCGCGCTCGAGCTGACGGAGAAGCTTGAGCAGCTTCGTGCACTCTGGATGGGCGGCAAGATCGCGGTCATAAGGACAGAAGAACAGGGCGTTGGCGTGGATACCCCCGAAGACGCGGAGCGTGTCGCCAAGATACTCGAATCAAGGTTCGGTGCGGCGCGGTAGCGCATGGCGGAGAACAGGCGCATGGGCAGGGCGGACGACAACGCATACGAACTCGTGAAGGCCGGCGGCGATGCCGGATGGAAGCTCGTGTGGGAAAACGTGATAGTCCCGGAGGTGCGTTCGCTGCGCTCTGCGGATCTCGCGAAGAAGTACTGCATCACGGATGGCGACCTCATGGGGATGCTGTACGAGGAGATGATCGGGCGCGGGAAAATAAACCTGTTCCGCAACGACGGCGGCAGCCTGTGGGGTTGGATGCGCCAGTACGTGCGGGGGTACGTCACCCGCGCCAACCCAAACCAGCACGGCGAGTTTTCCATAGAGGGCACGGCGGAGCGCAGCGTCAGCGGCGAACCCATGTCAATCCCTGTTGACGACCATGGCGTCGCAAAGAGGGAAGTGTGGCTGATGACCCACCGCTGCTTCAAGGATCTCTGGAACGACGATCCTCGCAAGGCGTACGTGCTGCTGCTGAAGACGCGCATGCACCTGTCAAGCGCCGAGGTCGCAGAGATGTTCGACATCACCGAGGCGAATGTGGACCAGATATTCTCCCGCAGCGTGAAGGCGATGCGCGAAAATTGGCGTAGACATGAAAAGCCCTGAAAACAAGACCCTTACATTTGTCTTTCAATCCATCCCCGTTCCGCACGCAGAGGATTTCTGGTCTGTCAGCGTGACGGTACCCCCGTGTTCCGTGGCAGAGACAATGCTGTCGATCCGTGCGGTAGACGGAAAGTCCAACCCGGTGAAATCCGGCAGTTTCGAGTTCATGGGGGCGAAGGTGCAGATCTCTGACGGCGAAGGCTCTTTGCCGTTTGCGGATTTCATAAGGGGTGTGCACGAGCCTGGCGTGTGGATGTTCAGGCCGGGCCGGCCACCGGTCCCCGGAGGGTTGACTTTCCGCTGAGGATGCCGGTTTTGCGCTCTTGCTTTTGGAGATCGTTTTTTGGTATATTAGCGATTCGTAAGTGTTGGTTTGTTAAGAAAGGATACAATGCAGACGCCAGAAGAGTTTCTTGAGTCAAATGGTTTTGTCTCTCAGCAACTGGACAGGAGCGCACTCGTCTCCGCGTTCATAAGGGAGATGGAGGCGGGCCTCAAGGGCGAGGCATCCTCTCTCGCGATGATACCCACGTACGTTTCCCCGTCCGGCGAACTCTGCCGCGACACGCCTGTTGCGGTGCTGGATGCGGGCGGGACGAACCTCCGTGCAGGCACGGTGAGCTTTCCCCAGGGGTCGTGCGAGGCCAAGATCGAGCACCTTGAGAAGTCGGTGATGCCCGGCACGGCCGGGCATGTCTCGCCGGATGATTTCTACGGGACATTTGCGGCGCACCTAGAGCGCACGAAGCCGTTCGTCGCCGATCCAGCCGTAGGGTTCTGCTTCTCGTACGCCTGCGAGGCCGCGCCGGATGGAGACGCGAAGCTCCTGCACTGGACAAAGCAGATCCAGGCCCCGGAGATAGTCGGCCAGTGGATCGGCTCCGAGCTCAGGAAGCGCCTTTCGTTCTCGCCGTCCAAGATACTCGTTCTGAACGATACGGTCACCACGCTCCTTGCGGGCAAGGTGTGCGAAAGGCCTGGCCAGCGCTTCTCCGCGTACATCGGGTTCATCCTTGGCACGGGCACGAATGTGGCATACGTGCAGAAGACGGCCGGCATAGCGAAGCTCAGTCCCGGGGACTATCCGGTGGAGATGATCGTGAACTCCGAGTCAGGCGGATTCTCGAAGATCGCGCAGTCGAAGTTCGACGTGGCGATGGATGCCAAGTCGCTCGACCCCGGAAAGCAGATCTTCGAGAAGATGATCTCAGGCGCATACCTCGGCAACATCGGGCTCGAGATATTCAAGGCGGCCGCGAAGGCAGGATTCTTCACGGAAGCGGCGTCGAGGCAGATTGCCGCCATGCCTTCGCTTGAGAACATGCACCTCGACAATTTCTGCGCCAAGTTCGACTGCGGCTGCCCCAATCCGCTCGACAAGGTCTTCGCAGATCCCAACGATGCCGCGATGGCGCGCAGGCTTGCCATACCTGTGTTCGAGCGCGCGGCGATACTCACGGCCATCCACCTTGCCGCGTTCATCGTCAAGACGGGCGGCGGAAGCGACAGTTCTGCGCCGGTATGCGTGTGCGTTGACGGATCCGTGTACCACAAGACGCGCACGGTGTCGTTTTCGCAGATCGTGCAGAAGGAGCTTGACCAGATGCTCGGTCAGCGCAACGTGTCGTTTGCCCTCATCGAGTGCCCGAACAATTCGCCGATGGTAGGCGCGGCCGTGGCTGCTCTTCTCCGGCAGGTGTGACGCAGTGAAAAAGGAGTGATGTGATGCTTAACCAAAACGTATATGATGAGCTTGTCGGCAAATTCGTGAACCACTTTGGCGTGAAGCCTGCGGTTGTGGCCTACGCGCCTGGGCGCATTGAGGTGCTTGGAAACCACACCGACTACAACGAGGGGTTCGTCTTCTCCGCCGCGATAGACAAGGGAACGTTCTTCGCGGTGGCTCCGAGCGATGACGACACGGTTCGTCTTGTCGCGGGGGATCTCATGAAGGAGGTCTCATACCGGCTTGCGGACTGCGCGAAGCGCGAAGAGGATACGTGGCAGAACTACGTGAACGGCACGTTCTGCTGGCTGTTCGGCGGCGAGCCGGCCAATGCCGGACACGGCTGGAAGGGAATGTTCCTCGGCAACATCCCGCTCGGGGCGGGGCTTTCGTCCTCGGCCGCACTGGAGATGTGCACGGCAATCGCGCTTTCCGAGATGTACGGCATCAAGAGGGACAAGGTGGAGCTGGCGAAGATCGGGCAGAAGGCGGAGCACACTTTCGCGGGCTGCCCATGCGGTCTCCTCGACCAGGCCTCGTCGCTGTTCGGCAAGGCCGGCGGGCTCGTGAAGAGCGATTTCCGCACCTGCACGTTCGAAACCGTCAACCTCGGCCCGTCCGTGGCGTTTATGATGGTGAAGTCCAACGCCAAGCACGCACTTGTCGATGGGGCATATGCAATCCGCAGACAGGCCTGCGAGGATGCAGCCATTCACTTCGCGAAGGTGCTGAGGCATCCCGTCACGCACCTGCGCGACGTCTCTTCCGCAGAGTGGATACTCTACCGTGACGGCCTCGACGAGACGGAAGCGAAGCGCGCCATCCACCCGATCGGAGAGGACGAGCGCGTGCTCAAGGGGGCGGAGCTGCTTGAGAAGGGGGACGTGAAGGCCTTTGGCGCCCTCATGTTCGATTCCCACGAGTCGAGCCGAAACTGGTTCGAGAACTCATGCGCGGAGCTTGACACCATTGTCGATTCCGCGAAGAAGCTCCCCGGCGTGTATGGGGCAAGGCTTTCCGGTGGCGGCTTCGGCGGAAGCTGCTGCCTGCTCGTAGACCCGAAGGCCGCGGACCAGATAGCAGCGGCCATAACCGCCGACTACAAGGCCGCCTACGGCGACGAACCCTCATGTGCGCTCATAGAGCCGTCGGAGGGTGCGCACGTCGTTCGTCAATAGGCGCCCGTCGGCGAAATGGGTTTGTTCAGTATCGCTAATTTAATTACCACATAAAGGAATAGAGTATGAGTGAGAATCAGAAGAAGGGCAACCTGATTGCAATAGTCACCATGTTCGCACTGTATGGCATGGTCGGCTTCGTCACGAACCTTGCGGCACCGTTGGGTGATGTATGGAAGGCCCAACCCGGCATCAACGGCTCGAACACGCTTGGGATGATGGGCAACACGATGAACTTCCTCGCGTACCTCATCATGGGAATACCGGCCGGTCGCATGATCATGAAGCTCGGCTACAAGACGACGGCCCTGATTGCCATCGCCTGCGGCTTTGGCGGCATTTTCGTGCAGTGGCTTTCCGGCGAGGTGCTTCTGGGCGCTTCATTGGCCGGAATCCCCGCGAACTTCTTCGTATACCTTGTCGGTGCATTCATCTGCGGGTTCTGCGTATGCATGCTCAACACGGTGGTGAACCCAATGCTCAACACCGTGGGCGGCGGCGGAAAACGCGGCAACCAGCTTAACATGGCGGGCAGTTCCATCAATTCGCTCGCCGGCACCGCAGCCCCGATCGTACTAGGCGCGCTCATCGGCGAAGCCCTCAAGAAGCTTGAGGCGGCAAGGCTCGCCGGCACCACGGCGGATGTCAGCGTGTCGGACGTTAACCTCGTGATGTATATCGCCATGGCGATATTCGCGGTGTCCTTCGCGGTGATCGCGATGCTTCCGTTCGGCGATGCCGGGCGCGTCTCCGTGCATGGCGAGACCGTGCCTACGTTCTCGCCGCTGAAGTTCCGCCACTGCCGCCTTGGCGTGCTGGGGATATTCTGCTACATGGGCATCGAGCTCGGCATCCCGTCCATGCTCTTCTTCTGGCTCAAGGATGGCCCCCTCGCGGAACTGGCCAAGACCACCCCAGGCCTTGTCCCTGCCGCTGTCGCAGGTTCGGTCGTGGGCACGTACTGGTTCCTGATGCTCGTGGGACGCCTTGTCGGGTCCACCATCGGAGGCAAGATATCTTCGCGCACGATGCTTGCCGCGACTACCGGAACCGGGCTTCTCCTCGTGATTGTTGGCGTGATGACCACCAGGGTCGGCGTGGTCATGCCGGTGTTCACAGGAAACTTCTCGGGGATGTCCTCTCTGTTCGCGATGCAGCAGGTGCCGCTGACCGCGCTGCTGTTTGTGCTGTGCGGACTTTGCACCTCGATCATGTGGGCCAGCACTTTCAACCTCGCGGTTGAGGGGCTGGGGAAGTATACGGCTCCGGCGAGCGGGCTTTTCATGACGATGGTCTTCGGCGGCGCGGTGTTCCCCCAACTGCAGAGTACGATTGCGGACAAGTGCGGGTATATGGCGTCGTACGTGGTTCCTGGCTTCTGCCTCGCCTATCTGTGCGTCTATGCGCTCTTCTTCTCGAAGAACGTGAACACGGACATCAAAGTGGATTGACATGGTGGAGCGCAAGCCATTTGGCCGTACCAAGAACGGTCGGGAAGTGACCTCCTACACCTTGCATGGCGAGGGAGGCCTCGTCCTTGAGGTCCTTGACTGGGGCGGGCGTGTGAACAGGATATGCCTGCCGAACGGCCGGGATATCGCAATCGGTTTCGATTCGCCCGCCGGATGGGAGGATGGCGATCCGTACTACGGATGCCTCATCGGCCGGTACGCGAACCGCATTGGCGGCGGCAGGTTTACGCTTGACGGCACGGACTATGTGCTGAAGTGCAACAATTTCCCTGGCGGGATAGGATGTGCTCTGCACGGCTCGGATGGCGGATGGCACGACAGGCTGTGGACAGCCGAGCCGTTCGAGGATGGCGGCGATGTTGGCATAACGCTTTCGCTCACCTCTCCGGACGGGGAGGGAGGATTCCCCGGTGCGGTGGAGGCGGTGGTCAGGTATACGGTGACAAGGGCGAACGCCTGGCGCATCGAGTACCGCGTGAAGGCCATCGACAAGGCCACGCCGGTCGCAATGACGCAGCATGTGTACTTCAACCTGAAGGGAGAGGCCGGCGGTTCCGTGGAGGATCACTCGCTTGAGATCAACGCCAGCCGTTATGCCCCGTATGACGCGAGCCAGGTTCCTGTCGGAGTCATTGCCGACGTGGAAGGCACACCGTTCGACTTCCGGGCCCCGCACCTGATCGGCGAGCGCATAGATGCCGACAACGAAGTGCTGCGGTACGGCAAAGGGTATGACCACTGCTGGGTGCTGCCTTCTGCGGCGGATGGCGCTCGGAAGATGCAGTTCGCCGCCCGGCTTTCGCACGGCGGAGACAAGCTTGAGGTGTGGACGGATGAGCCGTCCATACAGGTCTACACGGGCAATTGGATTCCGGATGGCTATCCGGCAAAGGGGTGCGACCGGCTTTCGCCCCGGTGCGGGATAGCGCTCGAGACAGGGGCCGTTCCCGACTCTCCGAACAAGCCGCAGTTCCCGAATGTCGTGCTGCGTCCTGGCGAAGTGCGAGAGTCCGTCACGGAGTTCCGTTTTGCGTAGTTGCGCAGATGGTCCGCTGAATGGCATATGCCTGAGGTGGTCGCATCGCAAGTCTTGAAAGGATGATCAAATGAATGCAATAACGTTTCGTCAGGCCTGGGATTACGGCGGCCCGTTGATGTGGGTGCTTGCCGGGCTTTCCGTCATCGCTTTCGCGGTGTGCCTGTATCTGCTCTTTGCCCAGCGCAGAGGGGCCTTGAGCTACATGATCGAGGACATCAGGCGGTCTCGCGATCCGGCGGCCGCAGGCGGCCGCATGGCGGATCGGATGTATTCTTCGGTGGAGTGGCTTGCGGACATCGCCGCGATTGCGCCGCTGATAGGCCTTCTCGGCACCGTTCTCGGAATGTTCTCGGCATTTGGCGGAATTGCCTCCGATGTGGCCGCGAACGCGAAGCCCGTCGTGCTTGCGCAAGGCGTCTCGCAGGCAATCGTCACGACGATCTTCGGTCTTGCGATCGCAATCCCGTCGCTTGCCGCGTACGCCTATTTCCGTCGCCGCACGGCAAGGCGCGTGGCCCAGCTTGAGGAGATGGCCGATGAAGTTTGCAGATAGAGGGCGGCGGGCGAAGCCGCCTGCGCTGTCGATGACGTCCATGCTTGACGTCATATTCCTTCTGCTGTGCTTCTTCGTTACCGCCAGCGTGTTCTCCCAGTGGGAGAGCGAGATATCGATTTCCCTGCCATCGGCGTCTTCGGCGGAGACACCTGGTCGCCTCCCCGGCGAGGTCATCCTCAACGTCTCCAAGGAGGGGGCGGTCACGGTCAACGCAAGGAAGCTTTCGCTCGATGAATTGGGCTCACGCCTCGCGAAGGTCGCGGAGTTCTATCCCGGCCAGCCGGTGGTGATTCGCGCAGACCGCGAAACCTCCTACGACTCGCTCGTGAAGGTGATAGACACGTGCCGCACGTCGGGCGTATGGAACTTCTCCCTCGCCACGGTTGAAGAGAAGGAATGACGGCCAGTCGTGGTTCCGTTAAAGGTTGATTCGCTCCAGTCGGCACGGTACGTCTCTGCCCCGTAATCAGCGGCGTAAGCCACGTTGACAACAGAAAAAAAAAACAAATATAATTGCCGCCATTTCATCCCATTATAAAAGGAGGGAGATTGTGGCGGCAAAAATGCTTAAAGGAAATACGCATGCGGAAAATACGCACGTATGGTTCTATGAGGAAATCGTGAAGCCTTTGCCATGCAAAATGGTGCTGATGGCTGTGTCGGTCGCGACCCTATTTTGTGAAACTGCCTGTGGGACGGAAGCGGACTACGTGCAATTGACTCGAAGCGACGGGAGGTACGATGGGAATGAATATTTCTCGTTGATGCCCGGTTGCGAGTACGTTAACTGGTCTGACGGTCAGTCGATCCATCAGGGGGCAACCTACTATGTCGGACCGGGGTTGCGCGCTTGTTCTGATGTCGCTGGCTCTGGATATTCCATAGATCCGACCATTATGCTTGCTGGCGAAGTTCTCGTCCAAGGAGGGTATTCGGCGACATATTCGTTTGGTGATTTGAGGATTCTTCCAGGCGGATGCCTAAACCATTTACAGATCAACCTTAAGAAGGGCAACATTACCATCCTTTCCGAGGATTCGGGCAACCCTGCGAGACTCCTGTTTTCAAGGACAGAAGCGAATGGGACATATCGCCTTGGAGCGAAGGTATGCGGTTCGGAGGCGAGCCGACTTCTGTTTACGAATCAGTATGCGTCGGCCTTGGGTTCATGCCTGCAGTTTTGCGCAGATTCAGATTGGGAGGGCTTCCGAGGAACACTCGCCGTTGCAGATGGCCTTGGAATTCAGAATGTGAAGGGAGTGGCTGTGGTGTCTCCAGGGCGATTCCATTTCGGCAACGGTGCAAAGGTTGACTGGAGCAAAGATAATGCGCCGCTTTCGCTTGGTGAACTTACCTTTGGGGCGAATGCGTCGATGACGAATGCCGCGACAAGCGCAATCAACGTGTCGGGGTTGCTTTCGATTGGAGAAAACGGCTATTGGCTTTGTCGGGCTGGCGGCACGATAGGGCATCTGCGGCTTGGTGAAGGAACCAAAATATGCTCGGACGGCACGTCTGTGCCGGTATTTAACGTCTCCAGGCGGATTGAGCTGGGAGAAGGAACGTCAATTGACCTGTTGAAGACGAATCCCATGAAAGGCATGGCTCCTGCGAAGGTCCTTGTAATGAAACTTGCGCCTGATTCGGTGGCGGCAGGGTTGCCGGATTTCTCAAAGGTAAGGGTGCGGCTTGGCTGTTACTACGAGTCATGGGCGGGGCAACAGCCTGATGTTGGCGGCAAGCTTGTTGTCGAAGATGATCCTGATGTCTCAGGTGGAAAATGCGTGTATGCTACGCATTCTCCAATAATCAGATACATCGGCGAAAACGAGTGGGGCGGCGATCTTGACTGCATGGATCCAGACGCTGACCACTCGTCGAATTGGGAGGACGGACTCTATCCACATGGAGATTCGCTTTACGCAATTACATCGCGATCTGACATCGTCTTTGCGGACGCGGATTCGGCTCATCCCAACCGTACGGCGGTATTTCCTGGGGGCGGCCTTCTTTGCGATGACCTTGTCACGCTGTATACGCTTGCTGATTCCGCCTACGTCTCCAACCTTGTCATGCATGCACGAACAGCGATATATGTCCGGGGGGCGAATAACCAGCATTTCGGCGGGAAAATCCTCGTCTCTGCGTGGGCAAAGGCCCGTCCCATGGATAATGTCGCATGCATACGGATGATCGGCGAAAGAACATTCCACCTTGATTCTGCGATAAGTGGCGATGGCGCGTTGGAAATACAGAGCTATTACCCAATAGTGTCTGGGGGCGCGACCATCCATATGACAGGCGACAATCGGAATTGGTCTGGCGCTCTCTGCACATCTTGGTTCATGAACGGCGATTCGCCGGATGCGGACGAAATGCATCATACCCGGATTGTCGTTGGCGACGCAAAATCCCTCGGCGGCGATTCTGATTTGTTTGCCCATAACAAGATTACCCTTTCCGACTACGCGGAGATTCGGTTTACCAACACTACGGCAATGGCTGCGGCAAACCGTGGGCTATACGTAAACGGCAATGCCACCATTAATGTTGATGGTGGGTGTACGGCGACATTCTCGCAACCGCTTACGCTCAACGGGACGCTTCGCAAGACAGGCACCGGCACTCTCGGTCTCGGCGGCAAGATGCGCTACGGAGCGAACGATGACATTGACGACGAAACTCCGCCGACATCAGGTGCGAATGCCATAGTTGTCAAAGCAGGTTCCATAAAGGCCAAGAATGTCTCGGGTGTGGATATCTCATTTGAGGCCGGTACTGCGGTGGCGACGGATTTTGAGTACGGTGCTTTGGATGTCTCTGACGCTATGGTGACGATTGCCGATACCCTGTACGTTGGCGCTGACGCGAACGCTGTTATGCCGCCTGAAGGGGAGTCGCTGACGCTTCCTGTGGTCAGGATGACCGACGGACAGTCCGCTGCAATAGGCCACAAGCTTAGGGCAAAGAGGGTGTGGAAGGGACTCGCGGCCACTCTCCTGAGAGAGTCCGCAGATGGGGTCACGATATATTCCGTGCGCTATTCGCGCATCGGAACGTGCTTGACGATACGGTGAGAGCGGTCGGGGGCGTAAGTCATGACAAAGCTGCTGATGCCATTTATGTGTACCCTTGCCGCAGTGTCTGCCGCGGCGCCGGACGTTTCCATTGATTGGGCGCTCGCAGACTCAAGGATTGTGGTGGAATCGCCGTCTGACGAGACGGAGAGGGCCGCAAAGGATCTTGCCATGCACATTGGAAAGATCTGCGATGCCGAGCCCGCTATCGCCAGGCATCTATCCGACGGCGGGCTGAACTTTGTGTTCGCCCCAGCCCCCGCAGCTAAGAAGAACGCATACCTGATGCCGCAGGGTGGATATGTCGTGCACGGCAACTCCGTGATCCTATCCGGCGACCCTTCGTTCGCCGTGTCACTGTTCCTTGAGAAGGCGCTTGGCGTCACTTGGGTATGGCCTGGCGAGGACGGCATCGTGGCTCCGAGGCGAAATGTCGTGAGGCTTCAGGAGGGCGCGTCAAATCACTTCGAACCACCATTGGTAAAGAGCGAGTTTCGTCTGTTCTACAAGATGCGCACTTACGACAGCCGCCGGAAGTTTGCGCCGAGGCCACTACAACTCCCTAACGGACGCAATCTCAGGTGGATTGAAGAAAACCGTGAATGGACGCGATGCCATATGCGTATCGCCGACCGTGAACCGTTCAGCTACGGGCACGCCTTTACCGATTGGCAGTCGAGATTCGGCAAGGAGCATCCCGAATATCTCGCGCTGAACGAGAGGGGCGGGCGCGGTATCGTAAACGGACGAGACCCAAAGTATGTGCATCTTTGCGTCTCAAATGAGTCCGTGGTGGATCAGATAATATCCGATTGGGTGAAACGCGGTGCTCCAAGGTATCTGAACGTATGCGAAAACGATGGACACGGCTATTGCCGCTGCGAACGTTGCGTGGCGCTTGACGCAGACCTTGCCAATGAGGATTTCAACGACCACAAGACGGATCGATACGTGGATTTCTGGAACCGAATCGCCGAGAAGGCGATGAGGGTGCGGCCAGATGTGCAGCTTGTCGTCTACGCATATGCGGCGTACCGCCACGCTCCACGTCGGGAGCGTATCAGGTACGCCGACAACATCGTCATCGGTTTCGTGCCAACGTTCACGGATGACTTTGAAGGCGAAACCCAGGCTTGGAAGGCTGCGGGGATGGGCAAGTTTTTCCTTCGGCCAAATTTCCACTGCGATTGGGGCTCTGTGCCGCGTGGATTCGAGCGCTGGCTTTACGACAATTTCCACCGGGGGCTTGCCCTCGGAATGATCGGGGTTGACTATGACTCGAACCTTGGCCGCACGTCAATGCGTTTGGAGTCGTATGTAACCGCACGGATGGTTGCCGATCCCAAAGGCGCGTTCGAAGACTTCTGCAACGACTTCTACCGTGCGTACGGTTCTGCCGCTTCTGCGGTCAAGGCGTATTATGAGCTCGTTCGGGCTGATGGGGAACGTGGACTTGCGCTGTGCAGGAAAGGCAAAAACCGTACTCTCGATGATTCGCAGATGGACTTTCAGACGTTGGGGCGCACCGAGGCGGGGCTCATACGGCAATGGGAAATACTCAAGGAGGCCCTTGATTGCGCAAACGGACTTGATGCGGAAGAGCGCTCTCGCCTTGAGGCACTTGCGATCCAGGCAAAACATGCCATTCTTGTCTATAGGTTTTTTGCCACAGCCAATGATCCCGACTCGTTTGAGTTTGCTGGACGGACTCTCCTTGATTTCAGAATCAGAAACGCGAAGTGGATTCCTGACGATTTCGGCGCCCAGTTCAGTGGGGTGTATGGGCAGGAAGGTTCGTTGTGGATGCGTTGCGGCGCATATCTTCGCATGATGGGGGGTGAGGATGTTCCATCCACAGGCACGGCGGATGGATGGCGAACCGATTTCGAAAAGGGCGAGCTTGGCACATGGGCCAAGAGGGATGCATTCGTCGCCGTTACCGACAAGATGGCATCAAGTGGGCGACATTCTGTCCAGATGAAGGGCGGAGAGAAGGGAGGAATCGGGCTTTGGCGACTGAACAACAGGTTGCGTCCCGCCACCCGCTACCGCATGAGCGCGGATTTCAAGCTTGAGCCGGGCGTGAAGAGCGCGATGTTGCGCATCTGCGGCGAGCCGAACCCTAAAAGCGGGCAGAAACGGGTTGCGCTCGGATCCGTGCATGCCAAGCCTACGGCAGACGGTGGGTTCACGCATGTTGAGCTGGAGTTCGAGACACCGGTCGGGCGTCCACTGGTAACATACTACGTATCAGCTGGTCCGAGTGCAGACCCGGAAGCCAGCGTATACTTCGACAACGCCAAGCTTGAAAGGGTGGACAATGCGCCGTCGCCGTAGTCCACCGCACCGCCGCAAAGGGCAAGAGAGCCGCAGTTCGATGTGGCAGGGTTCGAGCGATGGGGATGGACGCGGCTACTGCGCAATGGCGCGGAGGCGGTCAATGAACTTGGCGCGGTAGAGCTCCTTTGCCTCGGACGAGAGGCGGGAGTCTGCGATGGCCGCTTCCACTTTGTCGCGACGTTCCGAAAAGATGTCCAGCATCTGGCGGACATCGTCCGGAGGAACGCCGAACGCCTTGGCGAGTTCGAAGAAGTCGGCCGAGGAATAGAAGCCTAGGCCTTCGTAGCGCGGCGTGAAGCGGCCGTCGGCGAAGAAGTCGAGCCCTGTGGCCGTCGGTTCGTTAGGGAAGTGAATCGCCGTGTTCAGGAGGTCGTACGCCGGGGTGAGGATGTAGTCGCCCTGTGGCGATTCGTGGAGCGAGAAGTTCTTGAGGTGCGCGTCGCCGTTCGCGAAGACGTAGTTGAAGAGGATGAGGAAGAAGACCTTCGGGTTCTCGATGGCCGCCGACGGACAGAACCGGCGGACGAGCCCGGCCAGCTCCTCGTAGCTTGCGTCATACTTGTAGTTCTCGCCGTGCGTTTCCTCGCTTCGGTTTGCGAGCTGGCAGAAGTCCTCCTGGCGTATCTTCATGCCATTTCTGAAGTCGAAGCGCTTCGTGAGGTAGCCGTAAGAGCCGTCGGCGAGCTCGACCAGCGCGTGTTCGGCCGTGCGGATGCCGAAGACGTCGGCTGCGATGTCCATCGTCAGGGCCTCGTTCGCGGGGATGTCGGCGGAAAGGCGTGCGGGCGAATGGGGCGGGACGGGCTTGAGGATGTAGTCGCCGCCGGATTCGACCAGCAGGAAGCGGCGGCCCGTGCGCTTGAGCTGGACCTTGTCCTGTACGCCGGAGACCGATGCGCGACGCGTCAAGTCGGCGTGCCGTGGAAGGGCGAGGTCGGCGACGGAAAAGTCAAGGCGTAACATAGACGGCTCCGATCGCGCCATAGGCGCTGGTTTCGAGAAGGCGCGTGAACAGATCCTTTTCGTCGATGTGCAGCTCGCGGCATTGCCGCTCCTTCTGCGCCCCCTCGGCAAGGAGTCCGGCGAAGAACGGGAACAGGAACTTGGAATGGTATTCCGGACGGGTCTTTGGCAATGTCGCCGAGATGTCGGGCAGGGACGGATTCGCGCGGTAGGCGTCGTCGTAGCGAAAGACGTAGCCGGCGGCGCTCCGCTCGAGCGTCCCGGCGGGGATGTCGCGATAGTAGACGGTGCCGCGATTCATACGCCTACCCTCACGTGGTAGCCGAGGGTGGACGCGACCTTGTGCAGCGTGTCGAGCGTCACGTTGCCTTCGCCAGTCTCAAGGTTCGAGAGCGTGTGAACCGACACGCCGCTCAACTTGGCGAGCCGCGCCTGTGTCACGCCAAGCGTGTCGCGCCGTTCCACAATGGCTTGTCCAATCTCCTTTTTGTTCATCAAAGTGAATAATATCATTTGCGAGCGTGGTGCGCAAGGGGGCTTAAGGCACTTCTTTTCATTAAAGTGAATTTCGAAGGCAAGTGATCACGAATTCAGATTCGTGTGGATTCGTGACGATTCGAGAAAAACGAATTGTCTGCGTTTTTGACCACGTTGCAGCCAAAAAGTCGTGTGGCGCTTCGACAAGTCGGTGCGAGGCCGCAATTTGTGGTATACTCTCCTCCACTTCAAACCACAATGAGGATCTACACATGAAGAAGAGCGCATTGCTGATGTTTGCCGCCATATGTTCGTTGTGTGGCGCATGGGCTGCCGGGATTGACGACTGGAAGGGCAAGAAGGTGGTCTTCCTTGGGGATTCGATAACCGATCCCGCGCAGACCAACCGCAATGCCGTGTACTGGCAGTACCTTCAGTGTGACGTCGGCATCGAGCCTCACGTGTACGCCGTGAGCGGATACCAGTGGGACAGGATCTATCCGATGTCCCAGAAGATGCAGAAGGAGATGGGGTCGTCCGTTGACGCGATACTGATCCTTCTCGGCACGAACGACTACAACGCCGGCATCCCGCTCGGCGAATGGTACGACGAGGTCGAAGAGGACGTGAACAGGCGCGGCAACACCATACGCTCCATTCGCCGAATCAGGAGGAAGAACATGGGGACGTTCCGGGGGCGCATAAACACCGTGATGGAATACCTCAAGACATCGTTCCCGGATCAGCAGATCGTGCTGATGACTCCATTGCATCGCGGCTACGCCAACTTCGGCGGATCGAACGTCCAGCCGGAGGAGTCGTACCCCAACCATCTCGGAAACTATGTCGAGGAGTATGTGGAGGCTATCCGTGAGGCGGCGGACATCTGGAGCGTGCCGCTCATCGACCTCTATCGCGAGTCGGGCCTCCTTCCGGCGAATGCCTCCTACGCGAAGTTCTTCCGTGACGGTGGCCTCAAGGGCAAGGACAGCCTTCATCCGGATTCAGGGGGACATTGCCGCATGGCAAAGGTGATAGCGGCGAAGCTTGTCGCCCTGCCTCCAGATTTCAAGGACTGCAAATAAGAAGGAGTCAAAAAATGAACAGTAGATCGCTCAAGGTCGCGTTGGCCTCTGTGCTTGCGCTTTGCGCCGCAATCGCGCCGTTTTCGTCCAATGCCGCCGAAGGCAAGACGAAGGTGGTGTTCTTCTTCGACACGGAGGATTTCATACAGCCGCGCAGTGCGGACGCGATACGCGACATCGCAAACATACTTAGGGACGAGGGCGTGCGCGGCCAGTTCGCGATGATTGGATACCTCGGCAAGAAGCTTGTCGATTGGCGGCGCTTCGACGTGCTGGACGCCCTGAAGCATCATCTGATCGGCACCCAGACCCTCTACCACTCGCTTCACCCGAACATCACGGAATCCACCGACATTGAGGACTACGCCAAGGCCCGCGAGCATGCCATGAATGAGGAGTGCAGGGCGATAGGCATGCTTGAGGCGGCGACTGGAGCCGAGAAGATGTGGTGTTCGGTGCTTCCCGGGAATGGGAACACCATCGTGGCGCTTTACCTTTACGCGGATCTCGGAATCCCGTTCTTCGGCGGCGGCACGGGGGTGTATGAGGATGTCACGAAGTGCGGCGACATCTGGTACTGCAACCAGCGACACCTGAACTACGCCTACAATCTGCCCCTTGAGTGCTTCATCCCGAACTACATTGGGATGCGCGATGTGGACAAGGAACTCGCCGTTCTCGCGAAGCAGAAGGTCGCAACGCTCTACATGCATCCGCACATGGCGGTGTGCCGCAGGCATTGGGACTTCTGCATGAAGGGCGGCAACAACCATGAGTTCGGCAAGTGGCCCTATGCAGAGGCCCGCGACCCGCAGGATACGGAGATTTCCTACAGGCGTTTTCGCGAATTAGTGCAGAGGCTCAAGAGCGACCCGCGCTTCGAGGTCACGGATTGCGAGCGGCTATACGCGGAGCAGCGTCCAAGGCGCGGGATTTGCAAGGCGGATGTGCCCGCCATCCGTTCGGCGCTCCGCAAGAGCTTCGGCCCAATACGCACCCCGGGCGAATGGTCCATCGCCGATGCCTATCAGGCTGCGGTGTCGTTCCTGCGCGGGGAAGAGTCGTTCATGCCGGGCAAGGCCTACGGTTTCCTGTTCGAGCCGAAGGGCGTAGCCTCTCGCACCAAGGTTCGCTCCGCCGATCTAAGGCAGGCCGCCGGAAGCCTCGACCTTTCGGATTTCGTGCCTCCTGAGATATCCGTCGGCGGTACGATGATCGGCCCTGCGGATTTCCTTTTTGCCGCGCTTGAGGCGATTGAGACCGGTGCGGACGAGATTACCGTTGAGCCAAGAGATCAGCTTGGCGAAATCGCAACCTACCTGCCAAAGCTTGCTGCTTGCAAGAGCTTCGCCGGCACGTGGCTATATACGCCGGAGTTCAAGGATGAATGGATCACCAGGCGGCTCAAGTGGCAGTTCTGGACGTTCCGCTACGAATGACGGGGCAAGCCGGGTTTTGGTATAATACACAGCCGTCGCACAGATGTATGGTGGCGGCAAGAAGTCGACATGGAAGGTATCAACAAATCATGCGTCCCGGTCTTGAGACACTAAAATCGCTCGGTTCAGGTTCCGCGGTACCCACCGCCTATTCTCCGGATGTTCTGGAGTCGTTCCCGAACGCCCATCCAGAACGGGACTACTGGGTCACGTTCACGTGCCCCGAATTCACCACGCTGTGCCCGAAGACGGGCCAGCCTGACTTCGCGACGCTCACCATTCGCTACATACCCGCAAAGTGCCTTGTGGAATCCAAGTCGCTGAAGCTGTATCTCTTCGGTTTCCGCAACCACGGAGGGTTCCACGAGGATACCGTCAATGTCGTGTATCAGGATCTTGTGGCCCTCATGAAGCCAAAGTACATCGAGGTTGTCGGGAAGTTCTCGGCTCGCGGAGGCATTACGATCGACCCGTTTGTCAACGGCGGCGTTGGCGCAAAGTACCGCAAGCTGGCCGAAATGCGTTTCGCCGCCTGGAATGGAGTCCGCTGACCGCTTGCGCGGCGCTGGGGCATGAGGCCTTCGATACATACCGTGCCGGTAAATCTTGTCGCCGATGGACGCCCTGCGCTTGTCGTCGGGTACGGCAAGGTGGGGCGGCGAAAGGCTGGATTCCTCGCCGATTGCGGCGTCGGCGTTGTCGTAGTATCCCCAGACTGCGAAAGTCTCGAGAGGGACGGCATATCGTTTGTCGGAAGGGAGTTCTCCGACGGGGATTGCGTCGGCAAGATGGTTGTGTTCGCCTGCACAAGCGACAAGCATGTGAACAGGCGCATCCTGGATGCGGCCCGCATGGTCGGGGTGCCTTGCTGCTGTGCGGACATGAATTGGGCGAACGGGGATTTTGTCACGCCTGCGGTTACGCGCTACGGCGGCGCTACCGTGGCTGTTTCGACGAATGGCGCCTCGTGTTCAAGCGCAAAGGCCATTAGGCAGTCGATCGGACAGTTCCTGAAGTCCAGGGGGGCGGGACGGCTCACCGTAGTTGGCACCGATGACAGGCTGCTTGCGTCCGATCGCCGCGCCGGATGCCATGCGCTTTCCGGGGATAGGCGGTCAATGTCGCGCTTCATCCTTGGGCTGAAGGGCGTAGAGGGCGTGGTCGTGCTGAACACGTGCACCCGCGTGGAGGCCGTCATTGACGGCGATGTGGATGTCGCGATGGTGAGACGCATAATGGGATTTGGGGATTTGCGGAGCGACGAGTTCTTCGTCCTTGGGGAGTCGGATGCGTTTCGCCATCTCGTGAAGGTGTCCGCCGGTCTCGAGTCTGCATGGGCCGGGGAGTTCCACATAGTGAGGCAGGTCAAGGATGCGCTGGACGAGGCCATTTCGGCAGGCACCATGAGCGGAAGGCTGAAGGGCGTGTTCGATGAGGTCCTGCGCGTATCCAAGGCCGTGCGCCATGCCACCGAAGACATGCTGGACGTGAAGGAGATCGAGGCGACGGCCGTCGACTACCTTGCGTCGCGGATCGACTTGCGCTCGTCCAGGATCGTGGTGCTTGGATCGGGAACGCTCGGCACATCCGTGGCGAACCTGCTGCGCGGGAGCGACGTTGCGGTGATACACCACGGGGACGAGATACCGGCATGCGACGCGCTTGTCTGCGCGTTGTCGGCATCCGCACCATTGGTCGTGGACAATGTCCCGGGACGGCTCGTGCTCGATCTGGGCATGCCGCCCAACTGCTCCCCCGAGGTGGGTGCGGTCTCGCTTGATGCGCTAAAGGACTGGCGCCGTACGGAGACCGGTGCGGTAGACGCGGCAATTGCGCGCGCCGATGACGTTATAGACGCGGAGATGAATGCAATGGAGGAGGCAGGCCATGGATTCAAGTGATGGTAACGCGGCGTGGTTTGAGAGGGCGAAGAAGGTGACCCCAGGTGGCGTGAATTCCCCCGTGCGGGCCTTCAACGGGGTCGGCGGGACTCCACTTGTCCTGCGTGGCGGGAAAGGCCAGAAGGTCTTTTCGTCCGAAGGCAGGGCGTACACGGACTACTGCTGCAGCTGGGGGGCGATGATCCTTGGGCACGCGAATCCCGAACTTTCGGAGGCTTTGTCGAAGCAGGTGGCGCTGGGGACTACGTTCGGGATAGTGACAGAGAACGAGGTGCGGTTCGCCGAGCGGCTCTGTTCGCTCGTTCCGGGCATGGAGAAGGTCCGGGCCGTCAATTCCGGGACGGAAGCGGTGATGAGCGCCATAAGGCTTGCGCGTGGAGCGACAGGACGCGACCTCGTAGTCAAGTTCGACGGCTGCTACCATGGGCATTCCGATTCCATGCTCGTCAAGGCCGGAAGCGGAGTGCTTACGGCGGGCATCGGCGGCACGTCGTCGTCTGCGGGAGTGCCCGGGGATTTCGCCCGGCACACGGCATCCCTGCCTTACAACGACATCGCGTCCGCGAAAGACTTCTTCGCAAGGAGGGGTGGCGAGGTCGCGGCGGTTATAGTGGAGCCAGCGGCCGGAAACATGGGGCTTGTTCCGCCGACGGATGGCTTCCTGAAGGGCTTGCGCGACTTGACGGCCAACGCCGGAGCGCTGCTCATCTGCGATGAGGTGATAGACGGGTTTCGCTTTGCCCTGTCCACGTATTCCGCAAGGTATGCCGCCGTGACGCCGGATATCGTCACGTTGGGAAAGGTCGTTGGCGGCGGATTGCCGCTCGCGGCGGTGGGCGGGCGCGCGGAGCTTCTGGACTTGTTTGCGCCGGACGGGTCGGTGTACCAGGCCGGAACGCTCGCGGGGAATCCGTTGGCCGTGGCCGCAGGACTCAAGACGCTCGAAATCCTGGAGCGGGACGATCCCTACGGAACGATGTCCGGCATCTGTGAAGGGCTTGCGGACGGCGTCGATGGCCTTGCGAGGCGGTTCGGAGTGCCGTTGCACACGGCCCGCTTCGGCGGCGTGTTCACGATATTCTGCTCGGCCGGGCCGGTCACGGATCTCGAATCCGCCAGGCAATGCGACACCGAGCTTTACGCCAAGGTTTTCCACGGGCTTTACGACAGGGGCATATACATTGCCCCTTCGCAGTTCGAATGCAACTTCGTCTCCGCCGCGCACAGCCAGTCTGATGCGGACGAGTTCCTATCGTCCTTCGAGGCGGCAATGCGGTCGCTTTAGGCGCAAAGCCAAGTGTGGCGAAATCCGAGGTTTGGATATCGTCAAATGTGGTATAATCTCCGGCGTTTCAAAAGGAAAGGTAGTCGATCAAATGAATAGAATTATGGTCTTTGGCGTTCTCGCCGCAGTTGCGGGTTGCTGTACGTTCTGCGAGCCGGAGCAGGCTCCCAATACGCTGTCCGAAAAGGAGAAGGCAGATGGCTGGCAGCTTCTGTGGGACGGCAAGACATCCGCCGGGTGGGTAGGCGTGAAGACGAAGTGCAAGGAGTTCCCCGACCATGGCTGGCAGATGCGCAAGGGCGTGCTGACCGTCCTTCCGCGCAAGGGCATCTCGAACGGAAAGTGGATCGACCTCCCGCCGGAGGATGAGAAGCTTGGCGGCGGCGGCGACATCTGCACGGTCAGGAAGTTCAGGGATTTCATGTTCAAGTTCGACTTCCGCCTTACGGACAGCGCGAATTCCGGCGTGAAGTACTTCTATGACGAGACCAGGAACAGGGGCACCTGCGAGGAATACCAGATTCTCGACAAGGGGCATCCGGACTGGAACAAGGGCGAGGACGGCAACCGCCGCGTCGCCTCCCTCTACGATCTCATCCCCGCCAATGCCGAGCGTGTCTGCAACGGGATCGGCGAATGGAACACGGGCATGATCGTCTCGAAGGGGCAACATGTGGAGCATTGGCTGAACGGCAAGAAGGTGCTGGAGTACGAGCGCGGTTCCGAGGCGTTCCGCAAGGCGGTCGCGGAATCGAAGTACGCGACGTGGGGGACAGACGGCAACAAGTGGGGCGAGATCCCCGAAGGGCGCATCCTTTTGCAGGATCACTCCGACTCCACGGTCTCATTCCGCAACCTGAAGATCAAGGAGCTGTAAGTGGAGATTGCCTGCGGATTGTCACGAATTCTCCATGCAGGCCGATTCGTGGCAGTCCGTGGCTTGTGTCTGCCGTGGCGATGCGCCGAATCGGGCGCGGTAGACTTTGCGGAAAGCGGATTCCGAGGCGTATCCGCATAGGTTGGCGACTACCTTTATGGGACGGGATCGGTCACTGAGAAGTTCACAGGCCCGTTCGAGGCGTACGCGCTGAATCTCGTCCAGAATGGACCGCCCGGTCGCCTTTCGAAAACTTAGCTCGGCAGTCCTTCGGGCTCCATTTAGCATCTTAAGGACGTCGCGGGCCCGCAGACCCTCGCAGGCCTTCTCCCGAATGAGCCTGACGGCCTGCTGGATTCTGCCGTCGAAGCACTGGCGCAGCCGCGTCGATTCTCGCCGGACAACCATCAGCGGCTGCACGACGCTGGCTTCGGGCTGGGGGTGTGGATCCCTGAACTGCTCGGCTATCAGGTGTGCGGCGAGAAATCCCATCTGCTCGTTGTCCGCCAGCACGCTGGAGAGATGCGGATTGACGCTCGTGCAGATTGATTCGTCGTTGTCGACTCCGACGAGCGCGATCTCGTCCGGGATGCCAATGCCCTCTGTTGCGCAGATGCCGCGCACATGGTTTGAGACTTCGTCGTTTGCGGCGAAGATGCCGCAGGGACGCGGCAGGTCGCGCAGCCATCGTCGCAGTCTCCGGTTCCATGTAAGCAGATTGGCCTTGTCGTCCGGGGCGAACTCGGCGCAAGTGCCGCCGTTCAGGCGGATTATGTCCCGGAAATGACGGGCGCGTTCATCCGACCAGTAGCGTGGACGCGGGAAATGCACGAAGGCGAAGCGCCGATAGCCGAGCTGCAGGAGCTCTCGTGCCGCCGCCTCCGCCGTGCCGCGCAGATTTTCGCAGACCGTGAAGCGCCTTTCTTCGGAGGCGGGGCGGCACGTGAGGAATGCGGACGGCAGATGCCCGAGGGTCCGCACGTCTGGCAGATTCGTGGTTCCGCCACTGTCGAAGACGAAGCCGTCCGCCTTCCAGAAATCGACGAGACGCCTGAGGTCGGGCGTCCGGTCGGCAGGCAGCGTGACGGTCTGCACTCGCCAGCCGTGGGCCCGCGCACCACGCGAGAAGCCGGCGCATTTCTGGACGGAGGGTGGCCGTTCGCTGAACTTGACGTAGAGTATCGTCTTCATTGCGGGCAATATAGCATTTCCGGCGTCGTTGCGCAAAAGAGCCGAAAGTCCTTGCGTAGACGAACCTTTGATCAGGGCTGTAGAACCTGTTCCTTCGCCGCCTGTTGGAACTTTGTCCGCGGATTGGCACGGATTTCACGGATTTCGATTCGTGTAGATTCGTGGTCACACATTCTTCACCCTCTCCGTGTCTTCACGGACGAGAGGACGAGACGATGTCCTCAGCCGTGAGAATCAGCGTTTCACCGATTACGGACGGAACACCAGATGTGACGGACGAGAGGAAAAGCACGCGCCGAACATCCTGAGGAAACTTGTCTGGGACAGGGATTCCCTCAAACGCCCGGACGAGAGATTCGGCCTCTTGCCGTGAAAAGGCGCGATCCGACCACTTCGCTTCGCCCACGAGCGTCCGCGTTCCAGAACCGCTAACGGAAACGACATCCAGCTCGTGCGCCGAACCCTGCCACCAACGTCCCGCAGGACGCCAGTAGTCGTTCGCGCCCGCAAGAGCCGCCAACTGCGGCGAGCGGACGACGAACCCCCGCGCCAAGTCCTCCCACGCCTCGGCGAACAGCGCATTTGACTGCGTACGCCAGACGGACTTGCGAACAGATGCCGGTGCGCTGTCGAAAACGCTACGCCGAGAGGCCATGACCCTGAACCAGAATCGACAGAACGGATCGCTCACGCGATAAAGAGACTTCTTTGAACTCTTCTCGCTTTCGCCGTAGGGCGTTTCGCGGGAAATCAGTCCGAGGTCGATCAGTCGAGAAAGCGGTTTCGACAACGCCGTGGCCGCAAGTCCAAGGCGTCCGGCAATTTCGCTGACGCGCCGTGCGCCCGAACCGATGACGTCGAGATAGGGCTTCAGGCTGATTGCCGTCGGAATCTCGCTCTGGAGAATCGTCGCCGGCTCCTCGTGGAAAAGGCCAAGCGGATCCAACGCCTGTTCGTCGAGGGCCTCGTCAAGGTCACGACCATAGCGTTCGGCCGCAACCCAATACCGCGGAATGCCGCCCCAAACGGAATACGCTCGCACGACATCCAGCGGATCACGGAGCCGCAACCCTTCGCGGATGAACCCGATCGCCAGCGGCGACAGCCGGATTCGCTCGTCACAACGCCCGTAGAGTGGGGAATCGTGGTCTATGACGACGCCCTGCATCATGTGCTGACTTGACCCGGCAATCGCGACCAGAAGCCCGCCTCTGGACTTTTCCCCGTCAATCCAGTTCTGCAGGACGGATGCGATTGTCTCGTCGGCTTCCATCCAATAGGGGAATTCGTCGAAGGCGACCGGACCGTGCCATCCATCGGCGGCAGCACGACGCCCCAGCTCATCAAAGAGAGACTTCCACGTCGGGTACGTGACAGCGGCGAAACCTGCAAACCGGCTCTCGACAACCTGTGCGTAATCCTGACGCTGGACAGCCGGCAACGATCGATCGGCAACCGCATAAAGGCCACCTGTCGCTTTGCACCATTCTTTCAGAAGTTCGCTTTTCCCGATGCGGCGACGCCCCCAGAGCGCGACGAAGCCGCCACGCCCTTCCGTATGCAACCGCATCAGCCGCCGCATCTCCTCTTGTCTATCAAGGAACCTCATAGAACATTATTCCTCCAAGTATTATATCCCCGCGCATAATCTATGTGTGAATTATATCACAATCCCGTAGGACGTTTCAATGTCCCTCGGCCAGCGACGTCCGCCAGGTCGAGCGTGGCGAACGCGAATTACGCAAATGAGCCGTTAATTTTTTGCGCAAACGAGCCTTGCCAGGGTGGGACTCTGTTATATCATGCGCTTCCAAAAAGGAAAGGCGACAGCAGGAAATCTCAAATGAACAGGTTCAAGGGCAAGGTTGTGCTGGTGACGGGCGGGAACCGCAACACGGGGCTATGGCTCGTGAAGAAGTTTGCGGACGAGGGGGCGCGCGTATTCATGTGCGGGTCGTCGGAGTCATCGACGGCGCGTGGCGCGGAGGCGCTGGCGGCGATGGGCGTCGCGGGCGTGACGGCGCAGGCGTGCGACGTGGGCGACAGGGCGCAGGTTGATGCGCTCATGGATCGCGTCGAACGGGAGGCGGGAACGCTCGACATCCTCGTGAACAACGCGGCAGACCAGGGGCTGGACCTCGGCGGCCCGCTGGAGATGGACCCGGAGGCGATACTGAAGGTCATGAACACGAACGTGAAGGGCGGCTTCCAGGTCACGCAGGCGGCGTGCA
The DNA here is from genome assembly GCA_934667425.1 of uncultured Kiritimatiellota bacterium. GTDB lineage: Bacteria > Verrucomicrobiota > Kiritimatiellia > RFP12 > UBA1067 > UBA1731. The sequence goes on along the minus strand of CAKULV010000022.1, from coordinate 129 downwards.
ACCGCTTCTTCATGAAGCGGCCCTACGAAGTCGGCGGCCCGTACCGCGGCATGGTCGTCTTCCTGTCGTCCAATACGGCGATGCGCGCGATCCGCAACCGCACGGCCTATTGCGCGTCGAAGGGCGCAA
>CAKULV010000021.1 GCA_934667425.1 uncultured Kiritimatiellota bacterium | reverse complement strand
GAGCGAGCTAAGGGACTCGAACCCTCGACAACCACCTTGGCAAGGTGGCACTCTACCAACTGAGTTAAGCTCGCACTCTGTGGTGTCGTGAAAACAGATGTGTAATATATCATTTCGCCCAAGTGGATGCAAGTGGTTTTTTAATGTTTTTATCTTTTGCTCGGCGGCGCGAGAAAAGCCATTTCATTACCGCGTCATCGGAATAGACCCGTCCCCATATGCCATGTCCGGCGTCCGGATATTCCATGTATCTCACGGCGGCGTCAAGTTCCCAAAGGCGGCTCACCATCGTCCGATCCATCTTGTTCGGCACATTGCCATCCCTCTCGCCATGGAATATCCAAAGCGAAGTCCTTGCCGCCGCCTCGGCGGCGCCGGGATCGCCTGCGCCGCACACGGGCATCGCTCCGGCGAAATGGCCCGGATATCGCGACACCAGGTCCCACGTCCCGTAGCCGCCGAGCGATATTCCGGTGACCATGATGCGATCGGCATCCACCGGATACCTTTCGCACAGTTCGTCAAGCATCCCTTTTACGAGCTTGATCATCGGAGGCGCGGGATATGGCATCCTTGCATCCCGCAGGGTGAAGAACACAGGGCTCCAGGCCGTCATTGGAGGCGATTGCGGGGCTACAACGATTGCGGGCATCCTGTTCCGGCTCCACCACACGAGGCCGCCAACGCCATGGATCAGCTGAGACACGTTGTTGGTGCCGCACTCTCCTGAACCATGCAGGAACAGGATGAGCGGGACTCCGTTCGTCGCAGACTGTGGTATGTCCGGGACGAATATCCTGTAGTTCAGGATGCCGCCCCTTTCGGATCTGTACTTCGCGGGCACCGTAAGATTCACGAGGTCGTTCGTGCCATACGGCCTGAACCCGCTTGCGGCAAACGCCACGGCGGCAAACATTAGCGTGTTGATCAATCGCATCATTGGGAGCCTCCATCAGAAAAAGAGGTCGCGGGATCCCGCGCAGGTTGCGTCATACTGCCTCTTCACCTGCGGATAGAACTTCGGCACCCACGCCTCTATGCCGCGCAGTTCCTTCTCTATGAGTTCGTTGCCTATGCGGATCGTCTCGGGATCCTTCGCGAAATCGTCCAGCCACTCGCGGAAAGTCAGCACCGCATTGATCTTGCAGAACTTGCCCTCCCGGCCCGTCTTGAGCGCGTCCATGATGCACCCTCCCGTACGTCCGCAACGGTATCCTGCGGTGCAGAAGCTTGTGATCACGCCACGTTCGGCAAGGTAGCGGACCATCGTCTCGATGGATCGGTTGTCGCCAAGCATGAACTGCTGGCGGGCCTTCTCCTGATGGGCCTCGTCGGAGAAATCGCTGTATCCCTTTATCGCGATGTTGGACGAGCAGTCAAGCTGCGTCATTCCATGGTCCAGCACGCGGTTGCGCGACTCCGGCCGCTCCCTTGCCGTCACGATCATGCCGGTGTACGGCACAGAAAGACGCATTATCACGAGAATCCGGGCGAACGTGTCGTCATCGATGAGCCACGGGGATTCCTCGGGGACGCGGGTTCCGCTTGCCGGCTCAAGGCGCGGGAATGAAATCGTGTGCGGCCCTATGTTGAACCACCGTTCGAGATCGCGCGCATGGAGGATCGTGGCAAGCACCTCGAAGCGCCAGTCGCACAGCCCGTACAGAACGCCGAAGCCGACATCGTCCACGCCAGCCTCCATGCAGCGGTGGAAGCACGTCGTGCGCCAGTCGTAATTTCCCTTCACGCTCCATGCCGGATGCATGGACTCATACAGCTTCCTGTTGTAAGTCTCCTGGAAGACCTGGAACGTGCCGATGCCGACCTCATGAAGGACCTTGAGATCCTCCACAGGCAGAGGCGCCGCATTCACGTTCACCCTCCGGATGCCGACGGGCGCACCCGTCTTCGGCGCCTTCACCTGCCGCCCATAGCAGGTGCGGATGGTCTCGGCGATGTAGTCGGTGGACGTCTCCGGGTGCTCGCCGTACACAGCGATTATGCGCTTGTGCCCTATGCGCCCGGCAAGCACGTCCACCTCCTGCTTCAGCTCGTCCATCGTAAGCACCCGCCGCTTCTGCAGGTCGTTGCCGTTGCGGAAACCGCAATACCGGCATCCGTTCACGCAAAGGTTGGACATGTACAGCGGCGCGAACATGACGATCCGGTTGTCGTAGACCTTGTGCTTGATGCGGTCTGCCGCCGCCCTCATCTCCTCGAAAAGGTCGCGATCCGTGACGCGCATGAGCGCGGCGGTGTCGGCGACGTCAAGAGTTTCGCAGGTGGACTCCGACTTCGCGATTATCTCGCGTATGCGAGCCGGATCGACCGGCGTGGCATCCGCCGCCGCAAGAGTACGGTTTATTAGATCCTCGTCTATGAAGTGCTTGCCGCCCGGCAGGTACCTGTCGATCTCACTCTGGACGACAAAGTTCTTCGTGTAGTCCGAAGCATTACTGAAATGCCTTATGTTAAACGCCTTGCCCATGGGAAACCTCGCCGATAAGAAAACTGCACCCCTTTACAAAAGCGCGGGCGGTCGCGCAAACGCGTCCGCCCGGCGGGACTGCCGCCCCGCAGGGCGACATTCTCTGATCCGGCCTAGGCCTTTGCGACCTTGCCGCTCTTGATGCACTTGGCGCACAGGCACATGCGCTTCGTGTTGCCCTTCCCGTCCGAGACCCGCACATCATGCAGGTTCGGGAGGAAACGACGCTTCGAAATGCCTGTCGTGTGCAAGCCGATGCCGCCTTTGTACTTGGGCGAACCCTTACGCACAATCGAGCGCCCGGCTACGGGCTTCTTGCCGCACATTTCACATACTCTGGCCATTTTCTTTACTCCTTAAATAGGTTTCTCAGTTTGCTTCGCCAGGCTGCCATTCGACATTCTGGAACGCCTCGTCGAACGCTGCGCCAAGGCCGCCGAACGACTCGCTTCCAGCCGCCGCAGCGGAACCGTCAGCGGATTCCGCATCTGCTTCGGCGGAGAGGGCCTTCACCTCATCCTCGGTCATGTTCACCGCGCGGATCGAAAGGCCGATGCGGCGCTCGTTGCGGTCAACCTTGACCACGCGGGCCTCAACCTCCTGGCCGACCTGAAGGACATCCTTAACCTTCTCGACGCGATCATCGGAGATCTGCGAGATGTGCACAAGGCCGTCGACGCCATCCTCAAGCTCGATGAACGCACCGAAGGACGCGATCTTGGAGACCTTGCCCTTGACGAGCTGGCCGACCTTGTACTTGGAGGCGATTTCGGACCAAGGATCCTGCGAAGCCTGCTTCAGGCCAAGGGAGATGCGCTGCTCCTGAGGATTGACCTCAAGGACGATCGCCTCGACCTCCTTGCCTTTCTCAAGGCACTCCGACGGATGGTTGATCTTGCGAGTCCAGCTCATGTCGCTCACGTGGATCATGCCGTCGATACCCTCTTCCAGCTCGACGAACGCGCCATAGGTCGTGAAGTTGCGGACCTTGCCCTTGACGCGCGTACCGACCGGATAGCGCTCCTTGACCGTATCCCACGGATTGGACATGCACTGCTTGAGACCGAGGGAAATCTTCTGCTCCTTGGCGTTGACCTCGAGGATCTCCACCTCAACCTCGTCGCCGATGTTGAGCATGTCGCTCGCGCGGGCAACGCGCTTCGTCCAGCTGAACTCGCTGATGTGGACGAGACCTTCGATGTTGGGCGCAATCTCGACGAACGCACCGTATGCCGCCAGGTTGACGACCTTGCCCTTGACATGCGTCCCCTTCGGGAACTGCTCGGCGATCGTATCCCACGGATTCTCGGAAAGCTGACGGAGGCCGAGCGAAATGCGCTCGCGATCCTGATCGACGTCAAGCACCATGACGTCAAGCTCCTGGCCGACCTTGAGCAGCTCGGACGGATGCTTGATGCGGCCCCAGCTCATGTCGGTGATGTGCAGCAGGCCGTCAATGCCGTCAAGATCGATGAACGCGCCGAAATCGGTGATGTTCTTGACCTTGCCCTTGCGGATCTCGCCCTTCGCGAGGGAGGAGAGCAGCTCCGCCTTCTTCTCGGCCATCGTGCCCTCGATAAGCTCGCGGCGGGAGATGATGACGTTGCGGCGCTCGGAGGAAATCTTGATTACCTTAAAGTCATACGTCTGCCCAATGTACGGGGCGAGGTCGCGAATCGGCACGACATCAAGCTGCGAACCGGGGAGGAACGCCTCCACGCCATCGACATCCACGATGAGGCCGCCATTGACCTTGGAGCGGATCGTGCCCTTGACGACACATCCCTCGACATAACGCTCCTGAACCATCTTCCAGCGGATCTGCGCGTCGGCGCTGCGCTTGGAGAGCTTGAGCATTCCAGTGCGATCATCCTCAAGGGCGATGATCATCACGTTGAACTTGTGACCCGGAACCGCCTCGGCGGGATCGGAGAACTCATCAAGGCTCACTTCACCTTCAGACTTGTAGCCAATGTCGGTGAATACGGTGTCGCCCTTGACTGCGGATACGGTCCCTTCCACGATAGAACCAGATTTGAACGTGGATTCCTTGCCTGTCCCGGCAAGGAGCTCCGCCATGGCAGCGGACTTCTCACTTGCCTCAGCGGGTTTGCGAATAGCCATTTTTTATACTTTTCTTGTTTGTAGTCAATCGCGGTTTTCAGCCGCGCTCTTCCCGTCTTTGGGCAAGAGGATTCGTAAGGTATCAAAAAACAACGGGGAACGCAAGCAAAACTTCCGCTTTTGCTTGCGCCGTCTGGCTATCCCTTGGAGACACAGGCTTCGCATCCTGCCGCCTGTCCCGGTCGATACCGCTTGCGTGATCGCGATTCCGGCGCATCCGCTGGTGCATCCGCTTCATGGTGCGGTCTCGCGAGCAATTAACGACGGTCTCTCGATCCTGCCGGGCGCTGAACTCGACCACCGCACACTCGGCAGACATCGCAACCGCGAAAACCGCCGCCGCAATCATCAATGCTGACTTCTTCATCTGCAACCTCCCTGTGGATACATTTTCTTTTACGGGGGCATTGTATTCCTTTCCGCTAAAAAAGCCTACGAATTTTGAACAAGATAACCAAATGGCAATCTTCCCGTAAGATAAGGGGCGGGCAAATGCGCCAACATTGCGCGAAGATTGCCATTTGGTTATCTTGCCGCCCATTCTTTGCACGTTCACCCAAAGTTTTCTACAATGTGCGGCATGAAACACGTATTCAAGCTCATATTGTCCTATCCGAAGCTGATTCTCGCAATCATGTTCGGACTGGCCCTCCTTGGGCTGCGGACGGCAGAATCCCTTCCAATGGATGTCTTCCCCGACATCCATGTGCCGCGTGTGGTGATCCAGACGGAGGCCGGCGGACTGACGGCCGAAGAAGTCGAGCAGCGCGTCACGCTTCCGATAGAGGCTGCCGTAAACGGTGTGCCCGGCGTATCGACGATTCGCTCCAGCTCCAGCGGCGGCCTCTCGTTCGTGTGGGTGGACTTCGACTGGGCCACGGACATCGCCCGCGCCCGCTTCGACGTCTTCGAGCGCCTGTCGCGTGTACGCGAGACGCTTCCCGCGGAGGCGGATCCTGAGCTCGCCCCCATCGTTTCCGTGACAGGGGAGATAATGCTCCTCGCGCTAACGGCCCCCTCCAACACGGTGTCGGCGACAGAGCTCCGGGAATCCGCCGAATTCGATCTGCGCAACAGGCTGCTGTCGGTGCCGGGGATCGGCGAGGTCGTGGCGATAGGAGGGCGCCTTCCGGAATACAGGATAGAGGTCAATCCCCGCCGCCTTGCGGCAAACGGCGTCTCCGTCAACGACGTAATCGCCGCCGCACAGGATTCCCGCACGTATTCGAGCGCAGGATACCTCGCGCACGTCGCCGGCGAAGAGATCCCCCTGCGGCAGATCGCCCGCGCAGACGACATCGAGGCCCTGAAAAGGCTTCCGGTCGCCCCTGGGGAAAGCCTGCGCCTCGGAGATGTGGCGGATGTCACGCTGGCCGGGGCGCCACGACGCGGAAGCGCCTCGTTCAACGGACAAGACGCGGTAGTGCTGTCCGTCCAGAAGGCGCCGGGCGGGAATACGCCGGAATTGACCGCCCAGCTCGACAAGGTCCTGGATGCCTACGAGGCCGAAGTCAAGTCCAAAGGCATCGAGATCCACCGCACAGCCTACAGGCAGGACGACTTCATCGGACTCTCGGTAAAGGGAAGCAAGGATGTCCTGCGCGACGCCGTGATCATCGTGGTGATGGTACTCGGGCTGACGCTCCTCAGCTTCAGGACGCTTGCGATAGTGCTTGTATCCATTCCGCTATCCGTGCTGCTCGGCGTACTGTGCTTCCCCGCATTCGACCTCGGGGTAAACGTGATGACACTCGGCGGGTTCGCGGTCGCCGCAGGCGACATAGTCGACGCGGCCATCATATTCACGGAAGTGACATGGAGGCGGCTCGGGGAGAACTCCGCGTTGCCGCCGACCTTGCGCAAGAGCAGGCAGGCCGTGATCCTCGAGGCGGCCTCGTCAGTCCTGCCAAGCGTGCTTTTCTCCACCGCGATAATCGTGCTGGTGTTCATTCCGCTCCTTATGCTGTCCGGCCTCGAAGGGCGCTTCTTCCGTCCTTTGGGCCTTGCCTTCCTCATCGTGTTCTCGATGTCCTTCATCGCGGCGGTGACAATCGTCCCTTCGCTTGCGTCGCTGCTGTGGAAAGATCCGAAGAAGGCCAGGGGCAGCGCGGGCGAATCGGCGGCGACAAGGGCGCTGAAGGCGGCATACCGTCCGATGGTGCGCCTCACCCTGAAGGTTCCGCGCACGATAGTGTTCCTCGCCATCGCCATGTGCGCGGCGGCGTTCTGGATGGCAACCTCGTTCGGGTCAAGCTTCCTGCCGCCCTTCCATGAAGGCTCGTTCAACGTGTCGCTATCCCTGCCGCCCGGATCCTCCCTCGACGAGACGGAGCGCGTCTCCGAATCCTGCATCTCCGCGATAAAGTCGATCGATGGAGTCCTTGACGTCACACGGCGGACGGGACGCGCGGAGCGCGACCAGCATGCCGAGCCCGTCTCAAGCTCAGAATTCCTGGTGCGCCTCGACGCATCGGCCGACTCCAACCGCATCCGCGACGAAATCCGCGCCATACTCGGCTCGATCCCCGGGACGAGCCACCTCGTGGGGTATCCCATCGCGCACCGCATAAGCGCAATACTCTCCGGCACGGAATCCGAGATCGCCATCAACATATACGGGGAAGATCCAGAACGCCTGCGCGCGGCCGTCGCCGACGTAAAGAAGGCTCTCGCCACCGTGAAAGGCGCGGCAGACGTAAGGGCGAACCGCGAAGTGATGGTGAAGACATACCGCATAGACTACGACATCGACCTTCTCTCGGAAGCCGGGCTGACACTCAAGGACGCCGGCGAGCAGGTGTCGGCGGCGTTTTACGGCGTCGAGGCCGGGGAAGTGCGGAATGGGCTGTCGCGCCGATCCGTGACCGTTCGGCTGTCGGGGATTGACAAAAACGCCGGCCCCGATGCCGTCAAGTCCCTGATCCTGTCCGGAAAGACGGGACGCCACGTGCGCCTCGACGAGGTCGCGCGCGTCGTCCCGGAGATGGCGTCCAACCTGCTCCTCCGAGAAGGGGGGAGGCGCAAGGCGCTCATATCCTGCAACCCGGCGGCAAACGAGAACACCGGAGACCTCATAGCCGCGCTCGGGGAAAAGCTCGATCCTGTCGCAAAGAGATACGGATGCTCCATAGACTACGACGGAAGCTACAAGGCCCGCGAAAGCGCCGCCCGCCGACTTTCCGTCCTTGGCGTCGCCCTGCTCGCCGCGATCGGACTCCTCGTATTCGCCGCGCTTCGCGACCTCCGCTCGACCGCGCTTGCGCTCGTCAACATCCCGCTTGGGCTCGTTGGCGGAATCGCCGCAGTAGCGATCGCGCATCCCGTCCTCTCGGTGTCGTCGCTCGTCGGCTTCATCACCGTCACGGGCTTCACGCTGCGCAACGGACTGCTCCTCCTGAATCGCTACGGCGAACGCATGGACGCGGGGGATTCGCTCGAACGGGCGATAGAGGACGGCTCGTCGGAGAGGATGGTCCCGATCCTCATGACGTCGCTCACCACGGTCATCGGGCTCGTACCGATAATCATGGCGGGGAACAAGCCCGGCGGAGAGCTGCTCGCCCCGCTCGCGCTGGTGCAGTTCGGCGGGATACTCGGCGCGACATTCCTCAATCTCGCGGTCCTGCCGGCCGCGGCGAAGATCGTGCTGACGGGCGGCCGTTCGAGATCCGCCGGCATTGCCGCGTCTGCCGTCGCGATGATCGGGCTGTCCTTCGCATCCGGATGCAAGACGTACGAGGCCTCGCCTGTGGACTGGAGGCATGAGGCGTCCGCCTGGACATCGGCAACTGGAAGCGTCCATCTGGCAAGCGCGGACGATGCCGCCCTTCTCGCCAGGATCGGCAACGCCGAGCTTAACGCCATGCGGCTGAAATGCAGGAACTCCAAGGCGATAGCCGCAGAGACCGGATGGTGGAACGACCCGTCCCTCGACATCGACCTCAACAGGATCGTCCAGTCCTCGGAGAACCCGTTCCTCGGCGGCGCATCGCTGTCTTTCGCCATTCCCCTTTCCGGCGCGCCCGCGTTTGACGCCAAGGCGGCGGAACTCTACGCCGAGGCGGACGCCCTTGCGGCGGTCGCGGCGGAGAACGACGTCGCGGCGGACGCCCGCGCCGCATTCCACAAACTGAAATCCGCGCAGAACCGCGAAAAGGCCATACGCAGATTCCTTGACGGCCCACGCCTCAAGGCGATGGCGGAGACAATGAAGCGTCTATCCCGGGCAGGGGAAGCTTCAGCCGCAGACATCGCGGCCATGGATCGCCGCGTGCACGCAAGGAGGCATCAGCTGAGCGAAACCGTTGCGGAGGGCAATGCCGCAGAATCGGAGCTCAGGAGACTGCTCGGCCTTGCGCCAAACGTCGCCATCGCGATCGACGATTATGCCGAGAAGCCGCTTCAGGCGGCAGACATGATGGCCCTCGCGGAAATGCCGCCGATCATGGAGTTCACGAAACATCCAAAGGTCAGGGAACGCATGGCGCGTCTCGAAGGCGGCGAAGCCGCGCTCCGGGCCGAGATAAGGCGCCAATATCCAGACCTCAGGTTCGGTCCCGCCTACAGCAGGGAAGAAGGCACCGACCGCCTCGGGATCGTCGCAGGCATCGACATCCCGATCTGGAACAGGAACCGCAAGGCCATCGCCGAAGCGACTGCGGAGCGCGACGAAACGCGCGACGGCGCGATACAGGCCTGGCGCGAGACAGTCCTGAACGCCGCCGCAGCCAGGCAGGACATCGTGCGTCTACTCAAGCACGACGCTCCGAAGGCCGTAGACGAGGAGGACTGCGTGAAGCTGTACCAGGCAGGCGAAATCGACGGGCAGACGCTCCTTGCGTACATTGAGGACGTGCTTGACGCCCAGCTCGCGGAAATCGAGTTCAACATGGAACTCGCGGCCGCCATTGACGAACTGAAACGCACGCTTTGACCATTCGAAAGGAACACGAACATGACAAGAACAATCGCCACGCTTGCATTTGCCGTCACGGCGGCAATCGCCTTCGCCGGCAAGCACAACGCCTGCAACCACGAGCATGGGCACGGGCATGGGCATGAACACGCGAACCACGGGTCAAGTGGGAAGCACGACGATCATGGCGGGCACAGCCACAGCCATGGCGCCAGCGAACCCGGCGAACACGAACATAATCATGACGGACATGGGCACGGACGCGGGGAGCGCGCCGAGGTGAAGGTCCCCGAAAGCGCACAGAGGATGATGGGGCTCAGGACGGTTGCCGCCCGGAAACGGAAAGTCTCATCCACGATCTCCCTTCCCGGGAGATTCGAGCTCGCCCCGACAGCAAGAAGCGCAGTCGCGACGACCATAGGAGGCAAGTGCAGGATGGCGGTCAGGCCCCTGCAGAAGATCAGCCGAGGAGATGCGCTGTTCTCCGTATGGTCCGGGGAGCTGATCGCCCGCGAGCGGGAGATTGCCGTGCTTGAGAAACGCCTCGCCGCATACTCTGCGGCGGGAGGCGCAAACGCGGAGCTCGCCGCGCAGCTTGCCGTGAAACGCGCCGAACGCGACGCGATGCTGGCGGGACGGAAGGCCGAAAACGGCACTGTCACGTTCCTCGCGGAAGAGGATGGCATCGTGGAGGCGCTACAGGTTGCAGACGGCGCACAGGTATCCGCCGGGGACGTGATCGCCACAACCATACGCCCCGGCGACATGCGGCTTAAGGTGTTCGCCAGCCCTTCGGAAGCCGCCGCGCTGGAGGATGGCACGCCGGCGATGTGCAACGGGATGGAGGGGCGGATCGTCCACGGTTACCAGGCCGACGCATTCGACGTCCCGCTGTACGTGGAATTCCCTTCCGCGCCGGTGAAAGCCAGATGCGGTGAACGGGCCGTGGCCGAAGCTGTGAAGGATTCGACCGGTCCGGACGATGTTGCGGTACCGTCCGACGCAATCGTACTGAACGGACTCACGCCTACGGTATTCGTCAAGGACGGCCATGAGCCGAATGCGTTCGTCGCGACTGAAGTCGAGCCGCTGGCGTCAGGTGGCGGCTGGACCGCGGTAAAGGGGATCCACGAAGGCGATCAGGTCGTGACCGACGGCGCGTACGAGCTTAAGCTCGCCCTGCCGAGCGGCGGCGAGAAGAAGGCCGGCCATTTCCATGCCGACGGCACCTTCCACGAAAGCGATTGAGGCGTCTCGCCTATTTTAGTTGGTAGTTGGCAGTGGGTAGTTGGCAGTGGGTAGTGGCATCTCCGATTGCATTGGGCCATTTAGGCATTGATTCATTTGCCGATTTCCGTAGCGATGGCGCCCTCGCCATCGCATAGGGGAAAAGCACCATACGGCACACGACGGCGGGGCGCACCCCTCTTGCGACCGCTTGCGCGGCTCACTTCGTTCGGGGATATGTCGCCACGACACCAGTGTCCGGGGACAAATCTACCAACTACCATCTACCAACTATCAACTAAATGCAATCGTAAATCGTATTCCCTCACATCACCTGCCTTCGTTGTGGTAAAATACGGCCACTAATAACCAACAAGAGGACAACTAACGATGAACACAAGGAACACACGATCCGTAGCTGCGCTTGGCCTTATTCTCGCCATCTCAACCGCGTCAGCGTTCGATGCGATCAAAGACCGTCCGACGCCGCCGAAAAACATATTCGGCGAAACAGAGGCTCAGCGCGACGCCCGTCGCGCATGGTGGACGCACGACCGCTTCGGCATGTTCATCCACTTCGGGCTCTACTCCGTGCTGGGCCGTCACGAATGGGTGCAGTCGCATGAGCGCATCGCCCCCGACACCTACGAAAAGAGATACATGCCGCGCTTCAACCCCGACCTCTTCGACGCGCGCGACTGGGCGCGCCGCGCGAAGAAGGCCGGCATGAAATACATGGTCCTGACTACGAAGCACCACGAAGGCTTCTGCATGTGGGACACGAAGACAACGGACTACAAGATCACGAACACCGCCTTCAAGCGCGATCTCGTGCGCGAATACGTAGATGCGGCGCGCGCGGAGGGGCTTCGCGTGGGGTTCTACTTCTCGATCAAGGACTGGCACCACCCCGACTACCTGATCGACCAGACGCATCCGCTCCGCCCAAAGGCCGGGTTCACCGACGAGTCCTACGAGAAGGTCAACGCGGGCCGCGACTGGAACCGCTACCGCGACTGCATGTACGAGCAGGTGAGGGAACTCCTCTCGAACTACGGGAAGATCGACATCATCTGGTACGACTACACGGTCAAGGCGAAGTACGGCAAGAACTGGAAGCACTGGGAGTCGGTCGAGCTCATGAAGCTCACGCGCTCGCTCCAGCCCGGCATCCTCGTCGACAGCCGCCTCGACCTCATGGACACCGAGGACGGCTGGGACTTCGTCACGCCCGAACAGTGCCGCGTCACCCAGTGGCCGCAGGTTGACGGCAAGAACGCGCCGTGGGAGACGTGCCAGACGTTCTCCGGCTCGTGGGGCTACTACCGCGACGAGGAGACGTGGAAGAGTCCGCACCAGCTCATCGAGCTGCTGGTAAACTCCGTCGCCTTCGGCGGCAACCTCATCCTCAACGTCGGCCCGACGGCGCGCGGCGAGTTCGACTACCGCGCCTGCGCCCGCCTCGACGCGATCGGCGAGTGGATGCATTTCAACAGCCGGTCGATCTACGGCTGCACCGCCGCGCCGGAGGAGTTCAAGACCCCTGTCGACTCCCTCCTCACATACAACCCAGAGACGCGCCGTCTGTACATCCACCTCGTCAACTACCCGATGGGCGCCTTGCCGTTCGACTTTGCCGACAAGGTCGAATATGCGCAGTTCCTGCACGACGGCTCGGAGCTGAAGATCCGCTGGGGTGCGGCAATCAAGCATTCGCAGAGCGGAGATCTCGGCTCTCGCGACTTCTTCGTCCTTCCGATGAAGAAGCCTGCAGTCGAGATACCCGTCATCGAAATATGGCTGAAGAAGTAGGTTTTAGGGGATAGGTTTCAGGTTTTGAATGGCGGCTGGAAACAGCCGCCATTCAAATTTTCGATTTACGATTTTTCGATTTGCGATTGCATTTGGTTGGTAGTTGGTAGATGGTAGTTGGTAGTTGGTAGATTTGTCCCCGGACACTGGTATCGTGGCGACATATCTCCCGAACGAAGTGAGCCGCGCAAGCGGTCGCTATAGTGGCGACATATCCCCCGAACGAAGTGAGCCGCGCAAGCGGTCGCAAGAGGGGTGCGCCCTCGCCGTCGTGTGCCGTATGGCGCTTTTCCCCTATGCGATGGCGAGGGCGCCATCGCTACGGAAATAGGCAACGGGAGGGTCGAGCTCCCGCTCGACCGAAAACGACATCGGGGCAACGGACGCGCAGGATTCGCCCGCGCCGCAGGCGTCGGGTTGCCTGAGCGAAGCGAACCCGCAGGGCCGCAAGGGGCCGAGCGCGTCCCTCCCGTTGCACATTCGTGGCGGACGCAATGAATTGCGGCCCTCCCGTACATTCACGACGACGAGGCGTCGTCGCCACGACACCAGTGTCCGGGGACAAATCTACCAACTACCATCTACCATCTACCATCTACCATCTATCAACCAAATGCAATCGTAAATCGAAAATCGCAAATCGCCAAACTTTGATATAATTCCATCCCAATTCCTATCCGTGGTGTCACGGGAAGGGGGCAAACCAACCAACAAGCAACAAACAAAGGTTACGAAAATGAATGCAATGAAACTCGCCGTCATGGCGGCAACTGCATCGGCCTGCATGCTCCACATCGGCGCACAGGAAAATTCCACTGAAGCCACCGTTGCGGAGGAAAGCGACGATTCCGCCGGCGTCTACGTGGAAGCCTCAATGGACGTGCTGAGCGACTACATCTGGCGCGGCACAATCTGTAACGGGAACCCAGTGTGGCAACCATCAGTAACCCTCGGCTACGACACGGGAGACTTTGGCGAATTCTACCTGAACGTGTGGCAGTCGTATGACCTCACCCACAAGCGTGGCACATTCACCAACAGCCGCCAGGCCTGCGGCATACAGGAGATCGACTACACGCTCGCGTATGCCATCAACCTGTATGGCTTCGACGTGGAAGTCGGCCACATCTTCTACACGTATCCGAAGAACAACGGGACTTCCGACCAGGATCTCTACGCATCGATCGCATACGAGAACGATTACGTGACACCAAGCGCCGCCGCGTACTGGAACTACAATTCCGCACACGGCGAAGACCCGTCATCCGTGTATTTCACGCTCGGGCTTTCGCACGACTTCGAGCTTTTCGAGGTCTTGACGCTCACGCCATCCGCATCTCTCGGATTCGGCGACAACGCCTGGTGCAAGTACGTCACGGAAGAGAGCGTAGGCACGGAGCTTACCGATTCGACGATCGGGCTTTCGGCCTCGTACGCCGTAACCGACTGGCTCTCCCTCGGTGCGCAGGTGAACTACACCTGGATTCCGTCCCACACCCTCCGCAAGCTCGACTACATGGGCGACGGCAAGGATCAGCTCGTCTGGGGCGGATTCAACGCGACCGTCTCATTCTGACGGGACCCACGCTCATCCTCACGGGCACAGACGCAGACGCGGCGCCCTGAGGATGAGCCTACTGGCAAAGGCAAAGACCGCGCATACCAGATTCATTTCTGCCTTGCCTGCGCGACGGCCAGCAGCTCCGCCTGAATCCGCTCCCCATCCTTGCGGGTCTTTGCCGTGTACATCTTGTACTTCGGCGGCACCACGAAATTGGAATCGGCCACCTTGTCGTCGAACTTCCAATCGCGGAAAGTAGCGCGCTTGACAAGACGCCCCCGTTCGGAATAGAGGATCAGTTCCGAAAGCGTAGCCGAATCCTTGTCGATGCGATATTCAAAAATGCCCGGCACGAGATCCTTGCTGTAGAGCGCCCCGTGCTGTTCCTTAACCGCCTTCGACAGTTCCTCGATCTCATTCTGCGTACAGGCATAGCGGATGGAGCAGACCTTTCCGTCATCCTTAAGGAGTTCGATCGTCCCGCCCGGAAGGAACAGGTTGGCGACGAGCCCGCCCGGCATCTTCTCCTCCAGGAACTTCATCCTCACAGCCACTTGCCCACATCCAGTCGGGAAGAAGTAGAGCTTGTTCCGATCCATGACCTGAATGAATGGTTGGGGCTTCTTGCCTTGAATAATCGCCTGTGTCTCCTGACGGAACGAAAGTACACCCTCCGCATTCTGCTTCGACACGAACTTCGTCTCGGTCTTCACGCCGGAGACCTCTTCCCGTATCGTCACACGCAGGGTCTTGGCGGACGTTATGGCCGTCTGTGTTTTCACCAAGAGCGCCTTGGCCTCAGGTTGCGCAGGATTCGCCTGTGCGAATATCGAAGCGGTCAAGCCCACAATCATCACGAACTTCCCTGCTTTTTTCATTTTCAATTCCTTTCTCATTCGTTATGGCTTGAAATGGCGGCAATTATAGCAGTTTTTTTTTTGTTGTCAAATCCCCGTGCCACCGCACCTACGGCCCTTGAGGATGAGCCTGAGGATGAACAGCGTGGCGAGCATCAGCCCCATCGCAAGCGGCAGCGCGATCCACACCGTGCCGACGAACGGCGCCGCAAGGTATGAGACGAACGAAACTGCGGCAACCACCATCACGTACGGGAGCTGTGTGTTCACGTGCACGATGTGGTTGCATTGGGCACCCGCCGATGCCATGATCGTGGTATCGGATATCGGCGAGCAGTGATCCCCGCACACGGCTCCCGCCATGCAGGCCGACACCGCAATGATCGTCATGTCGCCATCGGGAATCGCGGCAAGTACGATCGGTATCAGGATCCCGAACGTACCCCAGCTCGTCCCGGTCGAGAACGCAAGGGCGATGGATATCACGAAGATCATGGCCGGGAGGAAGTCGAACAGCGCCGCCGCAGGCCCGTTTATGAGGTCTGCGATGAACACCTTAGCCCCGAGCACGTCGGTGACGCCCTTCAGCGTCCATGCGCAGCACAGGATCAGTATCGCGGGAACCATGGCCTTGAAGCCTTCCGGGAACGCATCCATGCAGTCCCGGAACGATATGACTCGGCGGCACATGTAGAAGGCGACGGAGAACACGACGGATACGGCAGACCCGAGGACTAGTCCGACGGAGGCATCCGAGTTCGAGAAAGCGACCACAAAATCGTGGTGGGCAGCGCCCTCCGCGAAGAACCCGCCGGAATATATCATCCCGACGATGCACGAGACGATCAGCACGGATATGGGCGCCACGAGATCCAGCACACGTCCACGGGCATTCACGGAAGACGGGCACATCGGCTGCCCAAGCGACCCGGGATCCGGTGCGCCGGACGAGACGATCTCCTCCTGGCGGCGCATCGGGCCGAAATCGAAGTCCATGAGCGAAAGCGCAGTTATCGTAAGGATCGTGAGGATCGCGTAGAAGTTGTACGGGATCGCCCGTACGAAGAGCGAGAAGCCGCTCTCCGCGCCAGCCCCGGCGGCGAAGCCCGCGACGGCGGCCGCCCAACTCGATATCGGGGCTATGATGCATATGGGGGCGGCGGTCGCATCTATCAGGTATGCCAGTTTCGCCGCAGAGACCCGCTTTGCCTGCGTTATCGGACGCATCACCGAGCCGACGGTGAGGCAATTGAAGTAGTCGTCCACGAAGATCATTACGCCCAGGATGACGGTGGACACCTGTGCTCCTACGCGGGACTTCACGCGCCGCCGCGCCCAGCGTCCGAACGCCGCCGAGGCTCCCGTCTTGTTCATCATCGCAACCAATGCCCCGAGCAGAACGAGAAACACAAGTATGCCGACATTGTGGCTGTCGGAAGCCTTCTCGATGAAGCCGTTCTGGAAGACCTGCCCAATCGCCGTCTCAAGGATTCCGAAGAAGCCGTCGGACTTCAGCGCATACAGCACACCTCCGGAGACTATGCCGAGGAAGAGAGCCGAATACACCTCCTTTGTGATCAGCGCGAGGGCGATCGCAAGAAGCGGCGGAAACACCGCCCACCACGTCCCGAACACAGGCTCCTCGCGGCGCACCGTCTCCAGCGCAACCTTCTCGTGTTCCTTGAACGATCCGTCGAACCTCACGTTCACCGCATACGCCTCGACATACGCCTTGGCGTCGTCCGCGTCCGTAAGCTCGTACGCCCTGTGAGACGCGCCGTCATTCACGACCACCCTGAGTCCATCGGCCCCCGGAAGGCAAAGGCTCATCATGGCAACCGCCACAAGACCAATGAATCTGCCCTTGACCATAGCAAGCATATCCGATCTCGCCCTGCCTCGTAGGATCAATGCCGCCTCATTTACAGGGCCTTCACGGCCTTGAGCACGGTGTAGTTGCGTCGCTTGATCGTCTCGACAGTCCCAAAGGACTGCTGGCAGGCGGCGCGTATTATGTCCGGCGTCTTGGCGACCATGTAGCACACGCCACCGGGCGCAAGGCACCTTTTCGCGATGTCGGCGAAGAGATCCGCTATGCGCCCGTCTCCATAGTACGGAGGGTTCGCGAGCGCAAGCCTGAACTTTCCGAAATGGGGATGGTCGTCAGGCAGGCCGATATCCGAAAGCAGGCATTCGGCATCGCCAAACAGCGCCGCCGCATTCGCTTTCGCCGCAGCAATGGCGCGTGTGTGTGAATCGACGAGCGCAAGGCGCGTCCGAGGCATTCCCTTGCGCCGGAATGCGTCCGCGACGAGAAACCCCACAAGGCCGCACCCGCATCCGATATCGAGGATCGGGAATGGCTCATCTGTCGCGGGAACGGCATCCGTCTCCCGTGCCGCCACCTCGGCAAGCGCAAGACCACCCTCATCCGCCCTGCGGTGGCAGAAGCATCCCGGAAGCGACATGAACTTCAGCTTCGGCCCGCCAGGAACGGAAGCCTCGAACTCCGCGCCGAATGTGCGTACGCGATCGAGTTCCCCTCGCTTGACGCAAACGCACTTCACCGGAGAACGCCGCGACTCCCGGGTGGTCGTCACCTTGCCGAAAAGCTTGCCAAGCGTCTTTGGATCTACGCCTTCAGCCGTAAGCGTCGCCCCTTCCGACAGATGGCGATGGATGTCCTGCAGCGTATCCAGCTCAAGCTCCGCGCTCACAAGCTTCGATGTCGCGCAGTAGAAGGCATGGGTATACTTTGCGCCGGCGGGAAGTTCAGGCGCGCATACCACGGTCACGTTGGATTTGGATCCCACGTCCTCGCGGATCTTCCGCGCCTGATACGCATCATAGGCATGCACGGTCACCCGATCCCCATGGTGCGCACGGGCGTACTCAAGCGGGAACTTCCCGCTTCTGCAACCGGAAAAAAGCACCTCGAACATGGATCGGCGATCAGGCGTCCGGCCAAAGTTCGTGGGCCATCTCGCGAAGCTTGTACTTCTGTATCTTCTGCGAGGCGGTCATCGGGAATATGTCGAGGAAGTGGACGTACTTCGGGATCTTGAACCACGAGATCTTGTCCTTGCAGAACACCTGCACGTCATGCCCGGAAAGCGTCGCGCCGTCCGACGGGATTATGAACGCGGCAGGCTGCTCGCCATACTTCTTCGATGGGCAGCCCACGACCGCCACGTCCTTCACGCCCGGCATCGTCCCGAGGAAGTCCTCGACCTCCTTCGGCGAGATGTTCTCGCCGCCGCGGATGATGAGATCCTTGAGGCGTCCCGTTATGTAGTAGTAGCCGTCGGCATCCATCCTGCCGATGTCGCCGGAGTGCAGCCATCCGTTGCCGTCTATGCACTTCGCGGTCTGCTCCGGCATCTTGTAGTAGCCCTTCATCGTGTTGAAGCCACGGCAGCAGATCTCGCCATCCTGGCCGATCGGCGCGATCTCGCCCGACTCGGGATCGATGATGGCGACCTCGACGCCGGGGAGGGCCTGGCCTATCGTCTGGCATTTGCGTTCGATCGACGTCTCGAAATAGCGCGTCATCGTCATCACCGGGCCGGACTCGGTAAGCCCGTACGGGTTGGTGATCTCGCGCATGAACATCTTGTCGTTCGCCTGCTGCATGCGGTGGGTGGGGCACGCCGAGCCGGACATTATGCCCGTGCGGAGCGAGCGGAAGTCGAACCTGCTGAACAGCGGATGGTCGAGCATCGCGATGTACATCGTAGGCACCCCATAGGTCGCGGTGCACTTCTCCTTCTCGATGGACGTCATCACCTGCACGGGATCGAACTTCTCAAGGAACACCATCGTGGCTCCGTGGTTCACGCAGCTCATCACGCCGAGCACACATCCGAAGCAGTGGAACAGCGGCACCGGGATGCACACGCGGTCGCGGCAGGAAAGGTTCTGGCACGCCCCGATCCAGAAGCCGTCGTTGGCGATGTTGCGGTGGGTGAGCTGCACGCCCTTGGGGAATCCCGTCGTGCCGCTCGTGTACTGCATGTTCACCACGTCGTTGACGTCGCACTCCGACTGGCGCCTGAGGTAGTCCGCCGTGGACGTCTCGCAGGCGAGGCTCTTCACCTCGTTCAGGGAATACATTCCCCGGTGCTTTTCGCCTCCAAGGAAGAACACGCGACGGAGATGCGGATACTTGGCGCACTTCAACTCGCCACGCGGCTGCTCCTTCAGTTCCGGCACAAGCTCGTTTATGACCTGCACGTAGTCGCAGTCGCGGTAGCCGTTTATGATGAAAAGGTTCTCCGTGTCGGACTGCTTGAGCGCGAAGTCCATCTCGTGCAGCTTGTAGTTAGTGTTGAGCGGGAGCAGGATGGCGCCGATCTTCGCGGCGGCGAACATGAGTACAACCCAGTGAGGGACGTTCGTCGCCCAAAGCGCGATCTTCTCGCCCTTCTTCACGCCAAGGGCCATGAGCCCCTTGGCCACCAGATCAACCTCCTCGCCGAACTCGAACCACGTGAGCCTGAAATCGCGGTCGGCGTACACGACCGCATCGTTCTCGCCGCAACGCGCAATGGTCTGGTCCAGAAGCTGCCCAAGGGTGTATTCGCGGGTGATCGGCAGGTTGTGCCACGGCACGCCCGTGGATACGCTTTGGGCGAACGGCGGCTTGGACGGCGCCGTTCCGAACGGATCGGTCAACTTGAACTCAGACATATCTATACCCTCTTGTTGAAATGAGCGTGTATTATACTAAACATGCCGCTTTCCCGCAAAGAGGCCGAGCGAGAACAGGTATGCGAGGCAAAGCAGCAGGACGCACACGATGCCCGCAGCCCCGACAGTCTTCTGGGCCACGCCGAGGAGCGGCGTGACGACGCCGCCTCCCACGATGGCCATCACCATGAGCGACGCTATCTCGTTGGCCTTTTCCGGCACACGGTCAAGCGCCAGCCCCATGCACATCCCGAAGCTGTTCGCCGTGGCCAGCGCCGCAAGGAATACGCACGCGAGGAAGGCGATTGGCGAGCCTGCGAAGAATATCCCGGCCGTGGCGGCGATCCCGATCCCCATGCACCACGGAAAGCACTTTGCCGCCGAGACCTTTGCGAAAAGCGCCGCGCCGCCTATCGCCGCAATGGTCTTGGCCACGAAATAGACGGTGGGGCCCATCCCGGCCATGTTCAGGTCAACCTTGTAGACGTTCTTGAGGTATTCTGGAATGGCGACGGCGAAGCCGACATCCGCCCCCACCGAAAACAGTATGCCAATCGTCATCGCAAGCACGTACGGATGCCTCAGCATCGACAGGCAGCTGCCGAAACTCGTGGTTGCGGCGGCTTCCCCAGACTTGCGCTCGTCGGGGATGTCCGTGAAGAGAAGCGCCAACGCGGCAAGCACCGTCAGCGCCCCGTACAGCGGAAACAGTAGCTTCCAGTTGCCGAGCATCGTCGCCGTCACATACACGAATACGGGCGTGAGCGCCGCGCAGATCGCCTTGACGAACTGGCCGAGCGATATCCGGCTCGTAAGCTGGTCGGCGGGGACGACATTGCTCATCAGCGCCGGAAGCGCGGCCTGGATCATCGTGTTCCCTATACCAAGGAGCGCGAACGACACGAAGTACAGCCAGAACCTCTCGGCATTGGCGGCAAAGGGCAGTGACATGGCGAATGCGGTTATCCAGAGCGAGAGCAGCACTGTCCTCTTGCGGCCTATCCTGCCGCATAGGACTCCCGACGGTATCGATATCAGGAAGAACCATATGAAGATCATTGAAGGCATGAAGCCGGCCGTGACATCCGACAGTCCGCATTCCGCCTTTACCTGGTTCATCACCGTCCCGATGATGTCGCAGAAGCCCATCACGAAGAATCCAGCCAATATCGGAAGTAATGCAAGTCTCATAGTCCCATCCCTGCGACGGCAAGCGCGGCATAGTCGCCCACGGATTCGCCGAGGCCGGCGGGGACGATGCGGCAGACCTTGCGGGCCAGCGGCAGTGCCTCCCGTTCCAGGATCGGCTCCACTACCTTCATGAAAAGGTCGGCGTTGCGCATGAAAACGCCGCCAAGCGCAATGACCTCCGGGTTGAGGATGTCTATCGTGAAGGCAAGTATCGTCGCAAGCTTCTCGGCGGACTCCCGGAACACTTCCGTGCAATCCGGGTCGCCCGCCCGGACACGCGCGAATATCTCCTTGGCGGTAAGGTCGAGTCCCTTGCGGATCTTCGCAAGGCGGGCGATTCCCGCGCCGGAGCAGAACCCCTCTGCGCTCCCCTCCTTGTTGTATCCCAACGGACCGGCAGGAGCAAGGCGTATGTGCCCTATCTCGCCCGCATTGTCGTTGGTCCCCGAATACAGCCTGCCGTCTATCACGATGCCTGCGCCGAGCCCCGTGCCGAACGTCATGAACACCATGTTCCTCGTGCCGCGTCCGGCTCCGAAGCGGTACTCGGCGAGGGCGCATGCGTTCGCGTCGTTCTGCAGATGCACCGGCACCTTGAAGCGGTCCGAGAAGAAATCGACGATACGCACATCGTCCCAACCGGGGAGATTCGGCGGAGACATGATGATTCCGGCACGGGAGTCGAGAGGCCCGCCGCAGCTTATGCCGATGGCGGAAACCTCCCGATCGCCGCCAGATTTTGAAATCGCCTCGATGCGCCTTGCGAACTCGTCCAGGACCTGCCGCCAGGAAAGCCCCGCCGTGGGGAACTCCTCGCGGGAAAGTATCCTTATCGAATCTGCGGCACACTCTCCGGTCGAGATCGCACACTTGGTGCCGCCGATGTCAAGCCCTGCGGATATCTTCAAAACAGTTCCTCCTCCAGCATTGCGCAAAGCGCATGGTAGACGGGCAGATGCAGTTCCTGCACCCTGTAAGTCTCCGTCTCAGGCACGCGGATCGTCACGTCGCATACTGCGGACAGCCTCGACTCCCGCGCTCCGGTGAATGCGACGGCCCTGCCGCCGACCGCCTTCATGACCTCCGCCGCCGCCACGCAGTTCTCGCTGTTTCCGCTCGTGGAAAGCGCAGTCAGCGCATCCCCCGC
Source organism: uncultured Kiritimatiellota bacterium (assembly GCA_934667425.1). Lineage (GTDB taxonomy): Bacteria > Verrucomicrobiota > Kiritimatiellia > RFP12 > UBA1067 > UBA1731. The sequence continues at coordinate 26,978 of CAKULV010000021.1, read as the reverse complement.
CCGGCCGAGGCCAAGAACCTGTTGCGCGAACGCAGCATCCCACGCGACATCGTTCGCGAAAGCCGTGATTATCCCGCCCATCGAAACGAGCGATATCGCCGGCAGCGACCCCTCAAGCATTTCCGCAAGCTCCGGGCGGAGCTTTGCCGCCACTGCGGGCGGCACATCCCTGTGCTTCTTGAATTTCTTCAGCAGTTCCCCGACTATGTGCTCCGCATCCGCCGCGCTTCCTCCGTTCCCGCACACAAGCATCTTCCCTCCGGCCCTGTACGAGGAAAGGAGGACTTCAAATGCCGCCGCGACATCCTGACGACACTGGCCAAGCGCCGGATACCTTTCGAACAGCTCACGGAAAATACTTTCGGTAGTGGCTTTCATCAGGCATGATTATACCACAAAGCCCTAATCATTTGCGATTAGGTTTTAGTTGGGTAGTTGGTAGATGGTAGTTGGTAGTTGGTAGGTGGTAGCTTTGTCCCCGTAGCGACGGCGCCCTCGCCGTCGTGGAAAATGGCAAGAAGATGTAGTTGGTAGTTGATAGTTGGTAGGTGGTAGCTTTGTCCCCGTAGCGACGGCGCCCTCGCCGTCGTGGAAAATGGCCATGTAGAAGTGTAGAAGATGTAGATGGTAGTTGGTAGTGGAATTTACGATTTACGATTTGCGATTTGCGATTGCATTGGACCATTTAGGCATTGATTCATTTGCGGGAGGGCGGTTGTCCCCAACCGCTGCGCATTGCACGGGAGGGTCGCGCTCCTGCGCGACCGAATACGGCGTGGGGCCAACGGACGCGCGGGATTCGCCCGCGCCGCAGGCGTCGGGTTGCCTGAGCGAAGCGAACCCGCAGGGCCGCAAGGGGCCGAGCGCGTCCCTCCCGTTGCACATTCGTGGCGGACGCAATGAATTGCGGCCCTCCCGTACATTCACGACGACGAGGCGTCGTCGCCACGACACCAGTGTCCGGGGACAAAGCTACCAACTACCATCTACCATCTACCAACTATCAACCCAATGCAATCGCAAATCATAAATCGCAAATCGTAAATCCCTAAACGCTCTTCCGCACCACACGCTTTGCCTTGCCTTCGGTGCGGGGCAGAGCCCCCACCGGGAACACGTCGCCCTTGGGCAGGAAGCCCAGGCGCTCGCGCAGATGCTTGGCGACCATGTGTCCCGTGACGCCCGGCTCGGCCTCCACGTTCACGGTGACGTCCGTCATTCCGTTGTGCTCCTCGAGGATAATCTGGAACTCGTCCTTCACGCCGGGAATCTCCATGAGGGCCTGCTCGACCTGGCGCGGATAGAAATTCACGCCCTTCACGATCAGCATGTCGTCCGTGCGCCCGGTTATCCGGTCGATGCGCAGCGAGGTGCGTCCGCACTGGCACCTCTCGCGGGAGATGATGCGCGAGATGTCGTGTGTGCGGTAGCGTATGATCGGCATAGCCTCCCGCGTGAGGGACGTAAGCACCACCTCGCCGTACTCCCCGTCCGGGACGGGCTTGCCGGTCTTCGGATCGACTATCTCGGTGATGTACTGATCCTCCCACACGTGGAGGCCCGCGTGCGCCTTGCAGTCCTGCCCCGTCGTGCCGATGCCGCCAGTCTCGGTCATCCCGTAGATGTCGAAGCATTCGATGTGCAGGCGCTTCTCGATCTTCCTGCGCATCTCGTCCGAAAAGGTCTCCGAACCGAATATGCCGACGCGAATTGACGGGATGTCGTGCCCCCCCTGCTCCGCATCAAGCTTCTCGATAAGGCGCGGCACGTACGATACGACCGAGCAGAAGCCCTTTACACGGAAGTCGCGCATCAGACGTATCTGGCGCTCCGTATTCCCAGAGGACGCCGGAACGCAGAAGAGCCCAGCCTTGCGGCATCCGTGATAGCAGCCGAAACCGCCGTTGAACAGTCCGAACGTAGGCATGATCTGGAAGGCGTCGCCCTTGCGCAGTCCAGCCATCGTGTAGCACCGCGCCATGCATTCGGCCCACTGGTTCAGGTCGTTCTTCGTGTATGCCATCACCACGGGCGTCCCGGTGGAGCCGGACGACATGTGGAACTCCAGCAGGTCGCGGCGCTCTACGCAGTTCATCTTCAGCGGATACGCCTCGCGGAAATCCTCCTTCGTGTAGAACGGAAGACGCGCAAGGTCGTCCAGCGACTTCACGTCCTCCGGACTCGAAACGCCGCCCGCCTGAAGGCGACTGCGGTAGAAAGCGTTCTTCCACACCCGGCGAAGGCTCTTCTGCAGACCATCCAGCTGCACCTTTGCATATTCGTCGCGGCTCATCGTCTCGGCCGCTCTATTCCAGAAAATGTCCTGCTCATTCATAGTTCAATGTTCCTGCTCAATTCAAGCCATTCCTCGTTTGACAGATCTTCGGCACGCGCCGACGATTCTATCACACCCTTGAAGATACTGCCCAGCTGCTTGCGACGATGCTCGAAGGCCTGCTTCGTTAGCATCCGGAACACGCGCCGCACGTCCGCGCCCTCGCCATCGTTCCTGTGATGCCTCACAAGCTTAACGACGGTGGAGCCGATTTCGGGACGCGGCCAGAAGCAGCTCGCCGAGACCTTGCGCACTATGGAAACGTCGTAGTCGAACTGTACGCGCACCCCGGCAAGACCCCGAACCTTCGACCCCTCGTGCGCCGCAAGGCGCTCCGCAACTTCGGTCTGCACCAGAGCAACCATCGTTTCGGGAGGGCAACTGTGGACAGTCGCCCTCCCATTTGCGATTTGCGATTTGTGATTTACGATTGCATTTGGCCATTTGGGTATTGGGGGATTGATTGATTTCGTGGCGACGGCGCCTCGCCGTCGTGTGCCATATGTCGCTTCACCCCTATACGCTTGCGCGGGCGCCATCGCCACGGGAGGGTCGAGCTCCCGCTCGACCGATGGCGCACACGGGCACACACGCTCCGCAAGCTCAATGAGAATGCGGGTTCCGGCCTGATAGGGAAGGTTTGAGACCATCAGCGGGAATCCGTCGCAGGCGCCGCGCTTTACGAAGTCAAGCGCGTCTCCGGCAAGCACCGTGAGGCCTTCAGGATTGCCGAGCGCACCCTTCAGCCTATCCGCGAGAACCGGATCCTTCTCTATGGCCGTCACCGCGCACCCGCGAGACAACAGGCCTTCCGTAAGCACGCCAAGCCCCGGACCTATCTCAAGGCAACGCACACCCGACTCGATTTCCGCAGCGTCAAGGATGGCATCAAGAGCATTCTTGTCGATGAGGAAATTCTGTCCGAGCACGCGGTTCGGATGGAACTTGTTGCGTATGCACCAATCCTTGACCTGCGATGGGCTTGTGAGATTCATGAGAATATTTTCGATTTGCGATTTGCGATTTACGATTTTCGATTGCATTTGAAGATTTAGGCATTGATTCATTTGCGGGAGCGCGTCCCTCCCGTTGCACATTCGTGGCGGACGCAATGAATTGCGTCCCTCCCGCCTTACTCCCATACCTCCACACCTGAAACCTAAAACCTAAAACCTAACACCTGAAACCTAAAACCTGAAACCTACTATCTCTCAACTCTCCGGCATCGGATACACCTTTATGAAGGCATCCTCCTTCAGCCTCGCGATCCACTCGTCGTACGCTTTCTTGGCAGCGGCGCGGCGCACATTCCAGGCGATCTTGTCGTATGCCTCCGCAAACGTCATTTCCTTCGAGTCCACGGCAGACTCCTTCTTCACGATGAACCCCCATCCATCGAGGTCTATCATATCGGAAACCATGCCCACCTTGAGCTTCGCGATCTCTGCGGCGATCTCGGGACGGAACGCCTTGTCTGGATTCACGTCCTTCCAGAGTCCGCCATCCTTGGCGTGGGAATCCGCCGAATACATTACGGCGAGGTCGGAGAAGCTCTTCCCTGAGGCTATCTCCTCCAATATCTGGGAGCCGCGGGTCTTTACGCTCGCCGTTCCATCGCCAGCCGTCGGCGGCTTGAGCAGGATGACGCGCACCGTGGCCTTCGGCTCTACCTTGTACCGCTCTGGATGGTCGCGGTATTCCTTCTGCATGGAGGCGGGCGACGCGGTTACGTACTGCTCGACCATCTGCTGGCGCATACCGCGCACGATGATGTCCTCCTTTATCGTGCCGCGATACTCCGTCATCGGGATCTTGCCGCGAGCCAGCTCTTCCTCGAGCCTGTTCATGTCGCCTCCGAACATGTCGTGGACGATCTCGCGGATCTGGTTGTCGACCACCCATTCGGGTATCTCCATCTTCTTCGCGGCGGCGGACTTGAGGATGAGACGGCGGTCGATGAGGGTATCAAGCGCGGCCTTGTACAGTGCCTGCATCTCGGACTCGTCGCCGGAGGAGTTTGCCTGGGCATCCGGGTTCCTGCGCAACTCCGCCATCACGTCCCCGACCGTGATTATGCTCGAATCGACGCGGGCGGCGACACCGTCAAGCCTTGCGGCGAAAGCCGTCGCAGCGAACGCAATGGAGACAATAAAAGACAGACGAATCATTCCGACACCTTGCTGTAAACGCTTCCGTTGAATGTGTAGTCCCTGCCTGTGCAGAGCCATGTGGTAAGTTCCTTCAGGTTATCCTCCCTCGCATCGTCCGGCAGCATGAGCTTCACGCAATGCCCATCAGCGAACGCCACGTGGGCGCTGTAGTTCTTGCCGGACTTGTGGTTGAAGCCAATGGCCTCGCCGACACCCGATCCAGCCCTGTTCGCCTTCTCGTTCGCTCCGGCGTCAGGCTCATACTTCAGGATCATGTCGTTTTCCTCCGATGCGGACGTAGACCACTCCGGACGCTGCACCCCATTATCCACGAACGGGATTTCGGCAAACAGAAGCACCTTTTCCGGAGCGCGCTTGCGCGAAGCGGGGGCTGAATTGTAGCTGAAGTTGAGAAGCCCGCCGCCATAGCCGCGCCGACCAGTGGTCTCGTCTGCGGACGTACTCAAGTCCCACCCGAAATAGCTGTTCATCGCATAGCTCCACGCCGGAGACGGGTGCTTGCCGTTCTTGCAGTACTTCGTATGGGCCGGACACACATATGCGCCGCGCTGTCCGCCGATTGCCCTCCAGATGGTGCCGTTCGTTATCGCGTAGTGCTGCTGCTCGCCATCATCCGAATAGTAGCAGGAAACGGTGGCCCCACCCCTTGAATGGCCGATCCATCCCTGGAACCACTCCTTTTCGGTACTGTTCTCCTTGTAGTACTGGTAAGGGCCGGCGGACGGGTAATACGACCGCATCGAGGCATCGGCCAGCACGGCGTTGCAGAGCGTACGCATATTGTTCATGCACGACGCAGCAAGGGCGCTGTCCGTAGACCCGGAGAATTGCGTTAGCATAACGCCGCCCAATACAGCGATGATGCCGATCACGATCAGAAGCTCGACGAGTGAAAAGCCTCTGCGATTGCGGCCATGCGGAAAGCATGGCTCCGTTGGATATTGCTGATTCATGTTCATCTTCTTTTATTTACGATTTGCGATTGCATTTAGTCATTTAGGCATTGATTCATTTGCGGGAGGGTCGAGCTCCCGCTCGACCGAAAGCGGCATCGAAGCAACGGACGCGCAGGATTCGCCCGCGCCGCAGGCGTCGGGTTGCCTGAGCGAAGCGAACCCGCAGGGCCGCAAGGGGCCGAGCGCGTCCCTCCCGTTGTCCATCCGTGGCGGACGCAATGAATTGCGTCCATCCCAATCTATGTATTCATCTCTCCACACTTGAAACCTAACACCTAAAACCTGAAACCTACCTTTCTACACTTCTACACGGCTAAAAATATAAATTGTTAAATTTTTAAATAACTAAATGCAATCGTAAATCAATCCAACTGATGGTAGAAAAGCACACGGGTCCGGTGCGGCGGATAGTCGCGAGACTTGAGGCGCCAGCTCTCCTCGGGCTCGCTGCCGGAGACGTTGAGATACTTTCCGGCATTGTCCTTTCCGTACTGCGGCGCCTCCGTGCCGCCAGACGACTTCTTGAACTGTCCGTTTTCCATCGGCGCGGAAGGATCTCGCCACACAAGTGCGACTGCGCGTCCGCCCGACCCCTCGGCTCCGCCGCTCGAAGCCTCCGCCCTCACGAACACGAGGAACAGCTGCGCGGTGTTCGCGAAGCACCCCTGGAGATAGCCATACAGGAACTTCCGTTCCGTAAACGTCATGTCCCTTAATATCGAATCGATTGTAGCGTTGTTGCCGGAAAGCACACTCGTGTCAAGCGTGGTCTCTTTCGGGAAGCTTTCAGTGGACTTGTATGCCGTCTCGCCATCGCGCCAATTGAACGCATTGTCAAACACGTCCTTCCAGGCATCCGCCATGTACAGGCTTTTCTGTCTGGCGTCATCGTCGAGATCCTTCCTGTTGAACACCTCCATCCAGTAGTAGGCCATGTTGTACACGTCGCTGTACTTGCAAGACCAGTCGAAGAGGTAGGCATCCTCGAACGTCGGCGAATTCTGATCCATGTAGTTCTTGCCGCTGACCTGGGTGTTGGTGCCGGCCGACCACCAGTCGCAAGGCATGTTCGCGAATGCCCCGAGCATCACGGGCATCATGTCGGTGTAGGGATTGACCCTGAGGCCATTCTCCGGCTCGTCAAACGCAAGCCCGTCGATGCTGCCCCACGTATTATCGTATCCGAACGCATCCGAGCGGTATGTGCGCCACATCACGCTGTTGTGGGCCACCCCGTCGGCGGCAGTCCTCACGATCCCATCGTACCCGTTGCCGCCCTCGAACGCTCCCCATTCGAGGCTGCCGCCGCCTGCCGTGAACAACTCGCGAACCTGCGGGATCATCATCCACTCGTACATCGACTGCAGATATCCACTGTCGGAGACAGACATGAAAATATCCCTGTCACGTATATCGGAGCCGCGGAACCCCTTGACTGCATCGAACCACTTGTCGGCGGTATTGACGGTCTGATCTGTCGCCCACCACTGTTCTGGCGCCCAGTTGATGCGTGGATCATTCGCCATGTACGCTTTCTGTCTCCACGTTGCCTGACGTTCAGATTCGTTGTTGTTTTTAAAGTAGTCCTCTGTCAAGACAATGCCTGCAGCCTCGTCGCCCGTATCAGGAAAGAACCGCATGAGCGGGATGCCGGCATCTGCGCCGGCCATCGCATTGAAACCGTTCAAATCGGCAGTCTTGCTCCCGATATACGTTTCATCGTATTCGGGGATCGCGGGAACCATGTCGACAGTCTTTCCGGACTCTTTGATCCGAACCCAGACCGCCGCATTCGGACGAAACTTAGTCGTACTCGTTCCACCCTTGATCACGTCAAGAAAGTTTACTTCTTTCCAATTCCCGTCGTAGAATTTGATGTCGGTCCCGTTTACGCATTCGCCGTCAAGTCTCGCGACTCGCTTCCCCTCTTCGTCCAACTCCCAGACATCGACGGCGAGAGTCACATCCTTCGATACTGTCGGCCCCTTAACGGCGATATCCTTCTGAATGGAACTTGCCTCTCCTGCCTCTCCAACGCCTTTGGCTACATCCGCCTTTATAATCGCATCGCCCATCGTTGCCTGAATGAAGTCAGACCGGTTGTTTGCCGATTCGTTCCAGACCCCCTCACTTGCAGACCCGCCGGATAGATTCATCGTTCCAAGCCCAGTTCCTGCCGCCACACGCAACCCACTGGCGTTCAAGGCTCCATCGTTTTGCTCGGTGAAGAAGATGCGCACAAACGCCTCAGCCGTATAGGTGGAAGGTTTGCCATCCTTTGGACCATTGTAAAACGGATACACTGTCGAAAGGACTCCATTCGGATTATCGACATCCACATGAAGTTTATAGGTGATCGTTTCCTTGCCTTTTTCTCCGGTATCCGGGTTTCCTGATTTCTTTTCACTGTTGTACTGCACCTTGTACTTGACGATGCCGTCGGTCAGCTCCACGCCGCACAACATCGGCACCGCCTCCACGCACGGAATGCAGAGGGAAAGCGGAACATTGTCGGTGTCGAGATAGTCGCACAGCAGGGCCGTTGAGATTATCGGGAAATTGTTGTTGAACGGCTGCCAGAAAGGATGGCTCGCCGACACATCGTTGTAACAGTGCGCCAGCGTGGTTGAATCAGGGAACCACGAGCAGCCATCGAACGGCTGGAACTGCTGATAGCGCAGGTTGATGCGGCCAGGATATGCGGCACTATACGCCTCATACGTGAGGTTGGAGTCGCTGTTCCACCCGCCCGCAATGAAAAGCGAACGCCGTGCCGCCTCCTCGTTGCCGGAGAGGAACGTGGAGGTGTTGTTGTTCCTGATCAGGTTCACGTATGGGGACGCAAGCCCGCCGAGGGAGTTCCCCGCCTGGGCCATCGCGAGGTTCACGTCCATGAACGACGTGAACGGCACGTCCGCAAGGGACGGATAGTCGCCACCGCCGATTCCCGCGCCTCCGGCGAGCGCATTGAGGAACGCGGTCGCCGCCGGACCGCCGGAGTCCATGTCCGCCGTGCCGCTTTGGAAAAGGTACGTGGGCGATATGCGCCCGTGGGGCGCGGACGAGCGGTTCAGGTACTGCCGCCTCTGCCCGTTCGCGGGCGTCACGAATGCGTTGATGTCGAAGAGATCCGTCACGTTTATCGCCGTGAAGGCGTACCGTCCCATGCCGAAGTTGAACGGATGCCACTTCGCGGTGCGCGTGTGGCGGCTCCAGTAGCGTGCCTCGTTCACGAGGCACGACGGGATATACCCGAGGCCTTCAAGCGTGATGGTAGATACCGTCTCCGCGAGCGCGACCTCGTTGGACGGAACTAACACGCGGCCATGCCAGTTGTCGTTCTTCGCCCGGTTGCCCTGCAGTCCGGAGCCTTGGCCGGTCTGGTAGTCATGGTTGTAGCCCACGCCGGGGAATGGGTCGTTGCCGATCGCGGTATCCACCTCGTCAATCGCCCGTGCGAGAGCCGCCCTCACGAGCTGGCGCGTTGCGGTGTTGCGGCGCAGGAAGGAACTCGGCGCCCGGCTCGCGCGCATATAGACGGAGAACGCCACTGCGCTAACGAGCATGAACGCGAACATGCCGAGGACGATCAGCAGCGCAGACCCGCTCCTGTCCTTGATTCCCCTTACATTGAAATTTCTCTTCATTCTCAATCCCCTACCGGCTTATGCGCCGTCAATCGGCCTCTCCTGCCTTCAGCCGCCACAGGTTAGGCAGGAACATGTACGTCGAAAGGCTGCGTCCGACAGTGTCCGCACTGTCCTGGGACGCATCGCCCGCCTGCTTGACCATGTACTGGTACGGCTTCCCCCATGGATCCCTCAGGCTTCCACCCGTGATGGCGGCATTGTACAGCACCGGCACCCTGCCCTGCTTGTTCTGAACGCCGCCGAGGATAAACTGGAGGGAGTCCTCGGTCGCGTCCTTCCAGCTGCCTGACGTCACATGATTCTTGAGCGAATGGTCGTCATCCCAGTTCTCGTATGCGAGGATCGCGTTCGTCATCTCGCGGGTCTCCGTCTCTGCGCGGGCGATCTGCGAACGTCTCCTCGCCTTCATCACGGCGGAAGACGCCGCACCGGTCAGGACGGCGATCATGCCGATGACGACAAGCAGTTCTATGAGCGTGAATCCCTTTTTCATCAGTCCACCTCGTCTGGCCATGTGGAAATGTCGTCTTCCGTATCCCATTCGCGGTCAGGCCCGGCGCTCCGCACCCCAACCACGAAGGCGCGTCCGCCGTTCATGTCCGGATTGCCAAGTCCTCCCTGCAGCCAGCTCCCCCTGCCGGCGTCGTTGTTGCAGTAGTTCCCGCCAATGGAACTCACTCCGGTGCGGAGCGTAGCAGACTTGCGCACGCCGCGGTGGTTGAATACTCTCGAACTGTCCGTTGCGGCATCGTCCCACGGAGAGACGACACTGTAGTTATCGCCGCCCGTATACGGCAGCACATTATCCGCAAGGGAGTGTATCCTCGACATCTTCCTCTCGGATTCCGAGAGGTCGGCGACCCCCGCCTTGCCTGTGCGCCAGGCGATCGCGCTCTGGTTGAAGATCATCGTGAGGATCGTAACGAGCATGCCCATCAGCACGCTCGCGACAAGCACCTCCAAAAGAGTAAAGGCGGATTTAGTTGGTAGTTGGTAGTTGGTAGATGGTAGATGGTAGTTGGCAGTTGGTAGGGAGTAGTAGGCAGCAAAACTTCGGACGCGACAAGCGCGTCCCTCCCGCATCTTAGCAAACCCGCAAGGATTCGCCGTTATTCGGGAGGGACGGGCTTGTCCCGTCCGCAATCGCGAATGTCTTGCAATTGCCACCCTCCTTAATATGTCATCAAAAATTTTCATTTCTCCACCTCTACCAACTGCCAACTGCCAACTACCAACTATCTACTATCTACTCGGATCTCCCTGGAAATGGACTTCCGTGGCAAACACAGGCTGTGACATGAGCGTGTTGCGGAGATTCTTCCGCACACACCTCACGGCAAGCGATATCACGGGTGAATCATCACTTTCGCGGGAAGCCACGAGTGCGTACGTCATGCCCGCCGGGGTGGATACCGAACTCGGAAGGTTCCACCCATCCCTGTCCGCGCCAATCAGTCTGCTGTAGACTGAACGGGCCTTGCTCTCGGGATCGGATGGCACATAGTACGTGGTCTTGTCCCCGCTCCCCTTTGTCTCAAGGTACGCAAGCCATCCGGCCCTGTTCCCGCTACCCGGCAAGACCTGCACTCCGGCGCCGCCCGAAGCTGTGCCAGAACCGGAAGATATAGTGCTGAAACCGAGGCCGCGCCATTGCGACCAAGTGAGGTCCCGCGACGAAAGCGCGATGACGAGCGGGTTCAGCACCGACTCTGCAAGCGCGGCGGAGGCGACATCCTCCCTCGACTGGCGGCTTTCGCGGAAGCCGAACGAGTAGAGCGAAATCATCGCAAGGACACCACCCGCCATTATGAATATGGCGAGGTTCACCTCTATGAGCGTAAACGCTCTCTGCAGAATCCTGTTCACGTCAGATATCCTTCATTTCGCTCTTTGTGTCGCCGACCTTCTTCCAGCCGTCAGGACGCCGCGCCGTGATCTGTATGCTGTCGAGGGACGAAGCGTTGGAGTCGGGATAGCACTTGATCACGGTGCCTACCTCCCTTACCGGATCGCTGTCCGACGGCACCGAAGTACCGAAGATGTAGTTGTCCGGCAGACGTATCCGGGCAAATTCGTATCCGTACGCATCGCCGGCCCTCCATCCAGAGAACCCATTCTTCACCTTGAACGCATACGTCAGCATCTTGTTGACGTCCTCGCGTCCGGTATTGCCCGGCTTCTCGAACGTAATCCGCTGCACAGGCTTCTCCACGAGATAACGCTCATTCCCAATCTCATCCTCCACGACCTCGGAATACACGGAAGAGAACTCCATCTTCGAAAAGTTGAACCTGTACAGGCGGAACGTGTCGGCCTGTATGCTGTTGGGGTTGTCGGCCACGCTGTACGTGCGCTCAAGGTCGGCGAACTCATCGCATATCAGGTCTCCGTTCACGCGCGACACGCGCCCGGCGCGGCGGACAGCGACCGCGACTCCGGCGGCGACGAGATCCGTTCCCTTGCTTGAATCCTGCTTCTGGACAAGCTCATTGTAGAAATACACCGCCGTGGGCGTCATGTCGATCCTTGCCCGCTCCTGCGCGAGCGAGATTACCGAAGTCGCCGCGCCGAGTGCGCCGCGATCCGCCATGCCGCGAACGACGGCAAAGTAGCTTCCGATCGACACCGTGGCCATCGCGGCCATTATGCCGCCGACGACCAGCAGTTCGACAAGTGTAAACGCGCGTTTAGTCATCCGTATACCCGTTCTTGTATTTGACGCTGCCGCTGTACTCGTTTGGCCTCTGGAGCAGAACCCTTACGGTATCCGACTTGGGATAGTAGAAAAGGCGGAAGCGGCAGAAACGGCCGTAGTTCGGCCCGATGTACCCGAAATTCATGCTCGAAAGCGGAATCTTGCCCTTCGAGCCCTTCTTCGTGGCATCGCGGAAATCGCGTCCGCGGCGGCAGTTCTTGCCGTCGCACCTGTGGTCGGAATCGTCCACGATTCCGATCTTGCGCGCAGTCTCCCAGTCCCTGTGTATGTCGATGCAACCGTATTCGCCAACGCCAGAGGCGACGACGAGGCCGGAAGGATCCATCACCGGGTTCGCGTTGGCGCCAGTGGAGACCTTGACGATCTCCCGGAAGCACTGGTCGGCTTCGCTCGCCGTGAGCTGCACGCTGTCGCCTCCCGTGTAGTCGACCTTGCTTTTTATCGCGCTCGGCCACTCGCCCCTGCGGGCGTAGTACGTCTCAAGCCCGCTCTGGAGCATGTTGCGCATCGCCTTCGCCTGCCCCATGCGCGACTTGTAGAACATCCCGTTTACGCCCATCGTGATGGCCCCGGCGAGTATCGCGATGATTGCGATCACCACCAGCAGCTCTACGATCGTGAAGCCTTCCCTGTTGTGAACATCCATTGCAGGACCTCCTCTGCCAAATCACTTCCTAACCTGTGACGGACGCCAGCTGTACACGTCGTCGTTGCGCCCGTAGGAGCCGTACTCCACGACTCCGTTCGGACCCGCCGCCCACACTACGGCCGTCGCCCGGATGCGCAGCATTCCACCGCCCTCTACGTTCGCCTCGGTGAATCCGTCGCCATCCGTGTCTATCGCGAAATAGAGTATGTGATCCCTCACCGTAAGCCCCGAAGGCACCCTTGAGCCTACGGACGCGGAAACGGACCGCTTGAGTACGGCCTCGGCCTCCGCATCGACGATTCCGCAGCGATCCTTTCCGACAAGCCTGTATTGGCTGACGTCAGATCCCGCAGTCTCCGCGTTGTAGGAAAGCCCGAGCAGATCGTATCGCACGAACACGCGGCTCGTCTCCGCGTCGAGGCGTCCGTTTCCGTTATTCACCCTTTCAAGCAAGTCCTCCGGCCACACGCCGTTGTTCTTCGAGAGTATCTGCGTGAGCGCAGTCGCCACGTTGGACACTAGTTCCTGCGTCTTCGCCTTCTTCGCGGACTTCACGACCTTGGAGTATCCCACCATCGACGCGGCGGCAAGCACCGCGATTATGCCGATGACCACCAGCATCTCCACGAGCGTGAAGGCGGATTTAGTTGGTAGTTGGTAGTTGGTAGTTGGTAGGGGGTAGGGGGTAGGGGGTAGTGCGGAAGACGCACACCGCCTACCATTTCTCAAAGTCCTGAATATGTCTTTAACAATTCTCATAGCCACTCCTATTTCTACCAACTACCAACTGCCAACTACCAACTAACTACCCCCTACTTCCCCGTACTCATGTACTTGATGTCGTCCGCCATCCACACGATGGCCGTGTCATACAGTTTTCGGTGGTCGTTCTTGAACTGTTCAAGATCAACCCATGGAGGGAAAGTCCTGCCATTTGCACCAGCCGACCACAGCACGTACGTCTGGTACGGCGCCGGCGAATAATAGTAGAAGTCGTTGCCCCACCCGTCCTTGACGGTGTACGAAAGGAGCCCGTACCCTCGAGACGTGCTGGAGCTACTGTATCCGCCAGGGAAATAGAGATTGAAAGACACCGCATTCGCCACCGAAGGAAGGGGGCCGCCACCTCCCCCCACATACACGCCGAAGAAGGTGGCGCCCTGGCCACTGACAATGTCGCGCAGGTTCGGCATCCAGCGGGCGCAGGCCGCCTGGCTCGGTATGAGGTCTATCTGCCAATCGTTTTCGCTTCCCATGATGTTGCAGAAATCCCTCCAAGACGCATACGATATGCCCGAATCCATTCTCGGCGGGAGCGTGTTGAACTCCGTCCACTGCCTAAACGAATCGACTGCACTGTTGAAAGCCTGCATGCCGCTGCCGCCACGGCTTCCCTTCGCGCAATCGAGCATGAACCTGTAGCGCGGCAGCAGGAACGACATCAGCCCGAAGCGGAAAAGCTGCAGTTGATTCGCGGATGTGGTATCCTCGTATTTGCTTAGGAAGCCCGGACGACTGCTTATGTCCTCAATAGTGCGGTTCGCCCAGTTATTGATCTTTGCCTCTACATCCGACGAGTACAAGCCATCTCCCAACGCGGCTTTCACCTGCGTCTGATAGGCAGTGTATATGTCATAGCTGCTTTTCATCCTGTTGTGGTCATTTGGATCCTTCATCTCGCTTGGAGGGGGATATCGGGCGGCAACGGGCTGTGATCTGCATGCCGCCTCTACGCTACTGTATTCCGAGAAAGTCGCGTCACTATCGTCTATATCGGCCGGATCATCGGACTGTATCCATGGGTTGTTCGTATCCGTCTTGCGGAAAATGTTGCGGGACGCACCCTGGAGCGGAACCGGCGGATAGGAGCCGAATGCGGCATAGTACCCGGAGAGGCAGTTCTCGAGGCACTGCATCCTGTACACGGTCGTCTCCCGGTTGCTTGCTCCGCTCGCGATGCCGGTAAGCCGGAACATCACGCCCATCAGCGCGAGGATCACCACGGTGACGATCAGCAGCTCGATGAGGGTGAAGCCGGATTTAGTTGGTAGTTGGTAGTTGGTAGTTGGTAGTGGGCAGTGGGTAGTGGGTAGTGCGGAAGACGCACGCCGCCTACCATTCCTCAAAGTCCTGAATATGTCTCTAACAATTCTCATAGCTATTCCGGCCCTCTACCCTCTACCAACTACCCTCTACCAACTACCAACTATCATCTACCAACTTTCCTCCCTCACATTCCGCCGCCGCCGGAGACGGAGGAGATTATCTTGATCATCGGCAGGAACATGGCGATAACGATCGTGCCGACCACGACCGCGAGGAAGATGATGAGCGCAGGCTCGATCGCCGCCGTGAGGCCCGCGACGGCATTGTCCACCTCGTCGTCGTACGTGTTGGCGATTCGCGTAAGCATGTCGGCAAGAGCGCCAGTCTCCTCGCCCACCTGCACCATCGAGACGACCATCGGCGGGAACACGCCCGAAGCCGCAAGAGGATCGGTCATCGACTCGCCCTCCTTCACGGCATCGTGCACGGTCTGCAGCGCATTCGCGATCACGCGGTTGCCTGCCGTGTCGCGCACGATCTGCAAAGCCTGCAAAATCGGCACGCCAGACGCGAGCAGCGTGCCGAGCGTGCGCGTGACCTGCGAGATCGCGGTGCGCTTCACGAGCGTACCCGTAATCGGCATCTTGAGCCGCATCACGTCCAGGAAGTACGCCCCGCCCTTCGTGTGCCCTAGCACCTTGTAGAGCACGACAAGCGCCGCCACGCCTATCGCGATCTGCAGGCCGTTTGTCTGCACGAACTCGGAGACCCCCATCACGAACTCCGTGACCGCCGGGAGGGAGGCATCCCCAAGGATATCCGAGAACACCTGCTTGAACTTCGGGATCACCGTGGTGAGGAGGAACGCCGTGATGCCGATCGCGGCGAGGAGCACCACCGACGGATAGATCATCGCGCCCTTCACCTTGTTCTTGATCGCCTGCGCCTTCTCGGCAAACTCTGCAAGACGGTTCAGCACGACCTCGAGCACACCGCCGGCCTCGCCGGCCTTCACCATGTTCACGTAGAGGTTGTCGAATATCTTCGGGTATGCGGTGAGGGCTTCGGAGAACGTTCCGCCGCCGGCGATGCTCTCCGAGATCCCGTTCAGGCAGTTGCCCATCGCCGGCACCTGGTTCTGCTTCTTCAGCACCTCTATGCAGCGCATCAGCGGCAGCCCGGCGTTCACGAGCGTGGCGAGCTGGCGGGTGAACGTAGTCAGATCCTTCGGCTTCACGCGACCGCCGAGGAACGACGGAAGCTTGATCTTTATCTCCTTCTTGGCCACGCTCTTCTTGGGCGCGGAGGAAGACTTCTTCGCCGCCGGCTTCTTCGCCGCTGCGGATGGTACGCCCTTCACCTCGCCTATCGCACTCGGAAGAAGCCCTGCGGCCCTAACGGACGCGATCGCCTGCGCCCTGTCCCCCGCCTCTACCGTGCCGCGCCGCTCGTTCCCCTGAGCATCCTTCGCGATGTACTGGAATGTCGCCATTTTACTCCTCGCCTATTTACCTGTGGACTCGACGGACCTTTAAAACGCCGCCAATTATATGAAGTTGTCGCCCGCAAATCAAGCGGCATTTTGCCCTATCTGAACCGGCCCATCTCCGTGAACTTGGCATAGCGCCTGTCGAGCAGTTCCTGCACCGGCATCGCCGAAAGCTCCTTGAGCGCGGACACTATCGACCTGCGCAGGTTCGCCATCATGTTCTTCTCCGGGACGATCTCGTCTATCGCCCCGAGGCGCTTCAGGTCTGAAGCCGTTATCTTAAGGGCCTCCGCCGCCTCGGGCGCCTTCGCCCCGTCGCGCCAGAGTATCCCCGCGCACCCTTCCGGGGAAATCACGGAGTAGACCGCGTTCTCGAGCATGAGGATGCGGTCGCCCACCGCTATCGCCAATGCGCCGCCGGAGCCGCCCTCGCCCGTGACCACCACCACTACCGGCACCTTGAGCGCGGCGAAGAACTCGAGCGACTTCGCTATCGCCTCGGCCTGCCCGCGAGCCTCGGCCGTGTCGCCGGGGTACGCGCCGGGCGTATCCACAAACGTCACCACCGGAACGCCGAACTTCTCCGCGAGCTTCGCCAGGCGCATCGCCTTGCGGTAGCCGTCGGGGTTCGCCATGCCGAAGTTCGCGGACATGTTCTCCTCAACCGTCGCGCCCTTGTGGTGGCCGAGGATCAGCACCTTCTGTCCTGAAAGCGTCGCGAATCCGCCAACGAGGCCGCGATCGTCGTTGACGAGCCTGTCGCCGTGAAGCTCCTCGAAGTCGGAGCAGAGCGCCTTTATGAAATCGAAGATATGCGGACGCTTCGCATCGCGCGCCAGCTTTACGCGGTCGTACGCTGTGACGGCTTTCGTCGCCTGTTTTGCCTTGTTCGCCATCTGAACCTCCATCAAAATCCGAAATAGTGAAGCATCTTAACGATGAAAGACTTGAGTTCCCTGCGCGGGACGATCTTGTCTATGAAACCGTGCGCCAGAAGGTACTCGGCCGTCTGGAAATCGTCCGGCAGCTTCTGGTGTATCGTATTCTCGATGACGCGCCGACCGGCGAAGCCTATGAGCGCCCCCGGCTCCGTTATGTTTATGTCGCCGAGCATCGCGTACGACGCGGAGACTCCGCCAGTCGTGGGATCGGTGAGCACGGAGATGTACGGGAGCCCCGCATCCTTCAGCCGGCCGATGGCGGCGGAAGTCTTGACCATCTGCATCAGGGAGAGGATCCCCTCGTGCATGCGGGCGCCGCCGGAAGCCGAACATAGCACGAGCGGACGACGCTCTTTTATCGCCTGCTCTGCGGCGCGGCAGATGCGCTCGCCCGTGCCTGTGCCGAGGGAGCCGCCCATGAAGGCGAAATCCATCACGCCAAGCATCACAGGCACACCGCCCATGGCGGCAGTCCCCACGACAACCGACTCCGTCTCGCCTGTCTTTGCAATGGTCGCCTCGACCTTGTCCCTGTACGAGCCGGAGGCATCGTGGAACTTCAGGTGATCCGAGTACGACACGTCGCGGAAGAGCTCGCTGAAGGATCCCTCGTCGGCAAGAAGCGCGATGCGGGCGCGGGCCTTCATCCTCCCGTGATATCCGCACTCCGGGCATATGCCATCCCATTCCTTCTTGGCGAAATACTTCCTGCAGCGCGGACACACCGTCCACAGCTCCTTGGTCTGGGGAATCGAGACCCCTTCCGCCTTCTTTTCAAACCACGCCATCTGAAATGTCTCCTTTTGGCGGATGATTATACCACAAAATGCCCGCCGCAAGATACTGGCGCAGGGTTTTGGGTGGATGTGGATGTAGTTGGTAGTTGGTAGATGGTAGTTGGTAGTTGGTAGTTGGTAGCCTTGTCCCCGTGGCGACCGACAACGGGAGGGTCGCGCTCCTGCGCGACCGAAAACAGCGTGGCGACGGCGCCTCGCCGTCGTGTGCTCCCGCTCGACCAAAAACAGCGTGGCGACATATCCCCCGAACGAAGTGAGCCGCGCAAGCGGTCGCAAGAGGGGTGCGCCCAGCCGTCGTGTGCCGTATGGTGCTTTTCCCCTATGCGATGGCGAGGGCGCCATCGCTACGGGAGGGTCGAGCTCCCGCTCGACCGAAAACGGCGTGGGGCCAGCGGACGCGCAGGATTCGCCCGCGCCGCAGGCGTCGGGTTGCCTGAGCGAAGCGAACCCGCAGGGCCGCAAGGGGCCGAGCGCGTCCCTCCCGAACACGGCGTGGCAACGGGAGGGTCGCGCTTGTCGCGACCGATGGCACACGCGGGTACACACGATCAACGGGAGGGTCGAGCTCCCGCTCGACCGGAAACGGCGTGGGCAACGCGTGTGCGGAGCTGCGCGAGCTCGTCGTCCGTAGGGGTTTTCCTGAAATAGCGGTAGTTGAGCACCCAGCATGACGGATGCCGCCGTATGATGCGGGCGAGATCATCCATGCACGCCTGCGTAAGACCCCACACGTCCCGGGCCGCCTGGGGCGAATACGTAGATACGACCTCGCACCGGTACCGTCCGTCCCGAAGCGGACGGCTCCAGGCTACCGCCACCGGCGCCTTGCCCTTCGCCGCAAAGAACGCGGGGGCGGCAGAGACGGGCATCGGACGCCCGAAGAACCGCACCCACACTCCGCCGTTCTTCGGCTTCACGACCTGATCCACAAGAAGCCCAAGGGACTTCCCATCCTTCATCCCCTGCATCAGCGGACGAAACGCGCCGTCGGCATGCACGATCTCCTGTCCGATGGATGTGCGGGACTTCATGAGAAGACGCGTCATGCCCGATGTGCCGATATCCTTCGCCACCGACATCATCCGATGGCCTTCAAGGAACGCCAGCTGCGAAAGTATCTCCCAGCACCCTATGTGTCCGGAAACGGTCACAGCAGGCTTGTTCTCTGCGAGAAACCGATGCCCTCGCTCCGACATCACGCCTGACTCCGCGACCCGCATCGCCGCATTCCGGCACGTCCAGAATGCGTGGCCGACTGTCCGGGCCATGTTGCGGTAGCTGCGGCGGATTATGAGCGACTCCCGCCGCGTGGGCGGAGAAAGGCGCAGCCGCACGTTGCGGGAGAACGGAAGCCCCCTCACCTCGACGCACCCCGTCACCACCCGCAGATTGAACAGGGCAAGCCCCCTCCCGGAAGCGTCAAAGGCGTACATCACCATTGAGATGAAGTCGCACAAGGCAAGCATCCAGCGACGGGGAAGAATCGAAATCACCGCGATGCCGAGACCTATGCCAAGCCATTCGAACGGAACGCGCATGATGCGCACAATCCGCTTGCCCCTGCGACGGACACTCACCTGTACACCTCCTCGCCCCATTCGTACGGTTCGGAGAAGTCCTCCCCCGTCATCACCTCCACCATGTATTTCAGCACCCTTTCTCCGCTGAAGATCTTGTGGTACTTCGCCCGGCCGGCGGACGCGATCCGCGCCCTCTCGCCGTCATGGGCCTGGTAGTACAGTACCTTGTCGGCAAGGTCGGCGGCGCCATCGAACCATATGGTCTCGTCATCCGTGAAGAACCGCTGCATTCCGTTCCCGGAGGACTGGAACGTGAGTATACCATAGCCCATCAGGTGCGCAATGCGGTCGGACGAATACCACTTGTCCCCCTCCCTGCGGTTCAGGTTCAGGGACATCTTGCTGGTCGCGAGGACATCCTCGTAGTCCGCCCCCCATATCGACGGCCTGTTCCTTCCGAAAACATCCACCCGGAGCTTCCCGTCAAGCTTCGGCAGGAGTTCATCGAGAAGCAGCCACCTCGGATCCCCCTTTCGCGGATTGCCCGCGAAGAAGAGATCCCTGGCAAATTCCGTCTTGGCCCCGTTGTCCTGGTTTTCCATCGACGGGTCCGAGGGGTTCGGCATGTAGGCGACGGAATTGCGTCCGGTGGTCCAGGCCTTTAGCGTCTCGCCGGCCGTGGTCGCAAACAGCGCATCGCAAGATTCCATGCGCTCATCCATCTGGGCGCGGGTGCGCTCCTGCCAAAGCGGATCGACGTTGAAGTGCGCTATCCTTATCCCCGGCAGGGCATCGCGTATGGCATGGAGAGTGCCGTTCGATATGTAGTCGCAATGTCCGAGAAGCATTATGTCCGGACGGAAGTTCCTGGCCGTGAGGAGCAGCTTTGCGTTGGCGATCCTGCCGCCCATTGCGCGTATGCCGAGGGGCGCGAGCAGTCTGGCCATATCCCTGTCGGAGAACTCGCATATCCGCCAATCGTTCCGGATCGCCCCGCACATCAGCTTCCGCCCAGGCCCCATGCGAAGGTTGCCATAGCGGCGAATCATGAGGTTGTCCACAAGCAATATGCGATGGGGGCGGGCGGATTTCATGGCTTTATTCGTACGGCTCCATTGGCTACAACCGGGCAATGTCCGCGCCGAGGCCGCCAAGCTCCTTCTCCACGGCCTCGTATCCACGGTCTACGGACTGCGCATTCAGGATCGTCGTCTTCCCCTTTGCGCACAGCGCGGCAAGTATGAGGGCGATGCCGGCGCGGATATCCGGAGACGTCACTGTCGTCCCACGAAGCTGCGACGGGCCGGTCACCACCGCACGGTGCGGATCGCACAGCACGATCTTCGCTCCCATCTGGATGAGATGGTCAACGAAGTACAGGCGGCTCTCGAACATCTTCTCGTGGAAAAGGCATGTGCCGCGAGACTGCGTGGCGAGGACGATCAGCACGGACATCAGGTCGCTCGGGAACATCGGCCAAGGCCCGTCGGAAACGCTCGGTATGGTGTCCCCGAGATCATACCGCATCCTCAGCCTCTGCCTTGCCGGAAGCTCGATCGTGCCACGCTCCGCATCGGCCGTCCACCTCAACCCGAAGCGGCGCAGAGGTCCGGAGAGTATGGAGAACTGGTGCACATCCACGCCGGTGAGCGTAAGCGCTCCGCCGGTTATGGCGGCGGCCACGAGATAGCTCACGGCCTCTATGAGGTCAGACCCGATGCGCACGGTCGTGCCATGCAGGGATTCAACCCCATTGACGACAATCCTGTTCGTTCCGGCCCCGGATATTTCCGACCCCATGCTGTTCAGCATCGCGCAGAGATCCTGCACATGGGGTTCGCAGGCGGCGTTGTAGATTACCGTCTCGCCTTCGGCGAGCGCCGCCGCCATCACGATGTTCTCGGTAGCGGTGACGCTTGCCTCGTCAAGCACAAATGACGCACCCCTCAGGCAGGAGGGATCCCGCCCTCTGCGCCCGACGGAAAGCTGCATGTTCCGCTTCGTGTACCTGACCTTTGCGCCAAGCGACGTAAAGCCCTCGAAATGCGTGTCGAGCCGGCGATGGCCGATGCCATCCCCGCCGGGAGGCGGCAGGGATACGCGGCCCTTGCGGGCCAGAAGCGGTCCGGCAAAAAGCACGCTTGTGCGTATCCTGGCGGCAAGGGCCGGATCCAGGCGGGCTGTCCGCAGGTGCTTCGCGCATATGGTGACCCTGCCGGCGGACTCGTCTCTCTCCACAACCGCACCGAACCGTTCGGCGCACTCGAGCATGCTCGCCACATCGGCGATCGCAGGCACGTTCTCAAGGGTCACCGGCTCCGGCGTGAGCAATGCGGCGGCGATCATCGGCAATGCCGCGTTCTTGTTCCCCGGCACACGGTGAACGCCACCCACACTCCTGCACCCCTCTATCTCAAATCTGCCCATATCCGCTCCCGAAACGCCCTCGCCGTCACAATGCCCTCTCGATGAAGTTGAAGCACGACACCTTCACCCCGCAGGCCTTGAACATATCGACCACAACCTTCAAACGTTCAGGCGACAGCTCGCAGGCAATGACCACGCTATCGGCGCGCGTCTCGGACACGATGCGCCTGGCGTCCATATGGGGGCCGTCGACGCGCACTCCGCCAACGAACTTGCCGCGCAGGAGAATGTCATCGTCCACAAGGCCAACGATTACGCGAGCCATGTGGGCGGAATTGCGGACAAGCTCGCGCCTGAATGCCCGGTAGCGCAACCCGGCGCCAAACACGAGCACCCGCGATACGTTGGGGTCGTTGGAACAGCTACGCACATTCAGACCATAGAAATAGTCGCGAAGGATCTGACGCAGCGAACGGACGCCAAGCATCGCGAACAGGACCAACCCGCCATATATCACCGGAAAGGCGAATTCGTGCCCCTCATGGTAGCCAAGCAGCGAAAGACAGGCGGACGACACGAGAACTCCCGACAAGACAGCGATCATCAGCCTCATGTAGTTGGAAAGCATCGCCCTCGCCCACGCCGTGGAGTATGCCCGCGACAGGACGACGGCAATGAACACCGGCACGATGCGAAGCGGAACCAGCGTATGGAACATCTGAGGCGTTGGGCGTATCTCCAACAGGCAAAGCGTGGCATACCACATGACCAGAAGTATCGCGATATCCGCGAACACGAGAAGCGGGACAGCAAGTGCCGCCCTTCTGCGCCGAGTCTCGCCCTGTCCGTGGGCCATGGCATCGGCAAGCCTCCCCACATCAAGCAGCTCTACGCGGGACATGTCCTTGACTATTATGAACATCGCCATCAGGAACGCCACTATGAACAGTCCCGACGCCCTGTCGCGCAATGCAATCGTGCCAATCCCGACGAGGACCAGGAAGAGCGCTATCGCGTACATGAGCATGGCGACCTTTCGCTGCGAGGCAAGGCTGCGGAGCAGCCGGTGGTGGCTGTGGTCGGCATCTGCCTGCATGACCTTCGTTCCCTCGGCATCCCCGGAGGCATCTCCCGACATCCGCCTCAAGGCGGCCCGCACCGTGCGCCGGACTATCGCAAGTGCAGTATCGAATATCGGCACGCCCATGGCGAGCATGGGTACCATGACAGACACGATCAGAGAGTCCCCGGTCCTGGTCATCAGCGATACGGTAGACAGGAAAAAGCCGAGGAACATGGCCCCCGTGTCGCCCAGAAACACGGATGCCGGATTGAAGTTGTAGCGCAAGAAGCCAAGGACTGAACCTATGAACGACAGGTAGACGATCATCTGGCACGGAGATTCCGTGAAGAACAGCGCACCGGCCATCCCCGCCGCCGCGATTATCGCAAGCCCGGAGGCAAGCCCGTCAAGCCCGTCTATCAGGTTGAACGCATTGATCGCCCCGACGATCCAGAACACCGTAAGCGGCAGATCCAGCCACGCCGGGATCCCCGAAGCAAGCGTGTGGAACCCAATGTGGCACCAGAAGAACGCGAGTACCGCAACAGTCACCTGCCCAAGGAGCTTCACGGATGGCCTTAGGCCAAACTTGTCATCCAGAAAGCCAATCGCGCCAAGGCAGATCGACAGGCAGATCATGCGCACTGCGATGGCATCCGGCAAAACCGGAGACAAAGGCTTGTCCGACAGCACAACGAAGCACAGCGTGGTAACCGCAAACGACACTATTACGGCCACGCCGCCGCCACGCGGGATGGGGGTCTTGTTGACCCTCCTTCCGCCGGGCTTGTCTACCATCCCGATCCTGCGGTTGAAATCCCTCGCGATAGGCGTAAGGATGAGCGACAGCGTGAACGCCCCCAGGAATACGAGCGCGTACGGGAGGATCGCCTGCATCATCCATATGAATGCAAATGCCGTCATCTTGCAGCCTCCAGCGCTGCAAGGAACTCCAGCAGATCCCCCTCATTGGCGCCAAACGTATGCACCGTAACCATGACCCACCTGTCAACCCGGTTCAGCACAGACCTGTCTACCACATCCCGAAAGATCCGGCTCGTGTGCGACGCGGTGCGAAAGCCCTCCTGGTTGAAGAACGTATAGGATTCCATGCCTCGCGCCTCTCCGGCTCGGGCGATGTCTATCACATGCCAAGGCCTCCCCGCGACCTCGAAATTGCGAGGGTTGGACATGACGTACCCTTGCGACGGCAGACAGAGTTCCGGGCGGTGGATGGAAGCGCGCGACGTGCCTCCGATGATGTGCGCGACAAGGAACTGCGCCCCGTTCCGCGAAACGTACATCTTCTTCTCCACACGCGTATCCTTTGGCAGTATGTTCAGCTCCGCCTCGGATATCCGCTGCACTTCCGCGAAACGCCCGTCGTCGGTCGTGTATCCGGCGATGGAACGGAACGGAACGTCCGGGGCCTTCGCTATGGTCGCCACGGGCGTCCTGGCCTGGAAGACAAAAACCGACGAATAGAACACCGCCGCGACGACAACCGGGACGAAATGCCGCCTGCCACACGACGATTCCGCCTCTGCCGCGGCGGATGGCCCAGAACCGCCGCCCTTTGATTCGCCACCAGACGCGCGAGCGAAGATGCGGTCTATGGCCTCCCCGGCCACCACCATGAGCACGATCGCGACCGCAAACACGATGTAGCCGGAATAGTCGTGGTAGAAGCCTG
Source organism: uncultured Kiritimatiellota bacterium (assembly GCA_934667425.1). Taxonomy (GTDB): domain Bacteria; phylum Verrucomicrobiota; class Kiritimatiellia; order RFP12; family UBA1067; genus UBA1731. Next base: position 2,585 of record CAKULV010000021.1, on the reverse strand, counting down.
TCGCAACCTTCTGGTCCACCCACGACGCCACGAGACAGATGGAGACTATGCGCACAACGTTGCCGGCCACGGCAAGCGGCACCGAACACAGGAACAGGAGCCACCGCCGAATCCACGTAGGCTGGTTGAAATACGCATATCCCGCAGTAAGCGCCATCAGGGCGAAGAGCGACCTCAGCCCGGAACACGGCTCCGCCACATCTACGGCGAAGGATCTCGCTCCGCGGGAAATGACGGCCGTCCCCTCCCTCACGGCATCATAGCCAAAGCCATTAAGCGCCATCATCGCCACGCTGCTCGCGAGATACCGCAGGTGGATGGTCACGATGTCAAGGAACGTGGCAAGCGGAACGCAAAACAGGAGGAAGCCCGCAGGGAATACGAAGAGCTTCGCGAATCGCCATCCGAAGAACGTCCACGGCAAAGCAACGCACAGGCCTATGAACCCGAGTTCCTCCAGCCGGAGCTGCACTCCACGGGTGCCAAGCAGCGCCAGACAGAGGAACGGCAGACTCGCCGCCAATCCGATCCATGAGAACGAACCCTTCCGCGCTTCCGAGACGAGCGCGGCGCGATTCCGCCAAAGCACGTAAATCGAGAATGGCGGAACGAACCAGGCAAAGGACATATCCTCCTCCGCCGCAAAGGCGAAGATGTTGTATGCGCGCAGGAACATTCCGGAAAAGCCATACAGCGCAAACAACGCAGACACCGCAATTGCGGCAATCGCAATCACCATCGAACTGTCTGCTGCGCAAAATCGTCTGCTCATGCCGCTGATTATACCACAAAGAAACGCCCGACAACTGGTGGCAGAAGCGAAATGGACAAATAAAGCAAAAGCGGCGCGTATGCGCCGCTCACCACTGAATCAGGTTTTGTGGCGGTATGTTATGCGCCCCTTCGCAAGGTCGTATGGGGAAATCTCCACCGTAACCTTGTCCCCAATCGCGATCTTGATGAAGAACTTCCTCATCTTGCCGGAAATGTGGGCGAGAATCTCATGGCCATTCTCAAGGCGAACTGTATACATGGTCGCCGGAAGGACCTTGACTACGGTCCCCGTGACCTCGATTGCCTTATCGTCTGCACTTGCCATACTTTAACTTGCGTAACCCCTGAAGATGGCTCGGGCGGCTGGATTCGAACCAGCGACCAATTGATTAACAGTCAACTGCGCTACCACTGCGCCACGCCCGAACGTAGATGGGTCAAAAACGGGGCGTAGTATATCAGATCGGACTACGCAATGCAAGCGGCAAAATCCCTTTTACGAAAAAAGCCGGGGAGCGAATCACTCCCCGGCATCCTGTGCGGCTCAAGCCGCGACATACGGCCCGACCGCATTCCGTCCAGCCAAGACTCAGAAGTAGCCGTTCACGAAGGGAAGGAACGGGAGCTGGTTGTCCATGATCACATTCACGAGACCGATCTGGAAACCATGGTCGCAGGCAAATGCCATGTTGACGAGGCCGAGCTGGCAGCCCCAAAGGAGATCCGTCTGGTTATAGACGAGGGCAGCCTGCAGACCATGCACCCGGCGCGTGAAGTTCGCCCCGAGGGCAAGCTGCGCACCATACATATCCTCCCCGACAATGTTGGTGAGACCGGAAACCTGAAGGCCGCCAACCGTACGCTCCGTCATCGACCCGACCAGGTTCACCTCAAGGCCATAGACGTTGCGGTTGTAGCCTACGGCATCGATGGAGGCGCCGTAGAACTCGTAGTTGTTCATGTTGAACATCGAAAAGGCCAAGCCGTACGCATCCTCGTTGGAATAGTTGAAGCCAATGGCGGTCTGCAACCCCATGAAGCACTTGCGAGCCGTATTTGCCCCGAAGGCGAACTCCCAGCCGTACATCTTCATGGAATCGGAATAGCCGAGGTTGAGATCAAGCCCGAAGATATCCCACTTCTCGATCCCCCACGGAAGCTGAACGGGAGTCGCAACGCCGATCGCGATCACTGACCATCCATAGGATTTGGGCGCCTTGTAGTGTCCCTCATAGGCATCGGCGGCGGACTGCTCCTTCTCCTCATTAGCAGCAGAATCGGACTTCGCCGCAAAGGAAGTTGACACGAACATAGCAAGCGCAACGGCTGCAAGCGTTGATTTGGACATATTCATCTTAGAGACTCCTTGTTGAAAAGTTGCGCGTATGATACTGTTTTCCATCTTCCGCGTCAAGCAAACTTTCTCCACGCATCGGCGACCTGCCGGCGGTTTGTACCCAGAGGTAATTGCAAAACCTACGCGGTTGCGGACGGGACAAGCCCGTCCCTCCCGAAAACGCCGAATTTTCGTGATCTTGCGAAGATACGGGAGGGTCGCGCTTGTCGCGACCGGGGTTTTGCAACTGCTTCCCAAATAAAAAGTGGCAGCCCCAAGGAGAGTCGAACTCCTCTACCAAGCATGAAAAGCTCGTGTCCTAGCCGATAGACGATGGGGCCGTCTCAAATGGCGCGTAGTATACCAAAACAGCCGGTCAGACGCAAGACTATTTGCGACTGGATTATCCCCGGTTTTTGAAATGGCTACCGAACCCTCGCGAGGCCTCGCGCGGTTTTCATCGATTTTACCGTTG
>CAKULV010000020.1 GCA_934667425.1 uncultured Kiritimatiellota bacterium | reverse complement strand
GGCGTCGCGTGGATCGGACGCTGCACCGACCTCGAACGCCTCGGCCCGTCGAAGGACAAGGCGTTCCTCTCGACCTGTTCGGCGATCTACGCCATGCGTGTCGCGGCGGACGCTGCGGACGTCCTCGGCATCGGCCGGGACGAGGCGGCGGACTTCCGCGCGGCGGCAGACCGCCTCGTGAAGGGTCTGCCGACCGACCCGACTGGGACGCGCTACGTCGCCTACGAGAACTGCACGGAGGAGTCTGTCGGCACGCTCGGCGGGCTCTACCCCTTCCCGATCTTCCCGAACGGCGAGGCGCGGCAGACGAACGCGGCATGGCACTTCATAAACGCTGGCAAGGCGGCTGGAAACATGTACCCGATGGGCAAGAGCGTCTGCCCGTGGTATGCGGCGAAGATGTCCGCCTCGATGACGGAACTCGGCGACCGCGCGGAGCCGGTGCGCTGGCTTCTGGAGGCGGCGGGGGCGATGGGCCCGTTCGGCGAGACGTGGGAGATAAACGAGCCGGGGTTGCGCATCCACCCGTGGTTCACGACGGCGAGCGGCAACTGCGTCTTCGCTGTGAACGAGATGCTCGTGCGCGGCACGGTGCCGGAATCATGGACGGACTACGCCTTCCGGCTTCCAGACGGCCATGGCCGCTGGATCGACCGCGAGGTTAAGGGCGGCCGCGTCATCCGCGACGTAGTGACGGACGTGCGACGCGAACGCTGATCAACCGCCATCTACCAACATGGCGGCGCACACACTCCCGCGATATATGGTAAAATAGCACTTTATTTTTCGCGGGAGAATTGAATTGAACAGCAACGACCAAGATATGTGCTTTGATAAAGAGCGCAAGTTTTTCACGAAGGTCGATTGGGCCGCATTCTGGACGGCGACCCTTTCCGCCTTCATGGTGTACTTCTTCACCCTCGGGCCGTCCGTGGGTCTCGAGGATTCTGGCGAGCTCGCGACTGCGGCGGACCACCTCGGGGTGCCGCACCCGCCGGGATATCCGTTCTGGAGCATGTGCGGCTGGGTGTTCTGCCGGCTGTTCTCGTGGGTGACGTACATGGGGCATCCCACGCCCGCATGGGCGATGTCGCTGTTCTCCGCGGTGACAGGGGCGTTCGCGGCCGGCTGCACCGCCATGCTCATATGCCGGTCGAGCATGGACATGATGAAGCCAAGTGACGATGCGCAGAACGCGGAATGCGGCAGGACGAACTCGCTTTTCGCATTCTCCGGCGGAGTCGCCGCCGCGCTCGTCTTCGCCTTCTCTCCGGTGATGTGGTCGCAGTCCACCATCGTGGAGATATATTCCCTGAACGCCCTGTTCCTCATGTGGGTGTTTTTGCTTTCCTACCGCTGGATGCGCAAGCCTTCCGACAAGATACTGTGGCTTACGTCGTTCGTCTTCGGCCTTGGCCTCACGAACTACCAGGTGCTCCTTCTCGCGGCGGTTCCGATAGCCGTCATCATTGCGCTCAAGGACGCAAAGATGTTCCGCGACACCCTGCTCATTCTCATACCGATCGGCCTCACGTACATCATGCTCAAGACCGGCTGCATGCTGCGGGCCAACGCATACATGAGCGCCGAGGTGATAAACAAGTTCGAGCCCGTGCTGAAGACGGAATCGTGCCCCAACGGGATCCTCCTGTGGATCGGCTGCATTCTCGTGATACTCGCGCCATTCATCCGCAGGGCTTGGAAAGTCATCGGCTTCGCCGGGGTCGCGCTCGTGCTTGCCGCAGCCCTCTTCCCCGGCCACGCCGAATGGAACACGGCCAACGAACAGCTCATAGCCCCCCTGCTCACGCCATCCAAGTATGCGTTCATCGGCGCGTTCCTGCTCGGTTCGGTAGTGTGCTCAATCGGCTTCGCCATGACGAAGGACAGGAAAGACTGGCGATGGATAGCGGCGGCGGCCGTCTGCGGCCTGGTCGCGCTCGCCATAGCGGGAAGCGGCCCTTCCGCGGATGCCGCCGGATATCGGGGAGTGCCGCATTCGTTCATGAAGGAGAACACTCTGCTCCTCGTCGGGATCGCGGCGCTATTCGCCCTTGCGTGGAAGACGCCTCGCGGGCTCGCGTACGCGGTGCCGGTCGCGGCCGTGCAGATCACGGTGTTCGTGCTGCTTGAGAAAGGCGCGATGAACGGCCTTACGCACCCGCAGAGCTGGTGGTTCTTCTGGCCCATAATATGGAACTTCATCGTGCTCGGCCTCGCGTTCGCGGCCCTGCCGACCGGGAGATCCATGGCGATCGCCACCCTGCTCGCGGAGATAGGCGTGTCGTTCTACGCCTACATGCCGATCGTCTCCGACCTCAGGAACCCCCCGATGAACTGGGGGTATCCGCGTACCTGGGAGGGATTCAAGCACGCGATCACTCGAGGCCAATACGAGGCCATAAAGATGGGCGACGTGTTCTCGCTCCACTTCCTCAAGGAGCTTGGATTCTACGTAAAGGATCTCCGCACCCAGTTCACGGCAGTGCTGATGGCCGTCGCGCTCGCATCGTTCCCGCTCGGCCACCTCTTCGTGAAGAGGGAGCATCGCCGCCTGTGGTACAGCTGGCTCGCGGCGATCGGCAGCTGCCTTCTCGTGATGTCCGTCTTGCTGATCGCCCTCGCGAACACCAAGGGCGATGTGCAGGATGGCTTCATCCAGAAGGTGAAGTTCATTTCGTCGCATGGCATGTTCGCGCTCTGGATCGGCTACGGGCTCGTGTTCGGCGCCAGATTCGCCGTGATGCTGTGGCGCAGGCTCGTGCCGTCCAGTGCATCCACAGGCGGCGGCGAGGCCAAGCTGCCGCGCTGGATCGTCTACACGCTGTGCGGACTGATGCTCGCGACGTCGCTCATACCGATATACGAAAACTACACGAACGACCGGCTCGTGTTCGAGCTCGGTTCCGCCGAGCAGAACGGGCACACATTCGGGTGGCAGTTCGGAGCCTGGCAGCTTGACGGCGCGGAGGAAATCCGCGACGAACTCCTCGCAAGCGAGGAACCCCTTCCCAATCCGCTATGGCCGGAATCAATGGAGCCTCACTCCATATTCTTCGGCGGCACCGATCCTGGGCGCTTCGTGCCCACGTACATGATATATTCGGCCAACTTCCGTCCGGACGTGTACCTCATCACTCAGAACGCGCTTGCGGACGACACGTACATGAGCGTGGAGCGCGACCTCTACGGAGACGAGATCTGGATTCCGTCGAAGGAGGATTCCGCCGAGTCGTTCCAGGTGTACGTCGAAGAGGTGCAGAGCGGCAAGCGCAACGCCAACGCCGACCTCAAGATCGAGAACGGACGCGTCCAGGTTACAGGGGCGCTTGGCGTCATGGAGATCAACGGCATACTCACAAAGATGATGTTCGACCACGAGCGGCTTCGCCGCGCATTCTACGTGGAGGAGTCCTATGTGATACAGTGGATGTACAAGTATCTCTCGCCGCATGGGCTCATAATGAAGATCAACAAGGATCCGAACCCGCTCACGCCGCAGATAATCAGGAACGACATGGAGTTCTGGGACTGGTATATGCGCCGTCTGCTGAAGGATCGGGCGTTCCGCCGCGATTTCGCCGCGCAGAAGAGCTTCTCCAAGCTCCGTGCCGCCATTGCCGGGCTATACTCCCATGCCGGGCTCTACCGCGAAGCGGAACAGGCTTTCCACGAGGCGGTGCTGCTCTACCCCGCTTCGCCCGAAGCGAGCTTCCGCTACATCCAGGAGGTGCTTATGCCCATGCGCAGGTGGAACTCGGTGGAGGACATCCTCGACTACACCGACCGCGTAGACCCCAACAACACACGCACAAGGCCGATGAGGGACTACATGACGCGCATGAGGGGCCTTACCGAACAGATAACGGCATTGCAGGGCAAGGCGGCAAGCACAGCCCTCAGTCCGCGGGAGAACCTGCTGCTCTCCCAATGCTACTTCCAGCTCGGGCAGTCCGCACAGGCGAAGACCTACGCAGGCAAGGCCCTTGGCGACAAGCAATCCGACAAGGACTTCGACTGTCTGAGCCTCGGTGCGCAGCTCCTTTCGCAGTTAGGGCTGCGCGGCGATGCGGCACAGGCCGCCAAACGCGCATTTGCCGCCCTGCCTGCGGATGCGCCACCCCATGTGCGCAAGGAGCTTGCGGTGATCCTCACCAGCGGTGGCATGCCGGCAGAGGCGAACTCGCTGCTTAACGAGTATCTGAGGCGCTGTCCGCAGGACGCCGAGGCCTGGCTCGCCTCCGCCCTCGCGAAGGACGCCCTTTCGCAGGTGACGGAAGCGCAACGCGCCATAATACAGGCGTACCAGAGCGACGCGAACCTTACGATGGAACGCATCCGCACCAACGAGAATCTCCAACGCATAGCGGCCCCGCTCTTCAGGAGAAAGTAGCCGACGCCACACAATGTTGCTGGACCGCACATTCCATCCGGACGAGGCGAATCAGGCGTTCACGACGGGGCGTCTGCTTGAGACGGGGACGTACAGATACGATCCGAAGGATCACCATGGCCCTACGCTGTACTATGCGGCGGCCGCGATCCAGAAGGCGGCGGGCAACAGCTCCACGGCGACGCTTGACGCTACGCTGCTCAGGTGTACGCCTCTGTTTTTTGCGGCGATAACCGTCCTCCTCGGATTCTCGGCGGTGCGCAGGATCGCGCGGAACGCATCCGTCGGCATTGCGTTCGCCGCCCTGCTCGCGACCGCGCCGATGTTCGTGTTCTTCGCGACAGACTTCATCCAGGAGATGCTTCTCGCCTGCTTTACCATGATGATGTTCTGGGCGGGTACAGGATACTTCATTCCGCACACATCGGCCGAAGCGAAAGCCAGACAGGGAAAATGGGCCCTGCTCTTTGGAATTGCAGCCGGTCTCGCCTTTTCCACAAAGGAGACGAGCGTACTGTCGTTCGCGGCGGCGTCGATTGCCGCCCTGCCGTTCCTGCCGAAATGGCGCAGACACTGCGCCCCGGACGCCATCGGCGGACTAAACGCCTCCAGCCATGCCGTCCTAGCGTTGCTGGGATTCCTTCTCACATCCGCCATCATGTACTCGTCCTTCACGGAAAACTGGCACGGCGTATATGACGCATTCGTATCCGCACCCCTCTCGTACATCCACCGTGCCGTCGGGGATGCATCGTCCGAAGGGGCCGCCGCACACATCCATCCCTGGTGGCAGTACCTCAAATGGGTGTTCTGCGGCAATGCCGTCAAGGACGGCCCGATGCACTGGACCTGCCGGTTCTCCGAGATTACCGTTCTCGTGCAGATTCTTCTCCTGCAGCTGCCTGTGGCTGGGGTCTGCTTCGCCCTGAAGAAGCGTCCTTCCACTTCCATCCTCAACGGATATATCTACGCATGCGCATACACGGCGGTCCTTTTTGCGCTATACTCGGCGATCCCGTACAAGACGCCATGGTGTTCTCTTCAGATGCTGATGGGTGTGATGCTCTCCCTGGCACTCGGCTATGCGCTGGCCGCCGATATCCTGTCAAAGGCATATCCGAATTCCCCCAACGCCAAACTTGGCGCAATCCTGATTCCCCTGGCCCTTTCCGCCTCGGTGATATTCGGCGAACATCTGTCTGGCATACGCAAGATGGTTGCCGAACCGGACTCGCGGGACATTCCGTACAACTATGCGGCGGCATCTCCGCAGGTGAAAGACATGGCTGCGACAATCAACGAGGCGCTCCTCTGCCAGACCAACGGATTCCCCTTCGCCGCCGTGGCCGTCCCGACAGAGGACACGTGGCCGTTGCCGTTCTATCTCCGCTCCGTGAACGGCAGGGTCGGGTACTGGACGAAGTTCGAGGAGCTTGAGGCCCTAGCGGAGATTGGCGGAAAGCCGGATGTCGTCGTCGTCCCGGCAGAGGATGGACACCTCGTGCAGCCGCTCTTTCCGCACCTCAGGAACACCAAGCGCTTCGAGATGCGCCCGCACGTGCGTATCCGCGTCTTCTGGTGACGGCACTTGTATCGACGTGGCTCTTCATGAACCCGCCGGAACATCACTGGCGGATCGTGCCGTCCCCGACAATCGCATACTTGTAGGTGGTAAGCTCTTCGAGCCCCATTGGGCCGCGCGCATGGAGCTTGTCGGTGGATATGCCGATTTCGGCCCCCATCCCGAATTCGGCCCCATCCGTGAAGCGCGTCGACGCATTCCAGTACACGGCTGCCGAATCGACGTCGCGGAGGAAAAGCTCCGCCCTCTCCCTGTCATTGGTGACGATGCAGTCGGAGTGGTGCGAGCCATGCTCGTTTATGAAGGCTATCGCCTCCTCTACGCCCTTGACGGTGGCGACATTGAGGTCGAGCGACAGGTATTCCACGCCAACGCCATCCTCATGCAGAGTGACGCCCTTGTCCTTCGCCCAGGCCTTCACCATGGGCATGAAGAGCGGGGCGAGCCGTTCATGCACGAGAAGGCACTCTGCCGCGTTGCACGTTCCGGGCCGCTGCGTCTTTGCGTTGTCAAGGATTGAAAGCGCCATTCCGAGGTCGGCCTTGTCGTCCACATAGATGTGGCATATGCCGTTGTAGTGCTTCAGTACCGGTATCAGCGCGGCCTCGCACATCGCGCGTATGAGGCGTTCGCCGCCGCGAGGGATGGCCACGTCGATAAGCCCGACGGAACGGACAAGGGCTGTGACCCCAGCATGGTCGGTAGTCTCGACCATCTGCACCACATCAATGGGCAGTCCCGACTTCTCAAGCCCGGTTCGCACCGCCGCGTTAAGGGCCTGGTTGGACCTGAAAGCCTCCTTGCCGCCGCGCAGGATCACCGCATTGGACGTCTTTATGCAAAGGGCGGCGGTATCCACGAACACGTTCGGACGCGACTCGAAAACGACCGCAATCACGCCAAACGGCTGGCGCACCTTGCGTATGTGTATTCCGCTTGGACGATCCCTCTCCCAGATCAGCTCGCCTACGGGGTCGGGAAGCGTGGCGACGTGCCGCACTCCATCGACCATCGACCTGAACCGCGACTCGGTAAGCGTAAGCCTGTCGATCATTGCCGGAGATACGCCATTCGCCTTGGCCGCCGCGACATCCTCCGCATTCGCCGCGTCAATCCGGGGCTTCATCGACTCGAGCGCATCCGCTATCGCCATCAGGGCGGCGTTCTTGCTCTCCGTTGAATACGCACCCATCTTCAAGGCCGCCGCACGCGCCTTGACCGCCAAACCGTGAATAATCTCTTCTGTTTCCATGTGCGCAATTATACCACATCTCACCGCTTTGTTCTTCATGGAGAACGCGGCGGAGCCTGCAGCCCGTCGTCAATCCGGCAATCGCTCGAAGGCAAAGCCGTCCGCGATAACGGTTCCATGCGATTCGCCGGCGAGGATAACAAGCGTTGTGCCCGGAGACAGGCGGAACTCGCCGAACTTGCGCCACCTTCCCGGCATAAGGCCCTGATCGCCTTCGAAGCGATACGAGAAGCCCGGCCCCGTGAGCTTGAACACGGTGCGCGAACCGGGCTTCATCGCCTGATGCCACGGAACGCGGCTGTATACGGCATAGCGTCCAGCCTCCCTGATCGGCACCGGGTACGTCGCGTCGCCGACTTGCGCCCCTTCAGGCTTGTTTGGTCGCCAATGGTCGCCTCCGGCGAAATGGGAAATGTGGCCGACCTGTTCGCCATTGGGGTTGTGACCAGCGTTCCATCCTTTGCCGAACGTCACGCCATCATCTTCATCGTCAACGATGATCCAGCCTTTGGACGTCTCGTCCGGCACACCGGGGAAACCGCCGCCAAGCCGCTTCTGCAATTCGCGATACGCTCCATCCGCGTATATGGCACGAGGCTTGACTCCCTTGTCTCGGCAGAGCGATGCGGCCTCCCCGGCGGCGACGCCGAGCTGCGACAGCGTATTCATCACCCGAGGCGATCCAAGGCCTACGTGCGTACAGCTGAAGCATCTTCCGACCATGAACAGATTATCGATGTTCCTGGAGTATATCGAGCGGTACGGTATGAAATACCGCCCGTAATGCGGCTGCTCGCAATCCGTAAGGAAGTCAACGCCAGGCTTGAACGTGTCGTAGTGCAAGTCTATAGACCACGAACCCGAAGCTATCGCATCCTCGAACGGACGGTGTCCGGTAATGTCCTTTTCCGAAAGCACCCAGTCTCCCATGAGGCGGCGCGATTCGCGTTTGCCGAGGAGATACGGACAGAAATTGATGATGCGCCTTGCGTTCTTCGGGTCTTTCTTGGCGCGCGAGAACGCCCCGTATATCGCAAGCAGCAGCCGATCCCGAATCTCCTCGCCATCTTCGATCATGTCCCTGTGGATGCCGTACTCCCAATTCCATTCGCCATTGACTGCGGTTTCACCCTGCGCATGCGGCTCAGCCCATGGCGCCGAAAAGGCCACCGCGTCATTCCCCTCGACGCTTGTCCACATTATGGACGAGCCAAGCGTGTCGCCATCGCCCTTCTCCGGCGCGAAACTCTCGCCAAACTCGCCCCGCCCCTCGCGTCCCATGCGGTATTCCGCCCCTGCGTAATACCCAAGCCACCCGTCTCCAGTCGCATCGCAGAAAAGCGGGGCGCGGAATTCCACCACGCGGTTGGCCCTGAGATCGACGGCCCGTGCGGCGACTATGCTGTTCCCCTTGCGTTCAGCCGCGAATACGCGCGTCGAAAGCCTGACTTCGAGCATCTTTTCATCCTCGATGATCCGCATGCGCCGCGCATCGCACAATGACTGGTTGGGGTCGCGGTTCATGAAAAGGTTGCGCACCTCCCGCACGAGAGGATACCTCGCCTCGCCCGCCGACCATACGCGTATCTCGGCAGATCCGTTCCCCCCAAGCACGGGACGATCCTGCACCAGCACAACCTTAAGGCCGCGCCGCGCCGCCGCCAACGCCGCGCACGTCCCCGGAAGACCGCCGCCGACGACGACGAAATCGGCCTCGACAGCCTCCGACACGTCCGCGCAATCTATCTTCAACGCACCCTTCGGAACTGTTCCATCGTCGGAGAACACTATGCCCGCGCATCGTCCATCGAATCCGGTAATATCCTGAAGACGCACCTCCGCCCGTTCGCCGACCGTCACTTCACCGCCATCCTCCCAGTCCCACTCGCGCCGCGCCGCTCCAAAGACCTTGTCCAATGGCTTGCCGTCAACGGCAACCTTGAACTTGCCGGGACTGCCATCCGCCCAGTTGCGGGTGCGCACCCACATGCGATACTTACCGGGATGCGGGAAGGCGACGGACGCCTTGGCATCGCATACCCGCTCGCCGATGCCATGCGCGAGAAGATACGGCGAGCCCATGACATCCATGAACTGCGAGTCGAGAGACCATCCGCCGCAATCGAAGCCCTGCGGATGCACCGAGACGACCGCCGCGAAGAGAAAACCGAACAACGCCATCATCTGCACAACTCCTTCAGCTTGGATGACACCGCATCCCACCATAGCTGGTAGCCCCAGCCCTTGAGATGCAGTTTGTCGTTATCCGGACTAAGCCCAGCCTTCATCCTTCCGTTTCCGTCGAGAAAGACGTGCCCGATATCCATGTGAAAGACGTTCTTCCCGTCGGCATAGTCGCGTATTATGGCATTTACCTTCTGGTTCGCCTGATGGCGCTCCGGCCTGTCTTCCCTCGGAAAGATGGACATGAGCAGGATCTTCGACTCCGGATGCCTTGCCTTTACAAGGTCGATTATCTCCCTTATGTCTGCGGCCGTCTTCTCCGGGGCTGTGCGGTTGTTGGTGCCTATCATGATCTGGAACACCTTGGCCTTGTATCCGTCCAGTTCGCCGTTGCGAAGCCGCCACAGCAGATTCCGCGTGTTGTCCCCGCCATATCCAAGATTGAGCAGCTTAAGTTCCTGCTGCGCTTTCTTCCACACCTTAAGGCCGCCAGTCCAATAGTCGAAATCATGCCAGAAGTGCGTGATGGAGTCTCCGAGCATAACCACATCGTACCGGCCGCCCTCATGTGCTATTCGATCTCGGTTCTCGCGCAGTCGGTAGAGCCACCACCATTTGCCGCGAGACCCTGTTGCATCCGTGCGGGCAAATGTTCGCCGACGCTTTTCCGGGAATCCTTTCGCCACGACTCGCTTCCCGTCTGCAAATTTCACGACCTCGGCGTTTACGGCCTCATCGAACTCCATCCGTCCCGTCGCAACGGGATGGATCGTCACTCGGACAAAGCTGTTCGTCTTCGTGATCTCGTCCAGTTCCGCCTTGGCATCCACAATGGAGTCAATCACGGTGCCGTCGGTCCTGGGTAGGATATCGTACGGCACACGTGACAACTCATGTATCGCCCGCCCTGCGGCAAGCCGCCAGGCATCGACTTTAGACTGGTCGTTGGCATCCATGATGGCGGCGCGATCGGCAAGCAGCCTCTCGTAGGCGGGATAGGCCCGTCCGGCGGCCCTTGCACCCGCAAGTTCCTTCTCAAGGCGATCCATGTACGCGACGTCCTCCAGTCCCTCGCGCACCGCCGCGAGATGCTTCGTGGGGATGGGCTTTCTGTCGAGCCCTCTCCAGCATATGCCGTCGTCGAATCCGTCACGAGAATCCCAACCGTCGCCCTTGGGCGAATAGATTGTCCAGATCGCAATGCCTTCAAGGTTCAACAGCCGCGCTTCCCATGGGTAGAGACGGTAGTAGCCGAGGATCGGCTGCTTGTGCATGAAGTGGGAACACTCGTATGACCATACGTGGCAGCCCTTCTCCGAAAGTAGCTTCATTATGTCTGCGCCACGCCCCTGCCGTTCTTTCGTGAGGTTGCGGATAACGGTCCAGTTCTTGTAGAACTCCGGCAGTCCGGCATCGGCTATGTCCTCCACGGATGGCCCCGTAGGCGGCGGCGTCGAGAGAAGCACCGCCTGGAACCACAGGTTTGTGTTCCATGCCGCGACCTCTTCGCGGCGTTTCGCCCACTCCGGAATTTGCGAGCGCACGAACTCGTCGGCGATCAGGCCCTTGTACACGAAATCCTCGTACTCGAAGCCCATGTCGAGGAAACGCTTGGTCATGGTCTTGAACCATGCGAGCGAGCGCGGCGTACCCCATCCAATCACAAAGCGCATGCCAAGCGCCTTCGCTCGCTTCAGGAAAGCCTCGTTTCCGTGAAGGGCCACAGCGTCGTCGAAGTCATGGTCTGGATCCTTGCGGCCAGTGCCTTGACGGGGGGCCTTCCAGTACGACTTCTCCCCGTGCAGGCCATACTGATAGCGATGGTGCTGTGTCCAGCCGTGCGTGACGTGGCTGTCATGCATCAGCTCAAGGAGCGCCACCTCATCGTGGTCGAACGAAAACGCACCCCAGAAGAAGCTCTTCATCGGCCAGTCCCGCGTCTCGGGAAGCGTGAAGTTCCAGACTGTCGCCGAAATCGGAATTTCGCGCGTCCTGACGTCCGGGCTGGACATCGATTTGACCTTAAGCCTCGTCGCATACTCTCCCGCCATGACGTTCCGCGAATTGAATGCGATCCATACGCGCACGGTGCGTCCCGGCGAAACGGTCACGATGTTTCCCGGAGCCCGCACGAGCGGCATGGTCACAAGCTCGCCTTCGATATCGACGAATGGTTCGAGGTAGACCTCGAAGCTGTCGGACGACAGGAAAGGCGCTCCATCCTGCTCGACGGTATCAGGCCAGAACCTGAGGTCCATGCGCGATCCCGTCAATAGCCCATGCACGTCAAGGCATATCTGCTCACGCTCGTTGCCGGCCTGTTCAAATCCGATCTTGGCCGGCATCATGGATGCGGCATCGGGCGGCATGTCCTTCGGGGAACCGACTTCCCACGGGCTTGTCTCCCACATCACGTACGCATAGTCGTTCGCGAACCGCTCGAAGTCCGCCCAGTCGTCCAGCAGCCTGGTTGCATCTTCATTCGGAATGTCGCGACGCTCCGCAAGAGCTTCCCCGTGCCGCTTGCGGAAGTCGGCAAGCGCGCCAGCCATCTTCTCCACGCCGGCTAGTGCCTTGCGATGCACGGGATGCCGCGAGTGGCGGAATGCCGCCGTCCCTCCTGCAATTTCATCGAACCTAGCCTCGAGCCTGTCGTATCGTCCATAGAACTTGCGTCTGAACGCATCCGCCTTGTAGGCGTTCGCCTCCGCTATGATCTCTGCGGCATCCTCGCCAGTCGGTGGGAGGAAAAGCAGTTTGGCGAACCGTGCGCGCTGGTCGTTCCCGGCATTGATCAGCTGCGGCTGCGCGCCGTGATAGCGGTCTTTGCCGTCGTGGATCCAGCGGCAGAACCGCGCCCCGATGCAATCTCCGGGGGCCGGACGCTCCATCGGCAGGCTCGCGAACGGAAGTTTGACCTCTATCGTCCATCTGTCCTCATGGCGCTTTGTCTTGATGACGACACCCTCGGCATTCCAGTTTATGTTTCCGTCCTTCAGATCGGCCACAGACCCGAGCGGATTGATCACAAGCTGGTACAGGATGTTGCCGTCATCGCCGGGAACGAAAAGGAACAGCTCTAGGTTGTCGTCATCCCAGATGGAGAGGTCGTGCTGATCCCACTTGGCAATGCAGGTGTTCATGTTCTGGTAGGCCGTGCCGCCATAGTATAGGGCCGTCTTTGAATATGCCACCCTGATGTCCGCCCTGTACGGCAGCGGCTTGCCTCCGTTCTGGTTCCTGTCATGGCAGATCTGCGGCAGGATCTCCGCCACTTGCCAGACGGGATTCGTAAGCGCCCCGTCAATCTCGAAGTCCTCCGTGTATGGAGCGCGGAAAACGACGTCCGTATCGACGACAGGCTGCCCTGCGGCGAACGCCGCCACGGACAAGGCCAGTCCTAATGCGATCGTCAGTTTATTCTTCAGTTTCATTTCCGATTCTCCTTCAGACGATAGACATGTACGCCCAGGGCATCGAAATCGTCCTCGAACACGCCGCCTTTCAGCGAAACGTTTCGGCGTTCCCACTCGACCTGCGCGGTTGCCGTGCGCACACCAAGCCGGAACCGCGCGCGTACTGGCTCCGGTGCGGCATTGACCGCTAACGCATACGCCTCGCCGCCATGGCTTTTGATGAGCATCGTGACGGAAGGCTGTCCAAGCGGATCCGTCTTTGGCCCATGGACCACTTCCGGCACAGGCGGCTGTGGCGGGGTGCGCTCTGCAAGGACATGCCGCAAGGACGCGATGCGGCGGGTGATGTTCGTCATGGCGGCCCAATCGGCCGGTGTGCGGAACATTCCGGAATAGCGGTTGCCGCCCCCCTTCTTGCCGCCGTACTTGAACCAAGTGATGCCATGCGCCCCATGTATGATCGCGGCGAAGCTCGTGGCGTACATTTCGGTCGCGGTCGGATAACGCTTCCAGCTCGCCCCGTCGAAGCACTGCAGGATCGGCCACACGGCGCGTGGCCTTGCCGTCTTCCCGAAACGGGCATAGTCCGAAAAGCAGCGATCCATGTCACGGCACACCTCGGCGACGCACTGCTCGTCCCGGTATCCATCGAACGGATATATCTCAGGCAGGAAAACGTCCGCGAAATCCACGTAGTCGCGGAGATTCGACTTCGCGCGCCGCGCACCCACCCCATCGGCATGGCACGCAAGGCGAGTGCCGTCCAGCATGCGGCAGGCCTCTTCGCGATCCAGGAGCTCCTGGGGCGTGGTGTTCATGGAAGTGTCGTCGCCTATGTACCAGGCGACGATCGGCTCGCGACTCCTGGCATCCATGAACCATTCGTCGCCGTTGACGGCAGGCTTCCCGTTTACGAAGAGCCGGGCGCCTGCCGACTTGGCACCTTCATAGAAGGCGCCGTCGCGCCAGTGCCGATAGGAATGCCCGAGGTCCACCCCGGCATCAAGCAAGTCGCCGAACGCCTTTCGGTAGTCGAAGCCATTGAACTCATGCGGCTCGACGGAATAGACGCCTATCGGAAACCATGGCTTTCCGCAGAGAAGCGCAATGCCGTCATCCCGGAGCGAAATGCGTCGCGCCTTGGCGTTTTCGCCGACGAGAAAGACCTTGCGGGATACGACCGAAAGCCCCTGCGTGTCCGCGGCCGAGACCGATAGCCGCGTAATTCCCTTCGGCCACGGACGTCCCGGGTTTAGCGTGATCACATTCCCATTGCGCGTGTAAGGGACCGCCCGTGAATCCATCTCATTGGTGACGGCGACGCGGCTCCAGTCAACACCTGTGCCATCCTCGATCATGTAGCGCACCTCGACGCCGACATCCATCGTAGGCGTACGGAAGAGGCTTCGCACAAGCGGGGGGTGGATGTCGGGGACGATCCATTCGGGGATCCGCTCATTTGCGCGGTAGGTCGCAAGATTGACGTTGCGGACCTCGACCCTCTCGCCCGCCTTGATTGGCGGATTGGAATTGATGCCGAACCGTACGGCTGCGGCAACCGCTTCAGACGGCACATTTCCAGTGAACCTGAACGGAAGGAATCGTCTTGCCGGGAACTCTATCTCTAGGTCGTGGGTCTCCGCCAAAGTGCCGTCCGCACGGTAGAACACTACTGCATTGCACCATTGCGGGGAAGTCTCAACGCGATACCAGTCGCGATCCGAGTATATCTCGAAATCGAGTGACCAGGTTTTCGTCCCGCGCCCAATCATTATCCTGTCGGAAACGATTCCCCAGGCCGTACAGCCGTCCGTGCGGCCTGTCCGCAAGACCTCAAACCCATTCGTCCCTACGCTGATGCGCGTACGGCCTTCGTAGTTGCTTTGCGATCCGGACGGAAAGGTCACCCGGGTGGTTTCGGCAAATGCCGCGATCATCGGCAACAGCGCTAACAATGACATGGCTACGGCATTCATGTTCAGCGGATTGTGATTGCCATGCCGACAGGCTCTCCAGCCCAGAGTCGTCCTGCACCCGTCACGGATACGCCGGCGCGGACAAGAGCGGCGCGCCCGCCCCTGAACCGCACGCCATCCACGAACAGGTTGCCGACTGAGACCTTCCCGGACGCATCAAGCTCAAGCGTCGCACCCATTTCCATGCGGATGTCGCACCCGACCGAAATATCCGTGGCGCGGATGTGCCGCAAACTGACATCGTCGACAAGCACGATATTGCCCCACGTGACACCAGAACCTGCCTGTCCAGTGGTGAACTCAATCTCATGTTCGCCTGCGTCCAGTCCGAAATCTACCGTGTACCGCGTGAAATCCGCATACGCGCCGCGCACATCGATCGCAATCAGTTCCGCGCCATCCACCGAAACGCTTACCGGCACCTTCTGGCTGGTTTCGAACCTGCGGTCTGCAACGAGGAACGAGAATCTGTAATTCCCCGCGACAGATGCCTTTACGCGCTGTCCGATGGCCACGTTCTCGCGCAGGAACACTGTCGTGGAGCCTTGCGGTGTCCATGGGCCATCAGACGTCAAAGTGCCGCCATTCGACTGAAGCCCCCAGTCTTCAGAAGAACCCGCCTTGATGGTCCAGTTGCGTGGCTTTGCCTGGGAAGCGAAGTCTTTCGGCCCATCCGACTCGAAGCCACCGTTGGTGACGAGATTCTTTCCGAAGGCGGAAATCGTCAATGCCGCCCCATTCGAGACATCGACCATCGCGCTTTCCGCAAGGGCCTGTCCACGAATGTCAAGTGCGCCGGATACAACAGAAACCGCCCCGCCGCCAAAACCATACTCGTCGAACAGCAGCGTCCCCGCGCCTGTCTTGGACATCTTCCCACGGAGCGGCACAAGCTCCACACGCTCAAGGCTTACGTTGTCAATGTTTAGGCTATGGCTCGAACCGCCGTTCGAAGTCTCGAACGAAAGCGTGTACGCACCGGCGGCAAGAGGTGTTGGAGCTGTCTTGCATTCCATGAAGTCGCAGACGGACGATGCCGGGAAAGAGGTTTTCCCGTCTCCAAGGGAAACGGCCAGGCCGACATCCGCCGAATACCCGCCGGGCCGCCCTCCTCGCCAAAAGACGACACGCCATAGCCCGTCCTCGGGAACGGAAACGGCAGTCGACAGCCGTACGCCCTGCCTGACCATCGCGAACTTGCCGCCGTGCGGCTTGAATTCCCCATTTCCGTCCCAAGGGCAGGGGGTCTGCTTGATTCCGCTGCCGTCCTCGCCGCCGACAAGCGTCGTGTACATCCATCCGCCGGTCAGTTCATCCTCAAAGCTGGCATTTTCCGGCGCACAAGCGCCGACCACGTTGGTGGCGACCGCCGACTCAAACGCCAGCGGCTGCCCAAGTTCGAGCGTGGAATCCGCCGGAACATCAAACGCGACGCCGTTGGCGGCCACGGTGATGTCTGCGGCATCTCCCGCCGTCACCACGCGGAAGAATGGGTTCTCGGCGTCGGCGCGCGCCCTGACCGTGCCGCCATCGAGCCTCAGCCGCACTGCTCCCTGCAAGCCAAACTGCCTTACAGCCTCCGAATCAGGGTCAGTCAGCGACAGCGTGACGCGTCCCACCGATCCTGCCCCTTCGCGTCCGAGACGCACTGTCTTGTAGAGGCTGCTTCCCGTGCCGATGGACTTTAGCGTCAGACTGCCAAGCGTATCGCCGAACCCCACGGCGTAGGCGTCCGAACGGTTGAACACGACCTTGTTCGGAATGGTGACATCCCGGTTTCTAACCATCAGCGCAGCCATGCCGGTCGTGCCGACAGTCACAGGCCCAGTCCCGAAAGCATCACCGCGATCAACGGTGAGTTGCCCTTTCGTTATCTCAGATCCCCCATCGTAAGTAGATGCCACGGTAGGATTGTACCGAAAGTAAACCGAGGACGTATCGAATATCACATTCGAGACCGACTCCTTGAAAAAAGGCTCTGTCAGCGTCGGAAGCGAACCGGCAATGGCCTTGACCGTCACCGTGGCGTCATTCGTCTGCACCGAAAAGTTTCCGTCCGCCCGACAACATAGAACCGCTGCCGCAACCGCCGCCAACGCCGTCATTGTCTTTTTCATCTCAAGAAAGTCCTTTCATGCGCATGAATGTAGCAAAAAAACCCACACCGCACAACCGCACAACCCAACGAAAGTATGGTTGCCGTGATGACGCGCAACGGATGCGCCTGCGGGATCCAATGCGGCTTTCCAATGAGGCAGCTGCAAAATCTTTGCGATTACGGACGGGACAAGCCCGTCCCTCCCGAATGGGACGAATCCTGATTGTTTTGCGAAGATTGGGAGGGACGCGCTTGTCGCGTCCGAGGTCTTGCGACTATCTCCAATGGGCTATGCCTTGAGAGTCCAGCCGTTCAGGTGCGGCACATCGAGCTTCGCATTGAGGTCTGCGGATGCGCCTGTAAACGCCTCCGCCACCGGATCCCAAGCCACTGCCGAACGTCCTGCGCGCGCGGCTATGTTGGCGAGATGGCACACCGTCGCGCTGCGGTGCCCGACCTCGACGGGACACGCACACTGCCGTCCCGTGAAGACCGCATCGACGAAATCGAGTTCGTGAGAACCGTTTGCCGCCGGATTGCGGTACAGCCGGACGTCCCGTCCGCGAAAATCATTCTCGGTGAATTTCCTGAGCGATGGCGGCAAATCGAGTTTTCCGCGCGTGACGAAAAGGTCGCCCTTCTCGCCGTGGAAGCACAGCCCATTGCGCCCGATAGTCTGCTCGTCGCCGACATGGGCGCGGAAGCCATCCGCATAGACGATGTCGAACGAGTAGTGCGTTGCCTGATCGAGATAGCGGTTGCACTTCTCGGGATCGCGCATGTCGGTCTTTACGTTCTCGATCGCGACAGGCCCGCCCGACACATCCTGCCCAAGCGCCCATTGCAGGATGTCGAAGTGGTGCGCTCCCCAGTCCGCGATGGATCCGTTGCCTGTGCGCGAATTCCAGCGCCAGCATACGGGCGCATGGATCGCCGGGATGTATGCGTCATCCTCCCAATGCTGGACGGGGCCAAGATACAGGTCCCACATCGCCTTGTCGCCGAGCCACGCGGGGATCCCCTGCGGTCTACAGTCCCGCGTATAGCCATTCTTTAGGCTGTCGTTGTGCGCGTAGCACAGGCCTATCGTGCAGCTCTTGCAGTCGCCAAGCGCGTGGTTGCGGATTATCTCGGCCGCAAAGCGGAAGCGCCATTCGCTGCGCTGCTGGGAGCCGACCTGGAAGACTACGCCGGACTTCTTCGATATCTCGCGCAGCACCTTGCCTTCGTTCACGCCGAGCGTAAGCGGCTTCTGGCAGTAGACGTGCTTGCCCGCCTTCATGGCCGCCGCCGAGATGAGCGCATGCCAATAGTCGCCGGTGGAGACAAGCACGGCATCCACGTCGGGATCGGCAACGACCTCACGCCAGTCGGCGATGCTTTTCGTCGATGTCGTACAATACTTCGCGTCGATCATGCGCTTTACAGGATCTCTCCCGAGAAGCGTCTTCGCATTGTAGCCATGGAAAGAAGATTCTTTGATCGGGTCGCAGGCCGCGACAAAGCGGACACGCGGATCCCACCACAGATTGCGCATGTTGCCCACGCCCATCGGGCCGCAACCGATGATCGCCATGTTGAGCCGTCCGCTCGGCTTTGACGCTTCCGGAGTGCCGGCAACGTTCGGGATTTCCCCGTCCGCCATCGTTTTGCCGGCCGCGAACAATGTCGCCAACGCCGATGCGCGGACAAATCCCCTACGGTTCATATTCATCACATGATTCCTTTCAGGTAATTTGCGGATTCGGTCACGTCGTCAAAGGTGTCTCTCCGCGTTTCACACTCCACTATCGCCCATTTCACGCCGCTCGCCGCCGCTTCAGGGAGGATCATCCCCCAGTCGTTGCGGTCATCCGCATCGCCGACGGCACGGCCTCCGCCGGGCTTGGCATGGATGGACGGGACCCGTCCGGCAAGCCTCTGCAGCCACTTTACGGGATCGCCGCCCGCAAGCTTCACGTGACCCACGTCAAGCTCGAAATCCACTCCCGCCGCCTCAAACGCATCAAGCGGACACGTGCCATCCGCGAACTTTGCCGTAAGCTCAACCTGATGGTTGTGGAAACCTGTCCTTATGCCTACGGCCGCAAACCTCTTGCGCAATTCGGACACACGAGCGACCCTCTTCCGCCATTTCCCCTCGTCCATCCCCTTCGGGTCCACCCACGGATCAAACACAAAGCCGACGTCGAATCGCTTGCAGAAATCGACGAATCTGCTGAAGCCGCCTTCAGTCGCGAGCATTTCTGCGTTGAACGGCATGTCGACGATGCGAAGCCCCTCGCCATCGAGCATCCTCTCGAGTTCGCCCCAATCCATCCTGTAGAATCCGAGAGACTGGACGCCCTCGTAGCCGAGAGACTTAAGCCGCCGGAACGCGCCCGCAGGGTCTTTTCTCCACAGGTCATTCACGCTCCACATCTGAACGCCGAGCCTCAGCGCGTTCTTCTCCTCAAGCCCGTCGAACTTCCGCACTGCGGTGCGGGCCGTTTCGCACGGGGTTGTCCGGCAATACGACGGATTGAAAAGCTCGACGGAAAGCCACGGCTGTGCGCCTATGGAATCCAGCGTCTTGAACAGGCTCCGCCACGGTGCAGACCCGTCACCCTGCCACACGCGATCCGCATCGACAAGGGACTTTCTTGGCTTCGCAAACGAATAGTCGTTCACGTGCAGGACGGGCAACTGCGCCGCCTTCAGGCTTGCGAATGCCCCGAAGCGGCTGCCGCCACGGTATGTGTGGTATACGTCGGCAAGGATCGCGGCGTCGTCCCTTCCGCACTTCTTCAGCACATCGAGCGCGTCTTCAAGCGTGTTCAGGTTCACCGAATGGCCCCAGTACTCAAGGAGCGGCTTCACGCCCGTCTCGTCGCCGATTGCGCAGACGGCACGGAAGCGCTCGGCGATCTCTTCGATAGACAGTGTCGGCGAACCCGGCTTCTGGATGCCGAACATCGACGCCGCAATATACGGGCATCCCATCTCGGCAAGCAGTTCCATGTCGCGGCGCGTCTCGTCAAGGCCCGCCGCCCGCACCCTGGCATCCGGGTTGGTCCACTGTCCGAAGGCAATGCCGTTCACGAAGCTGAGGCCATTGTCGCGGGCAAACGCCACGGTCTCTTTGAGACGTCCTGCCGACTTGGCGGCACGGACGTCCTTGAGCCAAGGCTCGAATCCAGAGAAGCCCCCGGCGACCGCCGCACGCACCTGTTCGTCAAGCGTAAGCCCGTATGTCCTGAGCGTAGAGGCGTTCAGGGCAAACTTGCCCTTCGTCCCTCGTGGCAATGTGCAGCCGCCGAAGATCGAAGCCGCACCCGCCGCCGTTGCGGCTTCGATGAACTCCCGTCTGTTCATTTCACGAGATGGAGTTCGATGTTCATGTTGCGGCAGAGGGCGGTAAGCTCCTCCGTGCGGTCGCCGTACATGAGCGCGTAGTGATGCTCCCAGCCGTTCTCCATTACCTCGCGGCGGACGGCCTCGCAGCCGGCGTCGAACTTTACGTCGAGCGGCGTGCCGCGCACAAACATATCGGTATCGAGGCCTGTGCCCGGGCATACGAGCATGCGGAAGCCCGTGCCGTCGCGCGTCTCGCCGAGTCGCGCGAGCGTGACGCGGCCTGGCTTCAGCGGGAACTCTCCCGTGCAGCCCTTCACGCCGCCACCCTCGATCGTCGCCGAGCAGTGCAGTTCAGGCTGATAGCCGGGCTTGCAGAGGGCGCACGGCGCAGCGCCGCAGTGCCAAACGGTCCCGTGATCGCCCTCGCAGATGATGAGGTCGCAGAAGAACGGCAATTCGTCAGAGAGGATCTGTCCGATGCGCATCATCACCGCGCCGTATACGTCGCCCTCGCAGGCGGTGAGGTAGCCGTGGTTCGTGAGGTGTCCAAGCGTCGAACAGACGGCGATGCCGTAGAACTCGTTGAGGATCACCTCCGGCCAGCATCGCATCGCGAAGGTATCGACATAGAACTTCTCCTTGAGCTTCATCACGGCCGCGATGAGCCGGGCGGACTTCTCCTTCTGGTCGCCGCGAGGGCCATCGGTCGGATGCGTCTTGAGATCCCCGTCGATGAGCGCAAGCCCCTTGGCAACCTCATCGGCCGAAAGGTTCTGGGCGACCGTGAAAAGCTCGTGCTCGGTGATGATCTTCACCTCCGGCCCCAGCGTGCGGCGGAGCATCATCTCGTCGACGCAGCTCGTGAAGAACCCCGGGACCCGTCCGCCGATAAGGCCGACTCGCATGCGCGAAAGCGCCTTCATCGCCTGGGCGACGCGGACCTGCTTCATGAGCTTCTCCTCCGCCTCGGGCGTGCCGGCCTGCGCATGCACGTAGAAGTACGGGATGCCGAGACGCCACATGTGGTGGGCATTCATGTTCGCCGCGCAGAACGAGTTGTTCTGGAGGCGCCCGCCCGCAGGATCAGGCTCCGGCTGCGACCACAGCAGGATCGGCACCTTGAGCCGCTGCGCAAACATCGGCGGCACCACGCCGAGCGAGAACGTGAGAAAGTGCGCGATGATGAGATCCGGACGTTCCTTCTCCCACTGGTCGAGTACATCTATTGCCTCGCCCTCAAGGGCAAGCATGTGGTCTGGCCCGATGACCTCTACGCCGGGGAGTGTGCGCAGGAACTTCATCGCGTTTTCCCGCGCAGCCTCAAGCGTGTCGTTGGTCCAGTTGACTTTTGAAAGCGGCAGATAGCCTATCTTGAAAGTGTTGTTGTTTTTCATGGCCGCAAGTATAGCCGAAACGCAGCCTAAAGTCTCTTGTAATCTTTGCACATCAACTTATGATTTTTGCACTGTCAACACGCGCATTCGCACACAAAAGCCACTTGTTTTTCGGAACCTGCAAGTCTTGAAAATCTCTATCAGGGAAAACATCTTCGAGGCGCACGAGGTCGTGGACGCCACGGAACGCCCTATCCGTTCGCTGCGATCTCGATCTGGCGGTCGGAGA
The DNA here is from genome assembly GCA_934667425.1 of uncultured Kiritimatiellota bacterium. Taxonomy (GTDB): domain Bacteria; phylum Verrucomicrobiota; class Kiritimatiellia; order RFP12; family UBA1067; genus UBA1731. The sequence continues at coordinate 28,441 of CAKULV010000020.1, read as the reverse complement.
GGTTGCGCATCCCGGAGTCGAACGCCGCGCCGACGAGCGTAACCTTCCTGCCGCAGCGGAGCCACTTCTCGTGGTAGCCCTTCGCCTTGATCTGCGCGAGCGCGGCCGCCGCCGTGCCGTCCAGCTTGAACTCGAACACGTACACGCCGCCCGGCGTCTCGACAGCCGCATCGACTCGCCCTCGGTTCGTCCAGCACTCCGCGTGGGTGCGGGCCCCGATCAGCACGAACACCGCGTAGAACAGCGTCTGGTAGTACTTCTCCCGCTTGAGCGTGATGTTCGCCGGGATGTTCGCGAAGAAGCACGAGAGCGCGTCGAGCATGTCATTGACGTCGTCCGACCGCAGGGCCGCAAGCATCTGCGTCAGCAGGGAGGCGTGCTCGAAATTGTCGAGGTGCGAGAACGCGACCGACAGCGATTCGCTGAACGCCTTGCGCACCTCGTAGTTCGGGCAGACGAGGCGGTAGAGCCTCTCTTCGCCTTCCTGGCGAGTCCCGCCGATCGTGAGATAGCCCGTCTGGTAGAGGAGCGACATCAGGGCCGGCTTGTCCGGTTCATAGACCGAGAACGACGTCTGCGAGACCTCTATCTCGTCAAGGAGGACCGGGTTCTTCTCCATTAGCTTCAGGAGGAACGTGGGCGTCCCCGTCTCGAACCAGTACGGGTCGAACTTCCCTGACGAGAGACACTTGCCGACCGAGACGGGATTGAAGACCGGCACGGCATTCTCCTCGAAACGGTAGCCGTCGTACCAGTGGACGAGCCGCGCGAACGTCGCCTCTGCGTCGAGGCCCAGCTTCGCGCCGAGGGCCGCGAGCGCACCGGGAAAGTTCGCCTTCACTTCCTCGTGCGTGTAGCCGAAGAGAGTTGCGACGCGCGCGTCCATCGAGAACTCGTTGAGGTTGTTGAGGTCGGAGAAGATCGACACCTTCGAGAACTTCGAGACGCCCGTCATGAACGCGAAGCGCTGAAGCCCCTCGCACGTCTTGATTACGGAATAGAACGCCTTGAGCGCATCCCGGATGTCGTTCACGTCCGGCTTGCCGAGATGCCCCAGGAGCGGCTTGTCGTACTCGTCGACGAGCAGGACAACACGGCCATCCTTCCCGCTCGCAGGATCGGGCTTCCCGTCCGCCCCGACATTCCGGTTGGCAATGTCAGTCAAAAGCAGGTTGAACTGGTTGGAAATGTCGTCCCCGCCGCGAAGGGGCACCTTCAGGCGCTCCGATTCCTTCAAAAGCATGAGGCTGATACGCTCCTTCACCTCGTCCAGCGTCTCGCCCTGGCAGCTGCCCATGTCGAGCTTGAGGACGGGCCATGCCTTGTTCCAGTCCCAGTCCGGCTCGATGGCGAGGCCCCTGAACAGGTCGCGACGCCCCTCGAAGAGGCACTGGAGCGTCGAGACGGCGAGCGACTTGCCGAAGCGGCGCGGCCTCGCGACGAAGAACAGCTTGCCGAGCGAACCGTCCGCCAGCGTCTTCAGGATCGCCGTCTTGTCCACATAGACGGAACCGCCCTGTCGGAGGTCTTCAAACGAATAGGTGTCTGTCGCTATCTTTTCCATGCCGCACATTATACCACATGGCTCTAAACGCCTGGGGCGACAGATTGGTTGACGCATTCCTGCCGAATGCCGCAAACACCGGACTTTACCGCTGCACGCGCCCCGAACCGTCGCCACATGATGGTAGAGCATCGTGCCGCTCCCAGCCGCGCCGACCGAAAGCCCGAACTTGCGCGCGACGAACTTCGGCGCCCAGCGCCGGCAGCTCGAACGTGACGTCGGCGAAGCCCTCGACCGACACGGAGCCCTTCACGGGCGACGCCGTCTTGTTGACCGCGAGCAGCCAGACGCGCCCGTCCTTGCGGAACGCGCGCGCCGCGATGTCCGCGCTCCGCGAGACGGCCTTAGGCGGCTCCTCGTCCGAGAGGATGATCGCCTCGTGCCGGCGGATCTCGCCGGCCACCTTGACGAGGTTGCCCCAGTTCGTCTCGAGCTCTCGGCAGGGCGAGCGGGATGGAGACCTCATCGGCCTCCGTCGGACAAACCGTGAATGTCCAGCCGTGGTCTGCCTGCATCTTCGCCCTCCGGGGCGATTTCGATGCAAGGATCGTCAACATCTTCCGTGCGGAGGTCACGCCTTCTTCTGCGACTGCCCGACCGCCTCGGGCTTCATCTTGATCGGAAGCGTCATCTCTTTCGTGAAGATGGGCGTTCCGCCCTTCTCGAAGCAGTTTAGCGGCGTCACCTTGAATCTGACCGGCGTATTCAGGGGAAGCTCGTCCTGCATGAACAGGCATTCGTCCTCCTTGATTACGGTCTCGTCGGCATAGCAGTATCCCTTGGCCATCGCGCGCTTCTGCGTATGGATCCGCGTAAAGCCCCATTTCATGTTCTCGACCGTAACCTCGTACTCCACGAGACGACCGGTCGGGCCATTCGAACGCGCGGCGGGATACTTGACCGCGAGGATCGGCCCTTCCTTGCCCTTCCGGTTCTTCCCCATGCGCATCTCGACCGCCGGAACCGCGCCGGCGACGAAGGAAGGGGTCTTTGCGCGCGCTTCGCTTGCGGCGAACGAATAGGGCCGCGAGGCGTCGTCCACGCATGCCGGCAGAGGACACACCCAATCCGGACCGAGAGGCGCATCCTGCACGAAGTCGCGCCGCTCGAAGATCATGCGGTCCGGCCAGACGTTCAGGACCATCCCCTGCCTGCACTGCTGCCTGAGACGTGCCGCCACTGGCACCGGCTCCGGACACGCATCCGGCGACCACTCGCCGTCGTCACGTCCGTTGAGCCAACCCGCATAGCTCGTGGACGAGCATCCGACGGAGGTGAACGCGCCCTGCCAGATGGTCTGGTCGTTCGTCAGCGGATAGTGCGAATGTCCCGAGAACGCGACGGCGTTCGGGTACTTCGCCAGCGCCGCCGTCGAAAGCCCGGCGTCATGTCCCCATGAATATGAGCCGTGTGCGCTGTTCACGGTGTCCTTCGGGTGCGGATGCTGGGCGTAGAAGAAAGGTTTCGGACCCTTCAGGCCAAGCTTCGCCTCGTTCGCCTCAAGGAAGGCCCCCAGCTCCTTCTCGTGCCCCCAATGGCAGCCGATGAACACGTAGCCCTTCACTTTCCTGGCGTAGATCGGTGCATAATCCTCGCCCATGAGCCGCTTCCACGCGCCGGCAGGGTCTGCGGATATCACATGGCTCTTCCAGTCTTCGGGCCAGCGCTTTTTGGCGCTCTTCACGTTCACGTGGTTGCCGTCTTCGCTGAACGGCGGGCAGTCGTGGTTTCCATAGATGAAAAGGCGCTCGACCGGCGATCCGTCCGGCAGCCTGTTTCCCGGGAACACGCGCTTCCATGCCTCCAACGCCGCCTCGAACTCTTCAATCGCGCCGAGGTCCGCGATGTCGCCCGGAATTATCACGCCATCCACGTGCGCATCCCGGAAGTGTTCAAGCGCCTTCACGAGAAACTTGAAGTCCGCCTCCTTGGTGTCGTTGATGTGGACGTCCGAGATGATGCCGAGTTTGAGCGGTGGCGCTCCCGCCGCCGCCGTGAGCCGTCCGCCGGCTGTCGCGAACGTCGCCGCCGCCGAAAGCCTGAAGAACGATCTGCGCGTTGTTTTCATATGCACCTCTTTTCCTTGCTTGTTTCCCCAAAACCGACATCCGCTACCGGATGATCACCCTCGCGCCAGGCAGACTGAAGCAGAGGTCGTAGCCGATTCGACCGGCTCCGCCCGAACGGGGCAGCACGTACCATCTGCCGCGCCGTGGCTGCGGTAGATTGAAACTCCATGTGCCCGTAAAGGCGCCGTCCTCGGCCGAAACGATGCGGAGCGGCAGCTGCGGACATGCCTGAAACGCCTCTGGGTCGAACACAAGCGTGACCGTGCTGTTGACGCCAAGCGCCGTCCCCTTGAACGTATGAGGAAGCGTCGCAAGGCTGCGCGAGTCAAGAGTGAGAGTCATTTCGCCCCATGCCGTCGCCGCATCGGCCGCGGAAGCGAGCCCGTCCCCGTCGATCCATCCGGTCGCCCTCGTCCACGCCACCCTGCCGCCTGCAAGGTCCGGCGTGCCGACGAGCGTAGTGTCCGACCCGTTCGCCGCCGGGAAGAATCCCCAAGCCCCCGTGGCTCCCGTCTCGATGAGGATTTCCGTATCCTGTCCGACATCCTGATTCCCGCTCGATATGCCCACATGTCCGCGGAAGTCGCCAAAAACCGACAGCGGAACGGCGCTGCCGCTCCCCGACTTGTACAGGTCTGGCGCGGCTCCCATGTTGTTTTCGATCCTTGCCTGGCCGGAAAGCCTAATCGTGCCACTATAGTGTTGCACGCCCGCGCACGATCCTTCGCAAACGTTTCCGGCGATTTTGCCGCCGGTCATCTCAAAGACCGCATTCTGCACATAGATCATCCCTCCATATCCTCCGCTGGCGGCCCCTGTCGCCGCACTCGTACAGTTCGTGATCAGTCCACCCCTCATCTCAAGGCGTGGCGGCGTTTCGAATGTCGTAAGGTTCCCTACCCGAAGCAACGCGCCATAGCCACCGGTGGAGGTTGCAACGCAGTCGCGGATCGCGGAACCCTCCTCCATCACGAACTTCGCGCCGCTGACCGTGAGGCTTGCGATGCAAGGGCCGGAGGTATGGTTGCCGTTGCGCACTTCGGCGCCGTCGCCGAGGATGATGGTGGCGGCGGGCGAGATGCCGAATATCATGCCATTGATTCCGCATCCGTCGAGGATGACGTCCTCAAACCTCAACGTCGCGTTCGTCCGCGCCTCGAAGAACCGGTCCGTGCTGGTGCGCGAAAGCGTCCATCTTTCGCCAGGGTTGCTTCGCACCGTCACCGACTTCCCGTTCGGAATCGTCACGCTGTTCAAGACCTGGTCGCGCTCAATGCAGATGCATCCGCCGTTGGTCACCGCAGCCAAAAGCTCCTCCTTCTGTCCGCACCTGAACACGCCGTCGGCCGTCCCGATCGCCTCCTGCCAGTAGAGATCGGTGCCATCGTGGTATCCCCCGAGCACCAAGGCGGGATTTGACTGCGCAGAGATGTTTCCCGCGCCGATTTCGGGCGAAGCGTTGAGCTTCTTCATTTTCCAGGCGTTCGCGCCGGCGGTCGGCGTACCCACGGGAACGATGGTCGCCCTTCCGCTGTATCTGTCCGCCACGTAGATGTCTGATCGGCTGTTGTAGATGTCGTTCACGACGCCGCCGACGTTGCCCGTCGCGCAGAAGTCGCCGGAAAGCGTCATCGTTCCGCAGACGGCGCAGATGCCCGCGCACGAGTTGTCCGAGGTGTTGCCCGTCATCAAACCGCCATTGAGCCGAAGTGCGCAGTTATTTTCTTCCCATGAATACAGGTATATTACGCCGTCGTAGTCGCCAGTGGTCTGCGATGAGTGCCCCGCGTTGCCGGATATCAGGCCTCCGTTCATCTCGAACACGCCGTCCGGTACGCCCTTTTCAAGCTTTTTGTCTCTGTTCCCAAGAAGGATTAATCCATAACACCTGTCGCCGCCGTAGTCGCAGTCCCGTATCGCAGAGCCTTCTTCCATCGCGAACATGCCGTCACCAGAAACCCAGATGGCGCCGGTGACGTTGAAGTTGAAGTTCCGGATCGTCGCGCCTGCGCCCAGCGTGAACTTCCCGGCGGTCATGATGATGAACATGCCATAAGCGCGCTCCTCCTTGCCGCCGTCAATGGTCACGTTCGTGAACGTGAGATCGGCGGCCGCATCGGAAATGTTCAGGAATTGACCGTTGAACGAACTGGCGCGCCGGAGCGTGTTCGTCATCCCGACAGGGCTTGCGATCGTGACCTTCTTCGAGATTTCCGGAAGCGCGCTGTCGAATTCCACATCGTTCTCCAAGACGACCGTCCCGCCGTCAGGCGCGATATCGATGGCCTGCCTGAACTCGGTGTAGGTCATTGCCGATGCCGACAGTGCGCACAGGGCGGCGGCGATGCAATTGGCATGATGGATGCTCGTTGCCATTTTCGTTTATCCTTCTTCCTTCAGTCAGTACTATCCCATAGCGATTCAAGACACCATATCCTAATCCTAAAACGATTGCGCATCGTACCATGGCCCGACTCTCGCGTCAATAGGGTAATTGCAAATAACCGCGGCGAACTTCCGCGATGACGAGATGGGCGAGCGCGTCGACCCGGATCTTGCCGCTGACGCCGCAGGCGTGCGAGGCCGTTGCGGGCTCCCTGTAGAAGCGAGAGTAGAAGCGACTGTCCGTCATGGGGGATGGCTTGGCCTAAAAAGAGGCGGTGTCGGCGGCAAAAGTCGTTTATGGCGCGAAATAGGGCGTCGTGCCGCAGAGGTCGTGGTATCGGCCCTCGTCCTCCTCGTAGGCGGCAAGGTAGCAGGACACCGTGCCGGCGGGTGCCTCTCCCACCACGTCGCCCCCCGCCAGCCACGCCGGCGCGTACTTCCACGGGCGCTTCCATCCCACCGGGTCAAGCGACTCGGTGTAGCCCACCTTGAACGTCTTCACGCCCTTGCCGCGGGAGAGCAGTTTCGCCTTCAGCTCCAGCTTCTGGACGCCGTCACGCATGACCCGCCGCATCGAGACCTCGCCCAGCCTCGGCAGCGGCGGCTCCAGTCCGCAGAACGCCCGGGCCATCCGCTTCACGCCCTCGAAGCGGAAGCCCACGTGCGAATGCGGCAGGTCGTTGACGATCGTGACGCCCGCGAGATTCGCGCACTCCCGCCAGCCGGCGGCGGAGGATTCCGGCGTCACGTTCTGGTCGTTGGTGGACACGAACCACCACATCGGCGTCTTCGCCGCGTGGAGGAAGCGTCCGTTCACCAGCGCGCTCCACCCCGGCTTCGCGTCGCCGCAGTAGATCTCCACCACGCCCTTCAGGCGGGAATCGACCGCCGCGACCGCCGCGCCGTACCAGCTTCCCCAGGAAAGGCCCACCATCGCCGTGCGGCCCCGGTCCACCTCCTCCTGCGCCAGCAGCCACGAGTGCGAGAGGATGCAGTTGGCCACCACCGACTCGTGATCGCCGACCGTCACGCCCCCCTCCAGCGGCACGCGCTTGACCGGGACCTTGTCGAGATCCCCGGACGTGGCGCCCGGCGCGGCACGCTGGTTGTACCAGTCGAGCGCGACCACCGCAAAGCCCGCCTCGCGCCAGAGGTCCGCGAACTGCGGAAAGGCGGTGCCGCCCCCGCCGTGCACCAGCACCACGCCCGGCCAGCCCGCCGCCGGCCTCTCGCCCTTCGGCACGCCATAGTACGCGAAGAACTCGCGCGCCTTGCCGCCCGGCCCGCGCCCCATGAGGTAGAGCGGACGGAGGTCCTTGTACGCGCAGTCCGGCTCGGGGGCGGGACGCGAGGCCGGCGTCACCGACAGCTCCGCGAGCTTCCAGTGCTTCTCCGGCGCCTCGCGGAAAGGCGGCGCGCCGAGGTCGGGATGCGCCGCGAGCCGGTCCGCGAGCCATGCGCCGATCGCCTCGCCGAACTGCCGCCCGCCGTCGGCGTCGGGATGCACGGCGTTGACGCCGCGCGACACCTTGCGTTTCGAGCCGGCGCTCGCCGGCTCTTCGCGGCGGATGTAGCCGTTCACGGGGTCCACCGCCACGCCGGCGGGGACTGTCTCGACGAGCGGGTCCTTGCGCGCGCGCGCCAGTTCGGCGAGCGCCCGGTTGTAGGCGAGCATGTTGCGGCGGAAGTGGAAAGACGTCTGCTGACATCCGTAGCTGGCGCCGAAGGCGTCCTGCGAAAGGTTGCCCACGCTCTGCTCGACGAGGCCAATGAGCGCCCCGGGCGCCACCTTGCGGAATTCGTCCAGCAGGCGGCCGGCATCCGCCATCACGCGCCGCGTGCGCTCCGCGCGGCCTTCGTCGCCGCCGCCGAAAAGGTCGTTCACGCCCAGCTCCACCAGCAACACGTCAGGCGCGCGGCCGGCGTCGATGCGCTTGAACCAGTTGCGGAGGTCGAGCGCCGGGCGGCCGTTCTTGCCGAGGGCGAGCAGGGGGCTGCGCAGCAGCGCGCGGCGCCACAGGGGGCCGTCCGCGAGCTTCACGCCGAGATGCTCGAGCTGCTCGCGCTCGGCCTTGTCCTGGAGGCCGTCGAGCTCGTCCACTGACATCTTGTAGCGCGTCAGGAAGCTGCTCCACGAATACCCGCCGTAGCCGTCGTGCGGCGCACGGCCCTCCTTCAGGTTGAACGAGGCGCTGTCGCCGGAATGGCAGCCGACGGGGGCGTAGTTGGCGTAGCCGGCCTCGCGCACCACCCGGGCCGCCTGGTCCTGGTAGCCGCAGTTGGTGAGCGAATCGCCCAGCAAGGCCGCCGTGACGCGGCGCTCGGGCTTCACGGCGGCGGCGGCCACCTTCACGGTGGTGGTGGCGGCGGCGATTACGCCCGCGTCGCTCCACATCCTCACCACGAGCCGATGCGCCTTGCCGCGATCGGCCTCGGCGGGCACGTAGCGCCAGCGCTCGTCCTGCTGCGCGCCAACCGCGCACTGCACCTCCCAGGCGCAGCCGGCGGGATTGACCACGCCGGTGAGCTGGGCGAAGTAGATGCAGCACTCCGCGCCCGGAACGGCGTAGACCGCCGGCGGCAGCTGCACCAGCGGGGCCTTGGCTTCGGCGGCGGACGGCTGCGCAGCATATCCGCAGAACGCCGCCGACATCGCGAGAACAGTCAATGAGCGTGCATCCATAAAAACCGGCCGTCGCCCCCAGGGCAACCGCCAAACTCCTTTCTTCCAGGCAGACAATCCAGACAACGGGGAGCATTATACCCCATGTAAGGCGAAAAGGCAATCACGCGGACTTGCCTACAGGTAATGGGTTAGTGGTGCGCCGCCCCGTTCGTTTGGGGCTAGGCGGTAGTGGCGACTGTGGCAGTTGGCTTCGGGCCCCACAGCAGTTCCGCGACGTCCGCCTTCTTGTCGCACCCTATGGCGTCGAGGGCCTGCGACAGCAACGAGGACGGTCGCTTCAACATCGAGAGCGGCGCGTTCATCGTGCCAGTCGACGTCAGCGAGACGCCGCACGCGATTCGCGGGCTGTCGGTCGGCTGCGAGATCGCCGTCTCGGGCGTCTGCGTGACGGACATCGACAACTGGAGCCCGAACGCCATCCTGAGGCGGCTTGCCGAGCGGCGCGGGCGCGACGTCCTCAAGTCCATGACGCTTGGGCTCACCAACAAGGAGATCGCCAACCAGCTCGGCATCCGGAAGGACGGCGTCGAGGACCACATCAACGTCATCTTCCAGAAGCTCTGGGCCTCCAACCGCGCCGAGGCCGTGGCCATCGCCCTGCGCAAGCAGCTGCTGAAGATGTGATCGCCTTCAGGTCGCTCATTGGAAATTGCAGGGAGACCGTCACGATCCCAGTAATTGCGTCGTTCCCTTCATTTCAGGTTGGCGATGGTGACGATTGCGTACATTCCGAAGTTCGGCAACTTGCCGTCCGCGCCTATTTGCACTGTCTGCGGCCTGTCGGCAAGCGGTTCCTCGAGTGTAGCGCGTTCACCGTCCTTCAAGCACAGGCGAACACCTTTGACAGGAGTCTCCGGAATGTAGTTGACGAGATGTGCGACAATGGCCACAGGCAATGGCACCTACCGTATCCCGACGACTGATCCGTAGACCCTTCGAGCAACCAAGTCGGTGCCTGAAGTACGGGATATCCAGCCGTCCGGCAGATTCACCGTCACGTTCCCGGACGAATCCCAGTTCGCGGCTATCACATACCTCTTGCCGGGGATGAGCCTACCATCATCAACAATCGAAATCACCATGCCATCAGGGTATCGGCAGGACTCATCCAGCCTGTCAAGATACGCACCGTTGGCGACATCAAGCGATATGCGAGTTCCGGATTGGATCGCGGCTACTTCGCGGCAAGCCATTACCAAAACGCCATTCTCTACCGACACCGGGCCGTTGAAGGTGTTTTCCATAGACAGAAGCAACCGACCAGTCCCTTTCTTGACAAGTCCTCCATCCCGCACATCCTCATCGCCTTTATGCGACAGCACACTCCCGATGATGACATCCCCATCAACCTTCCCCGTATCGAAAACCGCCCCTCCTACATCGACATAGTTCAGCGAATTTGCCCCGGTAATCGTGCCGGACAGCAATGCCCTCACTGTGCCGCCGTTGAAATTTATGGTCTGCCTGGCACCGTCTTTAGGCGAACCGAACCCATTAGTCTCAAACACACCTCCGTCAAGATTGAGCGTCCCTGACGTGCCTGACTCCGTTGCGAAAGCCGTTTCAAAGGGAATGGAGACGAGGCTTCCCTCGCCTGAGACCGTAAACGAGAACGCATTGGGAGCCAACCCGAACGCGGTAGGTTTTTCGCAATCTTCCGAAACAATGAGTTGTCCGCCATCCCTTACCGCCACCTCGCACGATGTGCCGGAGTGGTTGCCGATGACGAGCCAGTTCGTGACCGTCAGCACGGATCCGCCGTCGATTGCCAGTGTCGCCTGCGCACCGGCATGGTTTGGCAAGAAAAGCCGCCCGCACGTGACCTTGGCGCCGCGCTCCACTATGATCCGTCCCGATCCGCGGCGAACGTAAATGTCGCCAGGGCAGACCATCGTACCGCCACTCAACAGCAATTCGCCCGATATGTTCTGCTCATCGTGAGGTGAAATGCCCGACTCGTCGGCAACCGACAGCATCGAACAGATGCAGTCCGAATCGAATATCCTGCATGAGCCTGCCATGCCATAGCCGTCGGCAATCACAAGAGGGCCGGGGACCTTCCATACGGAGTTCGATAGTATAAGGCAGCTCGGCGCTCCGGCATGCGTGGCCACATCCAGACGATTCATCGGCAACGTCATGTCACGGAATGCAAACGTGCGGTCGTTATGCGCCTGGGACACGATAAAGCGCTCGGAGCTCTTCCAAACGCCACCGGCGATCTCCACCTCAAATGCCCGACGCTCCCCTTCGACGGAGCGGAAGATTAGGCTTTTCAGCTGCTCATCGGCCGAAGCCTTCCCGTCAGCACCCGACTGATCATGGATCCGGATGACGGTCTTCGTCTCCGGCTTGTAGCCCATATACGAGTAGGATGACGATTGGAGACGAGGGCTGTCGATGAACGTCAGCGTGTTCGTGGTGTTTGCCACGTATCCAAGCAGCATCTGCGAAACCTTCATCGTCGAGTTGGAGATAACCACATGGCCGCGATAGGTGACGCCGTTCGGCACGCGAATCTCGCCGGCTTCAACCTCCGAGCCCTCGGCAACAAGGAAATTGTCGCCAATCGCAGTGCCATCGTTCCCGACACCACCAATGGACAGTGATCCGGCATGGAATGACGAATCCACAAGTCGAACGATGTTCGTGCCGAGCGACTGGTATCCAATACGGAAGGGGACCTGATTTGTCCATACCGAGCGATAGAGTTCCATTCGGTTGGGGGCCGCGCCTTTCGCCGTATTGATGCCCATCAGCAATTCCGCTTTCGTCTCCAGCACGCAATCCTTCAGTCGAAGCGTCGCGTTCCCGCCGTCGCGGCCGATGACGAGCCTGTATTTCTCGAACTTCGCCGTTGCATCCTCAATCTCGAGGACAGACGGCGCCGTGCGGTTTGGGGCGGAGCCGATCTCCGTCAGGTAGGAGCTCGTGAACGAGCCGCCCCTTTTCACGACCTGCGCGTCAGACCCCGTCGTCCTCGCGCCGACTTTGAGGGTGTAGACGGTCAGCGCGTCGGCCGAATTCGTCACGGAATGGCCGGAGACTTCGACCGTCTCGTCACCTGAAGCGACGGGAACCGTTCCTCCCCACGTCGAGGGCTGATCCCAGTCGCCGGACGCCGCAGACTTATACGTTGTTGCCGCCGACGATGTGAGCGCGGACGCGAGCGCCGAAACGAATGAAAGAGTCATGATCTTCGTGTTCATTTTCGTGTTCCTTCGTGTTTGCATCAGGGAAATCACTCGAAATCACTCGGTGACTCGGAAGAACCCCATGGCGTCAGGCGACGACATTTGCGCAGTCTCCAGATCCGGGTTCCACAGGAGCAGCTCGCGCTTCGCCGATGGTCCCCGCACGTTTGCCGCGCGGCCTATGTTGAAGTACCACTTCGAGCCTACGCCGCCCTTCGCGCCAAGGGACGAGTACGGTATCGCCACACAACTGCGCCACTTGCCGTCGCGGCGAGTGTTCCGAATGCGCCAATCTCCGTTCCAGACGGCATCCTCCTTCCCAAATAACGGGTCGAACGGATCGGTGATGAGGCCGACGGCTGCATCGTACGGCTTCGACTCGCCAGGATTCCAGATCAGGTGATAGCGGACGGCGCACGTTCCGTTCGGCGCGATCGTGAGGTCGTAGCACTCGTCCGCCCAGCATTTCCCGTCACGCTCGGAGAACTCTATCGTCTGCTGGCCGTCCGGCAGATCCGACTCGACAGCCAGATAGAGCTCCTTCGCGCCCGCAAGCATTTTGAAGCGCGCAGCGGTATTCACCTTCTCGCCCTGAATGCCGCCGAGATCCTGCCATTTGGCGCTCTTCCACTCGCCGGCCTCGAAGTCGTCCGCGCCCGGTTCGACGGCCGTCGAGTGCACTGTCATCGTCTTGCGGCTCGCGCCCGGCAGCGTCTCGGACTTGCGCAGCGGCCCGGTCTGCCACGAGAGCGGCGCACCGATCGTTGCGCGCAGACGCCCGTTCGTCTTCACGACGGCCTTTGTCTTCCTCACGGTGGGGGACGAACGATGCGACCACGGGGTGCCGAAAAACTTGATTTCGGGCCATCCCGGGAAAGGCTTCATACTTCCCTCGTCGTCGTAAAGCGAGTCGATGAACGCATTGCGTGCGTCGATCTCGTCGAGAAGCGGCAGGAGGGTCGTCTTGGACGGCAAGATGCGGTAGGCGTAATAGAGGTGCGCGATGCGTCCGAGGTTGGCGGCATAGTCGAACTCCTTGCGCACGAGCTCAAGGCGCTTGCGGATCTTCGCGTCATCCGTCTTCCTTTCCGCCGCGCACAGGAACCCGTCCATCCGCGAGATGACTTCCGGCGTGTAGACGAAGGCGATCCAATCGAGCGCGTTCGCCGGCTTCGCGTCAGCGAAGTCCCCAGCCTTCGGCGCCCACGCCCCGGTGTCGTTCAACGCCTCCCAGGCGTTCACTCCGCGCAGGCGCTTGTCGAGCGCGTCGTGGAACTGCCGCATCTCTGCGGACGCGGGGCCGTATGCGCGCCGACAATACTCCTCGACGCAGGCGTTGACGTCGAGATCAGGATTTGAGATGGCGTGGTTGAACACCCAGTTCGCGGGGCCTTCCATGCCCATCAGCTCTCCGTACCCGCAGCGGAAGAGGCCGTGCACACGGTTGCGCAGGAGCATCTTCACGAACTCGACGCAGTAGTGGTAGCTGCGCTTGGCCGTGAAGCCCATCCACGGATAGTTGCCCCAGAGGTAGACGTAGGCGGTGAAGCCGCCTGGCACGTCGATATCCCGCCAGCGCGCGAACTGCGCCTCGCTCACGTGCGCGACCTCGACAATTACATTGTCCGGGAACCGCTTGATGTTCTTCGGCGGATCGAACGTTGCGGAATAGCTGATTATCCACACCTTCTTGCCGGGGCGGAGCCTGCCGATGCGCTCAGCGATGCGCAGGTGGTAAGCCCATATCTTCTCGCCTATCCTCTCTGCGTTCTTGATGCCGCCCTCCATGCCGCACTTCTCGCATTCGCAGAAGTTCCAGCCGTCCATCTGCGCGAGCTGCACCACGTCAGCCCCATTGTCATAGCAATCCAGCATCTTCGCGACGAGCAGTTCCTCCACGGCGGGGTTCGAGATGCAGAGCGAACCCTCGTGCCCACCAGTTCCGTATACGCGCCGATTGCCCACGAGCGCGAAATACTCGGGGTGTTCGCGGAACAGCTCCGACGAGACCGCCTTCGGCCAGAGATGGCCGCCGAACGAGCGGTACGTGCCGCGGGACATGGTTCCGTTCGCGAGCGAGTAGAGCATGCCGTGCTCCGTGCCGTCGCAGTAGTCGAACGGCGGAACCTCCTTCGAGAATGCGCCGTCCGCCAGTGCGGCACGTTCGACCTTCGGGACGTCCGTGCCTATGCGCCCGGGCATCAGGAAGCGTACGTCCAGCGCGTCGCTCATGAAGCGCGTCACGGCCTTCGCGCTCGGGAGGTACATTCGCGTCCAGTCGAAGTGCTTTCCGAGGCAACCGCTGCGGTCGTTGCCGAAGCAGTAGATCGCTCCATTCTTCTCGGCGTAGGCATTGTCCATCGCCTTATAGTCCGAAAGGTCAAATCCGGCTGCGACGGCAAAGTCGCGCCCGACGAATATGCGCTTGGGGCCAATCTCGCCGCCAATCGCTATCGGCAACTCCAATCCCGAGCCATCACACAAGGCCCACTTGAGTTCACCCGCCATCTCCTTGAGGGCTCGCTGCACTCCCGTCTTGTCTGGCGGTGGAACAACGATCTGCCATGTGCCGTCAATCGTCACGGCCACAGCTTGCAGAGACACGAGAAAGGCAAGCACTGTCAGTGATTTCATCATTTGGATGTTCCTTTCGTAGACGTTCGCCTATCGGACGTTGATCATGAGATATTGCACAAAACGCGGCAATGCTCCGTCTTTTCCAATGGAGCGCATCGCATCGTCATTGTCGAAAAGTTCTGCGGCCGTCGCCGTCTTGCCGTCGGGCAACCTGACCTTTGCGCCGGCAACCGGCTCTTCTGGATGATAGTTGACGAGATGGATCACCACCCCGTCCCCGCAAGCGCGAATGTCGATGAACACGGAGTCTGGCAGCCCCTCAAAGCCGTAACGGTTGCGGTACCCTGTGCGAAGCAGACCTTCCATGAACGCACGTCCACCATCCTTCGGCGGAAGAACATGTATAAACCAGCCGAGCTCATTCTTCTGCGCCACATCAACATCGTCACGCCAATCGACATTCGGCAAGTCCCGCACGGCCTCAAGCGGATTGACGAAACGTTCGGCTCCAAACTCGTCGCGAAGTCCCGTATGCTTGCCAGTGACGACAAGCCTTCCTCCATTCTTCGCCCAGTCCACAATGGCGGCAACCTGCGCATCGCTCATCCATTTCGTATCAGGAAGCACAAGCACCTCGCAATCCTTCGGGATGACAGGCGCCTCCGCCCGCTTGACGACGACATATCCGTATGGCACATGGTTGCGCAGAAGCATCTCGTCCACCGTGGATATCGCCTTGTTCATCGAAACCGCAAGCCCACATGCCTCCGACGGATAGAACACCCTCACAGGGAGATATGGCCGCCCCGTGAAGGCCGCCCTGTTCGCCTTGGCTTTGGCATTGAATCCTTCCAGCACTTTCTTGCGCATGGCGAACCTGCGCTCGTCAATGAAGCCCTTCTGCCTGACTGGCGACATGACCGTGCGGTCTGTCGGAATGCCTCCCCACACAAGATCCTCGACCAATGGGCGCAGATACATTGATTCGTCAAGATCGTCCAGCCCCGCATCCCCATCGCAAAGGGCGACTATGGACTTGCCGATGTCCCTCGCAAGCCTCAGGTCGCGCTGACGGTTGACGATCACGTGTTCTCCGGGCAGATCGGCGACATCTCGATACGCGGGGAAGTTGAGGGTCTGCATCATGAGGAGATCCAGCCCGCCATCGGCCATGTCCACCACATCAACGGATTTCCAGCTATAGTTGTAGAGGCCACGGAATGACCCTGAATTTGCGGATACTATCGCATTAGGCTTAAGCGACTTTATGTGGCGGTAGAATCGCCTAATCACGGCATTCAGCCGCCCTACGCGCCAGCGCATCCATTCCTGCATGATCGGGTCATATTCGTCCTTCGGCGGAGGCACGTCCACGCCGTCTGGATGGAACACTTGCGGGATGCGAAGTCCCGGGAGTTCGGCGAATCCAAAGCGTTCCTCCCGGTTCGGAAGTGAGTGTATGTGGCGGTGAAACGCCTCCTGACAGCGCGGACAATAGCAGCCATACGAAAAAGTGTTGTCGAACATCACGCCATCGAATCCGCCGTCCCTCATGGCGATGGTCAGGACATCCTCGATGTGCCGCACCCACTTCTCGTTGTTGATGCATGGTATCCACCGAAAGCCGGACGTGTTGTATATGTGCCTAATGCCTCGGTCGTCAATCGACGCCCAATCCTCTATGTCCGGGAATTCCTTCGCCATGACCTCGTAGTAGAGCGTAGAGAACTGCACATAGGCAAGCGCAGCCACGCCGTGCCTGTGGCAATTGTCCACGAACTTCTTTACGTTCGGGAAATCCTCTTTCTCGACTTCCCACCCCATGCCCTTGTAGAATCTGGAATGGAGCGCATTGAGTCCGATCTCCTCCATGCGGGCAGGCGCATCTGAATCCCACCAGTTCAGCCAGTCCCTCAGCCACTTGGATCCGCCGAAAATGCCGCCTGTCGATTTCTTGCCGATGCGGCGGTACATCGTATACGGCTCGTGTGCGCCAAACGTCCAGCGCGTCGTTACCGGATCAATCGAAAAGGCGGTGGCCAGTATGCACCCGATGACTATGCTTGCGATATCCATGCTTCATGCTCCTTGACATAGAACCCCATTATTATCCATATGCCCGTAGTTTAGCAAATCAGACATCCGGGGTATAGACATAGACACGCAATTTAACTATAATAAACGCGCAATGAAAGCAAAGGTCCTACTCATACTTCCTTCCGACAAGTTCCTTCACCGACAGATCCTTGAGGGAATCCTGGAATTCGGACGCGAACGCGGCCCATGGCAATTCCACTTCGAGACCGGCGACCGCTACGAGCAGGCCCTCGGCAATGGCCGCAGCTGGGGCTGTTCCGCGATAATCGCGATGGTGCGCGAGCGGCTTCAGCTCGCCGAACTGCTGGCGATGGGGAAGCCGTCCGTATTCATAAACCCTCCGTCGCCCCTCGGCGGGCGGCAGAAGGCCAAGCCGCCGCCGCACGCCGTATACGTAAACAGGAATCAGGAGGATGTTGGCAGTACCGCTGCCGCATATTTCCTTGAACGCGGATTCAGGAGCTTCGCGTTCGTCGGAACGCCACGCCCGGCGCTTTGGTGCGAGCGGCGTCTTGGCGGATTCGCAAGGCGCATTGAAAAGGACGGCTTCTTCTGCGATGCGTACGCCCCAAGACTAAATGGCGACTCCGACGACTTCTCCACGGAAAGCAAATGCCTCTCGGAATGGCTGAAGTCCCTGCGCCCCGGCACGGGCGTGTACGTGGTGCGCGACCGCCGGGCGCTTCAGGTGCTTGGCTGCTGCGCCGACGCAGGCATAGCCGTTCCCGAAACGCTCGCAATCCTCAGCACGGACAACGATGCCGTACTATGCGAATCCACAAGCCCATCCCTTTCATCTATAGCCTTGGATGGAATGAACTGCGGCCGACTGTGCGCCAGCCTCATCGACAGGCTCTTGCGCAAACGCAAGGTGGAGCCGCTTGTCGAGTTGGCGTTCCCGCAGGTGGTTACGCGACAGACTACGGACAGGACGCTCGTGCCAGACCCTTTCCTTGCCCGTGCGCTGACTCTCGTACGTAAGGATCTATCCACACCAATGACCATCGACTCCATCGCCCGCACAATCGGCATTTCAAAGCGTACACTTGAGATGAAGGCTCAGCTTGTCCTGGGGAAGACGCTAAAGGAGGAAATAAACGGCATCCGCCTGAACGAAGCGGTCAGGCGGATATCCAACACGTCCGAACCGATCGCCAGAATAGCGGCCCAATGCGGTTTCTGCGGCGCAAGCCATCTCAACACGCGCTTCAAGGCCGCATTCGGACACAACGCATCCGTGTTTCGCTACCAGAATCCACGCTACGTCAAGAACCTGTTCCTGAAGACCTTCGGCCTCACTATGCGCGACTGGTGCAAGCAGGCTCATCTACGCCAACTGGCATCAACGGGGGAAAAGTGAAGTCCCGTCGTGTCGTCGTTCTCATCGTCCTGTCTCTCCCGAAGGCAAGGCATTCCCTCAATAGGCGATCTCGAGATAGCCCGATGACGGCACGGGCAGGCGGACGAGGCCCTTCCCGGGCAGCGGGCACGCGACGGCCTGGCCGAAGGTGTCGCGCGCCGTCACGCGCGCCGGCGCCTCGGCGAGGTCAAGCAGGACGTCCGCGCCGCCCGTCGCGTTCACCACGCACGTCGGCTTCCTGTCGGGGACGGACGCCGCCGCGCCCGCGAGGTAGGCGACGATGACGCGCGCGGACGCCGTCTCCGACTGGAGGACGGGATAGTTCGCCTCCGGGTGGAACGCCGTGAACGTCCCCTTGAGCAGCGTCTCGCGGTGCGCCTGGGTGAAGCCGATCCAGTGCCGCAGCATCCGCAGGTTCCCCTCGCTCTGGCGCGACAGGACGACCGAGTACTGCACCGTCGAGAACAGCGACGCGAGAATCGCCTTCGCCGCCCGTTCGGGCGTCTCGCCGACGTTCCATTCCAGCATGTCCGAATGGACGGCCGTCTCGCCCGACGTCAGGCGCAGCATGGCCGTGCGGACGATGTTCTTCTGCATTTCGCCGGGGCAGTCGATCGCGCGGATCATGTTCCCGAAGCGGCGGATGCCCGGCGAGACGTAGGGCTGGCGGTATTCGACCAGGACGTCGGGATTGACCGCCGTCAGCCGCGCGAGGACTTCCGACATCAGCGCGTCGACGGCGTCCGGCAGGCTGCTGCGGTCGCGTCCCGCGTAGCCCTCGGCGCGCGCCGGGTCAATCTCCGCGCCCGTCTCCGCGTCCGTCTCGAAGGTGAACTGCCCGATGTAGTCGAACTTGAACCCGTCCAGCCCCCACTCCCTCTGCGCGCGGGCGAACATGTCGACGAGGTAGGCGCGGACCTCGGGGAAGCGGGGGTCGAGGACCGAGCAGTGCACGGACGGCAGGTCCTTGAGGTACTTCCCCTTGAAGCGCGGGTAGGCCGCGTTCTTGTAGCCGACGAACGGGACGGCGAACCAGGCCATGTACCTGAGGCCCGCGGCCTGCACCTTCCGGACGTGCGCCGCCATGCCCTCGGGGAACTTGGCCCGCGAGACCGTCAGGTCCCCGCAGCGCTCGTAGGCGCGGCCCTTCTCGTCCGTCTGCCAGCCGTCGTCGAGGATGAGCGTCTTCATGCCGAGCGCCGCCGCCCGCCGCGCCTCGTCCTCGACCTTCTCCGCCGTCACGTCCTGCGTGAAGGCGTACCACGTCGAGTAGAGCGGGTCGCGCGCCGCCTCGGGCACGCGCATCGGCACGTAGCCGCCGGCGCGCCCGATCCAGGCCGACAGGTCCGTGACCGTCCTGTCCCAGCGGCGCGCGCGGCGGTCAAGGCGGATGCGGACGGCATAGGCCCGCGTCGGTGCGGCCGGCTGCTCGAAGAAGGAAAGCGCGCACGGGATCGTGCAGTCCTCCTCCTTGAGCCCCGCGCGGCACCGGACGGGCAGCACCGACTCGCTCGCGGCGAACGACAGGCGGTTCTGGTCGTTGGCGTTCAGGAGCGCCAGGAGCGGCATGCCGCTCGCCAGCGTCGAGACCTGCCCGGGATGCCACTTCGGCGGCAGCGCCGGGCTCTCCGCCCCGGCGTGCCAGACGAAATGCGTGTCAAGCTGCGGCACGGCGAAGGAGACCGTGAAGGCCGGGGGCGGCGCCGCGACGGCGCTCTCAAGGCGGACGAGCAGCTCGTCCGTCTGCGCCGTCTGCCCCGGAAGGCGCTCCATCGTCACGCGCCATGTCGCCGACGTCGGGCAGACGAGCGTCACGTCGCCGACGCATGTCTCCGGGACAACGTTCGTCACGGCCGCGCCGCAGGCGACCGCCGACCAGGCCAGCGTGAGGGCGATCGCCCCTTGAATCCCTGTCCTTTTCATGTCCTGCCGTCTCCTTTCTGTCATTTCCCCTCCTCACGGGCATGGGCGAAGCGGAAGAAGCGCGTCTCGCGCGGCCCCAGCGTCACCTCGAACGAGCCGGCCCCGTCCAGCGTGACGCACCCCCGTCCGAAGATGTCCGCGCCCGTGCGGGCCGTGAGCGCCATCTTCCCGGCGTCCAGCGTCAGGCGCTTCGTCACGGTCCCGTCCGTGTCGTTCAGGACGACCAGCATCGCCTCGCCGCGGTTCCACCAGACGCCATGCAGGAAGAGCCGGTCCGGCGCGTCGACGGAGACCGGGCAGTCCGGCAGGTAATAGGCGGAATAGCGGCGGTCGGCCCCCAGGAAGTGCGCGCACGACTCGGCCGGCCACCAGGCGTTGCCGACGACCCGCCCCTCGTCGGGCCGTATCGTGATGAGCATGTTGTGGATCTTGAAGTAGGCCGCGCAATGGAGAATCGCCCGCACCGACTCGGGGGCCTCCGGGTCGTAGGACGGCAGGAGCTTCGGCGCGTAGACCTGGTAGGTGCGGTAGATCTGGAACGACGAGGCGACGACCATGTCGTTCGCCCGCGAGGCGTAATGGACCTGCATCGCCTCGGGCTTCAGCAGGCCGTAGTAGTTGTGCTGCTTCGAGACGGGGATCTCGTAGGCCTCCCCGCACCAGCCCTGGTCGAAGAAGTTGTCGGCCGGGGTGCGCGTGAAGCGGACGTGCCCGAGCATCGCGCCGTCGGGGTTCTTCCTCTTGAGCTCGCGATAGATGCGCTTGTGCATCTCGCGCATCCCCCGGAAGAAGTACTCGCCGTTCGCGCACCCGTGCCGGGCGTTGCGGCAGCTCTTCGGGAAGGAGATGTCGAAGTAGAGGTTGCTGACCGCGTAGCCGGGGTCGTTCAGGAACCAGCAGTGCGACCAGAGCCGCCAGTCGAAGAACGACTTGTCGCGGAGGCAGCCCCAGATCCAGCCGCCGGCGTCGCGCTTGGCCCGGTCGTTCGGGTCCATCTCGAGATAGACCGTGGCGGGGTCGCCCGTGAAGTTCCACTCCCGCCCGTACCACGCCCAGAGCGGCGAGTACGGCGAGGCGATCGCGGTGCCGCCATACCAGAACACCTTCTCGCCGTTCGCCTGGCGCCGCTCGAAGCGGCGGATCTTCTCCTCGTCCATCCCGCCCGGCATCTTCATGTCGCAGAAGGTCGCGACGCTGCCCGTCCAGCGGCACATCTTCGAGGGGTCGAAGTTCTCGAGCGCGACGTTCTTCGGCCGAACCGGCGTCGGGTTGAGGTAGAAGCCGACGGCAACCGGCTTGCCGGACGCGGTCGGCGCGTCGACGAAGTTGACCGTCATCTTCGCCGCGCGGCCGTCGACCGCGAGAACGTAGCCCCGGCGGCGGTCCGTCAGGTTCCACCCGCGCAGGTCCTCCGTGCCGCCCATCATCCCCGTCGCGCCGTCGCCCGTCCAGAAGAACGGGCGCGTCGCCGGGTCGAAGGCCCATTCGCCCGACCGGCCCTTCGGGAGCGGCAGCTTCTCGATGACGTCCGACCCGTCGTCATGCCCCGCCACGTACTCGCGCCGGAGCGGGATCTCGACCGCCAGCGAGCGGATCTCGCCGGCGGCCCGCACGAGGTCGAACCAGAGGTAGCCGTCGAACTCGGCGCGCACCTTCGCGCGGATCGCGACGTCGCCGCCGTCCGCGGCGAGCGCGTAGTCCGCGTAGGAGACGTGCGGGTCGAACGACGTGACGCGGAACGGGACCGGGCGGCCGTTCACGAGGACCGCGACCGGCGCCGCCAGCAGCTCACGCCCCGCCGAGACGACGGACGTGACAAGGCCCGCGCCGCCCAGCCGGACCGTGCGCCGGAAGCAGTCGAACCCGTCCGCGCGGAAGGTCGGCGCGGGCCACGGCGGCGGCACCGTGTCCTCCGCGCCGGCCGCGCAGTTCTCCCAGACGGGATGCGCCGGGTAGCGCCCGTAGTACGTGTAGCCGTCGGACAGCCTGCGGCCGTCCGGGCCCGAAAAGGCGTAATGGAGAGTGTACTCGCCCTCGGGCAGCCGCGAGACGTCGAAGCGCTGCTCGGCCAGCCCGCGGGCGCGGACGGCCGTGCCGGAAAGCCTCAGGAGGCTCGTCGCGTCCGTCTTGAGGTCGCGGAAGTCGAGGTCGATCCGGTAGTCGCCGGCCTCGGTCAGGTTGTTCTCCGTCATGAACAGGAGCTCGAGCTTCGGGATGTCGGTCGTGACCGACCGGAAGACCAGCGGCTCGCGCGGCCGCAGCGGATAGGAGCCCCAGAAGACGAGGGCCTTCCCGTCGCCGGGCTCGCGGAGCGAGACGACCTGCGTGCGGGCGTTCTCGCCCGGGCCCGGCACCCGCAGCGCCGGGAAGTCGGGCGCGCTCACCGTCTCGCGCAGGAAGACGAGCGCCTGCGTGTCCCGCTGGGCGTAGTTGCCGTGCCCCAGGGTCGTGCAGTAGTTCTCGTCAAGGTCGATGAACTTCACCGAGCCCGCCTGCCCCGAGTGGTAGTTCCGGCAGAAGTTGACGTGCGGCGCGAACTGCTCCCCGGCGGGCGTGAAGCCGACGTCCGCCCACGGCACCGCGATCTCGACCGTCCACTTGCCGTCCTTCACGCCGCTGGCGACGCGCACGTTCGCGGCGTCCCATTCCCGCTTGCCGTCGCGCAAGTCGCAGATCGTCCCGCGCGCGTTCACGATGATCTGGTGGAGCGGCGTCTTCAGCCCGTTGCCCGACAGGTAGAGCTCGACCGAGTCGTCCTCGTAGACGTTCCCGTCACGCTCCGCGATCCGCGTCTTCAGCCGGGAGCCGTCGGACACCATCGCCGCGTAGAAGCACGTGTCGTCCCAGGCGAAGTAGCATTCCGGCGACCGGTCGGACCACGCCATGTCCTCGGGCGCCAGCGTCCCGTCGCACTCGTAGGAATACGGGACGAAGGCCCCGTACTCGGCGCGCGTCACGACGCCGTCCAGCGTCGGCGTCTTCTTGCCGATGGCGAACTGCACCGTGTCGGCCCCGGCTTGGCACGCGCACGCGAGAAGGCAGAGCCCCAGGAGGCCCCTTGTCCGTTGACTGTTCGTTTTCATGCCTTTCCTCTTGCGTTTCACGGGACAGGGCGTCACCAGACGGTCAGCGTCAGGCCGTATCCGCCGATCCTAGCATAGATCGTGTTGCCGCGCCGCTCGAAGCCTATGAAGCGACGAGCGCGGTGAAGCGTCCCGGCGAACGACCAGTTCGCCAGGTCCAGGCCCTCGAACGACGCGGCCGAGAGGACGGGATAGTCGCCGACCGGGCATTTCACGTCCGCCAAGGCGGGAAGCGTCACCGTCACGCGGTCGGAGAACGCGCACGCCCCCGAGACCGTCAGGCCGCTGTCGCTAGAGACGTCTATGGAGGCGAGGCCCTGCAGCCCGACGGCGTCGATCGTCCCCGAGCCCGCCAGCGCCGTCACGCCGACGTCGCCTCCATCCAGCCGCAGCGTCGCGCCGCTTGCCACGGAAACCGACGAGTAGACTGCGTTCGTCCAGGCCGGGCGCGGGCGATCGGCGAACCACTTGTGCATCAGGAGATTCTGCAGGTAGTCCCGCTCGCGATCGGTCAGCGTCCGCGAAAAGGCAATCTGCTCGCCGACCCAGGCGCCGCCGGGGACGCCCCGGTCTTCCTGTATCGAGTTGACGTGCGTGTCGCCTGTCGCGCGGATCCCGACCAGAGCCGGAGCCGTCGGCATCGCCGTCTCTATCGGGTTCTCGACGGCGACCCCATTGAGCCAGAACGTTCCGCCCCTGACGTGCGGCGAGGCATTGCCCCCGCACAGCATGCCCGAGGTCGGGCGGAAGAAGTCCCAGTGCTGCCCGATCTCCTTGCATGGGCCGTAGTCCGTGCAGGAGAAGAACAGCGAGTTCCTGCCCTTGTCCTTGTGGACCGTGTAGGCCTCGCGAACAGTCGAATAGGCCCGGTTCATCCACATGGCGGCCGAATCGCCGCCGAGGACGGAGCCGAAGTACAGGAATGGGCGTGTCACGCCCGTCGCCGTCTCGACATCGACGCGAGTGGGCAGGGCCTTGACGAACGACCCGCTCTCGTTGCCGCGCGCGCGGGTGTCGTCGGGACGGACCGAATCGGCGACGACGCCGTTGCCCCGGACATCGGCCCACTGCGCGAGATGCCAGCCATACGCCTCGTCCGTCCTGTAGACGAGCGACGCCTCGTCCTGCGCGTCAAAGTGGAAGAGCGCCTCGTCCAGGAAGCATTCCGGCACGGGCACCGAAAGCGAGCCGGCCTCAACCGTCAGCGTGCGGACGTCGGCCGGCGGCTTCGCCAGCGTCACGGCGCCCGCGCCGCGCTTGACGAGGTCGCCGTTCCCGCCGGAGACGTTCTCCAGCACGGCGTCCGACTCGAAGTCGAGGACCGGGCGGACGTCTTCCGCGAACGTCAGCGCGAGCCTCGGCGTCGCCGCCGCAGGATGCTCCGCGCCCAGCCACTTCTTCATGAGATAAGCCTCGGTCGCTCGCCGCTCGCCGTCCGTCAGCTCGCGGTCGTAGAGCAGGAACTCGCCGACCTGCATGCCGCCGCTGTAGTCGTCGTTGTTCCGGGCCACGGCAATGGCGTCGACCAGGACCTTCTCGCGCCCGGAGAAGGCGACGACCATGAACTTCGACGTCTCCTTGAGACGCGGCGTGTAGGCATACGGGTCCGTCGGCACGCCGTCCAGCGTCCAGACGGCGGACGCCAGGCCGGGATGCGAGTAGTTCTCGCTGACGAACCGGCCGTGGGCACCGCCTTCCACGCCCTCACGCATGAACGTCATGTTCTTCGATCCGAAGTACGGAACGTACGTCAGCTCGGCACTGACCTGGCGCACGACGGCGAAGCCGGCCCTGAAGCGCGGCGTCGTGTCGCCCCACCAGGGGAACTTCACGAAGGACGGGCCCGCAGCCTGGAAGTCGATGGCGTCAAGGCCCGTGGCGGACGCCGCCCGGGCGAGCGTCGGCTTGCGCGGATAGTCCAGCGTCGGCGCGGCGGCGACCGGGCGGCCGTCGCAGTCGCGCCATTCCGTCACGAACGCCCGCGTGTCGCCGTCGGGCGTGGCCGTCGCGTAGGACGATGCGACGCTCGCGTCGAGATGCACGGCCGGATCCGCCGCCGGGGCGGGCGACGCGGGAATCGGCGCGAGGCGGCCGAACCGGACGGCGCCGCCGCGCACGACCACGGTCGCGTCGGACGGGTAGAGCGCATCCGCCTCCAGCGTGCCGCCGCCCGTCTTGACAAGCGTGCCGGAGGTGGCCACGACATCCAGGACGCGCGACGTCTTCCCGTCCGCGACGCCGAGCGCCGAGCCGGCCTTCTTGACCACGACCTGCCCGAAGTCCACCTCGCGCTCGGGCGCGCGCTTAGACCACTTGCCGTGGAGATAGGCGTTCACGCGGACGCGCTCGGCGCGCGTCAGCTCGTTCGTGAAGAGCAGGATCTCGCCGACCAGCATGCCGCCCGTCTGCTCGGAATAGTATCCGTCGGAGGCGATGGTCGAGAAGACCATGTTGCTCGCGGAGCCGAAGGACATGACGTACTGGTTCGTCATCCCGTCCCCCGTCCCCAGCGCCTTGCCGTCGGGGCTCGGCCAGAACCTCGCGTCCACACGCACGCCGTTGGCGAAGATGAAGCCCGTCCGCGCGCCGTAGTTCGCGCTGCCGCCCAGGAGCCGCGCGGCCGGCTGCAGCGTCGGCACGTCGCGCGCGCCGAGCACGGCGTTGAACACGGGCTTCTCGTGATAGCGCGCGACATAGAACGCCTCCCGGCAGTTCTCGAGCTGGGGAAACGCCATCAGGCAGTTCGCCGGACCGAACGCCGTCCCCGACGCGCTGCCGGCGCGCGAGCCGAAGTCGAGCATGTCCAGCCGGCTGTCGGAGGCGCCGGCGGCGACAGACGGCGGGTTGACCTCCGGGATGCGCGAGGCGATGGGCGCAGGGACGATGGCGGAAAGGCCGTTTCCGCGCACGTCCTCCCATTTCGTGACGCACGTGCGGCCGCCGGAGGAGACTTCCTGCCGCGTTTCGGGGACGCTCGCGTCCAGGTGCAGCGCGGCGCGCGCCAGCAGGCCGTCGAGAAGTCTCTCCCCGTCCTGCCCCGGGAGGACAAGCCCGCCGTCCTCGACGTAGACGCGCACGTCGGCGCCGCTCGTGCCCGCGACAGACAGGTCGCCGGCGCCGAGCTTCGTCAGGGCGCCGCCGTTGTAGAGGACGCCGATCTCGGCCTTCGTCCCGGCCGCCGGGACGTCAACCTCGGGACGGGCGTTGACGGAAAGCTCGGAAACCTGCGGCACGAACGACGCCGTCCCCGGAAAGCGGAAGACTGCGTGCGCGTCGCCGGCAAACCAGGACCCGAAAAAGCCGTTCGGGTTCTCTACCGTCAGGCCCCGCGCCCCCTCCCGCCGGGGATTCCCCTCCTGCCACGAGAAGCCGTTGCAGAGGACATGGCGCCCGTCGCCGACGACGGAGCGGACGGAGACGTCCGTGCGCTCGCTCGTCGTCTCTCCCGTGCCGATGTCGATGCGCTGAAGGTAGACGGCCTTGTCCGGGCACGGGAGCGTCACCGTGTCGGCGGCGTTGGTCGGCGGCTCCGCGAGGGGCGCGCCCGACGCCGCATCCTTCCAGTTCGACGCCAGGGCCCACTGCGCCCGCTGGGCGGACGGCGCGTCGAAGACCGCGTCAACGGCAGATGCCGACACCGCCAGGAAGGCGGCCGCGCCAGAGAGAAACTGTCTGATTCTGCGTGTGTTGTACATGGCATCCATTCTCCTTTTCCGGGTTTCAAGATGCGACTATTATACAATATTGCCCCCCCCCCCCGTCTATAGTGCAAATTATAAATTTAAAAGTTAAGATTTCTCACGCACCACAGCATGAGAGGCACACAAGGCTGCGGACACACCCGCCATATCCGTTCGCCGCCACCTCGATCTGGCGAGGTAGATCATCCAGGCATCATGGCAAGCACATGGCATTGTGAAGCGCCTTCAGGCCGCGCTTGAGACGGCTCATGCCACCGGCCGAACTTACGGAAACGCGGAGGAATGCATCTTTCGCGCCGCGCACGACTGCGAACCTATCGGAATGGAATACGCGCACCCCCGCCGCACGGCATTGGCGCTCAATCTCCTGTCCGCGTCCCGATGTTCCCGGCAATGGAACGGTCCTGAAAAGCCTTGGCTCGCCATCGCCCGCGCATTCGCACCCAAAGATTCCGTCGAACAGCCGATCCGCCTTCGCGGCCTTGATGGCCTTGGCGGACAGGATGGACTCGGCCTCGCCGGACAGGACAAGTTCCCCAAGTATCTCGGCATCGAGCGGACTCGCCTTTATGGCAGCATGGTGGAGTCCGGCAAGAAAGCGATCCCTTACCGATTCAGGCGCACAGACGTATGTGGCGCGAAGTCCCGGCGCAAGAAGTCGGGTTGTTCCCGATAGGTACACTGTGGACTCCGGCAGACGCGAAAACAGCGTTTTCCGCCTTTGGCTGGGCTGACGAAGCGACGCATCGTCTTCAAGCACGACAAGCCTGCGTCGTGAAGCGACTTCCGCCAGTTCATCTTTCCTGCGCTCCGTCATCGTAAGGGTGGTGGGATTCGCGCAGTTTGGCATCAAAAAGGCCCCCCTTACGCCATGGCGTACTGTAACCTCATCCAACTTTTCCGGGTTCATGCCATGCGCATCCCCCTCGACCGGAACGAGCCTGACGCCCGCGAGACGGGCAAACGCAAGGAGGTTGGCATACGTGAATGCGTCCACGGCTATCGCATCCCCCACGCCAAACACCGAAAGGAGGGCAGTTGAAATTGCTCCCTGCACGCCCGGGAACACGGCTATGCAATCCTCCGGCGCATCCACTCCGCAACGCGCAAGCCAATGCCGTCCGGCCGCCCGGTGACGCATGAGACCATCTCGGTCGCCATACGAGAACAGGCGTCGCGCAGTCTCCCTCGATAGGACCTTCTGCGCCGCCGCAACGACAGCCGCCGCCCCGACCTCCGGAAATGACTGGACAACGCCAAGGTCTATCAACCCATCATCATCCGCTGATTCCGTAATCCCCGGAACGGCGGAAACGAATGTGCCGCGTCCGGTGACACCGTAGACAAGCCCCTTCGCGCGACATACTCCGTATGCACGGGTGACCGTAGTGAAGTCGATGTCGAGAAAGTCGGCTAGCTCACGCTGCGGCGGCAGACGCGTCCCCGGCGGCAATACGCCTGTCCGCACGTCATGCTCAAGCGCGGCGGCAAGCGCAAGGTAGAGCGGTCCCGGCCCAAGCGCAGTGCGCACAGGCCTCCAGCTCATCGGATAGCTCTCGAACGAATTTACCGGCATATTTCTTGTACTCCATACAATCTATTATTTTGTATGCATTATACCACAGTGATAGAATACGCGCCGTTTCGCCTGAATAGCGGCGAACGGACATTTTCAAAGGAGAAAAGACAATGGCAGAAGACAGGCAGACACTGAACAGGAACCTCGCGCAGATGCTCAAGGGCGGCGTGATCATGGACGTGACGACGCCCGAGCAGGCGAAGATCGCGCAGGACGCGGGCGC
>CAKULV010000019.1 GCA_934667425.1 uncultured Kiritimatiellota bacterium | reverse complement strand
CCAGTATTTGACGAACGGGCACGTCTGAATTCTGATCCTTGTTTCAAAAGAGTGTCCACTATTATAACGAACTGCGGGCGCGATGCGTGTCGCGGCGATGCGTTGTGGTATAAGATGCGTTGTGGTATAATAGGCCAAAATTTCATCATAACATCAAAGGAGTAGGGAGAATGAGAAACATCATAGGCCTCATGGCCGTTGGCGCAGCCATTGCCGGGTGCGTTGCCGCGCCGGAAGTCAAGTGCGGATACCTAAACAAGCCTGCGGAAGGCGTCGTCGGCGCATCTTCGTGCGTGGATTCGGATGGCTTCAAGTCTCTCTTCAATGGAAAGGACTTGACCGGATGGATTGGCGCGACTGCGATGTATGGCGTGGATCCCAAGGAGCCTGGCGTTCTCCAGTGCTTCCCCGAACGCCACAAGAAGGGAATGCCTGGCAACCTTTGCACGGAAGGCCGCTACCGCAACTTCGTGCTGCGCTTTGAGTTCTGCATGCCGACCAACGGCAACAACGGACTCGGCCTGCGCATGACCGACGTCAACAGGGACGCCGCCTACAACGCCATGTGCGAACTGCAGCTTCTGGACGATGGCGGCGACAGCTACTACGATGCCAAGGCGCAGATGGACAAGCTCCATCCGTACCAGTACACCGGCAGCGTGTACGGCGTTGTCCCGGCGCGCCGCGACAATTTCGGGAAGCAGATCCCATGGAAGGAAAAGAATTTCGCGTTGGGCGGCTCGTACCTGAAGAAGGCCGGGATGTGGAACTTCGAGGAGGTTCGCGTCGTCGGGAGCGAGATCGAGGTGTACCTCAACGGCGTTCTGATCACGAAGGCCGATGTTTCCAAGTTCAAGGGTGACGGCTCCGACACGCCGGACGGCAAGGCCCACCCGGGACTGCACAACAAGGAAGGCCACATCGGCTGGCTTGGCCACGGCTACAAGGTCAAGTGGCGCAACATCCGCATCAAGGAGCTGCCGGAGGACGCCACGATGGATGGCGTCTGCCCGCATTCCGTCAAGAAATGCCCCGAGGGGTTCGCCACGCTTTTCGACGGCAAGCCGGAGCAGCTCGCCGCCAACTGGAAGGGCGTGACCACCAGGGAGAAGTTCGACAATCCGATCGTGCGGCAGGCCGCGACGCCCGCCAAGCGCGCCGACATGCAGAAGTTCGCCGACGAGCACATGGTTCGCCACTGGACGGTCGATCGCGGCGTGCTGCGCTTCGATGGGCTGAGGGGCGGCTACTCGCTCGCCACGAAGAAGGACTACAAGGACTTCGAGATGTTCGTCGATTGGCGCATCGTTTCCGTGCAGGGCGACTCCGGCCTCTACCTGCGCGGGGCTCCTCAGGTGCAGATATGGGACGCTCACAACCAGTGGCACATCGGGTCCGGTGGCCTCTACAACAACAAGAAGAATCCTTCCAAGGCTCTCAAGATCGCGGACAATCTCGTCGGCACGTGGAACACGTTCCGCATCAAGATGGTCGGCGAAAAGGTGTGGGTTTGGCTGAACGGCGAGCTTGTAGTAGACAACACCACGCTTGAGAACTACTGGGATCGCTCTATCCCGATCTTCCCGGTGGAGCAGATCGAGCTCCAGTGCCACGGCGATCCCGTTGAGTTCCGCAACATCTTCATAAAGGAACTGTAGCGTTCCGGCCTTGGACGGCACTATGAGCGAATCCATGAAAAAAGAGACAAGTCCATTCTTGAAGAAATCTCCAGGCGGCCGGCCGCCCACGCGCAAGGAACTAAAGAGGGGTGGCCTTGGCGGAAGAGGGGTCTCGGCGCTTCTGGGGCCAAGCCATCCTTCGGCTGGTCCGGACTCGCCGAAGGTGGGTGGTGGCGTGCCCTCCCGCGCCGTGAATGCCGCAGCGCCCCAGCAGGCGTCGGACGGGCGCGGCGTCGTGGAAGTTGTCGCGGTTGACATTGAGCGGAGCCCGTATCAGGCCCGCGTGGACTTTGATTCCGAGGCGCTCAATGAACTTGCGGACTCGATTCGCGCCAATGGTATCGTCCAGCCTCCGGTCGTGCGCCGTCTGCCCAGCGGGAAGTACCAGCTGATCGCCGGCGAACGCCGCACGAGGGCGGCCATAATGGCCGGCCTAAAGAAGATCCCCGTCGTTCTCGTCGATGCGGAAGACCGCAAGGCCGCAGAGATGGGCGTGGTGGAGAACATCCAGAGGAAGGACCTGAACGTCATCGAGGAGGCCGAGGGGTATCGACTGCTCAAGGATCAGTTCGGCATCACCCAGGAGGATGTCGCGGAGCGCGTCGGCAAGAGCAGGTCGGCGATTGCGAACTCGCTCCGCATCCTGGAGCTGCCGGAAGAGGTCAAGCAGCTGCTTTCTCGCGGGCTGCTGACATCCGGGCACGCGAAGCTTCTGCTGTCCCTCGAGGACGAGCGAGACCGTACGCTGATTGCCCGTGAATGCGTTGAGCGCTCCATGACGGTGAGGGATCTCGAGAAGCGCATAAAGCGTCTCGCCCAGCCGGTCGTCGAGCCAAGGAAGGGCGTTCCGGATCTGCCGGAATCGTACGTGCGAAACCTCGTGGAGGTGCTTCACCGCCATCTCGGATGCGCAGTGCGCCTTTCCAGCGGCGTGAAGCATTCGAACGGCAGGCACACCAAGGGTGTGATGGAGATAGATTTCCAGACGAACGACGACCTGGACCGCGTGCTGAACCTGATGGGCGTAAAACTCGATTGATGAAACCGTTCTTTTTCCTGGGAGCCTTCGCGACGCTGTGTTTCGTCTCGACCTACGGGGGCGCAGTGTCGTTCAGTGCATCTGATGCCCGGAAGGCGTTCGAGGTCGCCGCCGATTTCGTGCGGGACTGCACACCTCGCGACGCAGGGACGATTCGCGGCAGGCTTGCGGCGGATTGGCTGATGGATCGAGCGAGTCGCGCCGGCGTAGACGCCTTCGTCGATTCCTTCAAGGCGGATACTCCGGACGGGGTGCGTCCCTTCGCGAACGTGATGGTTGAGTTCAAGGGCGAAAGGGTGGACGCCCCCTGGGTGGTGCTGATCTCGCACTTTGACACGCCGCCGAACATTGGCAAGGGATTCCAGGGCGCGAATGACGGGGCTTCCACGAGCGGTCTCCTTGTCGCGCTTGCCGGGGCCATACGCAGGGCTGGTGCGCAGCGGGACAACATTGCCCTCGTATGGACTGACGCAGAGGAGTGCCGCGTGTCGTATGCGAAGAATGACGGATTGCAGGGCGCGAAGAGGGCTGTGGAGATGTTCAGGAAGAAGTCCCGCGCCATCAAGGCGGCGATCGGCCTTGACATGCTTGGCGACAGGGATCTTCACATCCGGATGCCGGCCAACGGCACGGTGCAGCTGCAGAACGCGGTGTTTGCGGCGGCAAAGCGCGCAGGGTTGGAGGGGCTCGTGTCCCAGGGGAGCGACACGGTAAAAGACGATTTCGCGGTTTTCCTCGATGCTGGATGCCCCGCCGTAAACCTCATAGATTTCAACTACGGTTCCGCCCCGGGGAAGAACGATTACTGGCACACCGTGAACGATACGCTGGACAAGATAAGCGAGGAATCCCTGCTCAAGTCGGGGATGCTCGTGGCAGAATTGCTTAACATGCTGGAAGGCAACGCAAAATGAACATAATCAAGATGATCCTTGGCACCAAGAATGCCCGTGAACTCAAGAAGCTCAAGCCAATCGTGGCCAAGATCAACCAGATTGAAGAGGAATACCAGGCAAGGGGATTCTCCGACGAGGATTTCCCCCGCATGACCGCGGAATTCAAGAAGCGTGTCGCGGGCGGCGAGCCGCTGGACGACATCCTGCCGGAGGCGTTCGCACTTGTGAAGAATGCCTGCCGCCATCTCGTGGGGACGAGCGAAGAGGTTTGCGGACACACCCTGGTCTGGGACATGGTGCCGTTCGATTGCCAGCTGATCGGCGGCATCGTGCTGCATCAGGGCAAGATCGCCGAGATGCAGACGGGCGAGGGCAAGACGCTTGTCGCCACGCTTCCTCTGTACCTCAATGCGCTCACGGGGAAGAACGTGCAGCTTGTCACCGTGAACGATTATCTCGCGCTTCGCGATGCGTCGTGGATGGGGCATCTGTACAGGTATCTCGGCCTTACCGTCGGGTGCATACAGAACTCGATGGATTCGGCACAACGCAGGGAGCAGTACAATTGCGACATAACGTACGGGACGAACTCGGAGTTCGGGTTCGACTATCTGCGCGACAACGGCATGGCCGTGCAGCCTGAACAGGTCGTGCAGAACGGGCACAACTTCGCCATCGTCGACGAGGTGGACTCCATCCTCATAGACGAGGCGAGGACGCCTCTCATCATATCCGGTCCGGCCACGGTGTCCACCAGTGCGCAGTACAACGAACTGAAGCCGCTCGTCGAGTCGATCGTCCGGGTGCAGACCCAGCAGTGCAACGAGCTTGTCGCTCAGGCGAAGAAGGCCCTTGCCGATGGCGACACGGAGGAGTGCAAGCGCAGGATATACCAGGTGTACCACGCGATGCCGAAGCACAAGCAGATGCTCCACATGTTCGAGGATCCAAACGTGCGCAAGCTCCACGAGGACGTTGAGATGCAGATGCTCTCCGAGATGAGGAAGCAGGAGGGGATCGCGCTTCGCGACAAGCTCTACTTTACGATTGACGAACGCACCCGCGAGGTGTCGCTCACTGATCTCGGATGCGACAAGATGAACCCCAGGGAT
Source organism: uncultured Kiritimatiellota bacterium (assembly GCA_934667425.1). Taxonomy (GTDB): domain Bacteria; phylum Verrucomicrobiota; class Kiritimatiellia; order RFP12; family UBA1067; genus UBA1731. Next base: position 49,015 of record CAKULV010000019.1, on the reverse strand, counting down.
CCGAAGATGTTCGTCATCCCCGACCTCGCGAGCGCCATGAGCGAGCTTGACGGGGACAAGACTCTTTCCGAGCAGGAGCGCATAGAGCGGAAAAGCGCGATCCAGGCGTCGTTCATGGAGCGGTCGCAGCGTGTGCACGTCGTGGATCAGCTCCTCCGCGCGTATTGCCTGTACGAGCGCGACGTGGACTATGTTGTCCAGGACAACCACGTGTACATCGTGGACGAGTTCACTGGGCGAATCCTGCCGGGCCGACGCTGGTCTGACGGTCTGCACCAGGCCGTGGAGGCCAAGGAGTCGGTGGAGATCGAGAAGGAGAGCCAGACGCTCGCGACGATAACGATCCAGAATTACTTCCGCCTTTACAGCAAGCTCGCCGGCATGACAGGCACGGCAGAGACCGAGGCTCGCGAATTCAAGGACATCTACAAGCTTGGGGTCGTCTCCATCCCGACGAACAAGCCGGTGAAGCGGATCGACGGCAACGACCAGATATACCGTACGCAGCGCGAGAAATACAAGGCCATCATCGCGGATGTCGCGGAACGCCACGCCAAGGGGCAGCCGATACTGCTCGGCACCATGACGGTTGACACGTCCGAGGTGCTGTCTCGCATGCTGAAGCTGGCCCGCATACCGCATGAGGTGCTGAACGCCAAGAACCATGCGCGAGAGGCCGAGATCGTTTCGATGGCCGGGCACAAGGGCGCGGTGACGATCGCCACCAACATGGCGGGCCGCGGAACCGACATCAAGCTGGGGCCGGGCGTAGTTGAGCTTGGCGGACTCCATGTGCTCGGATCGGAGCGGCACGAGTCCCGCCGCATTGACCGCCAGTTGCGAGGACGTTGTTCGCGCCAGGGCGACCCCGGCTCTTCGCAGTTCTTCATTTCGCTCGAAGACCAGCTGATGCGCCTTTTCGGTTCGCAGAAGCTTTCCGGCATAATGCTCCGGCTCGGCCTCAAGGAGGGCGAGGTGATGGAGCACCGCTGGCTGAACAAGTCTGTCGAGACGGCCCAGAGACGCGTCGAGCAGCAGCATTACGCAGTCCGCAAGCGTACGCTTGAGTACGATGACGTGATGAACAAGCAGCGTTCCATCGTGTACGAGCTCAGGGGGACGATCCTGCGCGGCGACCAGGCCACGGTTCACAGCACAATTCTTGACGTGATGAACGACCTGATCCTTACGCAGGCGGAAAAATATCTCTTTGACGCCAAGGACGGCGATCTCGCGGCATTCTCCGACTGGCTGGGGGTCACGTTCCCGGTGTCCGTCACGGACGAGGAGCTGCGTCCGCTCGTGGGGCAGCCACAGGCGGCAGGCGAACTCGTGATGAAGCGTGTGGAGGAGGCGTACGAGGCGAAGTGTGCCGCCGAAGACCAGCAGGTGCTTCCGTTCATGGAGCGAGGCGTGTTCCTGGATGCCATTGACAGGCAGTGGCAGGATTACCTGCGCGCGATGGATGACCTGCGCCAGGGCGTGAACCTGCGCGCATACGGACAGCGCGATCCGCTCATCGAGTACAAGCGCGAGGCGTTCCACATGTTCGAGCAGCTGATGAATGCCATAAAGACCGAGGTTGCGATGGGCGAGTTCCGCGCTGCTACCGTGAGGACTGTTCGCAGGATGCTGTCCACGGCCAGGACGAACGCGGATCAGTTCGATGCGCAGAATGGCGATACCGCCATCCCCGCATCTTCTGGCAGACGTCCATCTGCGGCATCGCATGAGGCGAAGGCAACGGGGCCTGTCTCTGCGAAAGAGGCTTTCGCCGCCCTCATGGGCGTTTCGCCGGATATGGTGCATGCCGCTCCGCAGCGTGGAGGCGGAATGCCGCCAAAGGGAGGGCAGCCGCCTGCACAGACTGCGCCGCGTGTGGGGCGGAACGATCCGTGTCCTTGTGGAAGCGGCAAGAAATACAAGAAATGCTGCGGACGCAACCTGTTCTGACCCCCTTGCGCTTGAATGGGACCGTTGGTTTTGATAAAATTAACACATTTCTGATTTGAGGAATATCATCTGTCATGGCTGAAGATAACAAGTCGAGTCTCGAACCTCTTGCGGCGTTGTGCAAGCGCCGTGGATTCATCTACCATTCTTCCGAGATATACGGTGGAATGCCGGGATTCTGGGACTACGGCCCGCTCGGCTGCGAGCTGAAGCAGAACGTCAAGCAGGCGTGGTGGCAGTTCACCGTGCGCGGGCGCGAGGACGTCGTCGGCCTCGACGCGACGATCATCATGCACCCGAGGATCTGGAAGGCGTCGGGCCATCTCGACACGTTCGCCGACCCGATGACGATGTGCAAGGACTGCAAGAAGCTCATGCGCGCCGACCAGGTGAAGGACATCTACGCCGACCAGAAGAAGAAGCCTCAGCCGAAGGTCGCCGGCGCCGAGTTCTTCTGCCCCTACTGCGGCGGAGAGCTCACCGAGCCCAAGCCCTTCAACCTCATGTTCAAGACGGTCGTCGGACCGATCGACGACCCGTCGAACGTCGCGTACCTCCGTCCCGAGACGGCGCAGGCGATCTTCGCGCAGTTCACGAACGTGACGGCGACCTCGCGCATGGCCGTCCCCTACGGCATCGCGCAGATGGGCAAGAGCTTCCGCAACGAGGTCACGCCGCGCAACTACACGTTCCGCTCGCGCGAGTTCGAGCAGATGGAGCTCGAGTTCTTCATCCGCCCCGACGAGGCGATCGAGCTGCAGTACGGCCATGTCGTCACGCTCGCCGACGGCCCCGACCTGGATGGCCCCGTGCAGGACGACTGGGGCTGGGAGGTCTGGCACAAGTACTGGGTCGAGCAGCGCAAGCGGTTACTGAACGCCGTGGGGCTCCCGACGTCGCGGTTCGTCGAGTACTGGCAGAAGCCGGACGAGCTCGCGCACTACGCTCGCGCCTGCGTAGACATCGAGTACGACTTCCCGTTCGGCCGCCAGGAGCTGGAGGGCATCGCCGCGCGCGGCGACTTCGACCTCACGCAGCACCAGATCCACTCGAAGGTGCCGCAGACCGTCTTCGACGATCCGCTGAAGCAGGCGTGCAAGAAGCTCACCGACGAGCAGAGGGCCGCGTTCGTCGCGAAGACCCAGAAGGAGTGGGTCGAGCGCAGGCAGAAGGCGCAGTCCGCCAAGGCCGGCAAGGAGATCGCCTTCACCGCCGACGAGGTCGCCGCGATCGAGGCGCAGGCCAAGGCGTTCTGCGAGAGCCTCTTCGACGGCAAGTACGTGCCGCACGTGATCGAGCCGTCCGCCGGCGTCGACCGCCTGATGCTCGCCCTCCTGTGCGAGGCGTACGAGGAGCAGAAGCTGACGGACGAGAAGGGCAAGGAGGATGTCCGCACGGTGCTGCACTTCCATCCGAAGGTGGCGCCCGTGAAGGTCGCGATCTTCCCGCTCATCAAGAAGGATCCCGACCAGGACAGGATCGCTCGCGAGATCTTCAAAAAGCTCCAGAAGAAGGTCAACTGCCAGTGGGACGTGTCGGGCGCGATCGGCCGCCGCTACCGCCGCCAGGACGAGGCGGGTACGCCGTGGTGCATCACCGTCGATGCGCAGACCGTCCAGGACGGCACGTTCACCGTGCGCGAGCGCGATTCCATGAAGCAGAAGCGCATGGCGTATGCGGAGTTCCTGGGCATGATGTACGAAGCTCTTGAGTTCTGACAAGACGCAGCGGCTTCGCCGGCAAGGAGTGCCTTAGATCGGTCTGCGGTTGACTGATGGTTCTCCCTGATGTGTGTATGGTATAATCTGCGGCATGGAAAAGCTTGCGACAGACATATACACATTTTCTGAACTCGTCAAGAACGGGTTCACGTACATCGACAAGACCGATCGGCTTTGGCCGCTCGTCAACCTGTCGGTCGGCAAGCAGTTCTTCATCGCGCGGCCGCGACGGTTCGGGAAGTCGCTCACCGTGTCCGTCTTGCAGGCCCTCTTCGAGGGGAAGCGAGAGCTGTTCAAGGGGCTCTTCATCGAGCCGCTGTGGGACTGGTCGAAGAAGTGGCCAGTTCTGCGGCTCGACCTGGGGAGCGTCCAGCCCGACCGTGCGGAAGATCTGGACGGGCTCTTCACGGGCATCCTCGAGCGGGAGGCGTTGCGCAACGGCGTTGCGCTGCGGCAGGGCGAGTCCGCGCCGATCTCGTTCATGAACCTCATTGACGACCTTGCGGCGAAGTCGTCCGACGGGCAGATGGTGCTGCTGGTGGACGAGTACGACAAGCCGCTCCTGAAGAACCTCAACACGCCGGACGTGATCCCGTTCCGCAACGCGCTCAAGTCATTCTACTCCGTCGTAAAGACACTGGAGGGGAAGCAGCGCTTCACGTTCATCACGGGCATCAGCAAGTTCTCGAAGGTCTCGATCTTCTCCGACCTCAACAATCTCAAGGACCGGACGATGGAGCTGGGGCAGGCGACGCTCTTCGGCTACACGCCCGAGGAGGTGGCGAAGAGCCTGCCTGGACTTCTCCACCGCTTCGCCGAGGCAAACGGCCTCACGGACGCGCAGGGCCTTGCGGAGATCGAGCGGTGGTATGACGGCTACCTGTTCCATCCGAAAGCCGAACAGGTGATCAACCCGGTCTCGCTCGGCTGCTGTCTGGAGTCGACGGAGCTTCGGAACTACTGGTCGACGACGGCGATGACGACGTTCCTCATGGACACGCTAAAGCGCAGACCGCTCAATTTCGCCAAGATGGATGTGGACGAGTCGGTGCTGGGGGCCTACGAGCCGGACAGGGCCGACCTCACGACGCTCCTCTTCCAGACAGGCTACCTCACGATCAAGGAGCTACACGTCCTTGGCGACGAGCGTACGTACACGCTCGATTTCCCGAACGTGGAGGTGCGAAACTCGTTCCTGAAGGAAGTCGCGACGGCCTACACTGGCCTCGATGAAGGCATCGCGCGCTCCGTGCAGCTCGACGCGGTGAAGGCTCTCCACGCGCACAAGCCAGAGCGGTTCGTCGCGGCGCTGAGGCGGCTCTTCGCGAACATCCCCTACGACCTCACGGACCGGCAGAACGAGCAGATGTGGCAGACTATCGTGTACGTGATTCTCAAGGCGTTCGGGGCGGCCGTGGAGGCGGAGGTGAAGACGAACGAGGGGCGGATCGACATGACGGCGGAGACGCCGGAGCATTGCTACGTGGTCGAGTTCAAGTTGGACAGGTCGGCCGCCGAGGCAATCCGCCAGATTCGTGAGAACCACTACGCCGACAAGTTCGCGGGCAACGGCAAGACGCTCACGCTGATCGGCCTTGCGTTTTCGAAGGAGAGGCGCACCATCGTCGATTCCCTCATAGAGAATGCCTGAGGTCAGGGGGGCTTCAGATACTTTCCCGTAATCTGAAATGTGTGCCACGGATTTGACTGTAAAAAAAAATCGGATATAATAGCCGCCGTTTCTAACTTTTCCAACCCTTAAGCAAGCGAAGAGGAGGATTCATGGCAGTACTTGGGACGTTCAGGCGGAAGCCGTGCATTGGAGCCTTTCGCGGGCAGATCGCGGCGCGGACCTTTTTCATGGCGACCTTCGTTTCCGCCGTTCAGGCTTGCATGGCCTGGGACTGGTCGGGGATGTCAGGATCTGTTGTGCTTCCCGCCGGGGACGTGCATGTGCGAGATGTCGATGCACAGGCGGTCTCGGCCCTTTCGGAGATACTGTTGCCCGACGATGGCACGCGGCTCATATTCGAGACTCCGGGGGGCGTGACGGTTAACGGCACGATACACGGCGCGGGGAGGGTGGTCGTGCGGGGCGATGTCACCCTTGGGGAGGCCAATGGGTCGCTGAAGGTCGGCGGCGCGATCGCAGACCATTACACGGACGGCGGCTTTGTCGTTGAATCCGGGACGCTTGCGCTGCCGCAGTCGTCTTCGGTAGCCCGTTCGTACCCCGCGATAACGCTCGGCGAAGGCGCGACGCTGCTGGTGCAGAGGAATGCAACGACAAACATCCGCGCGCTGAACGGGTCTGGGACTGTTATGAGCGAATCGACGGACGTGCGAAGCCTGAACCTCGGATTTGCCGGCGACGAAACGATCGGCGAGTTCAGCGGCAGGATACTTGGAGACAAGATCAAGCTGTCGGTCGTCGGGCATGCCCGCCTGCTCGGGCGTGAGAACACCAATGGCGGCACGTTCACCGTGTACCGCAACAGCAACTCCGGCGCCGGGGCGCCGATATTCGGCACGGCTGAGGTCGCGGCGTTCGGGCGGCGTGGTGATGCGTCCTCCTCCGTGGGAGGTGCGGGCGTGAGCGTGGACCTGCGCTTTTCCGGCTATCTGACGTATCTTGGAGAGGGGGAGGCGACCGACCGCAACTTCGCGTTTCGCTACTTGAGGACAGGGCAATCCGAATATCCCGTTACGCTTGACGCCGGGGCGGCCGGAGGGATCGACTTCACCGGCGCGTGGGAGTTTGCCACGGAGGGCGGCTACGTGGGGCAGCTGACGCTTACGGGATCGAACGCCATGCCGTGCCGGATTTCCGGGAAGATCCAGGAGAACGACAGCGCCACGTTCCACGTCGCGAAGAAGGGGGCCGGCACATGGCGTTTCCTGGATGGGGCCAGGCGCGGAAACAAGGGCGGCATCGCCGTCGAGGAAGGGACGCTTCAGTTCGATTCCATTGCGGAAGCCGGGACCGAATGCGCACTGGGGCTTGCCACGAGGCTGTATCGGCCGTATCAGGGGGAGCAAAATGAGGGGAATGCGGTCGACTACGCCTATTTGCTTGGCGGAGCGACAACGAACGTGGTCTTCGAGTATACGGGATCGAACGTAATCAGCGCGTGCTCCACGCGGCCGATCGCGCTTAAGGGCGGCGGAGCCTACCTGAGGAGCTCTGCGATAGGGTACGGGAAGCTGAAGATCGCGGGCGTGTCCGCGCTTGCGGACGGCGATCCCGTAAAGACCCTGTACCTTGACGGATCAGACTCCGGGAGCGTCATCTGCGACGTGTCGGACGGAGCGGGCGCGGTGGGCGTCACGAAGGTAGGCCCCGGCACGTGGACATTGGCGGGAGATCAGACGTTCAGCGGCCCGCTTCATGTGGGCGAGGGGGCCCTCAAGGTTGCGGAGAAGCATCGCCGCTACACTTGGTTCCGCTTCCTGGTCAAGGGCACGTCAAATCAGGTGTCCTTCATCTCCGAGATCGGGCTGTTCGACAAGGACGGCAACCGCATCGACTCCGGCCTTGCTTTTCTCGAGCCGTTAGACCGCACCGACCAGACGGCAGAGGGGTTCTTCGGCAAACAGGTGGACTATCGCTTGCTGCGGCCCGGCGAGGCCGTTGTAGGATCCGGCAAGGAGCTGTACTACTACAACTCGAATCCCGGAGGCAACCTGTTCGACGGTACGGTGTCGGAGACTTGGCGCATGGCATGGAGGTCGGGGGTGCCCAGCCAGGCGGGCAACTGGATCCCGATCGTATGGCGCTTGCCGGACGGCGCGAACGAGGCGGTCGCCTTCGATCTCGTCCCTGGTTCCACGCAGACGGTAACGGCGTTCACTCTTGAGGGCAGCGTGGACGGGTCGACGTGGCACGAGCTGTTGAGCAAGGAGTCGTATGCCGCGCCGGATCCGCTGTCGAACTGGGCCTCGGACAACTCGACGTTCGGTGCTGGCGAGGCGCACATGCCGGAATCGGGCTGGCGCTTTAAGGGACACGAAGGCGAAGCGGAGGAAATGTATTCGCAGCTGGTGAACGTGAGCGGCGTTTCCGTGGCGGCCGGCGCGACGCTCATGGCTGATGGGGAAGTGACGCTGCGGTCCCTGTCGGTGGATTGCGCCGCAGAGCGGATGGGGGCGATCATCGGGTTCACGTTCGCGAAGGACGGCAAGATCGCGCTGAGGAATCTCGACATGGCGTCCATGGCGGCGAAGTTCATCCACGCCACGTTCATGGGCTGCACCGGCCTTGAGAACCTGTCGGCATGGCAAGTCGTGATAGGCGAAGATGCCCGCCCTATTGCGAGCTGGACTGCAAGCGTTTCGGAAAACGGCATCCAGATTGCGCCGAAGGGTCTTCGCGTAATAATCAAGTGAGGGGAACTGTGCGATGAAAGATGTATTGTCGGCCTGTGTGCTTGCTTGCCTTGTGACAGGCGCTCGCGGGGGGCTAACCCTCGATGAGGGCGGCGGCGACGGGTTCATGATCGGCGCAACCGGCCGCACATGGGAGGCGGGGAGCGTCGTCGGCGACAACAAGGGCTCGGTCTTCCTGGATGTCGTGTTCGGCGAGCCGCTGTCGAAGGAGGTCCCGCAGCGGACCCTGATGCACCTGAGGACGAAGGGGCGCGCGACGCTTGCGTGGAACGCCTACGGCAACAGCACTCTCCAGTGCGAGCTGTCGGATCAGGACAAGACTTATCGGGCGGAGCTCCCCGATGCGCTCCGGAACGTCCGCAAGGGTGAGGTCTACCGTCTCGGCGTGACGTGGGACGGGGATGTCGTTCGGGTGTACGTCAACGGCCGTGCCGTCGATTCCGGCGTCCAGCCCCTGCCGATTCGCGCGGGATCGCTTGCCAGGCTGTGCGTCGGCCCGTATAGCGACGCATGGAAGGCCCCGCGCCCGTGGGGCGACGACATCCGCATACGGAGGCTGCGCGTCTGGGACGAGGCTCGCGCACCTGCGGATGTGGCGGCGGACGAGGGCATCGCGTTCGTCCCGCTTAGTGCGACGCCAGACTCGCTTGTCATCCCGATGCTGCCAAAGGACGTGGCGGCTCCGTCGGTAGACGGCTACCTCACGGATAGGGCCTGGAGCTATGCGGGGTCATTCCCCCAGCTGCTGCGCGGAAACTTCATGGGGCGTTCCGGCTCGCTGCCCCCGCACGGATTCCGCCTGGCGTACGACGACGCCAACCTGTACCTTGGCTTTGACACGCTGTTCCCCGGCGGGTTCTCGTGCGTGGAAGGCATCGCCCGCACTGAGGCGATGGAGCCGGAGGCGTGGGGGTCCGAGTCGTGGGAGTTCTTCCTTACGGTCGGGGCGCGCATGTTCCGGTTCGCCGGGAACTATGCGGGCGGCACGTGCGAGTCGCGATACCCGGACCTTGGCAAGAAGTGGAACGGCGGCTGGAAGTGGGCGTTCTCCAAGAAGATGAACATCGACGATTCCGTCCATTGGCAGGGCGAGGTCGCGATCCCGTGGTCCTCGCTTGACCTTAAGGGGCCAATCGCCGGGAAGGAGCGCTTCAACTTCTGCCGGTCGTGGACGCTGCCGACATGCGGAACCATCTCCTCGCTCAACGCGAACGGCCGGGGATACCAGCCGAGCGGGGATGAGCGGCAGTGGTGCCCCGTCGCCACGTTCGCCCCGGCCGCCTCGTACAGGCTGCTCGGGCGCACCGACCCCGCCGCCGGCGAGTACACGGAGAGGTATTCGCTCGCGTCCGCCACGGGCGGCAACCTTGTCTACGAGGTCTCGTTGGCGGCCAGGGACGGGTCTCTTGGCCTCAAGCGCATTCACAGGAGCGCCTTGTCCCTAAAGGCCGGCGAAGTGGCTGAAGGCTCGTTTACGGCCTCCACTTCCGTGCCCGGCTACGATGCGGTCCTGCACGTGCTGACCGACAACGGCAGGGTCGTCATGCGGCAGGCCGTGCCGTACGATCTCGACAAGAGGGTGTTCGACGTCACGCCGCTCTACCTGAAGGAACGGATAAGGGTGTCTTTCCGCCGTCCCTTTGACGGAACGTTCAGGGTCGTTTCGCCGGATGGAGCGGTGTTCCTGGAACGGAAGACAGATGGCCGCCCGTTCGAGTGCGCGTTCGGGCGCGACAGCAAGGCCGGTGAATATGCGTTCCTGTTGGTGAAGGACGACGGCTCCGTCGCCGGCGAGGTGAAGTCCTTCTATCCCGGGATAGGCGACTGGGAGAGGCAGGATCCGCACCATGACTGGGTGCTGCCGCCATTCAGCCCGATAAAGTCCAGGGCCTCGTCCGGCGCAATCTGCGCAGACCTCTCGCTGCGGACATATGCCTGGGAGAAAAGCCTGCTGCCCGCGAAGATCCGCAGCTGCGGCGAGGACCTGCTCGTCGGCAGGCCTGAACTGCTGCTGGGCGGCGTTCCCCTGCCGTGCGATTCGATGGCGGTGACGTCAAATTCCGTGACGCATCTCGGGTTCACGGCGAAGGGCTCCTGCGCCGATGCGGACGTGGAGAACCTTGCATGGATAGAGTACGACGGCGTGCAGTACAACAGGCTTACGGTTACGCCACGCCAGTCCGGACGAAGCCTGTCGATCCGCTATGCGCTTGATCCGAAGTTCGCGAAGTACATGAACGCTTCCGCCGGCGGGCAATGGGGGGCGAAGCGCACGGAGAAGATACCTTGCGGGGAGAGCGTCGTGGGGGCGTTCCCGATGATGTGGACGGGCAACGAGGAGAAGGGGCTTTGCTTCTTCTACCAGTCCCGCGCCAACTGGAGCGCGGACAAGGCCAAGACATACCGGTTCGAGAAGTCCGGGGAAGCATTCACGGTCACGGTCTCGATCGCGAAGGGCCTGCCCGCCGGCAAGCCGTATTCGGTAGAGTTCGGGCTCCTGGCGACGCCGATGCGGCCCCTTGCGGCGAGCCATCCGTTCAACACGTTCAACGGTAACAGCAAGTCGGCGCAGCTGAACCGCCCGTATGGCCGGCCTGTGCAGGATGTCGTTCTCATGAGCTATCCCGGCAAGGGCAGCGGCGACCTCGGAAGCTTCTTCTGCGACCTTGACGAGCCTGCCTTCAAGGTTGACCGGGAGAACCACCTCTGGGTGATGGACAACCACGCGAGAGGCGCCCGCGTACGCGCCGTTCCTTACACCTGCGCACGGTTCCTGAGCTCGTTCTACCCGGAGGTGCGGGCGTTCCTGCCGGAATGGACGTTCAGCCCCGAATGCGCGCTCGACTACTCGCACACGGGCCATTTCCTCTACGAGTGCTGCCCGAAGTCGTCCGCTACGGAGTTCTTCATATGGAAGTACAAGACCATGCTCGATCTCATCCCCGGCATGAAGGGGATATACCTTGATTTCGGACTGATCCACGAATGCTCCAACAAGGAGCATGGATGCCATGAGTCGATGGCGATCCTCGCGCAGCGCGAGTTCTACCGGCGGTTGGCGGTCGCGCAGATCGAGAAGGGCATCGCCGATCCCGTGACGGTGATCCATTCGACGGATTGCGTGCAGCCCCCCGCGATGACGTTTGTGACGCACCTGTTCAACGGCGAGCACATCCGCCAGATGTCCTCCACCATTCTCCATGACAAGAAGGACATACTTGACACGTACGGAATCGAGATGTTCGCGAGCGAGCTGTCCACCTTGCCGTGGGGCGTGGAGAACAGCTACTACATGCCGTACGATACGCTGCTGAAGAAGAATGGCGGGGACGAGCCTACGGACGCATACGAGTTCCGCATGGGGATGGCCTCCATCGGGGCGGGGCTTGTGCATGATACGGTGCAGAGCCTTCACCGCAACCATTACGGTCTCTTCGACAAGGTGATGCGGATACTGGATGGCTTCGGGGCCGGCGGCAGGGCGAAGTTTGTCGGATACTGGCGCGAGCCGGCGAAAGTCCTGCGCGGGGACGGCGTTTACGTGAGTTGCCACACCGCCGGCGACAAGGTCCTCCTCGTGATTGCGCATATCGCGAAGCCGCATGTCGATCAGGACGTGGAGATAGAGCTCGACCTCGGCAAGCTGGGGGTCAAGGCGCCATTGGCAAGGGCAATCGACCTGCTGCCGGCGGACGATCCCGAATACGGCTGGCTTCTTTCGCGGGCAGGGGACAAGTCGCGGCATGTCTCCATGGCGGTGCTTGGGCTTGGCTCCTTCGGGTCGCGCGTGGATTCGTTTGACGGGAAAGTGCTTCGCTACCATCTTCCGTTCCATACCTTCGGGCTCGTCGAATTGCGTCCGTGAATTGCGCCTGCCGCACAACGCCACGCACGTCACAGGCAAGCTCAACGTGAACGGCTCAATGCCGCCGGTCGCATCGGGTTTGGGAAGAAACCGAAACAACTAAAAAGAAATTTCCGCCTTTTCTGTTGAAAAAAAAAACACATTTGCTATGATGGTGTCGTTTCTGACCGTTGTAACCACTTATCGCATGAGGAGACGCCATGAAAAAAGCAGTTCACGCGATGTTTGCCGCGCTGGGCGCGAGTTGCTGCCTGTGGGGATATGACGCCAACTTCTGGCAGGCGGTGGACGGCGACTTCAACGGCAAGTACTCGGAGGTGGCGCACTGGTCGCGCGGGCATCTGCCGAACGCCGGCGAGGACGCCGTATTCGAAAACCAGGCCGTGCCCTACACCGTGGAGATCGACGGCGACTATTCGAACTTCGCGTTCTGCAAGATCGGCAGCAGCCTGCCGAAGGCCGGCGACCAGCCGGTGACGCTGGCGGGTGCGGGTTCGCTTGAGCCATCGCACTCCTTGTACGTCTACGACGGCCGGAAGGCGGTGCTCGGCGGGCAGTTCCGCTATCTGGGAAGCGACATCCAGCTCCTCGACGGCGCGTCGCTGACCATCCGCGACTCGGCTACGGTGTCGACCGGCGGTAGCGCGGTCTTGTACAACGACGCCGCCTTCACCCTGTCCGGCGGCGTCTTCAACGGCTATTTCGCGTCGCATTCCCAAACCGTCACCAATTCCGCGATCTCCGTGGCCGGCGGCGTGTGGAACCACGTGAACGCAGGGCAGGCGGCGCTGCCCGCCGGCGTTTCGGCGTCCTTCACCGGCGGGCGCATAAACTCCGAAAAGGCGTTCCGCGAGCCGAGGCTGCTGCCGCAGGGCGCCGCCGAGTTCCACAGCGTCCTGGACGGCGCCTATTCGCTCGAGTTCAGGGGCTCGGGCACGAATTTCTTCTCGGGGACGCTCTACGCCACCAACGCCACCATGAATGCCGGGCCGGCGTTCCGCGTAGTTGCGCCGCAGGCCTTCATCGGCGGCGGCTCCCTGCATGCCGACTGGTTCATGCCGTACTACACAGGCGAGGGCGTGTTCGACCTCGCCCGCATCAACGTGAGGTCCCTTGTCTATCCCCAGGCAACGACCGTGATCAACTTTCCCGGCGACATAACGATCGGCGCCTTCGGCGACTGGGAGTGGCAGACGACTCCGAAGGCGGTCAACGCCTTCGGCGCGCTTACGCTGGACACGGCCGACGCATTCGACGGCGTCACCGCGCGCCGGTTCATGATCAGAAAGCTGTTCCCCCAGTTCGGCGGCTCACTGAAGACCGTCGGCCCCGGCCGCGCCACGGTGGTCTTCGCCAATCTCGGCGATGTGACCCTCAAGGCGAGGGAGCTGGACTTCCAGGCGGCCGAGACCTCCTTCTCCCTCGCCTCCTCTCACAACTACGCTTCGGCGGACTATTCGGTGCGCGTGGGGCGCCTGCGCCTCGGCGCCGGCAGGAAGCTCACCCTCTTCCCCGCGCTCAACAGCATCGACAGCGCCTTGCCGCCCGAAGTGGACGCCACGGCGCAGATCGTCGTGGACCTCACGAATCTGGAGGCCAAAGACGGGGAAGGCATGCCGGAGGGCAGGCTGGTCTTCCCGGTGATCACCTCCTCCTTCGGCGACGGCGTTGACCTGGCGCGCTTCTCGATCACCAACAATCCCGGCACCTGGGCTCTTTGCAAGTGCGGGCCGAGCGTCTATCTGCGCGACGCCACGGCCAAGCGCGTGAATCCGGCCCCCTACCTCTGGACCGGCGCGGTGGACGGCGACTGGTCCAAGGCGGGCAACTGGCAGGGCGGCGCCGTGCCGGATTCGTCGAGCGCGGTGTACCTGGACGTGTGCGACAACACGTCGGAGATCGTCATCCCCCCGGCCGGCGCGGAGGTGGGGCGGATCTCCGGCGGCGGCCTGTGGGAGGGCGTGTGGTATCGCAGCTGCGGGGCGTTTGTCTTCAAGGGCGGGCCGCTCGCGATTTCGTCCGCGAGCATGAACGGCTACAACTCGGCCATGTATTTCCTGGGGATGCTGCCGGTGGTGTTCGAGAACGACGTGGAGGGGCGGGGCGCGGACTTCGGCCCCCTGGCCTACAAGGGGGTGGTGTTCAGGGGTGCGCTCAAGGCGAAGACCTTCTGCCCCCGCGGCGACGTACGCATCGGCGGCGCCGGCGTATGCGAGTCGCTCAATCCGGGGGAGAGGTACACGGTGCCGTGCCGCCCGTCTTCGCTCACGGTGCTGCCGGGCGGCTCCTTCACGGCCACGGCGCAGCGCCACCACGTCACCGTGCCGTTCTCGTTCAACGTGATGGCTGGCGGCGAGTGCCGCATTCCCGCCAACCCCTCCAACGCCGCCGGCGAGCTGTATTTCGACACCAGGGAGGACTGTTCGCATCTGGTGGAGGGGCGGTTGTCCTTCGGCCTGCCGATAAGCGTGAACACCAACGCGCAGTCCTTCGCCGGCGCCGGCCGCGTGGACTTCAAGGAGGTTGTGGCCCGTGGCGGGGAGGCGGTGGCGCTGCGCGCCATGGGCGGGATCACGCTCGCGCCCGAGGCGTTCCACACCGTCGCCCGCGCCGAGCATGGCGCGAGCGCCGTGCGCATAGAGGTGCCGGACGGGCAGACGGCCTCGCTCGCTCCGCGTGCCGACCTCGTGTACGGCGCGGCGCCGGGCGTGACGCCCGCCGTGGCCGCCGCCGACCGCGCACTGAGGCTGGGGGTCAGGGCCACGCTCATCGTCGCCTGCGCCGATGCGGACGATCCCGCCGTCCCTCGCGACGTCACCTTCGCCGACCCCGTGGCGGCGGCGGCACACGCCAGGGTGGTGAAGACGGGCGCCGGCAGGCTTACGCTCGCCTCCGCGCAGAACAGCTTCGGCGCAAGGGCGGGCGTGGACCTGCGCGAGGGCGCGTTCACGTGGACGGACGGGCAGCGGCTGGGCTTCTTCAAGGCCGCCGCCGGCGCGAGGCTTGTGGTGGCCATGGCGGGCGACGAGCTGCCCGTCTTGTCCGTGGCGGACGACGTGGACCTGGCGGGCGTGGCGCTCGACGTGGCGGACAAGGCCGCGGCGGACCTTCTGCGCGGCCGCGCGCGGCCGATCCTCAAGGTGGCGGCGGGGCGGCGCATCACCGGGCATCCGGCGCTGCCGCGAGGGGGCGACGCGAAGGTGGTGGCCCTGGCCGACGGCGGCGAGGCGCTGACGTACCGTCTGCCGACGGGCATGGTGGTGTGTATCCGATAGTGAAAGGACAGGTAGAATGATGAAGATGATGTTGTTGTTCGCCGGGTGCGCCTCGGCCGCGCTGGCAGCCACCGGCGTGAAGACCGGCCGCTTCGACAAGCACGGCAACCCGAAGCCGCTGGCGGCCGTGTTCAAGGCCACCCCCATGGAAGAGCGCGTGGCGAAGATCAACCCCGTGAAGGCGGGCGAGCTGCGCGTGACGCCGCTCTTCACGGGCTGCTCGGTGGCGTGGGGCGCGCCGGCGGAGGTCCCCGGCCTGAAGCTCGAGTACCGCGAGAAGGGCGAGAAGGCCTGGCGCGAGGCCCCGCCGCTGCCCTACTTCGAGAACGTGAGGAACTACCGCGGCTCCATGCTGGGGCTGCGGTCGGCGAGCGACTACGAGTTCCGCCTGGCGGCGGGCGGCGAGGTGAAGGCGGCGGGCGAGTTCAGCACGTGGCGCGACGAGGTGCCGGTGGCTCGCACCGTGACGCTGGACCCCGCCACCTTCAGGGCCCCGTGCCGAATCGACGCGCAGGGCTCCCCGGATGGCTGGATCCGCTACACGGCGAAGCCCGGCGCGGTGTTCGACGTGAAGGGCGCCGAGCTGGCGATCGACGTGAAGGGCGCGAAGTACGTGCTTCTCGACGACCTCGTGCTGAAGGGCGGGCGCGGGCCGAACATGATCCGCGTGGCGGACACCACCGGCATCCGCATCCGCAACTGCGAGATCTCCGACTGGGGCCGCGAAGGCGCGCCCGACTACTCCCGCAAGGGCCTCTGGCACGAGAAGGCGCGCCCTTCGCGCGTCATCAACTTCGACGGCGCCATCGCGCTCAACCGCGGCACCTCCGAGGCCGTGGTGGAGCGCTGCTACGTGCACGACGCATTCTCGCGCGCGAACAGCTGGTACTACGCGCACCCCGCCGGGCCCGAGGCCGTGACGATGGGCTGCGTGGACCACTCCACGGTGCTGCGCTGGAACGACTTCATCGGCAGCGACGTGCACCCCTGGAACGACGCCGTGGAGGGCGCGGGCAACTTCTCCGACGACGGCGGCTTCAACCGCGACGCCGAGGTGTACGGCAACTTCCTCGCCTTCGCCGCCGACGACTCGATCGAGCTGGACGGCGGAATGCAGAACGTGCGCTGCTGGGGCAACCGCTTCGAGGGCGCGGGCTGCGGCGTTTCCATCCAGGGCTGCATGGTCTCGCCAGTGTACGTGACGGACAACCTCTTCTCCGGACTCGGCGAGGAGCACCACCTCGTGATGCAGACCATCAAGACCTCCAGCTACGAGGCCTTCGGCAACGGCAGCTGGTGCTGGATCAAGGACAACATGTTCTGGGGCCCCGGCACGGGGGTGGACGTCTCCCCCATCCGCGGCAACCCGCTTTCGCTCAAGGCGAGATGGAACGTCTTCGACAACCGCTTCTCCGGGCCGATGCAGAAGCTCACGGGCGTGGACAGGGCGCCGCACTTCAACGGCGGCGGCAACGTGTTCGAGCCGGAGGCGCTGCCCGAGGAGCTGCTGGACTGCTCCTATCCGAAGCGCCCGCTGGGCTTCACGCTCGACCGCGCCAGGATCTCCCGCACGAACGACTTCTCCAGCGTGGCGGTGAGGGCGCGCTCCACCTCCGCGAAGGGCATTCCCTTCACGGTGCGCGTGAACGACGACTTCCCCTGGCTCAAGGTGTCGCCCGCTCGCGGCGTGATCCCGGCCGGCGGCGAGCTGGTCTTCACCGTGGCGTTCGACGAGGCGCGGATGCAGGACCGCCGGCGCTACCGCGGCGCGTTCATCGTGCGCACGCCCGAGGGCCTGTCGCGCCCGGTGAGCGTGTGGCAGACCACCGCCTTCAGTCCGCCCTACCGCGCCGAGCGCCCCGGCGAGGCCGCCGTCTACGCCGAGGGTCTGAAGGAGGGGGCCTTCGTCCCAGTCGCCGACGAATGGCGCGAGTTCGCCTTCGACCTGCCGAAGGACGGCACGTGGTACTTCCTCATCCACGGCTACAACGACGAGATCGGCGAGCTGACCACGCGCAACCGCCAGCAGCTCATGGTGCAGGTGGACGACGAGGAGGCCGCCGTCTCCTTCCAGCAGGTGCGCGACTACCCCGTCTGGACGCTGCTCATGCCGGGCAAGCGCTTCGGCAACTTCGCCTGCCCGTTCCGGCTCAAGACCGGCCGGCACGTGGTGAAGATCCGCCGGGCCTCGCTGCACAGCCGCGTGCTGTACGACGGCGTGGTGGCCACCGACGCGTGCGGCTCCTTCGAGCCGCGCTGACCCCGAACACCGAAGCCGGGAAGAAGGAAAGGAGAAGAGGAGAATGACGCCAATAGACTTCATATGCGCGATGCTGGCGGCGGTGATGCCGCTGGAGTGGAACGCCGCCTACCCCACGGCGACGCCGTACGAGCTGGAGCTGAACCCCGCCAAGCTGGAGCGCCTGGGCGGCGTGAAGCCCGGCTCCGGCTTCGTGGTGAGGGCAACCACCGCCGAAGGCGAGCAGGCCTTGCCCGTAGTCGCCTTCAAGGGGCGGCTGCCGGGCGATCTGACGCTGCGCTTCGGCGTTCCGGCGGGCTCCACGGCGCTGGCCCTGGAGGCGGGCGTGGGAACCCTCGCGCACGGCGACGCCGCGCGCTGCGACAATCTCTTCGCGGGCGGGACGGATCCTTCGCGCTGGACTCTCGCCGCTGGCGCCAAAGCCACGCCGCAGGCGGGCGGCGTGCTGTTCGAGACCATCGGCTACCGCACCTGCGTGGTCTACTGCGAGGCGGAGGTGCCCGCCGCGCTGGCCGGCCAGGGCGTGAAGCTCGAGCTCGACCTCGAGTCGCTCACGCCAATGACCTGGGGCGGATGCTGCGCGCTGCGCCAGTTCAACGCCGCCGGCGAAGAGCTGCCCGAGGGCGTGGTGGACCCTCGCTGGATCTCGCACATGCGCCCAAGGGGCTGCCGGAGCGCCTACCGCGAGAAGGGGAGGCTGCACCCGCAGGCGCGCAAGGTGCGCATGGAGCTTCAGCTGCGCAGCGTGGAGTATCCGGTGGACGCCTACGGCCTGCCGCGCTCGGACGCCGACCAGTCGCGCGCGAAGCTGCTGCTCTCCCACCTGGCGCTTCGTCCGGCGGCCACGCTGCCGTTCCCGAAGTTCGAGGACTGCCTGTTCGCCGCCGGCGTCTCCGGCCGTCCCGGCGACACGGCGCTGGCCCTGGGCGGCGAGGCCGGGCACGCCTTCTACTACCAGACGCACTCGCAGGCCTCGTGGGCCGAGGCCAGGGACCTGCGCGACGAGTCGCTGCTCTTCTACCCCAACGGCGCCGGCACGGTGGAGGCGTGGTTCAAGCCCGACTGGCCGGCCTTCATGAAGAAGTCCCGGAACGGCGTCTGCCGCCTCTTCCACACCCAGCAGAACTACATGGCGCACGAGTGGAAGGCCGGCAAGGGTGCCGTGCTGGAGCTTTCCTACCAGCCAGCCCGCCGGCTCCTGTCCTTCACGCTGAAGGACTTCGAGGGGCGCAGCTTCGACGGCTCGGGCGCGGCCGACCTCCCCTCCGGCGAGTGGACGCACGTGGCGGCGCAGTTCACGCCCGGCGGCAGGGCCGAGGTGTTCGTGGGCGGCCGTCGCGCGCTCGCCTTCGAGCTTCCGGGCTACGCGGTGTGCGACCTCAAGAGCGCCCGGAACCCGAACGACCAGACGCACATGGAGTTCTTCCTCGGCTGCGACCACACTGGGGCGCGGGCGCGCGCGGACGTGACGCCCTCGCACGCGCTCTTCGAGGGCGCGGCGGATCTGCTGCGCGTCTCCACCGGCGCGCGCTACGCGGCCGGCTTCACGCCCGCGCGGGAACTCGCCTGCGACGACGCCACGCGCGCTCTCTTCGCCTTCGACCGCGCGTTCGACGGCGTGTCGGGCGGCGGCGCGGGCTTCGTGCCCGGCACCACGCGCGCGCTGACGGGCCGCGTGGCGCACACGCTGGCGATCGACGGCCGCCAGGCGCAGTACTTCCCCGCCGCCATACTGCCGGCGGCGGATCCCGGCAAGACGCTCAACATCAACAACTATCCCGACGTGCCCGACGCCGCCGACTTCGCCGCCGCCCGCGTGTCCCGCCGCCGCGCCGAGCGCCTGGCGAACGGCGGCGAGATGACGATCTCCGTGCCCGAGCGCACCGTGACCGACTACGTGGAGATAGCCAACCTCGACGAGCGCACTCTCGACTATCCGGCGCTGCTCAACCACGGCGACCTCGACGTGCGCAGCTTCGCGGACGCCGCAGACTCGCTGGCCCTGGGCCGGCTGCCGGACCGCGAGCGCGCCAACCGCCTGTTCCAGTTCGTGATCGGCGCGAGCGACTACTTCATGGGCCACCAGATCGCGTTCGCGCGCGGCACTGACGCCCCGCGCGAGGTGCTGGGCGACCCGCTTGTGATGCTCAACGCCTACTGCGGGTTCGAGTGCGGCCCGCTGAACAACCTCACGGCCAACCTCTTCGCCTGCGCGGTGAACTGCCCGGCGGGGCAGACCGCAGGCAACGGGCACAGCTTCGAGCAGGTGTTCTACGACGGCAAGAACCACATCTACGACCTCTCGAGCCAGTGCTTCTTCCCGGCGATGGACAACGAGACGGCCGCGTCGCTGGGGGAGTCCGAGGACGAGACGGGGGTGTACCACCGCATCGGCAAGTCGCCCGACCATTTCGTGCGGCGCTCGCTCAGGGGGACCGTGGTGCAGAACCCCGGCTACCAGGAGAAGATGGGGATGCGGCTGCGCCCGGGCGAGCGCTTCCGCGTGTGGTTCGCGAACGACGGCGAGCAGAACGACCTCCAGCACTGCCCGCCGGCGAGCTTCGGGCCGGACCTCTCGCCGCATCCCAATCCGCCGTGGCTGCAGGACTACACCGACAAGGTGCACTCCTCGGGCAAGCGCAAGGTCTACCGCGTGAACCGCTTCTTCCCGGACTTCGCGAACGGCTTTCTCGTGTACGCGGGCCGTCCCGAGGCGGCCAACCCCGCCTTCGCGCGCGTGGAGGCGGATTCGTTCTGCTACGCGGTGGAGAGCGCGTTTCCGATCGTCGCCGCGCGCTACGCCGCCCGGCTGGCGGCCGGCGGCGAGGCCAAGCTGGAGATCTCCAGCGACGGCGGCAAGACGTTCCGTCCGCTGCCTGCGGGGCTGCTGCGCTACGAGGTTCGCGCGCGCCACGCCTATCTCGTGCGGGTGCGCGCGCCGATCGCGGCTGTGGCGAGCTTCGACGCGATGACGGAGGTGATGGTGAACCGCCGGGTGTTCCCCGGCCGGCTGGCGGCGGGCGAGAACCGCCTGCGCTTCCGCGCCGACTCCCCGGCGGCGGCCCGGGTTGTCGTGGCCTGGCGCGAGCCCGCCGGCGAAATCGCGGTGGAGGGGGCGCTCTCCTCGGGCTTCCTGCGCGGGGCGGAGCGCCAGCTGGTGCTGGTGGACCCGGCGCGGCCGGCGGAGTTCCGCGTGACGGGCGCCTCCGCCGTGGCCTCGGCCCGGGGCGAGGGGGTGGCTGCCACGCTCGGGAACGGCGTGCTGCGAGTGTCGGCGCAGGGCGCGAAGCCGCGCTTCGCCTCGGTGACGATCGCCGACGCCCTCCGCGAGAAGGAACTCACCGTGCTGGTCTGCCCCGGGGCGCGCCTCGCCACGGCCGACAAGGCGGAGCTGGGCGGCGGCGCCGAGCTGCTTGGCGCTGGCGGCGAACGCGCACAGGCCTGCGCGATGCTGCGCAAGGCCGGCGACAGCGTGCGCTTCGCCTTCGACCCGCTGCCGAAGGGCAGGTACATGGTCTTCCAGCTCGAGCGCTTCGAGGGGGGCGAGGGCGCCACCCGCCGCCCGCTCGTCTTCGCCGACCCAGCCAACCCTGCGGCCAGGATCGAGGCGGGAGGGCCGAACGCGATCCAGCACGACTTCATGAATGCCGTTAGCGGCAGGCCGGGCGGCCGCGCCGCCTTCAAGTGGGACGCCCCTGCGGACCGGCGGCGCACCTACCACGTGTCGTGGATGGAGCGGCGCTTCGACTTCCCGGCGTTCGACCATCTCACCTACTCGCTGGCCTCCCCGGTGCCGCCGGGGGTGGAGGTGGCGGCGGCGCTGGTGGTACCCGACCCCGACGAGGACTTCTACTGCGCGCTCGTGAAGATGCTCTGCGGCATGAACTGCGCGCCGTTCCGCGTAAAGCCGTAGTGGATCGCGGGCGAACGGCGCAGGCTAAGTCAAGTGAAATGAAAGGGGAGATGAAATGAAAGGGGAAACGCTCATGAACGGAATGGTCTTGCCGGCGGCGGGCCTGCTGTTCACGCTGGGCGCGGCCGGGGCCGAGCTCGCGCCGCTGGGGTCGGCGCAGGTGGGCTTCAGGATGCACCTGGGGGTGGTGAAGGACAAGGGGGTGGACGTCACGCCCGAGGACATGGCCTCGCTCGCCGTCACCACCAACGGCGCCGTGGTCGAGGCCGCGTGGAGGGGGCATCCGCGCTTCGGCGCCGACTTCACGGCCACGGCCACCTTCACGCGGCAGGGCGAGGGCTGGGAGTACGCCTTCTCCTGGCGGAACCTCGACGAGCGCAAGCTCATGGTGGAGCGGGTGTCGTTCCCCGACCTCGTGGCGCCGTGCACCGCAAGGAGCGGCGTGCTCTATTCGCGCCGGCACGGCATGGGCATGGTGCGGCGCCCGGACTGGGGCCGGCTGGCCGACGACCGCCCCTTCCTGGACACTGGACTGAGCGAGTTCCAGTTCACGGCGCTGATCGACGAGGAGATCGGCGGCTGGTACGTGGACGCCCGCGACCCCCGCGCGCGCTGCAAGAACTCCTACGCCGCGTGCCGCCCGGCGCCGGGCGGCGCCCGCGCCCGGATAGGCATCACGGCGCACATGCCCGCCACGCGCGCGGGCACCGCCGCCGGCTCCCTGCCCTGGAAGGGCCGCGTGGCGCCGTTCCGCGGCGGCTGGTGGCAGGCCGCGCAGCTCTACAAGCCCTGGGCGCTGGAGCAGAGCTGGGCGGCGGCGGCGCGGGCGCGGAAGTCCCGGGCCGATTTCCAGAAGCTGCGCGACGTCTGCTTCTGGGCGTGGAACCGCGGCGGCTGCGACGCGGCGGCGAAGCCGCTCTTGAAGTTCGCCGCCGACTCCGGCGTGAAGTGCGCACTGCACTGGGACTGGTGGCACCGCCACCCCAAGGACGTGGGCTACCCCACCTACTGGCCGCCCTACGAGGGCGTGGAGAAGTTCACGCGCACCGTCGCCGAGCTGAAGCGGGCCGGATGCTACACGATGGTCTACGTCAACGGCAGGAGCCGCGACCGCGACGACGCCTCCTGGAACGCCGCCGCCGAGGCGGAGTGCCGGATGGAGCACGACGGGCAGATCCACGGCACCCACTGGAACCGGCACGTGGCGGACATCCACCGTCTGGTTGCCGTCTGCGGCGAGGCTCCGGCCTTCCAGCGGGCGATCGGGGGCGTGGTGGCGCATCTGCGCGAGGCCGGGCTGGACGCGGTGTATCTCGACCAGGTGAGCTGCGGGGCGGCGTTGCCGTGCTGGAATCCGGGGCACCGCCACGCGCCGGGCGACGTGCTGGGCCCGCTGGAGGGCTACCACCGGTTTCTGCGGCGCCTGCGGGCGGACAACCCGAGCCTCCACCTCGGCAGCGAGGAGGTGAGCGAGGCGTTCCTCGAGGACTGCGACCTCTTCATCTCGCTCTTCGGCACCAGCTATGAACGCTGCGGGCTGGGTGCGCTGCCGGAGTTCGAGGCCGTGCCGGTGTGGAACGCGCTCTACCACGGGCTCTCGGCCGTGTTCGGCACCTATCTGCTCATAGACGGCATCCCGCCGTGGGACGACGCCCGCTGGCCCGCGGAGAACAAGTGGACCGCCGAACAGGAGCGCGACTGGCCCGCGCTCTTCCCGGACCAGTTCGCCGTGGAGTTCGCGCGCACGCTCGCCTGGGGCAACCAGCCCTCGGTGCACGCCATGAGCATGGAGCACGCCACCAGCGCCCGGTTCGCCGCGGAGTACCGCTTCATGGTGGAGGCGGCGCGGTTCTACCGCGAGCATCGGGAGTTTCTCTTCGACGGCGAGCTGCTGGACCCCGGCTCGCTGCTCTGCGCCAAGAAGGAGGTGAAGTTCCAGCGCCGGGGCATCTACCACCTCGCCGGCAAGTACGAGGAGACCGTGCAGCCGGCGCTGCCGACCGTCTTCCACAACGTCTGGCGGGCGCCGGACGGGCGGACGGCGGCGATTCTCGTGAACTGGTCGCGCGAGCCGCAGGCCTACGCATTGGACTGTCCGGCTGGCAGGGCGAAAGGCGTGGCGCCGCCGCTCTTCTGCCTGGCGGTGGAGATGGGGCGATGAGACGCTGCCTGGAGTTGATTTTGATGCTTGATTTTGCGTTGCGGATGTGATATCTTACACAACTTCACGCCTTAACAGTTAACAAATCGGTCGCTTACCGAACTTCATTGGCGCGTGGATTCGCAGATTTAACTTGAAGAAAGGGCGATTTTGTCCGCATGCGCAGTGGCATGCCGTCGGATCCGCCCAAAACGAAAGGTAAGAGACATGGCCAAAGCCGAACGCAAAGTATTCGGGAAGCTCCAGAATACCTATGATCCGCCGGATCTCA
Organism: uncultured Kiritimatiellota bacterium; assembly: GCA_934667425.1. Classification (GTDB taxonomy): domain Bacteria; phylum Verrucomicrobiota; class Kiritimatiellia; order RFP12; family UBA1067; genus UBA1731. The sequence goes on along the minus strand of CAKULV010000019.1, from coordinate 25,210 downwards.
TCGAGATTCAGACGGCGAGCTACAATGATTTCCTGCAGGAGGGTGTGCCGCCAGCCAAGCGCGAAGAGAAGGGGCTCCAGGCGATTTTCCACGAGATCTTCCCGGCGGTGAGCTTCGACAGCCGCTACGTGCTCGATTTCGTCAGCTACAGGTTCGGCGAGCCGAAGTACTCGTTGTCCGAGGCTCTAAGCGACGGGCACACGTACTCCAAGCCGCTCCATGCCACATTCCGACTCAAGGACGGCGAGGATGTCCGCGAAGAGGATGTGTTCCTCGGCGACCTGCCGGTCATGACGTCCGACGGGGCCTTTGTGGTGAACGGGGCCGAGCGCGTGATCGTCTCGCAGCTGCACCGCAGCCCCGGCATATCGACGGAGCGCACGGTCCACGCGAATGGCCAGCCGCTGCTTTCGATGCGCATCATTCCCGACCGCGGCAACTGGATCGAGATCATGTTCGACACCAACGATGTGATGTGGTGCTTCATGGATCAGCGCCGCCGTCGCCGGAAATTCTACGCAACGACGCTCCTCCGCGCGTTCGGATATGGTTCAGACGAGGAGATCCTGCGCCTTTTCTACCGGTTCAAGACCCTTGATACCGGCGCAAAGTACACAGAGGCGGATGTGCACGGGCTTCTGATGAAGGCCGACCTGGTGGATACCGAGTCCAGGGCGGTGCTCGCCCGCAGGTACGATCCCGTCACGCCGGCGCTCATCGAGCAGATCGCGGCGGCGGGCATCGCCAGCATCGAGGTGGTTGATGTTTCCGTCGACAACGGCACTCTCGTCAAGACCCTCAGGGAGGATGCCAAGGCGGGTATCCGCAACGAGGAGGATGCTCTCAAGGAGATATACCGCCGCATCCGTCCGGGGGATCCGCCGACAGCCACGAACGCCAAGGCGCTCATCAAGAGGCTGTTCTTCGAGCTCGGGCAGTACGATCTCGGATACGTCGGCCGCCACAAGATCAACAAGAAGCTCGGCCTTTCGGGCAAGGTGCCGGAGGAGCTCCGTACGCTCCACAACAGCGGCATCGACGTGATCGAGGCGATCCGCCTTCTGCTCAAGATATACATGGGCAAGGAGCCGCTCGACGACATCGACCATCTCGGCAACCGCCGCATCCGCACCACGGGCGAGCTGATCGAGAACCAGTGCCGCGTGGGCCTCGCCCGCACGAAGCGTCTCGTCCTCGAGCGCATGACGGTTCACGATCCCGCGGTTTCGGGTCCGCTCACCCCGCAGCGCCTCATCAATTCGAAGACGTTCTCGTCGGTGGTGCAGGACTTCTTCGCCCGCAGCCAGCTTTCGCAGTTCATGGATCAGACGAACCCGCTTTCCGCGCTCGCGCACAAGCGGCGTCTCTCCGCCCTCGGCCCCGGCGGCCTCTCCCGCGAGCGCGCCGGCTTCGAGGTGCGCGACGTGCATCCCTCGCACTACGGCCGCATCTGCCCGATCGAGACGCCTGAAGGCCCGAACATCGGCCTCATCTCGTCTCTCGGCCTCTATGCACGCGTGAACCGCTTCGGATTCATCGAGACGCCGTACCGCGTGGTGCGCAACGGCAAGGTGACGAACACGGTGGAGTACCTTCCGGCAGACGTGGAGGAGCAGTACGTGATCGCCCAGGCGAACGTGCCGCTGAACGAGGACAAGACCTTTGCCGAAGAGAAGGTGACGTGCCGCTGGAAGACGGAGTTCTGCGACAAGCCCGCGAAGGACGTCCAGTACATGGACGTCGCGCCGATGCAGGTCATCTCCATCGCAGCCGGCCTCATCCCGTTCCTTGAGCACGACGACGCAAACCGTGCGCTCATGGGCGCGAACATGATGCGCCAGGGCGTTCCTCTCATGCAGAGCGAGCGTCCGTATGTCGGCACCGGCCTCGAGGGGATCGCCGCCAAGGACAGCCGCGTGATAGTGTGCGCGGAGGAGCCTGGCGTGGTGGCCTACGTCGATGCGTGCACGGTTCTCACCACGGCTGACGGGAAGCTTCCCTCCGGCGTGGAGGCGAATCCGAAGGACCCGCAGAAGTACGATTACGCCAAGGAGGCGAAGAAGGGCGTGCGGCGCTATTCGCTGCAGAAGTACCGCCGCTGCAACGCCGGCACATGCTTCAACCAGAAGCCGATCGTCAAGCACGGGCAGAAGGTGATGCCCGGCGACTGCCTGGCGGACGGCCCCGCGACGGATCAGGGCGAGCTCGCGCTCGGCAAGAACCTGCTCGTGGCGTTCATGTCATGGCGCGGCTACAACTTCGAGGACGCCATCCTCGTCAACGAGCGGCTTGTGCGGGAGGACGTGCTCACGTCGCTCCACATCATCACGTTCGAGTGCGGCGCCCGCGACACCAAGCTCGGCTCCGAGGAGATCACGCGGGACATCCCGAACGTTGGCGAGGATGCGCTCAAGAACCTCGGCCCCGACGGAATCATCCGCGTCGGCGCGGAGGTGAAGCCCGGCGACATCCTTGTCGGCAAGGTCACGCCTAAGGGCGAGACGGAGCTTTCCCCGGAGGAGCGCCTGCTCCGCGCGATATTCGGCGAGAAGGCCGCAGACGTCCGCGACACGTCGCTCACGGTTCCGCCGGGAACGACCGGCGTGGTGATGGCCGTGAAGGTCACCACCGCCGACCAGACGGCGGATGGCGAGCGCAAGCCAACGAAGAAGGCCATACGCGACGCGGAGCGCAAGCGCGCGGACAAGATCAAGAAGGTGGAGAACGAGCTTGCCACGGCGTTGGCCACGGCGTTCCTCAACCAGAAGCTCACGGTTGACATCACCGACTCCGACACGCAGGAGATCATCGTGCCGGCAGGCAAGAAGATCACCAAGACGGCGCTGTCCAAGCTCACGAAGGCCCGCAACCACTACCATGTGGAGGATGGGGAGGACGCCGAGAAGTTCGAGGCGGTGTTCGCTCCGTTCCGCGAGAAGTTCGCGGCGCTCGAGGATGCCGCCGTCAAGGAGGGCGACGAGTTCGGCGAGCTTCCGGAAGAGGGCGCGATCATCAAGCAGGTGCGCGTCTACCTCGTCGACAAGAAGAACCTTTCGGTCGGCGACAAGATGGCGGGCCGCCACGGAAACAAGGGCTGCATCTCGCGCATCCTTCCGAGCTGCGACATGCCGTTCCTGCCGGATGGCACCCCGGTGGACATCGTGCTGAACCCGCTAGGCGTGCCTTCGCGCATGAACCTCGGGCAGCTGTTCGAGACATACCTCGGCCTCGCCTGCAAGCTGCTCGGATTCCACGCCGCGACGCCGTGCTTCGACGGCGTGCAGGAGGACGAGATCGACGAGTGCCTGCGCAAGGCCCGCGAACAGCAGGAGAAGGACGAGGGCGAACTAGCCTGGATCAATACGGACGGCAAGACCGTGCTCTACGACGGCCTTACCGGCGAGCCCTTCGCACAGCGCGTGGTGGTCGGCGTGATCTACATGCTGAAGCTGCACCACCTCGTGACGGACAAGATCCACGCCCGCTCGATCGGGCCATATTCGCTCGTGACGCAGCAGCCTCTCGGCGGCAAGGCGCAGATGGGTGGCCAGCGCATGGGCGAGATGGAGGTGTGGGCACTCGAGGCGTATGGCGTGAGCTATGCGCTGCAGGAGCTCCTCACCGTCAAGTCCGATGACGTCCAGGGCCGCACCCGCATCTACGAATCCATCGTCAAGGGCAACAACGTGCTCGATTCCGGGATGCCGGAATCCTTCTCGGTGCTCATCCACGAGCTGCGCGGCCTCTGCCTCGACATGCAGCTGCTTGGCGGCGACTCGGAGAAGTTCGCCCCGGCGGGGCGCCAGGCGGCGGACACGAAGGACGTCGCCGACGTCACGGACCTTCTGGGCGGTGTGAACCTCTAATTTTTTCGCAAGGAGAACTGAAGAATGAAATCCTACAATTCGGTTGACATTTTTGGCGGGCAGTATTCCGCATCCGTCCACTACGATGCGGTCAAGGTGCAGCTCGCCTCGCCGGAGACCATCCGCGCATGGTCGCACGGCGAGGTGAAGAACCCCGAGACGATCAACTACCGCACGTACCGTCCTGAGAAGGACGGCCTCTTCTGCGAAAAGATATTCGGGCCTACCCGCGACTGGGAGTGCGCCTGCGGCAAGTACAAGCGCATCAAGAACAAGGGCATGGTCTGCGACCGCTGCGGCGTAGAAGTGACGCTCGCATCCGTGCGCCGCCAGCGCATGGGGCACATCGAGCTTGCCGTCCCGTGTTCGCACATCTGGTTCTTCAAGTGCAATCCGAGCCGCATCGGCCTGCTTCTCGACATGACGGCATCCTCGCTCGAGCGGGTGCTGTACTATCAGGACTGGATGGTCATCGAGCCTGGCGAAACCCCTCTCAAGGAGGGGCAGACGATGTCCGACCAGGAGAAGGCCGACGCCGAGGCGAAGTACGGCGATGCGTTCCGCGCGGAGATGGGCGCGGAGGCGGTCCGCAAGATGCTCCGCAAGCTCAACCTCGACAAGCTCATGCTCGACCTTGAGGAGCAGATGGAGAACACCCGCTCCAAGCAGAACCGCAAGAAGATCTCGAACCGCATGAAGGTCGTCGAGGGCTTCCGCAGCTCCAACGGCAAGCCGGAGTGGATGGTGCTCGACGTGCTTCCCGTGATCCCTCCGGAACTCCGTCCGCTCGTTCCCCTTGAGGGCGGCCGCTTCGCGACATCCGACCTGAACGACCTCTATCGCCGCGTGATCAACCGCAACAACCGCCTGAAGAACCTTCTCGCGCTCAAGACGCCGGACGTGATCATCCGCAACGAGAAGCGCATGCTCCAGGAGGCGGTGGACGCGGTGTTCGACAACGGCCGCCACGGTCGTGCGGTGACCGGGCCGGGCAACCGCCCGCTCAAGTCCCTTGCCGAGATCCTCAAGGGCAAGCAGGGCCGTTTCCGCCAGAACCTGCTAGGAAAGCGCGTCGACTATTCCGGCCGTTCCGTGATCGTGGTCGGCCCTGAACTCAAGCTGCCGCAGTGCGGCTTGCCGAAGGAGATGGCGCTCAGGCTGTTCGAGCCGTTCATCATCCGTTCGCTCAAGGACAAGGGCATCTGCCACACGGTCCGCACGGCAAGGAAGATGATCGAGCGCCAGGCCCCGGAGGTGTGGGATGTGCTGGACGAGGTGATCCAGGACAAGACCGTTTTCCTCAACCGCGCGCCTACCCTGCACAGGCTCTCGATCCAGGCGTTCGAGCCTGTCCTTGTTGAAGGCAAGGCGATCCGCCTGCACCCGATGGTCTGCACTCCGTTCAACGCAGACTTCGACGGCGACCAGATGGCTGTGCACGTGCCGCTCTCGATCGAGGCCCAGATGGAATCGCGCCTGATGATGCTTGCGGCGACCTCGATCTTCAGCCCGGCGTCCGGCAAGTCCGTGATGACCCCTACGCAGGATGTGTGCCTTGGCCTCTACTTCCTCACGACGCCCGGCCAGCAGGACAAGCTTTCCGGCAAGATCGCCGGCAAGGCGAGCTTCGCGGGCGAGCACCTGCCGCTATTCAACGACATCGGCGAGGTGGAGTTCGGCATAGCGGAGGGAGTGATCTCCTACCACAGCCGCATCCGCCTGCGCAACCGCGACTTCGGCCATCCGGAGCGTCCGCACGGCAATCCAGAGAAGCGCACCATCGAGACTACGGCGGGCCGCGTGATCTTCAACGCGATCTTCCCCGTGGAGATGGGCTTCTGGAACGACAAGGTGACGAAGTCCACGGTCGGCAACCTCATCCTGGACTGCCACCGCGTGGCCGGGCATGATGCGGCGGTCAAGCTGATCGACGACCTGAAGAACCTCGGCTACCACTACGTGACGATCTCCGGCGCGTCGATGGGCCTCAAGGACATGATCCGCCCGGCAGACAAGGATGAGGTGATCGCGAAGGCTCGTCAGGACGCGGAGAAGGTTCAGGCCCAGTTCCAGCAGGGCGTGATCACCGATGGCGAACGCCACAACAAGGTGGTCGACATCTGGTCCGCCGCGACCGAGAAGGTCGGCGAGGATCTCTACAAGACGATCGACCGCAACGTGTCCGCCGACAACCCGAAGCCCACGGAGCTGAACCCGGTGTTCATGATGGTCGATTCGAAGGCCCGCGGCTCAAAGCTCCAGATCCGTCAGCTCGCCGGCATGCGCGGCCTCATGGCCAATCCGTCCGGCGACATCATCGAGCGCCCGATTACCGCGTCCTTCCGTGAAGGGCTTTCGGTGCTCGAATACTTCATTTCGTCCCACGGCGCCCGCAAGGGTCTCGCGGATACGGCGCTCAAGACCGCCGACGCGGGCTACCTTACGCGCAAGCTCGTAGACGTGTCGCAGGATGTGATCATCTCGATCGAGGACTGCAACACGGTCAACGGCATCGAGGTCGAGGCGATCGTCGAGGGCGACGAGGTCAAGGTGACGCTCGCCCAGCGCGTCCTCGGCCGCACCGCGCTCTACGACATCACGGATTCCTGCAAGAACGTGATTGTCAAGGCGAACGAGATCATAGACGAGGCGGCCTGCGCCGCGATCTCCAAGGCGGGCATCGAGAAGGTGTGGATCCGCTCCGGACTCACCTGCGACGCCGAGCACGGAATGTGCGCGAAGTGCTACGGACGCGACCTGTCCACGGGCCGCGAGGTCGAGATCGGCACGGCGGTGGGCATCATCGCCGCCCAGTCCATCGGCGAACCCGGCACCCAGCTTACGATGCGTACGTTCCACATCGGCGGCACGGCGTCCACGACCGCAAAGGTCCCCGAGATCGTCCTCAAGAACGCCGGCATCGTCAAGTTCGTCGACGTGAGGAAGGTGCGCAACGACGAGGGCCGCGAAGTAGTGCTCAACAAGAACGGCACGATGGAGATATGGTCGAAGGAGGGTTCGCGCCTCGATTCCTACTCGCTCCAGATGGGTTCCGAGCTTCTGGTTGAGGATGGCGCGACGGTCAAGGCCGGACAGAAGGTCGCGACGTGGGACCCGCACTCGGTGCCGGTCCTTTCCGAGGCCCACGGCATCGTGGAGTTCGTGGACTTCGAGGAGGACGTCTCCGTCAAGTCCGAGATCGACCGCGCTACCGGCGCGAAGACGCTCGTGGTGCTTCCCACCTCGGACACGAACCTGCATCCGCAGATCGTGATTCGCGGCAAGGATGGCGCGGACGCGAACAAGATGCTCGACCAGCACGACATCCCCACGAACGCCATCGTCATGGTGACGAACGGCATGAAGGTCTCCCCCGGCATGCTCCTCGCAAAGACGCCGCGTGAGGCGGCGAAGACGAGGGACATCACCGGCGGTCTGCCGCGTGTGGCGGAGCTGTTCGAGGCCCGTCAGCCGAAGGATGCCGCCGAAATCTCAAAGATCGAGGGCATCGTCGATTTCGGCGAACCGGTGCGCGGCAAGCGTACGCTGCTCGTCAAGGACGAGATCACGGGCCAGGTCGAGGAGCACCTGATCCCGATGGGCAAGCAGATCGTCGTGTTCAAGGGCGACCGCGTGAAGAAGGGCCAGCAGCTGACCGAAGGCCCGATCATCCCGCAGGAGATCCTCGAGGTGTCCGGTCCGCAGGAACTCCAGAAGTACCTCGTCGATGAGGTCCAGCAGGTCTACCGTCTGCAGGGCGTGGAGATCAACGACAAGCACATCGAGATCATCGTCCGCCAGATGCTCCGCAAGGTCCGCATCACGAACCCGGGCGACACGGACTTCCTCTGGGGCGATCAGGTCACGCGCCAGACGTTCCTGCGCGTCAACGACCAGATGACGATGGAAGGTCGCCGTTCGGCGGAAGCGCAGCCCGCGCTGCTCGGCATCACGAAGGCCGCCCTCGAGACCGATTCGTTCATCTCTGCGGCATCCTTCCAGGATACGACCCGCGTACTCACCGAGGCCTCCACGATGGGGCGCGTGGACGAGCTGCGCGGCTTCAAGGAGAACGTGATCCTTGGCCACCTCATCCCCGGCGGCACCGGCTTCCCCCTGCACCGCTACCTGAAGCTCGTGCCGCTCTGCGAACCCGTCTCGGACGAGGTCATGGAGGAGCTGCGCAAGGAGAAGCAGGCCAAGCTCGATGCGCTGTTCGGTACCGTCCCGCCGCCAAGCGAGGAGGATGACGACGATGACGGCGAGGCCTTCCCGGTCGCCAGCCAGGAGGCGACTCCCGAGGCGATCGCCGCAGAGGAGGCCGCCCAGATCGTCGCCGAGGCCGAAGAGAACGAGCAGTAACAGGCCGGGGCGGCAATGGCCTTCGGCATTCCAGAGCAGACTATCGAGGAGATCAAGGCCCGGACGGACCTTGCAGACCTGATAGCGGGCTATGGGATACAGGTGAAACGGGCAGGCGGGTCCTACAAGGCCTGCTGCCCGTTTCACCATGAGAAGACTCCAAGCTTCAACATAAACCCGGAACGTGGCTTCTACCACTGCTTCGGCTGCGGGGAATCCGGCGACGCCATCAAGTTCGTGATGCGCTACGAGGGGCTGCCCTTCATAGACGCCGCGAAGAAGCTGGCCGCCGCCGCCAACATCACCATAGAGGAAAAGGCCGATCCGCAGGCAAGGGTTCGCAAGAGGCTCTTCGAGCTGCACGCCGAACTCGCGGCATTCTACCAGAGGTGCCTCAAGTCCGCGAAGGAGGCGTCACGCGCTCGCGCATACCTCAAGTCGAGGGACCTTTCGGACGAAATCATCGACAGGTTCCAGATCGGCTATGCGCCCCAGTCGGTTGACGCGATGCTCAAGTGGGCGGCGAAGCACCATTTCACGATGGAGGAGCTTGCGGCGGCAAGCGTGATGCGTCCGCCTCGCCAGCCGGGGCGTTCCCCCTACTCGCCGTTCGCAGGACGACTGATGTTTTCCATAAGGGACAGGTCCGGCCGCGTAATCGCATTTTCCGGGCGTACGCTTGAGACCGACAAGGCGAAGATGAGGGGCGGCAAATACGTCAACTCGTACGATTCTCCGATATTCAAGAAGTCGAATGTGCTGTATGCGCTCGATCAGGCCGCAATAAGGATTTCGGGGGCGAAGCCGATCCGGGAGGCCATCGTCTGCGAGGGGCAGATAGATGTGATACGCTGCCATGCGCACGGGTTCGACAGGGCGGTGGCGTCGCAGGGCACGTCCTTCACGAAGGAGCACGTGCAGATACTGCAGAAGGTGGCAGACGCGGCCATCCTCGTGTTCGACGGGGATGCCGCAGGGAGAAAGGCCGCGATCCGCACCGGCTCGGAGATGCTTGAGGCCGGCCTGATGGTGCGCGTGGCCCGTCTTCCGGCAGGCGAGGATCCCGATTCACTGCTTCGCACGAAGGGGTCGGAGGCGTTCCAGGCGTGCCTCGACGCGGCCGAATCCATCGTAGCGTTCCAGGTCAGGAACGCATTGGAGGCAGAACAGCATCCGGAATCGTACGATGCGATAGCCCGTGCCGCAAACGGGGTGCTTGACCTCGTGAAATGCAGCTCAAGCGCAGTCATGCGGGCGAGCCTTCTGCGGGAGGCGTCCGCTCTGCTTAAGATCCCGGTTTCGGCCCTTGAGGCCGACTTCGAGAAGAGGGCGGCGGCGGCCGATTCGTCTAGGCGGATGCAGGCAACGCATGCCGGTGGAGGCGGCGCCTCGGAGCGGGAGACCGGCGCTTTCGGCGAAGAGGGCGGATCCGGATACACGGAGCCGGGGAATGAACGCGGAACCCCGAACGAGGATGCCGCCGCCCATGCGGATGGAAGCACGGAGGATGCCTCTGATCCGTCGTGCAATCCGCCGCCGAAGCTTGAGATGGAGTTCATGGAGTTCCTTTTCAATACAGAGCGCGATGGACAGATGGTCGATCTGCTCGAAGCCCACGCGCCGCCGGAACTGTTCGCGCATCCCGTGACGCGGGGCTTCGTGGAAAGCTACGTGCGGGAAACGAGGGGCGAGGCCGATGCGGTCGCGAATCTTGCGAAAAGGCTGCCGGATGGGTTGCGCCGCTTTCTTGAGGACGTGTTCGGCTCTGTGGGCAGGGCAAACGTGTCGCAGCAGTCGCCTATGGAGAACTTCATGATGATGATGAAGTCGCTTTGGGCGAGTGCGCTGAAGCGTCGGCACGATTCCATCCGCAGCTTTGGGCAGGACGCCCTGCGGCTGAAGCTCATGACCGCATCGAAGACCATGCGGAACGGGAAGTGGGATGCGGTCGTGAAGAAGATGGATCCCGACATCCTGAAATGAAGACGAACTACCATACGCATACCGTCTGGTGCGACGGCAAAGACACTCCGGAGGCCATGATCAAGGCGGCGATAGGGAAGGGGTTTGACGTCATCGGCTTTTCCTCGCACTCTTCATATCCCGATGACGGCGCCTGTACCGTCCCGGCGGCGAAGCTCCCCGCGTATTTCGCGGAGGTGCGTTCGCTTGCGAGAAGGTATGCAGGTCGGATAAGGGTGCTGTGCGGGCTTGAGGCGGACTACATACCTGGAGACACAGACCCGGACCGCTCGAGGTATGCGGCGTTCTCTCCTGATTACCTGATAGGCTCGGTCCATTACGTGGTGGCGCCTGATGGATGCCGGGTGCCTGTGGATCACACGCCCCAGCTGCTGTCAGAAGGGATCTCCGCGCATTTCGGCGGCGATGTGTGCGCATACATTCGCGCATACTTCCGTCAGGAGCGCGACATGGTGCGCACGTTCGACTTCGATGTGGTGGGGCATCCCGATCTCGTAAGGAAGTTCAACGCAAGGAACCCGTACTTCGACGAAAACGCCAAGTGGTACATGGACGAGCTTGCGGAGACCGCAGACGCCATCGCGTCGTCAGGCAAGCTCGTTGAGGTGAACACCGGGGCGATCTCGCGCGGCTGGCTGGACGATGCCTATCCCTCGCCCACGTTCCGCGGAATGCTGCGCGAAAGGGGCGCAAGGTTCATCCTGAGCTCCGATTCTCATTCGTCCGAGACCATTGACTGCGCCTTCGACCGTTTTGGCGACGCAGAGGATTACGTCGCTCCGTGGCCAGTTGACGGCAGTTGCCCGCTCCGGAATCAATAGAGGATGATTCGTCCCCATGACAAGTCGAGGGGCGCGAGGCGGGTGTAGCGCCTCACGCCGATGCCCTGCGGTCCGATGGCGATGCGCCCGATGCCCTCCGGCATCTCGTCCGTGGGCTACCGCGTGTTGCCGTAGAGCGGGAACACGGGAATGAGAAAGCGCGGCTATTGACATCACTGCGGGGATAGTGCATAATCCCTGCCCGTCGTCCGCTTTGGGCGGCTTCACCGGAATGAAGGAGTTCACGACAATGAGATGCATGATTGCTGTTCTTGCCTCCGGCCTGGCGGCCGCCTCCGCCCCTGCGGCCGTCACGGTCGAGGGCGCGAAGGACATTCCCGTCACGGCCGAGGTGGATGTGCTGGTGGTTGGCGGGGCCTCCGCCGGCGTGGCTGCGGCGCTGGAGGCGAAGCGGGCCGGCGCGAGCGTCTACCTCGCGGGCGGCGCACCCTATCTGGGCGAGGACGTGGCCGGCACGCTGGAGCTCGGCTTCGGCGAGAAGACCACCCCCGACTCTGACGAGATCCTCCGCCGGCTGCGCACAGAATCCACCCCCCTCGCCGACTACGGCTACCACTATGGCAGCGGCCAGAAGGCGATCGGCGGCTGGCAGTACCGCAACGACCACGGCAGCAAGTTCCAGACCCGTTCGATGCCCCAGAACCCCGGCGACAGCGCGCTGCTCAAGGGCGACATCACGGTGGAATGCTCCTTCGCCGGCCCCAGCCGCATCCGGGAGGTGCGCGTGGTGGTGATAGAGAACATAGACCGCGCCCGCGACGCCTTCCGCTCGGTGGACCACCGCCAGGCCATCCGCCTCGGCGAGGGGACGGGTCCGCTGACCGGCGGCGTGAGGCTCACCATCCTGGACGGCGAGGACAAGGGGCGCGTGTTCGAACTGCGGCGCGAGGCCAATGAGGTGCTTCTGCCCGGCGGCGCGGTGCGGCCCGGCGAGCCCGTGCCACACGACACCAAGGGAATGCGGGGCAGCAAGTACGTGGCCTTCTCCCTGGGGCTGGACTCGCGGTTCACCAGTTCCCGCGTGGAGTGCCTCGCCGCCGACGGGGCGGTGTGCCAGCTTCTCTCGCGCATCCACTTCGTGCTGGCCGAGGCCGCCGAGTCCGAGGGCGAGCCCTCGCCGCTCAAGGTGAAGAAGACCTTCGACTCGCTCCTCATGGAGCGGGGCGTGGGCTTCATCACCGGCGCGCCGGCAACCGACGTGGTGGTGGACGAGCGCGGCGAGGTGGCGGGGGCGGTGTTCGCCAACCGCTCCGGCCGCCAGGCGGTGATCGCGAAGTCGGTGGTGGACGCCACCCGCCACGGGATGTTCACGCGCCTGGGGCGTCCTCTGCCCGGCGTCTCGGGCAAGACCAGGTTCACCCGCGTGGTGATCGCCGAGCGCCCGCCCGAGGGCGTGGAACACGAGTTCCTGCGCGACTGGAAGATCCTCGGCCGCGGCCGCGTGGGCCGGGCCTACCGCTGCCGGCTGGAGCTGGAGATGAAGGACGGCTCCGACGCCTCCTTCACCGCGGCCGAGCTCGCCGCGCGCGACCTCACCCGCGGCGGCACCACGATGGACGACGCCGACCTCCTCCGCCTCGTGGACGTGCCACCCCCTCCCCCCCGCCGCCACGTGCGCGCCTCGGTGGACTCCGGCACGCTCGCGGAGAAGATCGCCCGCGGCCGGCGCATGGGCGCCGCAGCAGCCGCCGAGGCCCGCCTGCGCCCCAGGGTGGCGGGCGCGCGCGTGGAGACGCCCCCCGCACCCGCCGACCCCGGCGCGGTGAAGGTGATGGAGCCGCTCGGCGGCCTGCGCCCCTACGACCGCTTCATCGCGCGCCGCACCATCCCCGAGGCCGCCCGCGAGCTGCCCTCGATGGGCGAGTGGGACGTGGTGGTGGTGGGCGGCGGCACCGCCGGCGCCCCGGCCGCCACCGCAGCGGCGCGCGCCGGCGCGCGGACGCTGCTCGTGGAGTACCTCCACGTGCTCGGAGGCGTGAGCTCCGAGGGCATGATCACCGGCTACTACTGCGGCAACATCTGCGGCTTCACGAAGGAGTTCGACGCCCGCGCCCGCGCCACCCCCTCGCCGTACGGCAACCTCCGCAACGACAACGCATTCACCGGCCTCTGCCGCGAGGCCGGCGTCCACGTACTCTACGGCGCCTTCGGCGAGGGCGCGCTGGTGGAGGGCGACCGGGTGGTGGGCGTGGTGGTGGCGACCGGGCAGGGGCGCTTCGCGGTGCGCGCCCGGGTGGTGGTGGACGCCACCGGCGACAGCGACGTGGCCGCCGCCGCCGGCTGCGGCACCGAGTTCATCGGCGCGGGCGACTTCGCCCTCCAGAGCGCCGGCCAGGCTCCGCACCGACTCGGCAAGGGCGGAGCCAACTCCGACTTCAACCTCGTAAACGACCCCTGCGCCTGGGACCTGTGGGCCTTCGGCGTGCGCTCGCGCGCCGGCCAGCCCGACTCCTGGGACGTGGCGCAGGTGGTCGACAGCCGCGAGCGCCGCCGCATCGTGCCCGACTACCGCCTGGAGGGATGGGACGTCAACTGCGCCCGCGCCTTCCACGACACCGTGGTGCAGGCCCTCAGCAACCAGGACTCGCACGGCTTCTTCAAGGACGAATACGGCTACGTGGCCGAGCCCAAGAAAGACCCCCGCGACCACGCCTTCGCCTCCAACATCCCCCTGCGCTCCTACCTGCCCCGGGGGCTTCGCTCCATCGCCGTGGTGGGCGTGGGCAAGGGCGTGGCGCGAGACGTGGTGCCGATGACGCGAATGCGCGCCGACGTCCAGAACGAGGGCTATTCGCTCGGTCTCGCCGCGGCCCGGGCCCTGGAGGCCGGCTGCGACTTCCGCCGCATCGACGTCAAGGCGCTGCAGCGCGAGCTGGTGGAGAAGGGGATCCTCCGCGCGGAGGTGCTTTCCTGGACGAAGGACGGGGAGGTGGACGATGCCGTCTTCTCCGCGGCGATGGCCTCGATCGGCGACGGACTGCGCGGCTCGGGCCTCGCGCTCGCCCAGCCCAGGCGCGCGATCCCCGTCCTCCGCTGGCACCTCGCCGCCGCAGGATCCCTGGGAGAGCGGCAGGCCTACGCGCTGGTCCTCGGCGTGCTGGGCGACCCGGCCGGCGCCGAGACGCTCGCGGACATGGTCTCGGGCCGCCGCCGGTGCCAGATCGACCGCAGTGGAGTGCGCTACTGCGGCTCGCTCGCGAACATCGGCCTCGCGGTGGCGCTGGGGCGCACCAAGGCCGACTGCGCGGTGGAGCCGATCCTCAAAGAGGTGGATCGGCTCAGCGCAGACTCCTCGATGGGCGACTTCCGCCGCGCCTGCCTCGCGGCCGAGGCGCACGGATCGGCCCGGTTCGCGCCGGCGCTCGCGAAGCTGCTCCGGCGCCCCGGCGTGGGCGGCTGGGCCCGCCGCCGCCTCGAAGAGCTCGAGCCCACCGGCGGCTACGGGCTGGGCCCGGAGACCGACCGCTGCATCCGCGAGCTCACAGCGGCGCGCTCGCTGCTGGCCTGCGGCGACTGCGAGGGGCTGGGACGCTCGACGCTGGAGGCGTACGCGCGCGACCCGCGCGGCGTCTTCGCCGAGCACGCCAACAAGGCGCTCGCCGCCGCGCGACTGGAGGAGCCCGTCCGCTGACCGCTCCGTTTTGTGGTATAATCCATCCCAAAGCAAGTCCATGGAATCTGCTTTGGCGGCCCTGCGGATGTTAGAGCCCGCCTTGGCCGATTCCGGGATTAGCGTACTTCCTGACGCAAGGCAATGTGTAAAGAAACGAAAGGCAAGAAATGAATCTGAACAGAAGGAACTTCCTATTCGGCTCTGCGGCGGCTACCGCCCTCGCCGGATGCTCGACCGCGAAGGTCGGTGTGCGCACCCTCAAGGAGGGGGAGAAGCCCACGGTGGCGATCATCGGATACGGCCTCAGGGCGCGGGATCTCACAGGAGAATTCCTTGGTCTGAACGACAAGTGCCGGATAGTGGCTGTATGCGACTGCGACAAGGTGCGCCTCGCGCAGGGCGTCAAGCGCGTCAACGACTACTACGCATCGAAGAAGATCGATGCCACGTGCAGGGGATGCGCCGATTTCCGCGATGTCATCAAAGACCCGATGATAGACATGGTGTGCATCGCGACGCCTGACCACTGGCATGCATACATGGCCGTGGAGGCCATGAAGCACGGCAAGGACGTGTACTGCGAGAAGCCCCTGACGTTCTGCGTGGATGAATCGCGCAAGGTGATGGCCGCCCAGAAGAAGTACGGGCGCGTATTCCAGACCGGTTCGATGCAGCGCTGCTGGCCGGAGTTCCGCACCGCAGTGATGATCGTGCGCAACGGATGCATCGGCGACCTGAAGTACGTGGACGCGAACTATGGGGTCGGCGGGCAGAAGCTTGGTGGCCCGTCCCACCCGATGCGTTTCTTCGATGTCCCGGAGAACGCCGCGACGGAGGGGGCGCCGAATGCCGATGTGGACTGGAACATGTGGCTCGGCCCGGCCAAGTGGCGTCCGTACTCCGAGCACATAGCCCCGCGCGGAGTCCACAAGAGCTACAGCAACGTGATGTTCTGGCGCTTCGACGACGACATCGGCACCGGCTACAACGGAGACTGGGGCGCACACCACCTTGACATCGCGCAGTGGGGGCTTGACGCCGACAAGAGCGGCCCGTACAGGATAATCAGGTCCGACGAGCCTCATTCGACCAACCTGTTCCATGGCGGACGCCGCCAGTTCGGCATGAAGATGCTCTTCAAGAAGCCGTATGGCGACGTAGAACTCTACCACGGCCCGTTCGGCACGTGGGGGACGGTGTTCTACGGCACGAAGGGCATTGTCGCAGTGAACCGCGGGAAGATAGCCGTGTGGCTCGGCGCCGGCGTGAAGCCGACGGCAGAGATCCGCAAGCAGCTCGCCGACGCGACATTCGCCGGCATGACGCTTGTGGCCGCATCCATCGGCAAGGACTACGGAACGGATGCCGCGTCGAAGCAGGACAACAAGCTTGACGCCGTGGTGAAGCGTCTGAACGACCATTTCAAGCTCGACACCGCAAAGGTGCAGATATACAAGTCCACCGACCGCAGCCAGGTGCGCAACTTCGTGGAGCACTATTTCGACCGCAAGCCTACGCAGTCCACCGCCGAAACGGGCGGACGCAGCGCGATCCTCTGCCAGCTCTGCAACATGAGCTACGTGTACGACACGGGCTTCGACTGGGATCCCGAGAGGAACGACTTCGCCGACGGGAACAAGATGGGCATCTCGCTTTCGCGCGACGTCTACCGCAACGGATGGGAGGTCGTAGTCTGATGAACGGCAGGAGGGATTTCTTCAAGGGCGCCGCCGCGCTTGCCGCGCTGGCGGCGCTGCCGGGGAGCGCTCGCGCCGCTTCCCGCGCAAGGCCGGGAAACAACCAGATATGGCTGATGACGAGCGCATTCCCCGGCAAGAGCTTCGAGCAGGTGCTGTCGTACGCAAAGGCCGTGGGGGCGCAGGGTCTGGAGCTTTGCGTGTTCCGCCGCGATTCGGACCGCAGGGACCACACGGCGACGCACCTCGACTACGAGACGTTCGACCTTGAGGCGGCGAAGCGCGTGGTCGCGCGCTGCAACGAGACGGGGCTTCGCGTCTCTGTCGGCGCGTACGACAACCTCATCGGCGGCAAGCCGGAGAACCAGGTCGTGAACCAGAACCACATCCTCAGGCTGATCCGCATCGCGGCCCTGCTTGGCGGCGACGAGAACGACGTGGTGTGCGGCTCGTTCGTCGGATACGACCACGAGCTTGGCCGACAGGACGGAGGGTTCGAGAAGAACCTCGCCAAGTTCCAGAAGGTGTTCACGCCAATCGCGAAGTACGCCGAGGATCTTGGCGTCACGCTGTGCTTCGAGAACTGCCCCATGGAGGGATGGCAGCCCGTCACCGCTCCGGATTGCTACAACAACCTTCCCGGATGCCTCGCCGCCCGCAAGCTCATGTACACGCTCGTCCCGTCGAAGGCCCTTGCCGAGACGTACGATCCGTCGCACGACATATGGCAGCACATAGACCCGTGCGCCGTCATCGAGGCCACGGACATGGGAAGGCTTCGCCGCATCCACATAAAGGGAACGCGCAACTTCCCGGATTCGCCAATGGCGATCCACTGGGGGCGGCTCTTCCCGGCGCAGTCCGTGGATGGCGACTTGGCGAAGAAGGCCGGGGTTCCCCTGCCCGCAAACGAGTGGGACCGCTGCAACTACGAGCCTCGCCTGCCGGGATTCGGCGGAAGCGATTCGCTTGACTGGACAAAGTTCCTGGAGACGCTGATGGCAAGGGGCTTCAAATACCCGTTCGTCATCGAGAACGAAGGGTGCAATTCGTCCCACACCGGCAACATGGGCGCGACGCTACAGGGGTTCAGGGCCACGGTCCTGAACACCGCGCCGGTCGTGTGGCCGCTTGGCCCGGATGGATATGCCTATGACGCTTCGGCCAGGAAGCCGATGGTGATGACGCGCACCCGCGACCTCCCCGTGAAGACCATGGCCGACATTTCGTAAACTGAACAAACAATAAAACGCAAGGAGAGAATATGTCATTCAATTCATCAAGAAGAGGGTTCCTTCGCGGCCTCGGCGGCGCCGGGCTGTTCGCAATCGGCGGATGCAGGTGTCCGTTCGGCTGCCAGAAGGTCAAGCTGGCGGCAGTCGGCATGATGGGCAAGGGATACAGCGACTGGGTGCCGATGCTCAAGTCGGGATTCGTGGAGATGGTGGCGTTCTGCGATGCCGACTACACGTCACGCGAGATGGCGGCGAAGAGGCTGGCGAAGGACGGCGTCGATTTCGACGTCTACTCCGTGCCGTTCTACACCGACTACCGCAAGCTCCTCGACGACGCCGGCATGCTCGGCATCGACGCGATGACGATCTCCACGCCAGACCATGTGCATGCGCCGGTCGCGATCGGCGCGATGAGGCAGGGCATACACGTCTACGTGCAGAAGCCGCTCGTCCGCACGCTGTGGGAGCTCGAATACTTCAACAAGACGGCGAAGGACAACGGCGTTATCGTGCAGATGGGCAACCAGGGCTCTTCGCTCGACTCGATGCGCCGCTGCACGGAAGTGCTGCAGGACGGCATCCTCGGCGACGTCAGGGAAGTGCACGTGTGGACGAACCGTGCCGTGTGGCCGCAGGGCAATGGAGTGGCGAACTATGTGAAGAGCCGCGGATCGAAGGGCGATCCCATCCGTGACGGGCTCAACTGGAACGCCTGGCTCGCGACGGCGAAGGAACGTCCGTTCCTCGACAAGTATCCTGACGGGGCAAAGGTCTACGATCCGTGGAAACTCGGCTCGAACGTCTACCATCGGTTCACGTGGCGCGGCTTCCACGACTTTGGCGCGGGGGCGTTCGGCGACATGGCCTGCCACACGATGAACCTCGCGTTCCGCGGGCTTGAGCTTGCCGGCGTATCCGATGCGGAATGCGTGAAGATAGAGGAGAAGAACGACATCGCCTATCCGGCGAAATCGGTCGTCAGGCTCACGTACAAGGAACGTGTCGCGAAGTTCGGCAAGATCAAGGGCAGGTCCCTGCCGGCGGTCACGCTATTCTGGTACGACGGCTACGACGAGTCCAAGCCGGGCAAGAGCGCGATGAAGCCATCCGCCGAGATCATGCCAAAGGTGATAAAGACCTTCGGCGCTGTGCCGAACACGGGCTGCTACATCATCGGATCCAAGGGGGCGGTGCTCATGCAGGACGACTACGGCGCAAAGTGCGCGATCGCCATGAATGGGGAAGAGAAGTTCGTGGACATCTTCCAGCATGAGGCTGCGAAGTGCGTCGCGCGTTCCATCCCGTTCTGCGCGGGGTCCGCGCCGGCGGCCGCGGGCGGCAAGTCGACCGTTGAGATGAAGGGGTTCGCGGAAGGCCACTACGGCGAGTTCGTGAACGCCATTCGCGGAGTCGGCCCGTGGTACGAGCAGACGCATTCGCGCTGCTTCGCGGACGTCGAATACTGCGTTCCCCAGATGGAGGGCATTCTTGTCGGCTGCGTCGCACAGCAGGTCTCTGGCAAGATCAACTGGGATTCGGCGAAGCAGAGCTTCGACAATGCCCAGGCGAACGCGCTGGTAAAGCCGTACATCCGCGGCGGATTCGAGTTCTGATCCGTCATTGCGCCATCCGGGCCACGGGGCGGCAGCTCCGCGGCCCGGGTTTCGATGTTTGCCAATGCCGCCACAGCACACAGCAGGAAGATCCGGTCTTCTGGAGGCTCTGGCGGCATTCTTGCTTTTCCTCGCACCCCACTGCGCCGACGCCCTGTCGTTCTCGAATCGCTACCGAAGCCCGCGAAGCGCCGAGCGCCCCATGAGGAAGGCAACGAGTATCATAGTGCTGCACACAACGGAGGCAGGCGCCCGCAGCTCCCTCAACAAGCTTTCGGAGCGGGGCGAAGCGCACTATTGCATAGACGAAAAGGGCGTGGTGCACAGGATTGTGGACCGGAACCGCGAAGCATACCATGCCGGGCGGTCGATGTGGAACGGCAGGGAGGAGTGCGATTCGTACTCGATAGGCATAGAGGTCGTAGGATACCACGACAAGCCTGTCACGCTCTACCAGATAGAGGCCATCAGGGAGCTGCTCGCCATCCTCCAGAAGGAATACAGGGTGGACGATGCGCATGTGGTGTGCCACAGCCATGTCGCGTATGGCGCCCCGAACAAGTGGCAGAAGCGCAACCACAGAGGCAGGAAGCGTTGCGGGATGCTGTTCGCCATGCCGAGCGTACGCAGCAGGCTTGGGCTGAGATCCAAGCCCGCATACGACCCGGATGTGCGCGCCAGGCGGCTTGTCGTCGGGGATCAGTACCTTGAGAAGGTGCTGTACGGGAAGACCGATACGATGTCCGGATACTATGCGCGCAATGTGGCGCCAAAGCCGAAACCGGGAATATTCTCCACGCTCTTCAGCAAGAAATCGCCGGATATGCCCAATGAGCCGGAACAGGAGAGCTACTACGGGAAGCCTCCGGGCGGCACGGCGGGGAAACCCGCCAAGAATGGCAATGCTCCTGTGGCACGGGGCCGCGATGCGGTGGCGGCCAAGCCTGCCCCCAAGAAAGCGTCTCCGCCGCCGTCCGCGTCCCAGCCGGGCAGTCCAAAGTCCTCCAAAGAGCCGAGGTCGCTCAAGGATCTTGAGGATCGCGTCAGATTCCGCGAGATTGGCGTTCTGGGGCGCAAGTCCACCCCATACCGCATAGTCGGTCGCAACTGGAACTCGTCCGCCACCTACTATTACTTTAAGGGCCGGATAATAAGGGGGGACAGGCTTGATCCGAGGAGGGTCGCGCCCGGCATGCGCGTGTTCATCCGCAAATGATGGTATAATCAATGGCGATGGAAAAGACATCCATAGCGATAGTGGGCATGAGCTGCCGTTTCGCGGGCGCGGACAGCCTCAGGGCGTTCTGGCAGAACATAATAAGCCAGAGGGCTTCGCTGACCCCGCTTTCGGCCGATGCCGCGCTTCCAATCGGCGGGAGGAACGTGTTCGACGCTCCGTACCCCACGGTCGGCGGACAGCTTGGGGAGCTGTATTCGTGCCGCCCGTTCGAACAGACGTTCCCGCGCCAGATGAACGCAGGGGAGAACCAGGACCTATATTTCATCACGCAGCTCGCATTCGACGCGCTTGCGGATGCCGGGATGCGTCCGCATTCCCATGAGCCAAGGCGCGGCTCGGTGCGCCTTGCCTACGCCCCCATGTTCAACCCTTCCGTGGTAAACTGGCTTGAGCACACGTTTTTCATAGACCAGACGCTTGACGTGCTTCGCCGTTGCTTTCCGGGGGCGACGGACGAATATATGGAGAATGTGCGCGGCAAGCTGAGGTATTCGCTTCCGGCGCCGAACGCGGACGCCCTCCTTGTCGCCTCCGGCTGCCGCATTGCCGGCTGGATCGCGAAGGAGACATCCTTCGCCGGCGCCGCGACCGTGCTTGACGCGGGTGTCCTGTCAGGAGTGGCGGCGCTTGAGGCTGCGGCGGACGATCTCGTCTCCGGGCGGGCGGATGTCGCGATCGCAGGGGCTGTCACGCCGCCAATGGGCAGGTCTCTGATCGAAGGGCTGTCCGGGAAGATCGCATTCTCTACGAAGGACGAGCTTTGCCCGTTCGACGGCGATGCGTGCGGGACGGTTCCCGGCGAGGGCGGCGCATTCTTCGTGCTGAAGCGAAGGTCGGATGCGCTTGCTGCGCACGATCGCATCTATGCGCTCCTGCGAGGCGTCGCGACGTCATCCGAATCTCTTCCCATCGAGGAGTGCGCCTCTGCCGCCGGGGCTCCAATCTCCACCATCGCGATGATCGAGGCGGACGGGGCCGGCTTCCCGGAGGCCGATGCCGCCGACATTGATGTTGTGCAGAGGCTGTGGGGCATGCACCGCCCCGGAGGTGCGCTGGTGGGCATCGGTTCGGTGAAGGGAAACATAGGCCACTGCTTCGCGGCATCCGCAGCGGCTTCGCTCGCGAAGGTCGCGATGTCGCTCCGGATGCGGGTGCTGCCGCCGCAGATCGCCGGGCGGCATCCGCTGGAATCGATTTCCAACGTGAACTCTTCGGCATACCTGCTCGACAGGGCGCGGCCATGGATAATAGGCACGCCCACGCTCCCGCGCCGTGCCGTCGTGTGCGCGAACGATTTCGATGGCCGCCGCGCCGCAGTGCTGCTCGAGGAGGAGCCGGAGAACCGCAGATGATACGCGCCAGGGAAGATTTCTCGTCAAGCGAGATCGTGATAGTTCGTGCGGCGGACAGAACCGCGCTCGCCGGGGAGGCGGACCGTCTGCGCGGCTTTCTCGAGCAGGCCCCTTCCGCCCCGCTCAAGGATGTCGCGTACACGTGTTCCAAGATGCAGGGGGCGCATGCGGTGGCGTTCGTGACGCAGACCGTCGAGGACCTGAGGTCGCGGCTTGCATTCGCCTCGACGAGGATAGCATCAGGGGCCAGACGCATCAAGGACAAGTCGGGGACGTATTTCGAGTCTGCCCCCATTGGCGGCAGGCTGGCATTCGTGCTTCCCGGGGGATTTGCCTTCTATCCTGACATGCTTTGCGATCTGGCCATACTCTTCCCCGAGTGCAGGGGGGCGTTCGATGAGCTGGAGGAGGCTCTGGCGGGGACGGGGCCGTTCTCCCCGGCGTCGTTCGTGTTTCCGCCGGCGGCGTACTATCGCAGGGACGCCGACGTGTTCTCCGCCGGCGGATACGCCGAATCGCTCGTCTCCGTCTATTCAGCGTCGATCGCCCTCGCCCGCCTGTTCGCCGCCTGCGGAGTTGTGCCGGAAGGGCTTGTCGGGTTTTCAGGCGGCGACCTTGGCGCGCTTGCTCTTTCAGGCGCTTTCGGCGCGTTTCCCCGGGCGGAGCGGCTGTCATTCCTCAAGGACATGTACCTGCTTTCCCGCAAGACGGTCGTGGGAATGCCTGCGCCGTCGGGGATGTCGCTGGATTTCGAGTGGCTTGGCAAGTTCAAGTCGGATTTCCGCAAGTTCGCGAAGTCGTGGGTGAAGAAGACCGCGACAACGCCAGTCTACTCGTGCGCCTCGTCCGCACCGCTCTCGGAGAAGCCTCGCCGCTCCCGCGACGAGGCGGCGCTGATCTGGACTGAGCCGATCCACTTTGACGAGACCATCCGCCGGATGCATGCGGACGGGTTCAGGACCTTCGTGGAAGTCGGTCCGCGAAGCGTGCTTACGTCACTTGTGCGCGACGCCCTGCGCGGATGCGAATTCTGCGCGATATGCTCCAATACGATCCATCGTCCGGGCCTTGTACAGTTCCAGCACGCCCTTGCTCAGCTTGCCGCGTTCGGGGCGCCTGTGGACACCGCTCCGCTGTTCGCGGGGAGGCAAACCCGTCTGCTCGACCTTTCGTCTCCACTTTCCATTGAGGTCAAGGCCGATTCCGAGATGCGCCTTTCGCGGCAGTTCCCGCACATGAACTTCCCCGGTGAAGCGCCGGTGTTCGCCGGAGAACGCGCCTCTGCCGGGCCGTCCAAGCCAGGCGTGCGGGCGAAGGCCAGGGCGGCCGCCGTCGCGGCGAGGGAACGTCGGCAGCGTCAGCTGGACTTCGGCACGAGGTTCCCGCTCATTTCGGATGCCGAGGTTACATCCGGCGGCTCCGGCGAGTCGATGGAGATCGTGAAGACGTTTTCCATCGACGAGGATCCATTCTTCGCCGACTTCGCGATAGGCACTTCGCAGATATCGTATTCGGACCACAAGCTCAGGGGCTTCACGCTTCTTGCGCTGCCGGCGGCGGCCGAGATCATGGCCGAGCTTGCGGCGAGGCTGGTGCCCAACCGGAGGCTGGTGGCCATGGACGACCTGCAGTCGAGCGGCTCCGTCGCGTTTGTGGATGACAGGCTGCGCATATCGGTTCGCGCCGAGAGGATACAGTCGTCAGACCCGTCCAAGGCGGTTGTCCGCGCAACGATCAGGGAGGCCGGCCCCAATTCCTCCATGACTTCCCCCGTATGCCTTGCCACGTTCACCTTTGAAGACGATCTTCCGGAGCGCACGGCCTTTGTCCCGACGCCGCTGGTCAATCCGAGAAGCGTTCACTGGACGGACAACGAGATATATCCCGAGAGGCTTGATTCCGGAAGGGGGCTGCAGTGCATACGCAAGGCGGACCTGTGGAGTGAGGGCGGAATAGACTACGAGGTGGAGGTGCCTCGCCTCGAGGGGTCCGTATCGTATACGTCGCTTCCGCAGTGGGAGCTGGATCCCCGTCTGCTCTCGGTGGTCGCCGACGGGTTTGCGCTGTGGCGAAGCCACAAGCGGTTCGAGGGTACGTTTTCGCTTGCGTTCCGGCTCCGCCATCTGGCGATCTGTGCGGCCTCCTTCAAGGAAGGGGCGCGGCTGAAGTGCTATCTCCGCATCCAGGACGGAACCGTAAACTCCCAGATCGCGGATGTGCAGGTGTCGGATGGCAATGGATCGCTTCAGCTTGCGCTATATGGATACGAGGAGCTTACAGAACGCGTCCCGGTTGAATATTGCCGACTTGTGCTTTCTCCATCCGAATCGTATCTCACCCAGCCGCTTGGCCCCGAACTGCTCGGAAGCCCGGCCACGGCGATTTCGTCGGCACTGGTCACGGATATCCCCTATGGCATATTCGAGCGCAATTCCGAGCTGTGGCTCAAGACGATGTCCCACATCGTGCTTGGCAAGGGGGAGCGGCGCGCATTCAGGGAGATGACGGGCACCGCGCAGAGGCGCACCGAGTGGCTGTTCGGGCGAATCGTCGCCAAAGAGGCCGTACGCCGTTTTGTCAAGGAGAACTGCCAGGCGCGGTGGAGTTCGGCCGATATCCAGATATGGGCGGACGACCAGGGTAAGCCCCATGCGATAGGGGCGTGGTCCGACAACCTCAAGGCGCGGCTCGACGTCGCCATATCCCACACGCGGGATTTCGTTGTGGCCGTCGTCGCGTCGAATGCCCGGGTCGGAGTCGATGCGGAACTCGCGTCGCGCGACCTGTCCGAGGAATTCACAAACGGCGTGTTTTCGAAGGACGAGCTTGAGCTTGCCGCAGAGAGTTCGGACGCGCCTTCGACGCTCATCCGGTTCTGGTGTGCGAAGGAGGCTGTGTCCAAGGCGCTCGGCACTGGGATACGCTACAGCCCGCGCGAACTTGTCGCGGAGTCGTTTGACGTCTCCACGGGTGAGATATCCGTCGCCCTCGATGGGCAGTGGCTTGATGCGTTCAAGGCGTTCAAGGGGCGCCCTGTGCGCGTGAAAACGGCCCTCGTGAAAGGGCATGTCCTTGCATCGTGCTTCGTGCCTGAGACGTTCTTCTCGTGAATCGGACTTGCTCCGGCGGTCACGCCATCTCAATCCCTCTGCAGTTCGCTTGCCCCGCTGCGCCCATCAACTTCATTTGCCGTGGATTCACCATTCGTCTCATTGTGTCGTGAAGAGGTGGTTCGCAGCCCATGCCACGTGTGAAATGGAATGCATCAATTCCACACTCTGAGAGTCAAATGGGGCTTGGAGATTGTCCGGAAGCGCGTATTTTCGCAAATACTGGATTATCCCCGGTTTTTGACCCCTAAAATCGACCGCACCCAATAGAATCAGGGGTGCGGTCGTGTTTTTGTG
>CAKULV010000018.1 GCA_934667425.1 uncultured Kiritimatiellota bacterium | reverse complement strand
GAGCCGCGCATGCGGTCGCTAGAGGGGTGCGCCTCGCCGTCGTGAACGCCGGAATACGATGGCGAGGGCGCCATCGCCACGGAAAACACTACCGGAACCGGACGAGGATGAGGCGGAATATGTCTATGAGGCGCACGGGCCACAGGCGCGTTGGGAGATCCGACTCGAGCGGCTTCTCAAGGAACCCGGGGAGATCCGGGAAGAAATCAAGGCCCGTACGCCGCTCAAGTTCGTCAATCGTGACTATGTTGTGGACCGGGAACGCTGAATACGGGATGTTCTGCGGCATATACACGGCAAGCGCGCGTACGCCGTCGTCTGTCTGAGCCACGATGACCTGCCAGAAAGCCACTGGGGCGTCCACTCCGGAAGACAATCGCTCGTCTCCGGGAACACATCCCACGATCACCCATATCTCGCCGTACTTCGCAGTCCACAGATCGGCTATGCGATGCTCCATCTCGCGCCATGGGCCGCGATTCAGTCCAGGCTTCTGCGGCGCCACGTTCGACATGTAGAAGGTCTTCTTCTGCGCCTCCGTGCCAAAGCGGGTGGCTATCGCATAGTTTGGGGCCATGTGTCCACGGTCGTATCCCGACTTTTTGTACTCGCCCGCCGATGGCGATCCCGACACCGCCGGGTCTGCCCGGAACCCCGGCCTCTTGCCGGCTTCGTACGCCTTCTCCGCCGGAACATGGTACGCGACCCAGAGCGGATGCCTCAGCGACGGGGACCAGCCGATCACGAAATCGCCGCGATTGAAGATCTGCACGTCATTCGGCGCAGGGAAGCCGGTACGCACCGGAGCGCCGGCGAAGAACACCTTCCCGGATGGCGGCGGCGTGTCATATTCATACACCGCATCGTGTCCAGTCCAGCCAAGCCCGTCCGTGAGCATCACCGCCCTGTTGCCGAAATAGAACAGGGGCGTGGTTATGAAGCCTGGCCAGTCGTCGCACTTGTCGGAAAGCCACTGCCACGGATGGCTCACAAACCATCCGCCGAGCAGCGAAAGAATCGCAACCGCCGCAATGGACGCCATGGCGAAGCGGCGAGCGATGAGCCGCACCGCGCCAACCTTTCTCCCGCCGCGCCTAAGTCTTCCGGAAGCAGGCCTAACGCGAGAAGTCCCTTTCTTCATCCGCCAACCTCCGGGTGTTTGCGAAGCACATACGTGTATATGCCGTCAAGCGCGGACGCGAATTCCGCAGCCGTGAACGCATTGTCCGCAAGTTCCGCGTGAGGGTCAGGGAGGATAGACACGCGGGCCATGGGCGGCGGCGACTTGAATTCCGACAGGGAACCCTCCCTCGGGATTATGACAGCCGCCGCTTGCGCGACAGTGACGCATCGGATGTCTGACGCATGATGGATCTCCGCAATGTACGCGAACTTGCGCAGAGTCATGCGCCTGATCGCCCTTGCGACATCTGCCCCATCGTCGATTCCATGCAACACCGCATACCCGCGCTTCGACGCAAGGGAGAAGCCGCGCAGGAAAAGGAACAGGCGCCTCAGGAACGGCAGGCGAGGCACGATTGTCACGCTCACGGAGGGATCGAGGGTGGCCGCCAGAATGGGGTTTGCGCTCGAGGTCAGGACGTCCACGACCCATCCGGCGCGGCGCAGGGCCGATACCGTATCCTGCACGCGAAGCGTCTCCTGCGCGGTTGCGCAGTGTTTCGCAGACGTGATTATGAGCGCAGAGTGCTTCACGATGGGCTACTTCTCGAGTACGGACTGGACGGCCATCAGCAGCTCGTGCGACTCGCCGGGGGCGATCCTTATCGTCGAATCCTCCTTGAAGAGGGTCGCCGGCTCGACGCACACGAACTTGCGCCAGTCGTCGCCGCTGATGTTGCGGCTCGGGAGATCGGCCGCCCCGGGATTCCAGCACACAAGCTTGGTGTTGCCCCTGCTCGCGATGGCGATTGCGCGGCGCAAGCCAGGATCGATTATGGCGAACTCGCTCTTCTTTACGGTGAACACGTGGTCGTACTCGGTGTTGAACGCCAGGTCGCCCGTCCATACGGCATCTGCGGTGCGAGACTTGCGGGAATCGCAGAACGCGCATCCGTCAACGCCGCGAACCGTCACGGCATCGCGGTCCCTCACAAGGAAATACGGGTGGAAGCCCTCCGTTATCTCGAACGGGACATCGCCGGCATTGGTCGTTTTCAGCCCCAGGTTAAGCTTCATCGACACCGAAACCTTCAGCTGGAGCCGGAAGTCATAGGGCCAGAGCCTCTTCGTCTCTTCGTTGCAGTCAAGCGCAAGCGTGATCTCGGTGATGTCCTCGGAATACTCCGACCCCGCCACACGCCACAGGCACCTACGCGCAAAGCCGTGGCCGTACGACCCTTCGGGACCGTTAGTGCCGAACCACGGCCAGCACACCGGGATGCCGCCGTGGTCTGCCTTGTCGGGGCCGAACGAGATGTTCTGCGGCGTGAACAGCACCTGCATGCTGCCTGTCGGACGGTACGAAAGCACCTGTGCCCCGAAGAGAGAAATCTCCGCGCTGCCGTACTGGTTGGCGAGAGCGGCCACAGGTATCCCCTGCGGATCCTCGCGAAACACGATGCGTCCAGGTGCGCCGTAGCGCCTGTTTAGTTCTTCGTAGTTCATGTGGTCGGATTATACCACATTCCTCTGATGAGAATTGGCCCATTCGCAACACGCTCAATTACCAGAATAAGACATATTCAGAAATGCCCCGTCCGCCAACCAATCCGCAGCATCACCACCGGTCTTCCAATCCATTCAGACAATCACCAAATCATCAACGACGGCATAAAAGAAGTCTCGCCCCCACAGATCAAGGCTCTTCGTATGTGCCACAAACGGATAGACATCCTCTTTTGCCCGCCTGAAGTCAATGTGATCGATGCGTTCCTTCAGCAGAGTGCGCACATATGCGGAGTCCTTCATGCGCACGGCCGCCTCCGGATGCGCCGATTCCGTCACGCGACGGAGCAGATCAACCTTAAGCGGAATCTTCTTGTCCGAATACCAGATGAGGTCATACCAATCGCGCCCTTTCACGCGATTACGCCATGCGCGAAAAAGACAGGCGCTCACCTTCCCGACGAGCAATCCCTCCGGCGTACAGCACACAATGGCATGAGGGTCGGGAACGCGCAAGAACTTCGTTTCGGACGGATAGACAATCGGAGGATTCGTATCCATCTCGAACTTGACGGTGGTTTTCGGCGCGTTCCGCACGCCAATCTGGTAGGCTTTCGTTTCCGTCTTGACAAACGCCGATTCCGTTGCCGTGAAAACCGACTTCTCGACTTCCTTGACCTCCACTTCACGGCCAACCGCGCGGAAAGCCAGTGCCACCGCATCGAAATAACTCGGCAAGCGGAGTCCACACGACCGATCCAGCACCGTGAAATCCAGGTCCTCCGAGAAGCGGTCAAGTCCATAAAACAACTTGAGACACGTCCCCCCGTAAAACGCGGCATGGCGGAAGAAGCCTCCGTCCGAAAGCCCGCACAGGACAACCTCCTGCATCGTTGCCTGGACAGCAAACTTCTCCGTGGCTCCCAAACGAATCTTGTCTTCAACGAGTTGGTCAAATCGCACCATGACAAAGAACCTCCTTCATTATCCGTATGCTTCGCCTCTTGCGTCCACACGAAACCAAGTCGTCAAAAATGCGTCCGTCAAAATGCCTGTCCGACACATCGAGTCGCAAGTCCCCGAAGAGGAAGCGTTGCATCTCAATTCGGCTTCTGATGTTCAACTGCGAACGGAAGACGACAAGATCATACAAGGCCTTTTCCGGGCTCGCGCAAAGGAATCGCGAAGTTGCCGAAGCTTCCTCGCGCAGGCCGATTGCGTAGGTTGCCGCATCGACTTGGGCATAGTGAAAGCCGCCAATCGGAGTGTCAAACATGACAGACCGCCCCAAGCGCGAACTTGTCACGTTGACAACCAATTCAGGGATGAGTCCATAATGGGCAAGAGCCGCTTCTCGCGAGACATACGATGGTGAACAGAGGCGATTCGCGACAAGAAGCCGGTCAATGGGATGGCCCAGCAGATCTGGACTCAGGACAAACAAGTCACGCTTCAATCGGATCAGCAGTCCGTTTTCCACCAGCCGTGCGGCAACACGCCAGACTTCTTTCACTGGAAACAAAGACCGCAACGCCACAAGGGAAAAAGGCGAATCGCCTATCTCTCGCAGGAATACAAGTTGCTTCGTTGTCAGATTCTGCATGGATAACGAATTTCTTAAACGGTTTCTGCGCAAATTATATCACAACCGCCTATGAGAATCAACCCAACCACCAAAATACGGCCCATTCGCAACACATCGCGAGCGCGGGATGGTCGCCGATCTCCTTATATGGCCCATTCGCAACACGCCTAACGACCAAAATCAACGATATTCAACGATACACACCGACCAATCCGCAGCATCACCACCTATCAAAGCTTCACAGACAGGGAAGCATGATTTTCCAATTCTCACTTTTTGCAAAAAGTGAGAATTGTCTCCCTATCCATTCTCACAACAGCTGGATATCTTGCCTCACGCTGAAGCGCATAACCCGCTGTGGTTCATTTGCGCACGTTAGGCCATTGCCCGCACATGGCGGCTACGGACGCAATGAATTGCGTCCCTCCCTCCCGCCGCTGCGGAAAATGGCCGTGTAGCCCGCCGCCCGTGCTTCGCACGGGAATGCCAATGAGGATAACAGTAAGGCAAGTTATAGGCAAGGAGTGTAGAGGCTTTGGGGATTAGGTTTCAGTCGTCTACGCGAAAATCCTGTCGCGACGGGCAGCGAGATACGTCCCAAGGAACGTACGCTGAAGATCCGTAAGGTACGGTGTCTCGTCCAGCAGGGCCGAAAACTCCAGTGCACGGATGCGCGGCAGGAGCCGATCCAAAGCCTCGACCAGCCCCGGGTCAAAACGCGTGGCGATGAAATCGCGGTAGTTGATCTTGCGCCCACCGATCTTCAGCATCGAGCCGGGAAACGTGTAGATGCGGGCGTTCAGCTCGTCTTCGTCCTCCAGCATGAGTCGCATTATCCGTTCGTCGGACTGCGGCAAGAGACAGCTACCACAGTCGAATACCGGCGCGAGTTCGGACTGCCCAGTCCGCTCATCGACGAGGAACCCCCAGTTACCGTTGTGGCGGTCAAAGTTCCCCAGAAGAGCATCGACGACAAACATGTCCCAGAACCGACGGCGAACGGCAACCGGATCCACGAAATGCTGAAGGTCGATTGTCGTCAGCACGTCCGAAAGTTCCGTGCCGTGTCCACCCGTCTCGGAGTCGATGACCGTGTTCTTGATGGAGCAGAAGTCGTAGAAGCGCACACCCGGCACCGTAAAGTCCCGACAGGCGCAAACGATTTTCCGGCGTCCGTTGACGTGCGTACCGAGCCGCGTCTCCTGCGCCGGGACTCCCAGCAGACGGAAGACCGTGCTGCCGAGGTGTTCAGAAATGCAGCTGTTGGAATACGACAGGTCATTCGGCTTGTCCGCCGCCGACGGCGGGAACTTGAGCATCCAGACCGACCCCTCGAACGACACGGCTATCTTCTTGCCGTTTGCGCCATTGTAGGCACGGCTGTGGATGCGAGGACACGCCGTGAAGTCAATCTCCCTCATCCGACCGCCTTCCCGCGCAGGAACTTGTCGCGCAGATACTCGGCGTGCTCGTGCGTGATGGCCTGATCGTCAATCTCGGCGCCGTTGATCGACCCGTAGAGTTCACACCAAAGGCAGTCGAGCAGCGTCGATCCATTGGCCCGGCCTTCCTTGTAGGCGTCAAGATCGTGCTGCAGATAGCCCGGCAGACCATGTTCCCACGCACGTTGCTGTTCGACAGTCGGCATTCGTCCCTATCCTTCTTCCCTCATGCCCCGTAGTATATCAAATCCGCGATTTCGTGGCGGCATATAACTCAAGGCAACCTACGGGACTATGGCGCAAGCAGTTTCCTTGCGGCGGCGAATGCGGGCGCAAGATCGACCTTCTTCGAGCCGAGCCTTGCGCACGATTCGGCGAAGCGGCGAAACTTGTGCCGCCCCGGATTCAGGTTGTCCATCACGTGCACCGAGGCCTTCCCGAAAGAGCAGGACTCCGAAAGCATTCCCGTGGATTCCGCCGTCACATACAGGTGCGACGCGAGCGACACGAATGCGGGGATCGGGTTGAAGCGGTCCTTCGAGTACAGGAGCTTGTAGTCGAACGGGAATGCGTCTATCACCGCCTCGACCTCCGGCGGCGTTCTGCGCGACGTCGTCACCCACATCTCAGGACGCAGCGCGGATTTGCCGGCGGCATGCGCCGCGAACAGGGATTCGAGCTGCGAACGCATCCACTGCGCCGTCATGCGCGAGCATCTGTTCGGCCCACCCACTATAACGGCTACGGCTTCGCGCCCCGTATCGGCATGCCGCTCACGGAAATCCCTCACCCCGGAAGCGTAAAACTCCGCGTCTGCCGCCACAAGGTTGACCGGTATGCGAATCACGTTTGGAGCGGGCGCAGGATTGTCGAACTCCGGAGCCAGAATGCACCCGAATCCGGAGATCCTGTAGCCACGCGGGTACAGCACGACGGCAGAGCGGGCCCCAAGCATCTTCGCGACCGCCTTTGCCGCGTAGAACGTTCCGGAGCCAGTCCCTACTACGATGTCGTATCTTGACGGCGGAACGCGGAAGTCCACAAACGGCTTCAGCGACAGGATCCCCATCCAATCCAGCGCATACGAGGCCGCTTTCGCGAATTTCGACCGAAAATCAATGCGCAACAGGTCGAAATCG
The DNA here is from genome assembly GCA_934667425.1 of uncultured Kiritimatiellota bacterium. Lineage (GTDB taxonomy): Bacteria > Verrucomicrobiota > Kiritimatiellia > RFP12 > UBA1067 > UBA1731. Next base: position 48,774 of record CAKULV010000018.1, on the reverse strand, counting down.
CATCCCATCGCCCGGGCGAACGCCTTCGACTGGTTCTCGTGCCCGGCTTTGCCGTCTGTAAGGATCAGAGCCCTGTTCATTGCTTTTTGCCCTGGAGCATTTCCTTTACCGCCCTGCGCATCTGCCGCTTTGCCGCCGCCATGCCGCCTTTGGCGGTGCATCCCGCCGCCCTGATGTGCCCGCCGCCGCCGAACTGCTTCGCGAGCATGGTTGCGTCCCATGGGGCGCGTGTCCTGATGGATATCCTGGTTTCGTGTGTGCGATCCGGTATCTGGTAGAAGAACAGGGCGATCTGGTTGCCGTTCACGGAGCGCGGTATCTCTATTATATCCTCGGCATCTGCCTTCGAGCCGCGCACATCCCGGAAGTCGTCGCGAAGCAGCGAAACTTCCGCCACCTTCCTGTTCTTCCAGATGTGCAGGGAACGCCAAGCCCTGCGCTTGAGCTCTATGGCCTTGGGAGGGAAGGCGTTGTAGATGACGTCGTTTATCAGCGATGTCCGCACGCCTTTCTTGAGCAGATCCGCCGCCGTGCGCAAAGTGCCGGGGTGCGTCGAATCATAGGCGAACCGCCCCGTATCCGTGACGATCGCGACCCAAAGCGCTTCCGCCGTAGTGCGATCCATATCCCATTCCATCCACTTCGCGAACTGCCATATCAGCTCGCCTGCGGAGCTTGCGGCGGGATCGAGTATGGCAACGCCGCCTGGTGCGCTTGTCGCATGGTGGTCGATGGTTATCGTCGGCAGCTTCTCGGCGAAAGGCCGCACTTCAGGCGGGAGGCGGTCTGGCGTTGAGGCATCCACGTAGATGAACAGGTCGAACTTCTTGCGCTTGAGCCGCCTTGTCGGCAGAAGATCCGACACGCCTTCGAGAAATCCCAGTTTGCCGAGGCTCTTGATGTCTGCAGTCGCCTTGGCGTTCCATCCCGCCGCCGTGAGCATCCTCGCGAGGGCGATCATCGAACCGAGCGAATCGCCGTCCGGACTAAGGTGCCCCGAGATCAAAATCGAACGGGCGCCCCCGAGGAGCGCCTTCGCCGCATTATACGAGGCCCGTCTATCTGTCTTGTTCATTGATGGCATATTAAAGCAAAATAAGCATTGCGCCGCAAGCGATTTGTGACCGGCGCGCGACCGGGATCGGCAGGATGCGCCCCTTGAGGTCAAATAGCGATTGGCGCCGGCTTCCCCGCAATGCCGATGTAGCGCACCATCTCCACAACGAGGTCGAAATCGACGGGGAACGGCCCGTTCCCGGATGCCGCCGCGTATACCGCACCCCAAAAGGCCTCGTATGGCGGCATCGGATCAGGAACTTCCACCGTCTCCTCGATGATGCGCACCTCTTCGGAATCTACCTCAAGCGGCGGCAGCGCGACGCTGCTGCGATGCTTCTCGAATTTCTGGGAAGGGTCTATCATGCGGCAGATGCCGGATGCAGCCCCCGGCATCACCGAGAAGGAGCCGCGCGAGCCGCGCAACGCGATGGCCGGCGCATCTGCCGCAAGCTCTGCGGAATTCACCTCGATGTCAGCGGTCACGCCGTCCGCCGTGCGCATCAGCAGCCGCACATAGTCCTCCGCATCCCCCAGGGACACGATCTTCTTCGTCTCGCTCCACATCTGAACCGGCGGAGCATGAAGCAGCGACAGGGCCTGAAGGACAGGCTCCTGCGCCGCAAAGCGAAGGACGCCGCCGGCGCGCTTCAATGTCGATTGCCAATCCCTGCGCCTGCGATACAGCCCATGTCTGATGCGGATATCATAGAGGTTTCCGATGTTCTTCCGGGCGCCGGCCATCGATGCGAGGCGGAACTCGTTCGAGAAAAGCGCCGGTATCGCCGGTATGAGCCTGCCTCCCGCCTTGAGCGACGCGGCACGGAGCGCAAGCGCACCCTCGTGGGAAAGCGCGACGGGCATCTCGCAAACAGTCCACAACCCGCGTCCAAGGCATTCAATGGACATTGCCTCATGCGAAAGCGTAGGGGTGGCGATCAGCGCCAGCTTGATGTCACGGTCTTCAACCATGTCCTCAAGCCTGCGGTAGTGTCGCACCTCCGGGAAGTCGCGCTCGATGCGCTCCCTCCTGGACTTCTCCACATCGCACACGGCAACGACGCGGAACCGGTCACGCATCCTGGCCAAAGCGGGCAGATGCCCGAAAACCGTGCATCTGCCGCAACCTACGATGCCGACAGTGATATCGTCAGCCGTGGGCATCCGTCCGTCAGCCAAGCAGTTCGTTGACCTTGCGCATCACCTCGAACGCATCGGCAACATACACGACATCCGCCTTGCCCTGCGCCCAGCCGCAGTTCGCGTCAAGGTTTACGGCCCTGCGCTCGTTCACGAAACGCCATCCGACGACATGCGGCTCCTCGCCATGGCAGCAGGTCGAAAGCCCCTTCTTGTGGCGAGGCGTGGCCCCGGTCTGCCCGACCTGGTTCATGTGGCTCATGAACCCGAATGCGGCGGCGGCCTCCGGCATATCCACGAGTGACTTGGACGAACCGAGCGAAGCCCCCGACTTCGCGAGGAATCCCGTGATGGCCGAGGCCGCATCGTCGAGGTGAAGAGCCCCGTCGGCCTGCTTCTTGGTCCAGCCCGCGCCGGCGACGAAGAGCAGATCCGAATCCGGCTTGATTGTGGACTCTCCGCCCCCGCCGGCGTTCTCTATGCCGTTCACGGTGGTGCGGGTAGCGCCGGAAGGCTCCGCAAACGCGGCCTCCTCGGCCCCTACCTTCGCGCATATCCCATCGAACAGCGTAGGATCAGCGACCACGACCCACTGTTTAGCCTGGCGAGTAAACTTCGTGAATATGCGCTGGCGATAGACCCAGCGGCTTGCGACAGCCTTGCCGTCAACGACCTCAAGATCTACCACGTTGGTGTCTATGTCCGCCCCGGCGCGCAGAGCCGCCGCTGCGGCAGAGCGCTTCACGCGGGAATTCCCGGGGAGAATCACCACGTCCGCCCCGCTCGACTTCACCGCTTCCGCAAGGGCTGGCACATCCTGCGCAAACGTCCCGTTGCCGCCCATCTTGAATGCTACGATCTTCATGACTTCACCCACTCCACGATTTCCCTGGCGATATCCTCTACGGACATATCCTTCTTGACGACGGTGTTGCGCTTCGAGACCGGCACTTCCGTCTTCTCCCACACGATATCCCCCACTCCGACGTTTGCCATCGGCGCCTTCATCAAAGCCGGCATTACGCCACGCATGTTCATCATCCCTACCTGCGGGTTGTTCGGCGGCTCGGGGAGGCTTCCAGTGGCCCAGCCGATTGCTGCGGGGAATCCGCCGCATGTGGACGAAAGGTATTTGCCGCCCTCTATCCGCTCCTTCACGGTGAAGGTATCGTCATCCGCGACCTTGATCTCGTCCACGCAATTGAAGAACTCTGTCATCCCAAGCATCTCGGCCACGAACTGGAGCGTCACACCGGCATCGCGCGAAGCGCTCGCGCATCCGCCAAAGAGGAGGTCCGGAGCCGAAGGCATCGCCTTGATGGCCTTCGCGAGCTCCGCGGCGGTCGCCTTCGCGTCGGTGAACCCGCCTGCGGCGGCATTCACCGCCACGAGTTCAAACGGCACTTTCTGAGCGACAGTCATCATCAGCTGCTGGAGCTTCGCCTTGGGCCCGAGTGCGACCAATGCGACCTTCGAGCCCGGACGCTGTTTCGCCAGCGCGGCGGCCTCGTAAAGCGCACACGCGGCCCACGGATCCAGCACGGACGGCAGCATCTGTTCGTTCTTCAGCCCCGGCCCCTGCGGGGTCTGGACAGGCTCAAGCGTCTGCAGCGGATCTGGAACAAGCGATCCACACACGACTATGTTCAGCGGCTTTGACATTTCTCTAGCACCTACCTTACTTGTTGATTTCGTTCGCGGATTATACCATAAACGCCCCGTCCGCACACCTACTGCCTGGACAGCCCCACCGTGCGGGCGAATTCCGCATCCCCCATCTTGAGCAGGAAGCTCTCGCCTGACACGACAAGCTCGCCGGCGAGTGCGCGTTTTTCCTCAAGCAAGGCGTCGATCCGGTCTTCAAGCGTCCCGTGCGCCATGAACAGGTGCACAAGCACCGGATGCGTCTGCCCGATGCGGTGGGTCCGGTCTGTTGCCTGGTTCTCCACTGCGGGATTCCACCACCTGTCATAGTGTATCACATGGGTAGCCTTTGTGAGGTTCAGCCCGAAACCGCCGGCCTTGAGCGACAGGATGAACGCCGTAGGCCGTGCCGACGAGTTGAACGCGGCTATCTGCGCCTCGCGCGCCGAAGGCTGGAGCCCGCCATGCAGAAACGGCACCCTCATCCCGAACCTCTTCCCTATCAGTTCCCTGAGCCTTTCGCCTACCTTCACATACTGGGTGAACACAAGCGCGGACTCCCCCGCCTCGAATATGCTTTCGAGCAGCTGCTCCACCCTCTCGACCTTCCCGCCATGCAGCGGCCCGTCGCCAAGCAACCCGTCACACACGAGCTTAAGCTCGGTAAGAAGCGCGAGTGCCGCCCCTTTGCCTCCGGCGCCGCCGTGCCGCCCGTTCGCGTAGCGGGCAAGCGCCACCTCGTACGCTGCACGCTGACGCTGCGAAAGCACGCAGTACTCGCGCACCTCGCGCTTCGGGCCGAGCTCGGCGGCGATTCCGGGGTCATTCTTCATCCTGCGCAAGAGGAACGGCTCGAGCGTCCTCTTCAGTTCCGCAATCGCGGATGCGTCACCTCCATCGCGCAATGGACGCTCGAAATCCCGGATGAATTCGCCTCTCGTGCCGAGCATGCCCGCGTTCAGGAATTCCTCGATGCTCCACAGGTCGGTCACCCGATTCTCGAAAGGCGTACCCGTGAGGGCGATCCTGTCCGTGCACGGGAACGTCCTCGCCGCACGGGCCGCGCAGGTATCGGGGTTCTTTATCGTCTGCGCCTCGTCCAGCACGAGGGCGTCGAAGTGGATGTCGCACAACGCCCTGAAGTCCTTTGTGAAAAGCGGATAGCCGGTGACGACCACATCGCATTGCGAAGCCGAGGTGCGCAGAGACATGCCGGCAAGGCGATTCTTCCCCTGATGGAGCATCACCTTCATCTTCGGCGCGAACCTTCCGATCTCGCGCATCCAGTTCATCGTCACGCTGACCGGCGCGACGACAAGTGTCCTGAAGCAGCCGCCCTCCTTGCGCTTTAGCATCCATGCGATCACCTGCACGGTCTTGCCGAGGCCCATGTCATCCGCAAGCAGGGCCCCGAACCCCCTGTCCGTGAGGAACTTCAGCCACGAATAGCCGCGAAGCTGATAGTCGCGAAGCGCACCGTTGAACCCCCTGGGCTTGCGCAGCTGGCGGAACCTGCCGCCGGAGCGAAGCTCCTCGAGCACCTTGCCGAACCATCCAGTCCCCTTCACCCGCGATGCGGCAAGCCCCCTCACTCTGCGGAACCCGAAGGCGAACGCCATCGCCTCACGCGCCGTCATTTTCCGGCCATCCGCCGCCTCGAGCACCTTCAGCGCCGACCTGAGGATCCCGCGATCGACCTCTATCCAGCGCCCCCGGAAAAACACGACGCTCGAACCCTGCTCAAGGAGGAACTCTATCTCATCGCGTGTCACCTTCTCCCCCGCGACCCGGATCGTGACCTTCGCCCGAAGTACGGCTGGATCCGCTCCACGCCCGTCAGCGGCGGCGTCGGGGGACACCACGGCCTCGGCCGACACTCCGGCCGCGAGATCCTCCGGAATGTCCACGCGATATCCGGCAGACCGCAGCGAATGCGCCCCCACCCGGACGAACGCCTCCATCTCGGACTGCTCAAGGTCAAGCGACGCGTCCGACATTCCGCAGAGCGGCGGCCATGCGCGGCATGCCATGCCGAGGGCGCGGAGCGCCGCCGGAGTCTTCGGCGGAGCAGCCAGCTCAAGCCTCCACAGCCCGTCGCCGCCGGACGGCGGCGCCACAAGGCGGAACCCCACCTGCGCATTGACGGAGGAATCTCCATCCCCACCGAAACGCCATGCGTCAAGCCGATGGCCGAGATCCCGCAGGTCATCCGCCGAATCCCACCTGACCAGCCCGTCATCCGAGCGGAGCGCAAGGAGAAACGCATCGTCAACGGAATCCATGCTGTCGGGGGACTCGAGCACGCCCCTGTTCCTCGCGCGCATGACTCCATCATCGCGCGACCAGCGGGCGAAGAATCGACCGCCGGACTCCACCAGCATCGGCACCGGCCTTCTCATTCGCCTCGATTACGGGGCCATCGTAACGTCGGCGGAGGATTCGTCCCTGGTGTAGAACTCCTGCCCCGTCGCGTCCATCACGCTGCGCCACAGGTCGCTGTTCAGCATCACCTTCTGCCGCTCTATCGTCGCAAGGCTTATCGGAACGAGAGTGTTCCACTCCTCCCGCTGCCCTACGACGCAGTTCGTGCGCCCGGCCATGGCGGCGTGCACCGCGCTGCGGGCAAGCATGTAGCAGCGGATCGCGTCGGTCCCCTTCGCGGGGACCGACCGGATCATGTAGCTCGGATCGAAATACTTTACGGAGCAGATCGCCCCCTTCGCCTTGAAGTGGTTTGCGATGCGCCGCTTCAGGAACTCGCCGATATCCTTCTTCAGTACGTTCCCCGAAGCGTCCACGCCGGCCGGTTCGCCCTCTATGAGGCGCTGCCCGGCCCCCTCGGCGACAACGATCACCGTATGCGTCTTGCCGCTTGCGAAACGGCGTTCGAGGGCCTTGAGCAGGCTCTCCGCGGTGAAGTCCATCTCCGGTATGAGGCAGAAGTTCACCACCGGGTTCGCGATGGTGGCGTAGGCCGCTATGAAGCCGGAATCGCGGCCCATCAGCTTCACGAGCCCGACCCCGTTGAAAGTGCCCTTGGCCTCCATGTGCGCGTTGCGTATCACCGCCGTGGCCTCGGCGACGGCGGTCTCGAAGCCGAAGGATCGCCCGACGAACAGGAGGTCGTTGTCGATGGTCTTCGGGACGCCGACAACCGATATCTTGAGCCCGCGCCTCAGGCACTCCTCCGCGACGTCGCGCGCGCACCTGAGGGAGCCGTCCCCGCCGATCACGAACAGCACATTGATGTTCATCCGCACGAGGGTATCGACGATCTCGTCGGTCGGCTGCTGGCCGCGAGACGAGCCGAGTATCGTGCCCCCAAGCTCGTGGATCGTGTCGACGACGTCGGGATTGAGCATCAGTGGCTCGTAGCCGAACCTCGGGCTGAGGCCGGCGAAGCCGAACCTTATCCCGTATATCGTCTTGATGCCGTAGTCGAACGTGAGTATCTCCACAAGCCCCTTGATCACGTTGTTGAGCCCGGGGCACAGGCCGCCCGCCGTAAGGATGCCGACCCGCGTCCAGCTCGGGTCGTGGTATATCTTCGCGTGCGGACCCGCCCGCTCGAAGCTCGGTGCGCTGCCAAGCTTCTCCGTCAGGAACCTTATCACCGAGCAGTTCTCGTTCACGAGTATCCGCTCGTTTTCGTCAACAAACCCGTGCCGACGCACGGGCGAGGGTATCTTGCATTCGCCGAGGCGCGGAACGTCCTGGGGATATGCCTCCGGATTGGCCAGTATCTTCTCTATCGTAGATGTCATATGCGAACTTCCCATATTGTGAAATGAAAGGCATGGCCGGCCGGCCGCGCCGTCAAAGCGCACATCCAAGGGCCAGATACAGCGCACCGATGGCGAGCGGGGCCGCGGCCGTCGCCCGAACCCGGCGGGGGGAGGCCGCGATCCATGCAAGCAGCTGCCTTATGCGCCATGGATAGAACATGCCGAACATGCCGGCGATCGCGCACGCATACGCAAACACCACGAGCGCCAGCCTCCACTGCGTATCCTCCAGCATTATCACAGGGAAAAGCTCCGCCGGGAAAAGCATCAGTATCGCCGAAAGGCCGCGAATCGGCAGGAGATTTGCCATCCACCAGCACGTCAGCCCGGCAAGCGCGACGGCCAGTATCCACAGCTCGAACGGGAACGCCTTCAGGAACCGGTCGAAGATCTCGATGCCTATCGTATCCAGCTCATAGGCCGTCCACAGCCACCCTGCCGCGCAGAGCGCCGCCCCGGCGGCGCGGCTGCGGGGAAACGCCACGAGCGCCCTTGCGGCAAGAGAGGGGCGCACCACGGCGAAAAGGCCGTATGCGGCAAGAGGTACGCCAAGCACAAAAAACCATGAAATCATGCCGCGTATTATACCACAGTGCACCTCATTTGGGCTTCTCAAAGCATCACGGGCACGGAACTTCCCCGTCGTAGTCGCGAACAACGACGACCCGGTCGCAGAAAACCATATTTGTGCGCGTGTCATCATGGTAGAACGCCGGCCCCTGGAACTTGAGCGACGCATAGATGCGGGCTTTGTTGAACGCTCCGTACTTAAAGGCGTCGCTGATGTCGCGAGAACGCATTCCCCAGCATCCGAGATCGATGCGCAGGTCTTGCGTCAGCGTTGTCCGGCCCATGAAGTAAAACCTGTACGCATCTCGTGGCCCGAGGCTTCCCGCCGTCACTCCGCAGCCGTCTATCGCCTTTGAGGCGACAATCGGCGCATATGTCTTTACGGAAGCCGTAAACGGAAGTTTCACGGCCTTTTCCGCACTTTGGTTTTTCGTCGAATCAAGCCGGGCGGCGACACCGTAGGCCGCGTCCGGATCGTCCACCATGCCACCATAGGTTGAAATGGGAAGTACTTCGGTAATGCATTCTTCCGGAATATGTCCGAACAGCTCCTTCGGCAACGCCTTGGCGTTCGGGCCGAACCGCAGTTCCATGAGCCGCAGCTGCGGTTCGAGCTTCTGCACGAACGCACGTGCATACCCGCGGTGTTTTTCTGCGAAACAATCCTCTGTAATCTCGCCAAGGACAGCTCGTATGCGCGGCAGAACGGACACGGCCCTCATGTTCTTCAGCATGGCGATGTCCAGTCCGAGACGAAGACGCCGCACATTCCGCAGGCGAACGCGATCCGATGCGAGGGCAATCTCCATCTTGTCGAACGCGGCCGACCATCTCGATAGACGCTCGGGAGTCAAGAAATCGAAATCTCTCAGCCCTGCATCCCAGCGGAAATACCTCCCGCAAGATGCCGTCAAGGTTTCAAGCTCATCAAAATACGCGCGGACATCCTTGGCGACAGAACCGTACTCAAAAGACAGGAACTCATCAATCAAGACTGCCTCATCCAACGTAATGTCGCGCGACAGCCGGGCGATGAGATAGGTCTGGAGTTCCGTGAACCCCGTCATCTCGCGGACCCCCACGTTGTGCTCGAAGAAGAGCGAAACATTCCCCGCATCCTTCATGAGCCGCATGTCGTCAACCAGGCGATGGACATTCCCAAGCGGCGGCGTGACCGGCTCGCCATAGGGATTGGGGTAGTACCACACCAGCACATCCCTGCAGAGATGCCCCCACTTGCGCAGGTTCTGCAGGGTGTTGGTGTTGTTCGGATGTCGCCAGCCCTTCGAGAAATCATCGTCGATCGGCGCAAAGTCTGGCACGAGGTTGTCCGGCAACCTTTCAAGGCCTGAAGGCGGAATCTCGGTCTGCTCTTTACGATAGGCCAGCATAAGCATCTTCTGCTCTGGCCATCGCGCCGCAACCTCCGGCGAATACGCGAGCAAAATGTCGAGGAGCGGTCCGCCAGGCGTACCGTACCTGCCCTCCATAGCACGGCACGACTCGCACCAGCAGAAGCGTCCCGGCGTGTCGCAGGCAGACAGGTCAAGGTACGCGGGACGATCCTGCCTGGCAATCATGTTGAAGTAGTTTCTCTTGATTACACGCCTCACCTCCGGATTGCTGAGGCACGGCTGGTGGTCGGGGTTCCGCCGCCCGCTGCCATCAAGGGAAAAGCATTCCGGCATTTCCCTGTCATAGTCGCGGGCAAACGGCTTCGTCCATGCGAGACGCGCCGCCGCACGATTCTTGGGGAAGTATTCCATAAGCCCATGAGCATACGGTATGGGTATGATAAACTCGTCAACAGCCAAGCCTTTCGGGCGACCGGCAGCCGCGAAAGCGGACTCCAGCCGTCCGTTTAGTCCAGTCCGAAAATAGAATAGGGCGGCATCCTTGCTAGTCCAGCATCTGACGCTGTGTGTCCGACCTGGGAATGCAAAACGTACGATCCGCTCGCCGTCCTCCAATCTGAAGTCCGAAAGGTCAGGTACGCCGACGCCGCCTCGTGCGTCAAAGAAGCGGTAGCCGAGATCCGTAGTCAGGAAATCGTACGCCGCGTAACGCACCCCGTTCGCCCCGCGCCCGAAAAGCCAGATGTCGCCGTCCTTGCAAACAACGGCGGCATCACGGCCATCCAAACAAGAATAGTCGAACCAGTCTGGCGCCCGGGCGATGAAGATGCGGTTTGTCTTCGGCGCATTCTTCGCGCCGAAGACAGAGAGCTTCTTCCCGAGAGAGCGAGACAAAAGGCCATTGACATCGTCAACGACAAAGCGTTCTGTATCCGTCAACCCATCGGACGGCTCGACGAACACATACTCAGAAAGGCCCATCCCCAAGCCAACGCCAACGCACAGTACATTTGCAGCAAGCAGACACAGAACCTTCATGCGAGACCTCACTTGATGACTACCGCCAGGCCGCCCGGCAATTTGACATATCCGTTTTCATCCAGACGCAGCCTTCTTCCCTGATACCGCAGGGCGCGTCTCTGACGAAGCGTCAGCGCCGCCGCCGACGTTCCGAAGCGAATGGCATTCTCGCGGAAATCCCCCGTGATCTCCAGCGTCATGCCGTCCACCCAACGCGAGTCGGCCGCCCGCTGGTCGGCAAAGACGAACGTCGCCCCCTCGCCGATGGAAATCGTCGAGTCCGCCGTCAGCGAGACGTCGCCGACCTCGTTCGAGCAGCAGCTCGCAGACGCCAGCGTGCCGCCGGACAGGGCAATCGCCTGGGCCGCCCGCATCGCGAGGTTCGTAGCGCAAAGCCATGTCCCCTCGACGAGCCGGATGGCGTTCGTGTGGGCGTTCTCGTCCGCGAGCGCTGCCGGATGGCGAAGGGCAAGCGTCCCGGCCCCCTTCTTGACGAAATAGCCCGGCGTGTTCGGCATGGTCTTGTAGTTCTTCAGGACGCCCCACAGGTCACAGTCGCTTCGCCCGTCGCCCGTGACGTCGGCGACGTCAAAGGTCAGGCACCCGTTCGTGTTCCACGACTCCACGGTCATCAGAAAGTCCGCTTCGATCCGCGACGGCGAAGTCCCCTCGACTTTCCAGGTGGCGTCCTTGCACTTGTAGACGAGCCATATGCCCCGGCTGCCCGCGTCCAGGGCCCTGACGCAGGCGCCATTCCGCAATGTCAGGTAGCTACAGTAGCCGGGGTCTGTGTCGAACTGCAAGGTCGCGCCGTCCAGCGTGAAGCCCTTGGAGACGTCGCGTCCGCAGGCATGCGACGCGCCGACGTGAATGACGGACCCCGCATGGCCGATGATGTCGGCCTGGCCTCCGTTCTGCCCCGGAATGGCCTTTGCGTTCAGGCGGAGGACGGAATTCGACCACACGTGGACCGACCCCGTCCTGGGCAGAGAGACACCGGTGCTGGCCGTCACCGTCACGCCGTTGGTCAGGTGCCATTCCGCGGCCTCCTGGCTGTTTTCGCTCGCCTTGACGTCCATCGCGATCGCGTCAAAGGACAAGGCCATCCCGCAGATCGAATAGCCGTGCGGGTTGCCAAAGGCGAGCGAATGCCCCTCCTTCACGAAGTCATACGTGCCGTCGACTGGCGCGAGCGAACTCTTCTCCGCCCATCCCGCAAGCAGGGTGCAGACAACGTTGCCGCCATTGGAGGAGAACCGGAGGAACGCGCACTTGTTGAAGCCGTCCTGCTCGATCTGGACCTGGCACGTGGCTTTCGTGCCGTCGTTCTCAAAGAAGAACACCCGGCTGCCGGTGACGCCCGGCTTCTCCTCGAGGTTGACGTCCGTCCCGGCGGACCGCTGGAAGAAGCGCGTCTCGCCCACCTCCTTCAGCCTCTCGATCGCGCGGCCGGCCGCGACGACCGTGCTTTTCCCGAGCTCGACCTTCAAGTCGGTGGACACGATGTCGGGCCCGGGCGTGCCGCGGTCAAAGACAAGGGTCCCCCCGCTGCCGGAAAGGACGCCGCCCAGCGCGAACGCGGCCTTCTCGCTGGCCACGAGTCGGGCGGTCCCGCCCGACTGCGACAGCCCGCCCGCGAACAGGACATGCCCCGTCCCCGTTGCGCGAAGCGTGTCGCCGTCATTGACGGCAACGCCGTCGGCGACCGTCTGCGGCGCCTCCCATTGACGCTCCGTGCCCAGAAGCGTAAGCGAGGCCAGCAGAGCCGCCGTACCGCTGATCGCAATGCGGCTCTTCGTGTTCATAAGCTTTTGATTCATCTTTTCTTCTCCTTCTTTGCTTGGTTGACATATCCCGTTCAGAACATCTCCCCCGTCGCCAGATTGCGGACGTAGACCGCGCCATCCGCCGGGCAAGTGCGCCGATAGACGCCGCCTTTCACGACGCCGTAGCGCGGCGGCGCATCCCCGACCTTCACCTCGATCGGGATCATCACATCGCGATCCTCCGTCGAGACGGTCACGTCCCGCCCCTCGCGGCGAACCTTCAAGGCCGACAGCGGACGCGAGACGACCATCAGCACGCGCGCCTCGGTCGTTGGCCAGTCAAGGGCGACAGCCGTTCCGCCCTGGTGCGCAAACGCCTCAAGCCGACAGTGCCTCGCGAGATCATAGACAACGGCGTTCCCCCTCGCAAACGCGACAGTCCCCGAATTCGGAAGCCCCTTCTCCAGCACACGGTTCCACGCCTTGCCGACGTAGTCGCCTGCCTCGCGGCGGTCGTTGATCGCGAAGACGTAGTCCGCGTCGCCGGAGGTGCGCGTGATCAGCACGATGTCGCGGTTGTCCGTGTCGGCAGGGAGCGAGACGAACGGCCTCGCCAGGGCCTTCAGCTCCTGCGCGGCCTTGACGAGCGCCGCCTTGTCCGCCGCGTTTCCGCGCAAATTCGGGCGCGAGAACTCCGGCAAGTCGAGGTCCGCGAGGAGCGCCGGCGGGAAGAGCCTGTCCGCGATGACCACGCCCCCTTGCGCCTGGAAGCGCGTCAGGGCCGCAGCCGTCGGCTCGGCGAGCACCTCGCAGTACGGGGCGACGATGACCTTCACGGTCGGCGGGATGCCGCGCACGGCGACCTCCTCCTCGAAAAGGACGTAGGGGTTGAGCTGCGCCGCCGTCGTGATGACGCCCCAGTCGTAGATCGGGCCGTCCCAGCCGTATGACGCATGGTGGGCAAAGAAGCACGTCGCGTGGCTTTCGAGAAACGCCACCTCCGGGATCCGTTCAGGCACCGCCCTGAAGAGCGGGCCCAGCTCGCGCCCGACCGTGTTCAGGACGTTCGAGATGACGCCGATCGTACGGCGGTCCGTGCACTGGTAGCTTCCGCGCGTGGGATCCTTCTCGGGGAGAAGCGCACAGTGCGCGAAGACGCCGACACCATCCATCTGCCGGGAGAACATCGCATAGAGCGCCTCGCGCATCATGTCCGGCGGCGTCGTGAAGTAGTCGCACGTCTTGTGCTTCCCGTACCAGGCCGGCGGCTCTGCCGGCTCCGCGCCCTTCGGCGCGAGGTGCGCGCGCTTGACGATGCCCTGCGCCATCGAGATCACGCCCATGCCGGGCGTGCCCCGCGCCATCGCCTGCTGCTCGGCGATGACGAACGAGACGTTGTAGGGTTCGGGATACGAGTAGGTCCACTGGTTCCCCCACGTCAGCTCCGTCCCGCCCGACCCCCAGAGCGGCGGCGTGCGCACGATCGGGTCGTAAAACGACACGATCGGCCTTGCCATCTTCTCGCGGAAGATCCGCACGGCAACATCCTGGAAATCGTTCCAGCCATCGCCCTTCTTCCAGAACCAGGTGTAGAAGCGCATGAGCCGGTAGCCGGGCGAGACGATCCGGCTCTCGGGGAAGTCCGCGAGTTCCGTATAGTGCGGCGCCAGCCTTCCGACCGCCTCCGGCGGAACGTCGCACCCGGTGTCGCGGCGATAGCTTTCCGCAAAGTATGGACGAAACGACGGACGCGACCCGTCGCGCACCTCGCTGGACGGCGAGACGCCGATGCAGGCCGGATGGTTGGAGACGCTTGTGGCGATGTTGAGGATTGCCGCCGTCGCGGCCGCACGCGCCTCCGGGAGGGCGATATCGGCATTCATGTGCGCCGATCCGTCCCTGTTCAACCGCGGGTAGCTGCGGATGAAATCGCGTGACGTCGCGATCGGCAGCTGTTCGATGTAGTCGTTCCCGTCTGCGAGGACGGCATCCATGATCGCCTGCTTCTCTCGCGTGGCCACTTCCGAATACGTGCCGCGAGTGTAATTGATCGCGCCCCAGTAGGCGTTCATGAACAGGTTGAACCCCGCGCCGGCGAGCGCCGGGTACTTCTCGCGCGTGAACATCCAGAAGAAGCGGAACTGGTCGTCCGGGTTCTTCCGGGGGCCGATTCCGGCCGCAACGGCCGATGCCGCGAGAAGCCATACCGCAAAAGCACACGTCATTTTCCGCATTTCACGACCTCCACTGTAAACGGACGAACCACCTCCGCGCCCGTGCCATCCCTGACGACGAGCGAGTTCTCCCCGCCCCAGGCGGCCTCCGCCGCCGCATCGAGGCGGAACTCCTGCCCCGACCCGGGACCCGTCCGGCGGAACTGCCCGAGGTAGATCCCGTTGAGCCAGAACCGCAGCTCGGCGTCGCCCGCCGGGAAGGGCGCGAACCACAGCTCAAGGCCGTCCGCCGCCACGGGCTTCTCCGGCAAGGCGAAGCGCCCCTTCTCCGCGCGGACGCTCAAGACTGACGAGACCTCATGGTCGTTCGCCGGGTCCTGCGAGAGCGGCACGTTCGTCCGATGCGGCTTGCGCCCACATGCCGGACGATCCGGATCCCGCCCTGACTGAACAAAGGCCGCATGCCGCCGCACGGCGGGATCTGGATCAGCCAAAGCCTCGGCCAAGGCCGCCTTCCTCGAGGAAGCGTCGGACAGCGCACTGCGGACATGCCGACGGTGTTTCACCTGATTGAGGATGCCTTCGCCTTCAATGGCTGCGGATGACAGGCACAAAGACGACGCCACGGCCGCCATGGCCATCATGAGCGAACTATGGGGAACCGTGTTTGACATTGCTCTGCTCCATTTCATCTACTAGTTTTTGACGGTTTCGCATTAACAGGATGATCATCATGGCAGCCCTCAAACCGATGCCCGCGCGGCGCGAGGACATGGCCGTCCTTCATGACGAACGGCCTTTCGCCGAAGTTGACGGTCGAGGCGACGCCGTTGGCGAACTCGGCGCGCTGCACGCTGCGGTCGGGCGTCAGGATGCGGTAGGCCGTCATCGGCGAGGAGAAGGTCGCCCGGGCGACGGGCGTCGCGACGTCGTAGCTCGCGCGGAGCCGGTCGCGGAAGCGCGGCCACGTCTCCTCGTTGAAGAAGTACAGGGGCGGCGTGCCGCAGAGCGCGTTGAAGAGGTCGCGCTTCCACCAGATCCTCGGGAACTTGAAATTGTAGTCGCACCAGTCCCAGTAGGCGACCTGGCAGGCGTGGAACACCATCTCGAAGATCGGCATGCGCGTCCTCTCGTCCGTGCCGCGGCGGATCTCGTCCGGCGGCTCGCCGTCGTAGATCTTCCACATCCAGCGCCCGCCGTCCACGCGGTAGTCGTTCGCCGCCGAGAAACCGCAGGTGAAGTAGTCGCAGACGGACGCGAGGAAGTCCTGCCCGTCCTCCGTCGCGGACAGGAGCCCGAACTCGTCGCCGGGGATCGCCATCATCTCCCGGCGGCGCGCCACGCTTTCGCGCCGGCTCATCCGGTGCTTCGGGTGATAGCACTCGAACGGCGCGGCGCACCCCGTCACGTCGAGATAGCGGCCCGTGTACCACGGGCACGAGGCGAGCGCGGCGGAAAGCCCCTTGCGCACGTACTTGCACACGGTCTGCTCGCAGATGGTCGCGCAGCCCAGGCCCTTGCCGAGCCCGTCGGCCTCGCCTTTCAGCGCCACCTTCCATCCCCGGATCGCCTGTCCCGAGGCGTCGTGGACGATGTCGCCGTTGTCGGCGGCCTCCAGCGACCAGTAGGGGCGCACGTACTCGATCAGCGGAAGGTACCGCTTCTCCATCGTGTCCTTGTAGATGTCGTATTCCGACAGGAGGACGCCCGGCGCCGCCTCCGCGCAGGCCTTGACCTCCTCCGGCGTCACCCAGACGCCGAGATCCTTCCGCCGCGCGAACTGGAAAAGGAAGTTCCCGAAGCCGCACGTCTCGCGCAGGTAACGGCAGACGCCCGCCTTGTCCCCGTCAACCGCCCAGTACCAGACGCTCGGCGCGCCCGCAAGCCGGCGGAAGCGTTCCGCCATCTGCGGGCGCTCCCTTTCCTTTTCGGCAAACGTCTTGTAATAGCCCTTGCGCTTCATCTCCTCGCGGTAGCGGAGCGCCACCGCCATCGGCGAGCAGTTGGTCATGAAGGCGAAGCGGATGCTCCGAGCGTGTCCCCACGTGCCGAGGTCGTCCTCCCACAGGCACGAGAAGCCCATCAGGCCGTTTGCGCGCTTCAGGTAGAAGCCGACGGTGTTGCACGGCGTCTCCACGACGGCCATGCAGCCGCCCGCGCCCAGGATCTCGCCGTCTTCGGCCACGCGCTCGGCGTGCTGCGCCCAGAGGCCCATCCTCCACTCGCGCGAATAGCCGTGCATGCGCGCGTCAAAGCGCTCGCCGAGATCCGTCTCCCCGGCGTCGAACGAGAAGCCGGCCCCGTGCGGCAGGAGGAACCGCTCGCCCCTCTCGGCCGCGAAGCCCACGGGCCACCCCACGAGATTCTCGTCCCCGACGGCAAACGGCGCGTCAGGCGGCGCCTCCAGGCGGCAGCGGACGCTCTCGCCGTCCAGCGTGACGCGCCCCGAAAGCGCACCCGCCACCGAGCGCGTCGAGGCTTCGAACGAAATGACGCCATTCCCCGCTTCAGCGCGAGTCAAGACAAGTGGACAGCCATCGGACAATGACGTCCAAACGCGGGACGTCCGCTTGTCCACGACTGTCAACGCCCCATTCGTTTCATTCAACCCAACGGACAGGGAATCGTTTTCAACGACGGCGGCCGTCGCGTCGAGCGCAAGTGCCGCAAGCAGCATTATGTTTCTTGACTTCATGGCCGTGTCCAATCAAATTGCGTGACGGGGAATGCGCCGCCTGCCGCGAGGCGCGCGTAGACTTCGCCGCATTCGGCGGGCGGACGGACGTCCGCCACATAGCCGTCAACGGAAAGGCGACCCAATGTGAGCAGCCTGAGGAACGCCTTCGCGTCGTCGCGATGCGTGAAGAGCCCGCGCGACGAGTCGTGCGCCGGGCGCGCCCACGTGTGCGCGCCGATGAGCGAGATGCCGCGCCCGTGCACCTTGTGGTAGTAGTCCACCGAGAAGTCCGAGTCGCGCGTGCAGCCGAGAAGCGCGACGCGCCCCATCGGCGCCATCACGTCCAGCACGTTGCGCAGCCCCTCGCCGAATCCCGTCACCTCGATGGCGACATTGGCCCCCGATGCGTTCGCGCCGGTGTAGATGCCGCTGTCCTCGCGCGGGCAGACGGCCAGGACCCGCTCGCGGAAGTCCGCCGCCGTCGGGTCGAAGGCGAAATCCGCACCAAGCCTCAGCGCCGCTTCGCGCTTCTCGGCGACGGGATCGACCGCGATGACAGGCGCGGCGCCTGCGCATTTGAGGAGCATCACGGCGAGCTGTCCGAGAATGCCCTGGCCCATCACGATCGCCGACTCGCCAAGCTCAAGGCCGCACTTGCGGATTGCCGCCATCGGGAACGTCGCGACGTGCGCGAGTGCGCCCGCCTCGAACGAGACGCCGTCCGGCAGCCTGTAGACGCGGTCTTCCGGCACGGCGACGTACTCCGAATGGAGCGTCCAGCTCATCGCCACGCGGTCGCCGGGCCTGACGGACGAGACGCCCGCGCCGACGGCGTCGACGACGCCCGACGAGCTGTAGCCGCTCTGGCGCGGCCAGACGACGGGCGCGTCCGGCGGGTCCCAGATCGAGACGACGCGCGAGCCCGCCACGTTCGCGCGCTCGGTGCCGGTGGAGAGGGTCGAGCGCACGAGCTTCACGCGGACCTGTCCCGGCCCGGCCTCGGGCATGGGCCTTTCAACAAGCTCCGCCGTGTCCTTCTTCGTGAAAATGATATTCCTGTTCATAAAAGCCCACAAGCCTTCAGTGTGATTTCGTGTGTCCTCAAGTCGCGGTCGTAGTCCTGGTCGTTCGGCACCTCTCCTCGTATGATGGACGCCAGGCGAAGGAGCTGTCCGGCATAGCGGTCGGCCTGCACGCCGAAGCTCACCGTCCTTACCGCTCCGTCTGCCGTCATCGTCAGCGAAAGGTCCTTCCCGTCGAAGCGCTCGATCGGGCAGAGGTCGATCGTCCCCTTCGTGCCGTCAATGCGCAGCCGCCGGCACAAGACTCCGCCTGGCATGTTCGCGCTCGCGCGCAGCAGCACGTCCGTCCCCTCAAACCGAAGGAGCGAAATGCCGCTTGTCCCCGCCATGCAGGGATGCGCCTCGACGAGTTCGCCACGAACGAGAGGAAGGATCATGTCGACGAGATGGCAGCCGAGGTTGTAGAGGATGCCGGCCTTGAACGTGGCCAGGTAGTCGGCGTAGCCGGCGGCCTGGTAGTTGTGGTTCATGTCCGCCTCAATGAACCGCACCTCGCCAAGCCCGCCTTCCGCGACGAACTCCCAGATCCACTTCAGCGCGGGGTTGCCGCGGTACATGTAGCCGACCTGGAACGGCACGTTCCGCGCGCGGCAGCGCGCGACCGCCGCGCGGTACGGCCCCATCTCCTCGCCGCAGGGCTTGTCGCAGTGCATCGCGACGCCGCGCGCGGCGTAGAGCCCGGCGACCTCCATCAGGTCGCGGTTCGCCGTCTCGACGAAGACGACGTCGATGCCCGTCATCGCCCGCGCCTCGGCCTCGGAGACGACGCGGAAGCCGGATGCGTCGAACGGGAAGGTGGCGAACGAGGGGGAGCGGCGCGGCGTGTCGTCTGCGATCGCCACGACCTCGAAGTCGTCCGGGAGCCTGCGCAGCGAGGCGATCTTGCCGGGCGCGTGTTCGTGGCTCATGCCGTAGAAGAGGGCTTTCAGGGGTTTCTTCATCTGGTTTTCGACAGCTTCAGAGAATAGAGGATCAGGTAGGCGAACACGCAGGCGGGCACCGCGTATGACACGAGGAAGCCCGCCCGGTCGGCAATGAAGTTCTGGACGAGCGGGATGATCCCGCCGCCGACCACCATCGTCATGAACCAGCCGCTCGCCGCGGCCGTCGCCGCGCCGAGCCCCTCGACGGACAGCGAGAAGATGCTCGACCACATCACCGACGTGCAGAGCCCGCAGCAGGCGAGGACGGGCGCCGTCAGCGGGACGCTCTCCATCGTCAGCGACGTGCCCGTGAAGACCGGCAGGGCGAGCCGCACCTCCGTCAGGCACAGCCCGGCGGCGATGAGCAGCAGCGCCCCCGCGCTGGAGACGGCCAGGAGCGTCCGCACGGGGATCCTCTGCGCGAACGCGCTCATCGTCAGCCGCCCCACGAGCATGAGCATCACGTAGGCGCTGAAGAAGAAGCCGCCCGTCGCCGCGGAATGGCCGAGCGAGACCAGCCAGAGGTTCAGCGTCCCCGCGATGCCGATCGACGTGCCCATGAACAGGAAAATGCCCAGGACGCCCCAGCGGCAGTGCGGAAACGAAAGAGGCCCCTTCCTTCCCTCGGCTTTCGGCTCCGAATCGCTCTCCAGCCGTTCGGGAAGCGGGAGGAACGACAGGACGGCGGCCGCGAGGAAGAAGACAGCCATCGCGATGTAGAGGACGGGATAGACGTCCCTGAGCGACGTCTTGGCCGTCACCGTCCCGACCAGCACGCCCACGAGGAGCGGCGTCAGCGCCCCGCAGAACGAGTTGAACGTGCCGCCCAGCATGTTGAGCCGGTTGCCGCCCGAACCGCCGCCGCCGAGCGTGTTGAGCATCGGATTGATGACGACGTTCAGGAGGCAAAGGGCGATGCCGCTCGTCAGCGCCCCGGCGAGATAGACCGGGAAGCCCCCGTGCGCCGCGCCCGACAGCCACTGGACCATGATGCCGACGCCGCCCGTCACGCACCCGAGAACCGCCGTCCTCTTGTATCCTATCCGATGCAAGAGACGCCCCGCCGGGATGCCCATCAGCAGGTAGGCGAGGTAGTTCATCAGGTTGCCGAGCATCGCCAGGGCGTTCGAGCCGGAGACTTCCGGCTGCACCTTCCAGACTGTCGCGAGCGGCGCGGCGAGCGTCGTCACGAACGCCACCAGACCGTAGAGCGCGAACATCGTCGCAATGGCTGTCTTGCGCCTGTCCATGTCAGAGAGAGAGGACGACCTTGCCGCGGTTCTCGCCGCGTTCGAGGATCGCGTGGGCCTCGGCGGCCTCCGCGATCGGCAGGACCTTGTGGACGAACGGCGCGAACCGCCGCGCCTCGAACGCCGGGTAGACGTCGCGCACGAGCCCTGCGAGGATCTGCGCCTTCTCCTCCGGCGTGCGCGAGCGCAGCGTCGATCCGATGACGCGCAGGTTCTTGCGCCAGAGGAGGTTCACGTCGAGGACCGTCTCCGGCCCGGCCATCGACGCGAGCGAGATCCAGCGCCCACGGTACGGCATCGTCGCGACGCACTTGCCCATGAGCGGGCCGCCCACCGGGTCGATCGCGACGTCCGGCGGGTTTGCCGCGAGCGTCTTCACGAGGTCGCCCGTGAAGCGGTTGACCGTCACGTCCGCGCCGACCTCGCGGCAGAACGCGCCGTTCGCGTCCGAGGCGACCTGCGCGACCACCCTGCAGCCGAAGACGCGCTTCGCGAGCTGGATCGCCGCGATGCCGAGCCCGCCCTCGCCGCCGTTGATGAAGAACGTCTCGCCCGCCTGGATCTCGCCGACGAGCTTCAGGTTGAGGTAGGCCGTCGCGTAGACCTCCGGGATGCCGGCGGCCTCGGCGAACGAGAAGCCCTTCGGCATCGGCATCACCATCCCCTCCGGCACGACGACCTCCTCCGCGTAGCCGCCGCCCCCGAGGAGCGCGCAGACGCTGTCGCCGACCTTGAAGCGCCCGTTTGCCGGGCACTCCAGGACCTCGCCCGCGCACTCGAGCCCCGGCCAGTCCGGCCAGCCCTCCGGCGGCGAATAGATGCCCTGGCGCTGCATCAGGTCGGCGCGGTTGAGCGCACACGCCCGAATACGTATCTTCACATCAAACTCGGCATGGCAGGCAGGAGCCGACACGTCCCGCCACACGAAGTTCCCGGTTTCATCAATACACATTGCCTTCATGGCGCGAATTATACAATTCCGCACATTGAAAGTATATGTCTGCCAAACTATAAATTTATGTCATATCAAATAATTGAATTTGCCACGGAGCCTTCGGTCTGATATACTTTCCCCCCATGAAGAGCAAAAGGAACAAGCGCGTTGTGGTAGCCGTCGACCTGTCGCGACCTAAAGGCCAGCGCCAATTCAACGGACTCATGCGATACCTCCACACTCACAAGGTCAGATGGGACTTGCGACTCAAAAGGACAATCCCGGAATGCACGGCCCAGGCTGTGGACGAATTCCCGGATTGGGACATTGACGGGGTGATTTACGCCCACCCGCAGCATTCGGGCGAAACGCACGAAGCCCTCTCGCATCTCGCACGCCTCGACATTCCACTCGTTGTCCTCGATCCCGGCGACCATCCGGCCGTCAAATCTCGAACCAAGAATCTGGCCGTTGTGAGGACCGACCCCGATTCCATCGGAGACGTCGCGGCGCATTGCTTCCTTTCACAGGGCGTCTGTCTCAGCTATGGCTATGTGCCTGACGTGCAAGACCGGCAATGGAGCCGACAACGAGGTGTCGCTTTTGATGTGGCTCTTCGACGCCACGATGCGACATGCCGCTTCTTCCGGCCCAAGGCATTCGGCAAAAACGACTTCGCCGAGATTTGCGCATGGCTTCTGGCACTGCCAAAGCCTACAGGCATCCTCGCCGCCTACGATGATCGGGCCCTCACCGTGATCGAGGCCTGCGAGGCGTCTGGGCTTTCCATTCCGCGAGACGTCTCGCTTCTCTCCGTTGACGACGATGAACTGCTATGCGAGAACTGCATACCAACGCTTTCAAGCATCCGCCCCGACCAGGAACGCTCCGGCTATGCCGCAGGCGCACTGCTTTCCGCGCTGATGCGCAGCGGAAGTTCAAAGCCGCACATAATGGCTCTTCCAATCAAACATGTCACGCACCGCAGCTCGACTCTCGCGGCTTCCCATTCTGGACGATTGATGCAGAGGGCCATCGGTTTCATCCGGAAGAACTGCTGCCGCAGCATCGGTCCGAAGGATGTCGCCGCGCACCTCGGCGTATCGCGACCGCTCCTGGATCTGAGATTCCGCGAACTGCTCAAGACATCCGTCGGGAAGGCAATCGAGGAAGAACGCCTCAAAGTGGTCTGTTTCGAGCTGAGATCAAGCGACACCACGCTAAAGGAAGTCGCAAGGCGGTGCGGTTATGCGGATGCAACACAGCTCATGCACCGCTTCAAGGCCAGATTCGGCATGACGGCCACCCAATACCGTCAACGGTTCCTTCTCCCCCGCGACCCGGATCGTGACCTTCGCCCGAAGTCCGGCTGAATCCGCTCCACGCCCGCCGGACTCCACCAGCATCGGCACAGGCCCGCCCATCAGCATCGGTCACGGGGCCATCGTCGCGTCCGCCTTCGCCGATATCCTTCTTCAGGACGTTCCCGGAGGCGTCCACCCCGGCCGACTCCCCCTCTATCAGCCGCTGCCCGGCGCCCTCCGCGACAACGATGACCGTGTGCGCCTTGCCGCTCGCGAAGCGGCGCTCGAGGGCCTTGAGCAGGCCCTCAGCGGTGAAGTCCGTCTCGGGTATCAGGCAGAAGTTCACCACCGGGTTCGCTATCGTCGTCACAGTGCACATCATTTGGGCTGTGCGGAGAATCGCAGCGCATCTTCCTGCGAGCGCATGTACTCGCGGGCGAGGGTCAATCCCTCGACGGTATCCAGGCCACCGACGGCATCGGCAAGTTCATTCCGAGAGATCGAATACCCCCCTGAAGCCGTGCGATGGGCGAACGACAAGTCAAAATCGCCGGGGTAGTTGAACAGCGTAACCACGGAATCGGCCAGGTTGCCGATCGGCGGCATGTCGATGTTCGAAGGATCGAAGCTGTACGAAAGCTCCGTGCCGACGCCCTTCCTGCTCTTTAGGCTCACACTTCCTCCACAAGCCTCGCACGACTGCTTGAGGAGCGGGAGTCCAAGGCCGACCCTTCGCCTGTCGTGCTTGCCGGGCTCTGTGTAGAAAGGATCGAACGCCCTGCGAACCGTCGGCGCATCCATCCCCTTCCCATTGTCCGACACCCTCACCTTGATGAGGCTTCCATCCTCGATGACGGAAACATCCACCCTGCTTGCGCCCGCCTCGATCGAATTCTGGGCAGTATCGGCGACTATATCCGCCAAGGTCGCGTGCATGCCACCCTCACTTCTCGCATGGCGGCAGCTTCCGCAGCGCAATGGCGGCGGCGTACTGCGACAAACTCGTTGTGACTATCGCCACATTCTCGCGCCTTGCGGCCTCGGCCATGTCGGGCGGCACAGGACGGTCGTGGCAGACCACGATCACAGCGATCCCCACGAGCGTGCATACCGCTATCGTGTTGAGGTGGTTCTGGACGGTTATCAGGACGGATCCTTCGCCAGCGTGCCCCATTACGTCCGACAGCAAGTCGCCCGCATATGCGCACGACGCCTCCGCATTGGGCGCATCGACCGCGACCTTGCCGCCGACCGCCTCCGCTATCTCACTGATGGTCACCGCACCGGCTCCATTGCTTCCGTGGCGCTGGCATCACACTCTGGCGAAGCCCGCGCCACATGCTCACATGCTCATCCGCGATTGCCGAGGAACAGCCTGTAGGCTTGATTGTTCGTGACATCCTTGAATGCATACCCAAGCGCCTTGAATGCGCGGTTCGCCGCCGCCCGCTCGTCCTGCGGGACCTGCATCCCCACCAGCACCTTCCCGTGGTCTGCGCCATGGTTGCGGTAATGGAAGAGCGTGATGTTCCAGCGGTTCGATATCGCCTCAAGGAAATCCATCAGCGCGCCTGGGCGCTCCGGGAACTCGAACGCATACGCGATCTCGTCCCTTATGCCACGCGTGTGGCCGCCGACCATGTGGCGGATGTGCTCCTTCGCGAGTTCGTCGTCCGAAAGGTCTATCGTGCCGATCTTCGAGGCTGCAAGCTGTTCTATCAGCCTTTTCGTCTCCGCACGGTCCGAGACCGCAAGGCCGACAAACACGTACGCCTTTTTCTCGTCGAAGTAGCGGTAGTTGAATTCGGTTATGCTCCTGCGGCCCAGCTTGCGTATGAAAGTCTTGAACGCACCGCGCTCTTCCGGGATGCGGCACTCCAGGATCGCCTCGCGGTGCTCGCCTATCTCGGTCTGCTCCGAGACGAACCGTATGCGGTCGAAGTTCATGTTTGCGCCTGAGACGATGCACGCATACGTCTCGCCCTGTTTCGCGACCTTTTTCGCAGCAGCGAGCGCAAGCGCCCCGGCGGGCTCGCAGATCGCCCTGGTGGCCTCGAACACGTCCTTTATCGCGGCGCAGGTCTCAGCTGTGGAGACCTTGACGATGCCGTCGAGGAAGCGGCGACAGAGGTCGAACGTTATGTGGCCCGGTTTTTTCACGCACACGCCGTCCGCAAAGAGCCCGGGCTCTTCAAGGACGACGATCCTCTTCGCGCGGATGGATCGGTCCATGCAGTCCGAATCCTCAGGTTCGACCCCAAACACCTTCACGGACGGACGCACGGCCTTGATGTATACCGCCACGCCTGCGGCGAAGCCGCCGCCGCCGATGGGGACGAACACGGCATCGAGTGCGCCGGGGTTCTGCCTGATTATCTCCATCGCCACGGTTCCCTGGCCGGCAATGACATCCTCGTCGTCATACGGAGGGATGAACGTGAGCTTGCGCTCCTTGACAAGCCTGGCAGCAGCTTCGGCGGCATCTGAATAACTGTCTCCCGCCAGGACGACCTGTGCGCCAAGGCCCTTGACCGCATTCACCTTTATCTCAGGAGTCGTCACCGGCATCACGATCGTCGCCTTGCATCCGAGCTTTCTGGCCGAGAGGGCCACTCCCTGCGCATGGTTTCCGGCAGAGGCCGCCAGCACGCCCTTCGCGAGGGCCTCCCTTGGAAGCTGGGACATCTTGTTGTACGCGCCGCGCAGCTTGAACGAGTGTACGCATTGGAGATCCTCGCGCTTCAGCAGGAACCTCGCCCCCAATTTGCGCGAGAGCCCTACAGCCTCATCCAGAGGGGTCTCGGACGCCACATCGTAGACCCTTGAGTTGAGAATCTTCTTCAGGTATTCGACCTGCAGAGTTTTGTCATCCTTCTTCACCATTACACCTCCAAGAAAGCGTTAATTATACCAATTACCGCATCCAACATCAATCGCCGCCGGCGCAGACATGAGTTTCCGGCGCCACCAAGCATGCTCTTCCTGTCGAACGGAGGCGCGATCGTCAACCGCAGATGGCATCGTCACCCCTTGAAGATGACGAACTTGCGCATGAAGAAGTTGACGAAGAAGGAAACCACGATCTCTACCACAACGGCAACCGTAGTCATGATCGCGAACTGGTCGATCAGCACCTTCATGACGCCGAGAGCCATCAAGGTCGCGGCTGTGGATACCCCGAAGAACATCGCAAGCTCAATGTGCCATTTGTATTTCCCAGGCGTGAACACAAACCAGCGGTTCATCAGCCAGCAGAACACGTTGGCCACGACAAAGCCGCTGGCCGTAGCCAACGCGGCAAGCATTCCGCGGGAGGCATACCATGCCTCATTGCCCGTGAACGTGGCATGGGGCAGCCCAAAAAGCTTCACGGCAAAGTCGTCTGGGGTGAGACATTTCAGGCACGTTGCGGCAAGCACGTAGAATATGCCCGTCTGCACACAGGTCGACAGCACGCCGATTACGCCGTACTTCACGAATTGCGCGAACGGACCGCCATCGTGCGAAAGGAAACGCATGGCCCTAGACCATTTGTCCGAAACCTTGCGTTCGCCATCAGCCATCACATCGCCATCCATCGCCAAACACTCCTCTACCGTTTGCGCGCGCGACGCTTGAACAGCGTGCGCACCTCGTTGACATAGGGACGGTCAGTAGATATCGATATGTGATCGATCCCGCTTCTGTTGAAGAACTTCATGAGATCATCCTCCTCTTCCGCCGCCGCTGTGGCAAAGGAATCGCGCACACGCCTATCCGACGTGTCCACAAGGACAAGTTCGCCCGTCTCGGGATCCTCAAGCTCCACAAGGCCTGCATCGGGCAGGCTCCGCTCGGCTGGATCGGACACCGCGACACACACCACATCGTGCCTTCTGGACATCACCTGGAGCAGCCTTTTCCAAGATGCCTGATGGTGCGAATCGCCGCTGTCTCCCGCATTTTCACCCTGTGCGCCGTAATCCTGAAAGTCGGACACGAGAAACACTACGCACTTCCGCTTCTGGACTCCGTTCAAGAAGCGGATTGCCCCGGCGACATCCGTACCGCCAACCGCATCATCCTCTGCGGCAAGCACCTCCCGTACAATGCGCATGACAGGTTGCCGTCCCTTGCGTGGAGGGATGAACTTCACTATCCTGTCCGAAAACAGGATCAGCCCTATCTTATCCTGGTTCCTTATCGCCGTGAGCGCCAGGAGGGCGGTGACCTCTGCGGCGAGCTCGGCCTTGGAACGCACTACGCTGCCGTACGACTGCGAGCCGGAAATGTCCACGAGGAAAAGCACGGTGAGTTCACGCTCTTCGCTGAAGCGCTTTATGAATGGCTCGCCTGTGCGTGCAGTGACGTTCCAGTCTATTGTGCGGACATCATCGCCGGGCACATAGGGACGCACCTCGTCGAATTCGACGCCCTGCCCCTTGAAGGTCGAGTGGTAGTCGCCCGCAAGCTGGTCGTCTATCAGCTTGTTGGTGAGTATCCTTATCTTCCCCACCTTCGCCATCAGTTCCTTTACGTCAGTCATGACAATCAGAAGCCTCCGTATCAAACATCGTCAGATTACGCTTTCAGCACCTGCCAGGTTCCGCCGTTGTCCGCGCCGACCCGCCGCAGACGGCCCTCCGCCTTGAGCAGACGAAGATTCCTTTCAATCCCCGAACGCGAAAGCCCCGTTTCCCGCACCAGATCCGCCGTCGTCCATTCCGGACGACTCGCAAGCGCAGCCAGGATTCTCTCCTTACTTTTCTCCTTACTTTTCTCCTTACTTTTCTCCTTACTTTTCGCGACGGCCTTTCCTGTCGTCAGCGTCTGGCGCATCCGATAAAACGTCACCTTCAGCGTCGCCGACTCCTCCGCGACGACAGGCGGCGGAAGACCCATCTTTTCACACGCCACGAAATAGCGCGAAACGCCGCCGCCCCAGCCTTCGACCTCGCCCATGTACTCCAACGCCGCGCCGACGGCATGATTCCGAATCTTCGAGAAGCCGTTCCGCGCGTCCTCGATCGTCATCTCGCGGACAAGGCCTCCCGGCGAGACGACTTCCAGCCGATCGTCGTAAATGGCCACGTAGACACACGACGGCGACAGGTAGTCGCGATGGAAGACCGCATTGCAGATAGCCTCGCGAATCGCGTCGATCGGCAACTCGTAGACGTCCCTCCGCGCCGTGCCGACCAGTTCCGTCCCCACGCGAATGTTGCGCAGCACGAACTGGTAAGCCTCGTCTATCTGCGAGACGATTCCGCCTTCACACGTCCGACGATCGACAAAATCGCCCTTCGCCACGCCGCGAAACGCACCGCACTTGACCTGAGGGAAAAGGACATCTTCCGCCGGCAATCCCGCAACGATGCAGTAGCCGTACGTCGGAAAGAGCTTTCCGCCCCGACGTTTCAGCAGCCCCATCGACACCAGTCGCGTCGCCGTCATGTCCTTGATCTCGCGCCGTTCAGCCTCCGTCGTGCAGTTCCGGCGGGCAATCTCCGTCATGAGGCGACACGTCTCTGCGATGTCGGCGGCCTTGACCGTAACGCCTGAAGCCTCTTGCCTGTCGAAGCTCAGGTTGTCGCCGGACAGAATCAACCCCTTCAACGTATGCTCCTCGGCCTGCCGCGATGTCGCGCCGACGCGCACGAATGTCCCCTTGCGGAGGCCAAGTGCCGTGACCGAGTACGGGGTCTTTTCGCCGCTCTTCACGTCCACGGCAATCAGCGACTTGCCGTCGACGACAGCGGGCTTCACGTCGATGGAGATGCGCGGCGAACACGTATTTGAGACCGCATCGACGATGGCGTCCATTTCGGCGGCGACCTTCTCGCGCGGAATGCCGACGATCCGTCCCGTCTCGTTCTCGACGCCGAACAGCAACCGCCCACCACGTCCGTTGGCAAACGCCACGACGGTCTTGACGAACTTCAGCGAATCCTTCGGCCGCGCCTCCTTGAACTCAAGCGAGGCGTTCTCGCCCTGCGCGATCTGTTCAATCAACGTCATGCCGCCGCTCCTCTTGTTTGATGAGACCGCAAACAAATCCCCTCGTCCTGTCCCTGATGTTTTTTAATGAAACACAGAGCCGCTTCGCGGGGCAAGGGGAGCGTCGCGGGAGGGGCGCTTCGCACATTCCGCGAACAGCTCTTGCGCGTCAGAAGCCCCGAAAACGGAACATGCCCAAAAGCCAAATGGGAATGAGTGTGCGAACGGGGCGGACGAAGCGCACGGCGCGAACCTCCCGTCCGCCTCCCTTCGCCCGGCCGCAGGCCGCTCTGTGTTAAAGCAAACAGTGACGGTCGCGCAAGGGGAAGTCCCTCACGGAGGCACTTATCCCCCGAGCGAAGCGAGCCGCGCAAGCAGTCGCTAGAGGGGTGAGACACGGAGAAGCGATCTCTGCCCAAGGGGGTGATCTCGCCCTTTGTGGGCAGCGCCAGTTTCACCTCGCAATTTCTCTTTTTACGGTTTTGCATTACACTCATCCATGAACACGCCAACCAACCCTCAGCAAATTTTGTTTGGAAGCCCACGATTCCCACGGATAAGCGAACTTCCCAAGTCTCTGATTCACATGATCCGCAACATTCCAAATAGCGCAATCCACAATGAAGAACTTAACAACAGTCCTCATCTGAAGGACTTTCAAGATTACCCCTCCCTG
The DNA here is from genome assembly GCA_934667425.1 of uncultured Kiritimatiellota bacterium. GTDB lineage: Bacteria > Verrucomicrobiota > Kiritimatiellia > RFP12 > UBA1067 > UBA1731. The sequence goes on along the minus strand of CAKULV010000018.1, from coordinate 19,442 downwards.
TGCGGTAACCGCATCCTCAACGTATTCAAGGACTTTCTGCCGATCCAATCTTGTAAACTCTCGCATCTTCGCCATTACCCCTTGAACACATATTGGCGATGATACTTCAGGTAGAACTCACGCTTTTCATCCAACGGCAGCATTTGAACGAAATCGCCGCTCTTGATGTGACAGCGCTCTTGGTTGGAGGGCGAAAGCCAGTTCGAGACCATGAGGCACTTCTTCTCGTCAAACGAAATGAAACCCTGATCGAACAGGCTATCGTAGAGCGGCGAGAGCGTAAAGCCGTTCTTCGGGTCAAACGCCTCCGTCTCTTCCGACACGGCAAAGGGCTTGATATGGCTTGCCACAAGCAACCGTTCGTCCGAGATCTTCGTGAAGGGACAATACGGACACTCCTCCAGCAACTTGTCACGGAATCTGCGCTGGCCCGCCGAATCCCGTCCATAGCCCTTAGCTTTCGTCTCAACAACTCGTTTCTCCTCATGTTCCTCGGCTTTTTTGCCATACGTGAAGACCTGCGGGACAATGCCCCTTTGAACGATCGCATTGAAGTCAACGAACAGCTTCCAGTAGTAGACGGTCTTTCCATTCGGGCTTTTCAACCGCATGATGGAAATGTAACTGATCAGTGGCAATGACAACGTGCGAAACAGCTTGTAGGCCTCATCCCTCGAATTGATATACCCTCGCGGACCCTCAATCTGCGTTTGAATCTCCACTGTGAATTCGATGACATCCGGCAGTTTGGAAATCTGTTCAACACGCGTCGCCCACAGTGTCGGCATCTCGCGCTTCCCCGCGTAATTCTGCGTCGGACAGGAATACTCTTTCCGGGCCGCCTGCATATAGTTCAATAGATCGCTCTTGAGAAAAAAGCATTCTAGAGTCTTCTTTCCGCAGGCAAATTTCCTCAAGTCGGATTTCGACCCGAAATAGAACTTTGCCTCGCCATTTCCCGAACCGAGTTTATTCGGTCCGAGGACGTTGCAGTCCGGCACGGTCAAGACGCGAGAGACGTCTTGGAACGCATATTCACGACCTTCAATTTTCATCCTCGACCCTCCTTTGAAATCATGCCCGGCATGGCTTTCTTGATCGAATCCAAAATCGACACCAACACGTCAACGACAATCGCGTTCCCTGCCTGCTGGTACATCGGAGTGTCCGGCACGACGATCTTGAACGTATCGCTGAATCCCATCAGGCGCAGACATTCACGCGGCGCAAGCTTGCGAATCCGCCCCTCCCGCGTAATGTAGTTGTCCACACCGGCACGGTGCATCTTGTGCATGGAAGTCAGCAATGGTCGGGCAATCGCCAAGTCCGTCTTCGGTCGCGAATAAAACGTCTTCGTGCCAGTCGCAAGGACATACTTCCTAACCTTCTCGGACAGGTAGTATTTCTCCATCTCCGGCATTCCTAACGATTTGGCAGTGCCCTCATCGACAAAGACGAAATCCCCATGCCAATTGAACTGCTGGTTCTTTTTCTGGCACAGCTGAACCTTGCCATCGACCTGCGTGTAGCGCTTCGTGAGATTTCCCTCGTCGAGAACGAACTTCACGCCTTTTTCGGGAAGGTAGTATTTCCCCGGCACGACATCCAGCAAAAAATCCTGCATCGTCGTCTCAAGTTTTTTCGGCTTCGGAAATTCAAAGCGATCTCCAACGCCGAGATCCTTGCGAAAGCCAACGACAAAGACACGCTCGCGGTTCTGGGGGATGCCATAGTCCTTCGCGTTCAGCACCTGATGCTTCCAGTCGTAGCCGAGGTCCGTAAACACCTTGGACATCGTCTTCCATGTGCGCCCGCCGTCATTGCTCAAGAGCGCACGAACGTTTTCGTAGATGAAGCACTTCGGGCGGATTTCAGAGACGAGCCGAGCATATTCGTAGAAAAGCGTCCCCCGCGTGTCGGACAGTCCCATCTGCTTCCCGACGAGGCTGAACGACTGGCAGGGACTTCCCCCGACAAAGAGATCAACCTTTCCTCGATAAGGCCGCCCCTCCAAAAATGTCACATTCCAGTGAAAGCGATCCTCGGAGATTGGATAATTCGCCAAATAGGATTGCCGAACCTTGTTGCGAGGCAGCAGCGGACGGTAGAGCGTATCGACCAGCCGCTTGCGTTTGCGCCAATCAGCCTCGGCTTCCCATGTGACGCGGAACTGATAGAACCCCAGTGCCTCATAAAGCATTTGGACGCGATCCTTCAGCTCGCGGTCGGGGCGCTTGCTCATGGCGGGTGCCCCGTTCAGGAGTGCTTGAATGGTGTCGCGCTGACCACGAATCATGTCCGCCGCCCAACGTTGGCTCTCTGACACAGGCATCAGCGTATCAACATCGCGGCTCAATTTCTTAAACGCATCCACGCATTCTTGCCATTCGACCGCACCACAGACAAACGGGGTTTGGTCGCCGTTGTCGCACGCGAACACGATTTCATGGTCTACATGAGTCCGCAGCAACGCCTGCTCAATCGCGCCAATGCCGCTGAAAACGGTCGCCAAACGTAACTCGTTCCCTTCTGTCGACAATGCCCCGGCGACAACAGGAATCAGTTCATCAAAGAAATCCATCTGCACGGGGTCGAACGCGGTCGCCGTCAGGCCCTTCTCGATATAGGGCTTGAGGCTGTCGAAGAGCAGCGGCATCGAGCGCCCGCCCGTCTTCGGATACGGCTTTGCGTAAAACGCGGCATCGATCCGAATGCGCGGACAGCGCGACGAACAGACATAGACCTCCGCCGTCTTGCGTCCGAGCAGTTTCAGGGGCGTCGTCGCCGCCGTCAGCTCGTAGAGCGCATACGCCTCGCCGTGGGCCTTCGACGGCGCGGCGAGGGAATAGCCCAGGGCCGCGAGCTTCGCGCGGTCGGCAACCTCCTTGAAGCGCACCGTGAACGCGAGCGGACGCGCCCCTTCGGCGAAGAGGACGATGCCGCCGACGCGCCCATGGAACGCGAGCCTGCCGCACTTCGGGAGCGGCAGGTTGTAGAGCCGCCTCCCGGCGATCCAGGCCGCGTTCTCCGGCCGGTACGTCCCGACCAGGACAATCTGGTTTCCCGCGCGCTTCATTGCCCCAAAGCTCCGTCGTCACCACCCAGCCGCGAACGCGGCCTTCACGGCACCGGGACTTCGGAGAGGATCTTGTCGATGATCTTGTCGGACGTGATGCCCTCGGCCTCCGCCTCGTAGGTGAGGAGGATGCGGTGGCGGAGGACGTCGTGCGCGATTTCCTTCACGTCCTGCGGCGTCGCGTAGGCGCGGCCATGCACAAGAGCATTCGCGCGCGCCGCCTTGTTCAGGGCAAGCGTAGCGCGAGGCGAGGCGCCGATCTGAATCATTTCGCTTGCCTCGCGCGTCTTGAAGACGATGTCGAGGATGTAGTCGCCGACCTTCTCGTCGCAATAGACTTCCCTAAGTGTCGCACGTAGCGTCGCGATGTCCTCTGGCGTTGCCACCTTGTTCGCCTCCGGCGGCTTTGCGCCTTGCGCGAACCGCTCCATTATGCGGCGTTCGTCCGCCTTCGATGGCGTCTCGACGAGGCACTTGAACATGAAACGGTCGACCTGCGCCTCCGGCAGTGGATACGTACCCTCCTGCTCGATCGGGTTCTGCGTGGCGAGCACGAGGAACGGCTGAGGCAGCTTGTACGTCTCATCGCCGATCGTGACCTGCCTCTCCTGCATCGATTCCAGGAGAGCACTCTGCACCTTCGCCGGGGCGCGGTTGATCTCGTCCGCGAGGAGGAGGTTCGTGAAGACCGGCCCCTTCTTCGGCGTGAACTCGCCCGTCTTCGGCGAGTAGACGAGCGTGCCCACCACGTCGGCCGGCAGCAAGTCCGGAGTAAAGGAGATCCGCCTGAAATCAAGGCCCAGCACTTTCGCCAAGGTATTGACGCTCAGGGTCTTCGCAAGCCCCGGGACACCTTCAAGCAAAATGTGGCCATCGGTTATCAGTGCAAGCACCAGACGGTCAACCAGCTTTTCCTGTCCTACAATAACCTTGGAAACCTCTTCGCGTATCTTAGTCACCAGCTCAGACTGCGCGGCGACCTTGTTCATCTGCCCAGCAAGATCCATATCAATGCTCCTTGACTACTTGTCCGTAACGAGAGTGCCGACGGCCTCGCCCTTCACGACACGTTCAAGGGCATTGCCGTCAAAGAAATCGAACACGACTATCGGGATGTCGTTGTCCATGCAAAGCGCGAAAGCGGCGGAATCCATGACCTTGAGCCGCTTCTCTATGGCCGTCTCGTACCTGAGCGAACCATACTTCTTCGCCTTGGGATCCTTCATCGGGTCGGCCGTGTATATTCCATCAACCTTTGTGGCCTTCAGCAGCGCATCCGCACCGATTTCGCTGGCGCGCAGCGCAGCCGCCGAGTCCGTGGAGAAGTACGGGTTCCCGGTACCCCCTGCAAAAATGCACACGCGCCCCTTCTCGAAGTGGCGTATCGCCTTCCGCTGTATGAACGGCTCCGCCAGCTTCGGCATCTCGATGGCCGTCATCACCCTGGTCGGGACGCCTATGGACTCAAGGGCGTTCATCATCGCGAGGCCGTTTATGATCGTCGCGAGCATCCCCATCGAATCGCCGGTCACGCGGTTGACGCCCTTCGCCGAACCGGAAAGCCCACGGAAGATGTTGCCGCCGCCAAGCACGATTCCCACTTCGCAGCCGAGCTTGTGGATCTTTTTGACGCGCTCGGCCATAAACGCGAGCCGCTTGGGGTCAATGCATTCACCGGTCTCGCGATTGGCGAGTACTTCGCCGGAGAGTTTAAGCAAAATACGTTTGAATTTGAGTTTCCGCTTCATGGCGCATATTGTACGAAATCCAGACCTTCAAATCAAGTGCAGAGAGGCTTGCGGGGAAAACGTGCGTCAAGCTCCATGGTGTCGGAAAGGGAACGCGCAGCCGACACGGAATCCCCGACGGAAAGATTCATCGCCGCCGCGCACGACGCAAGCCTCATCCCCTCTTCGGAAGACATCCCCCTTGCGAACGAATAAAGCATTCCGGCGCAGAAAGCGTCCCCGGCCCCGACAGACCCCCTTATCCATCCTTTCGGAAGATCGAGCGACGGCACGGCCGTAAAGTTCCCGGACTTGTCGAGGGATACGCTCAGTTCCGGCGAATGCACCACTACCTGCTCCTTCACCCCAAGGCCGAACAGGCCCTCGCAGATGCGGCGCAGGCACGCTACGGAAACCTTTCCGTCCCCGCAGCCGGCGGGAAGGCCTGTGGCGATAGCCCCCTCCACCTCGTTTATCACGACATAGTCGCAGTGCCTCAGCGATGGCCTCACCACGCGGGCGAAGCGGGCGGACTGTTCGCTGACGATATCCACGGAGGTCTTGATCCCGGCCGCCCGCACCTTTGCGAGGAGCCGGGCCGCCTTTGTCCCGAACTCTTCGTCCTCCGCATCGAGGCCATCAAGCAGAAGCAGGTATCCAAGGTGGAACAGTCCGCAGCCAAGCAAAGCCGGATCTATGTCGTCAGGCGTGAGCATAGAGTCGGCCCCGTGCATATTGAAGAACGTCCTCTCGCCGGTCGACGCTACCGTCATCACGTCCGTAAACGACGTAGGAACTCCATCGACCTTCCGCACCCCGGATACGTCAAGCCCGTTCTCGCGCAGAAAGCCGGTGACGAAGTCGCCCGCATCGTCGGCCCCGACCTTTCCGACAGCGGCGACCTCAATCGACGGATCCAGCCTCTTGAGGTCTATGCCGCTGTTGGACACCGCGCCGCCGGGGGATCTGCGCACCGACGTGATCGGCACGAGCATCCCCTTCTTCGGCCAGGCGGTGATGGTCTTAACGTTGTCTACTATTATGTTGCCGGCAAGTACGACTCTGTCAGACATATCAGGCTCCGCGCAGATCAAGCCTTCTTGGATTCCCAGGGCTTTCCGGGCAGAGGGAACCTGTCGTCGCCGTATTCCGGCATCGGGACGTCCCCTTCCATCTCGAAATCCGCCGGCGTGGGCCTGCATTCGAGACTGTAGAACGGAGACGAGGCATTGCGCAGGATATCCGCCATGGAGACCATCTGCCCCGAGTACGCCGAAAGCCTGATCATCACGCCACACGCGGTGGACAGTGCGCAATCCTTGCCTTCATTGAGGTATGGGCCTGCCCCAAGCATGCTCTTCAGGAGATCGACATGCTCCTGCACATACGGATTCACGTCGGCGAAATCGCCGGCGAGCTCGATCTTCTTGCCGCCCACCTTCTTTGCGATCTGGCCACCGGCTATCGTCTCATTGGCCGTACGGAAGAACTCCCGCACGTCATTCTTGCAGTCGCTGATCTGACGGCACATGGAGTGTATGTGCACCCCCTCGCCGTAGTCAAGGTCTGCCGAGAAGAAGTCGTACTGGTTCCCAGATACGCGACGCATGCGGCCTCCGAACGCCAGGGCGGTCTTGGGGAAGCGTCCGATGAACCAGTTCGCGACATCGATGTTGTGGACATGCTGTTCGCAGATATGGTCGCCCGAAAGCTCCGTGAAGTTCAGCCAGTTGTTGCAGAGGTAGTCCTTGTTGGACATCTCCGGAGTGCGCTCGCGCACCCACGGCACCCTGCTGTTCCAGTACACCTCTCCACCAAGGATAGGACTAAGCACACCCTCGTCAAGCGCCTTCTTCTGAAGTAGATACCCGCGCTGGTGGCGCCTTTGCGTTCCGCACACGATCGACAGCCTCTTCTCTGCGGCGATGCGCGAGGCCTCCATCATCAGGCGAACGCCGGGCGCGTCTACGGCCACGCCCTTCTCCGCGAACACGTGCTTGCCGGCGTTTACGGCGGCCATGGTGTGGATAGGGCGGAAGTTCAGCGGCGTGGTCAATATCACGACGTCGACCTCTGGCATCTCAATGGCCTTCTTGTAGCCATTGGCGCCGCCAAACGCGAATTTCTTGTCAACTCCGAACTTCTCTGCCGCGAATTCGGCCTTCTTCAGGAAATAGTCCGCAAACGCCACCGGCTTTACCGTGACGTCGACGCCTTCCTTGCGAAGCATCTCCGCCGCCTGCAGCATGTTGCCAAGTGCGCCGAACTTGTAGAAATCCTGGGCGTTCGCGGGCTTCCACATGCCGCCGGTGCCGCGTCCGCCGCAACCGACAACCGCCACCCTTATCACCTTCTTGCCTGCCGCCAGGCCTGCTATGCCCGCATGGGCGACCATGCCTGCCGCCGCAAACACCGAACCCGACTTGAGGAACGTTCTCCTGTTCATCCTTGATTTTTCCTTTCTTGCTGTTAGCATTCCACCCACTGCCTGCGCAGCAGTTCGCACATGTTAGTCAAAATATGGTGACGCTCCGCGAGGTCGGGCAATATCGCCCGCCCTTTCGCGTCCTTCCCCTTCGGCACCCATCCGGCCTCAAGCGACACTACACCCTTGTAGCCGATCTCCTTAAGGCCGCGGAACGCAAGACGGTAGTCGTCGGCGGCGCCGTCCGATCCAGGTATCTTTCGGTTTTTGCGCGAGGCTATGTGGACGTGGGCGAGAAGGTCGCCGGCGGCAAGAATCGCCGCCCGGTCGTTCGCCTCTTCCCACGTCATGTGCCACAGATCCGCCATCACCTTGCATCCGGGGCCGATCTCCTGCGCCATCTTTGCGCCGTCGGACACCTGGCGCAGGAAAGGCGTCTCCTTGCGCTGCAGCGGCTCAAGCACTATCGCCGTTCCGCATTTAGCGGCCTTCTCGGCAAGCCGACGGCCTGTGTTGGCGACAAAATCTTCGCGCAGTTCCTTGAGCCCCACCTCGGGTTTCGCCCGTGCCGGACAGATTATAAGCCCGGTGGACTTCAGCCCGCCGAGGATCTCAAGCAGCGGAAGGAACTTGGCGACCTCGGCTTCGTTCTTCCTGCTGTCGGCATAGTCAAAGCGGCTTGGCCCGCAGGCGGTGGCGCACGAAAGCTTGCGGCCCGCCATTGCCTTGCCAAACGCCTCGCCCTTTTCGAGCACCCATTCGCCGTTTTTCCCGGTGGGGATCTCAACGGCGGAATACCCGTTCGCTTCAAGATAGTCAAGCTTCGCGTTCATGTCATCCGCAACCGGGATGGCCCCCCACTGAAGGCACAGCTTCAGGGCAGGGCCGCAACCGCACTGGTGTGCAGCCCCGCCAGCATTGGCGCAACCCGAGGCTGCCCCCGCGCCGGCAAGCGCGGCACTTGCGATAAACTCTCTTCTGTTCATTCTGGAATCTCCTTTGCGCCCATTATAGCACAACTCGGCGAAGCGACTGACTCCGCATGGAAACGGCTATTGAACCGTGATCGTCCTTTGCTCGTAGTGTCCGGGCTGCCAAACGCGGATCACCGCCCCGTTCGCCTGTACCTGATCGACATAGCGTCCCTCAACCCATACGTTCTGGACTTGCGTGACAGGTGCCACGACGACGGGCTGCTGGACGACGACGGGCTGCTGGACGACGGTTGGCGTGGTCACGACCGTGGGCGTAGTCACTACGACAGGTGCAGGCTCTACGATCGTGCTGGCGACCGCGCCTCCCACAAAGCCCCCCACAAAGCCGGGCCAGAAGTTGCGTCCGCCCCGCCCCCAGAAGCTATCGCCATGACGATGGCGCGGGGGAGGCGGTGGTGGACGATGCCCCCTGTGACCTCCGCCATGCATGCCGGGGCCAGGCCTGCCCGGACCAGGTCTGCCAGGACCAGGGCCGCCGGGGCCAGGACCGCCTGGACGCGCAAGGCAAACCCCTGCGCACATCATCGTTGCGACAGCAACTGCAACAGCATATTTCTTGTTCATTTTATTTTTCCTTTCCTTATTGCGGCATGTTTGCCTTACGAAGATCATAGGACAGCCTGCCCACGCTTTCTGACAGCGAATTCCCGTGATGGCAACACATGATCTCCAACCTCCATTCACGTCAATAGCCCAAATCCTCATCCACAAGCATGACGAGCGTAGACGTACGGGATGGGCACCGGTCGAATATGGCCGTCACCTTGCAGATGCGGTCGGGAGAGTTGCAGTCGGCGCAAAGGCCCGTCTCCGCGCACGGCGTGCGCTTGCCGAGCCGACGGCAGTTCGGGCCGCATGCGCAGCGCTTCGCGCGGCCGATGGCCTCCAGTACGCCCCCGGCGACGATCTTGTTCCTGCCTATCACGTACACGACGCGCTTCGGCCCGTAGATGGACGCCGCAACCCGATTGCCTGTGCCGTCGATGTTTACGATCACCCCATCTTCCGTAATTGCGTTGGCCGACAGCAGGAACAGATCCATGATCGTCTGGTGATCGCGAATCTCCTTGCCTGAGGCCAAAAGCGCCTCGCGCACACCCAGGGCCTTCACGCTCTCGGACCCGCCCCAGCCGACAGACCTGGCCGTCTCGGCCTCCTTCATGACGATGGCGGCGGCATCCTCCTTCGTCGCCGCGAGAGCCGCGTCGTATCCGCGGCGCCGCAGCGCCTCAACCGTTTTTCCGTAATCTCTCATCCGTTCTTCTCCACATTAATTGCAGTCGCTCTCCGCGCACAGCCTACCTGAACAAACCTATGCGCAGGTACGGCAATATGTCGTTCACGAGGGTATAGTCCAAGTCGAAGAACGCGACGCCGGCGGCGCCGTTCCGGCGGGCGATATTCACCTGATCTATCACCTGCCGCACGCCAAGCCTGGATTCGATAGCGGTCACGCCAATGCCCGACACTATCCGCTTTGCATGGGCGGGGGTGCGGCACTGCTGCCGGACGCAGGCCGCGTACTTGGCGTTGTCCTCGAGATAGTTCATGGCCACTATCCAGTCCACGATGCCCGCGTCAAGCCAGCTCTCCCAGTCCTGGCCTACCGCGCCTACGCAACTTGGGTACTTCCCGAACACGGCCGTCGTGAAAATGGCAGAGGGCCGAACCCTCTTCACCCGTCCTCTCGCCTGAGCCACGAAATTGCCGACGTGGCTCGCCGCATCAGGCGGCAGCTTCGATCCCTCATACCACCTTACGAAATCGAGATGCACACCCTGCACGGCATAACGCCTCGTGACTTCATCGATCGCGGAAAGAAGATACTCCCTGAGGCTCGCGCTGGACGGATCGAGGTATTCCGTAAGCCGCCCCTTCTTGTCCTTCAGTCGCCAACCCCGTTTCGCGAACGTCTCAAGCCGGGAGGCCGTTCCCCTCGTCCCGTTGAAGCACATTATCCAAGCATGCACCCGAATGCCCGTGCCTGCGGAGGCGCACAGGCACGCCGCAAGCTGATCGCCCTGCTGCGCGTACACCTGGCTCTGAGGCAGAACCTTGGACGGGTAATGCGCGAATGACGCACCCGCCACATTGACGAAGATATCCGTGATGCCGTATCTCTGGAGTTCGCGGAATGTTCTCGGCCAATCTCCCGGATAGAGGCCCTGCCCCGAATGCTCCCAAACAGCGCGGACCTCCCCGGCTCGCGGGCTCTGCGCAAGCGCATAGCGGCGGTCCGCCTCCTGTCCGGCCTTGCGCTTCGCCAGGAATGCCTTGTGGCTCCAGGTGCCTGGAACGCTCATTCCGGCGACGGACGCAAGAAACTGCGACTTCGCCTTCTCGTCGCCATCGGCAAGCAGAACGTGCGTCATCCACCAGCCGGCATTCGAGGCTATGACGGCCGCCTGGCCAGTCGAACGACCGGCCCGGTCGAACCATGTCGCGATAACGCGGGACTTCCCCGGCACGGCGTATGCGCAAAAGATGTTCGCCGAACTCTGTACGATCTCCGCCGGTGCGCCGGGTGGAGCGGTCTTCCCGAACGATATCTTAGAGAAGGTTCCAGAGCCGTCTGCTTTCCTGTATGCGCCCAGCTTCACCCCGAACAGAGAAGCGACCTTTGCGGAATCGGAATAGAACGCAAACATCCTTCCGCCGCCACGCGCAAATGTGGACAAGGCAGCATAATGGGACTCCTTCGGCATCACCAGATACGCCAGGCGTTTTCCGGACAATCCCGCGCCAACGGCATTCTCGTCAACGAAATCCGCCTTGATGTCGTGCTGCCCGAGCCAACGCACAATGTGCCGCCCGAGGCTCAGCCCAAAACCAGACTTCGGCGCCACAACCGCGATGTCAGAAGCCTGGCAAAGCGAAGCGATGAGGGTTGCCGCGAGAATCACCTTGGACTTAAGCATCTTACACCTTCACCAATCCCGGTCGTTTGACGGAAGCGGCATGTTTCTCATGCGGGCCTTCTTGTCCGCCTCATGCTGATCGTTGCGCTCCTGCGCCTTGCGCAGCACGTCCTCCACCTGTCGGTCATCCTTGCCATCCGCCTCGGTCTGCTGTTCATCCTGCCCGTCACGAGGGGCTTCCTGCCCATTCTCGTCCTTCTTGTCCTGATCCTGATTCTGCCCGTCGTCCTTCTGCTGGTCGCCCTTGTCCTGCTGATCCTGGCCCTTGTCCTGCTGATCCTTGTCTTTGCCGTCATCCTTGTCCTGATTCTGCCGATCATTGCCCTGGCTTTGGTTCTGGGCCCCGCCCTGCTGCTGGTTCTGTCCGCCGCCATTCTTGTCCTTCGGCAGCAGTTCCCGTATCCTGTTCAGCTTCTCAAGCACACGGAATTCCTTTGCCGCATGATCTGCGGCCCGGCCACCCCCTCGGCGGTCAGGCTTGGCCTTTGACAGCCGTTCATCGTCAACCGCAAGCTCCTCCTGCAGTTTGATGGATTCGTCCACGAGCCTCTTTATCTCCGCCTGCGCCTCGGCCGTGAACGGCGGCATGTTCGTGTCGGACTGCGCCTTTTGCCCGTACATCTGGGCCCATTGCTCGAACTTGGCGCGGAACGCGTGCATGTAGTCGAGAGACTCCCTCTGCCAGTCCCTGCCGTTCACCATGTCGGCCCTTGCCAGCGAATTGCTCTGGGAGAGGATAGCCTCGTCGCACGCCTCCGGCGGCAAGATGGCGAGTTTCCAGAATCGCGTCAGCGATGCCTCCGCCTTGGCAAGGCTCGACTGCGCCGAAGGATCGAGATCGGCAAGCGACTTTGCGGCGGAATCCGTGGCCGCACGGGCCTCGTCAACCTGCGCCGTTATGGTCATGGCCTGCTGTTCGTTGGTGACCGACTGCGCCACGCCCTTTTTCAGCGCAATCCACATGTCGCTCAACCGCTCTACGCGCCGTGACATCGCCTCGCACCTTGACACTGCGGCGCGTGCGTCATTGGTCAGCGCGACGGGGAACTCGACCATGATCGAACGGGCCTCGCGCACACCCGAGCCAAGCAGGCTTGACGGGTCCTGCTGCCCGAACTCCTTCAACGCCTTCTCTATGTGCGCCTGTTCGCGCAACTCGGGCAAACGGTCCGCAGCCCTTGTGAAATTGCGGTTCATCCTGGCATCGTTCGGATTGGAGCGAAGCGCCGCCTGAAGATCCGTGGCCGCGCTCTCGATGGCTCGAAGGGCCTCTTCCGGTCTTTCGCCCAAATGCTCCCGCCCGCGCGCGAACTCTATCGCCCCGACAAGCTCCGACGCCCTCACCCCATGCGTCTTCGAAAGCATGAGAGGCTTCAAGACCGCAATGGCGTTGGTCATGTTGCCGGCGCGATACAGGTCTACGCCACGGTTCCACACCTCCCCGTCCGTCTCGGGCACGGGATCGGAATCGGCCCAGGCGCCTCCAGGGGCAGAGGCCGCAAGCCCTATCGCAAGATAAACTATGCCGACGATTCCATTCCTTTTCATGGCTGAATTATACCAAAATGTACGGAAGTCATGTGCGCACCGCCGGTGGCGGGCCATATGTGGCGGGCCATATGGGAATGAATGTCGGCGATGAGAAGGCACAGGCCCTACAGCCGTTCGAGCCTGAACCAGCACGTCTCCCCCGCAACGACGGCGTGGTCTGCGGGAGGATTCCTCTCATCGAAGGAGAACCCCCGTCGCGTCCGCGCCCCCGGAACGCCCCACGCCCGTAAGGAACACGAGGGTGCGCCCGTCGCGCTTCAAGGCCTCAAGCGCGGCGCGGCGCGTGGCGTCGATCGAATAGAGCGTGGAGAACACGACGGTGCTATGTGCACCCCCACGATGCGCTTCGACAGCCCGGTGCGCTTCAGCTCGTCGATAAGGAGCGCGAGGTTGCGCTTCACGTCCGCCCGCCAGACGAGCGAGTGGTTGGATATCCACGGCCAGCAGCTCTTCGGCATCGGCCTGTCGAGGAAGTAGCTGGCGTGCACCTGATGCCCGTATACGGTCTTCCCGTCCATCAGTTTCCACACCTCGTCGAAAGTGTTCCCGCAGCCCCCGCGCCTGCGGCAGAGCGGAAGGAGGTCCGCCGCGTCCAAGCAAGGAGAGCGCCTCTGCCTGTCACATCAAGGAACCGACCGTCTCACCGACGAACAAAGAGGCTGTCTCCGGCGAGCGCAAGCCCGGCCGCCGGCTCAACCGTGTCGAACCGAACAGCGCTATCGGACTGAAAGAGTCAGTCCAACTGGCTCAAGCCAGCACTCGTAACAGCCAATGTCGACCGTTGCCGAACCAAGTGCAAGTGCCTGTTCGCCGTGCAATCGCGAGAAGCCTTCGCCGCGAATGTCCGTCGCGTCTGTCATCCACCTCTGCACAAGGCCCCTCTTTCTCGCTGGAGAGCTGCGCTTAAGTGCATAGGAATCCCTGGTGCCGTCCATGACGAAGCGCGGGGTGGCATTGGTGATTGTCCCAACCTCAGACAGCGGCACGGCCATGCTGGACCGATTCGGGCCGATGAAGCAGTTCGTGAACGCAACATTACGGTCATCCGCCATAGAATAGGACAGGTCTACGGTTTTCGTTCCGTCCCAAGAGAGATTTTGCGCAAGAATCGTATTCACCACTTCGGCAGGCGTCTTGTAAGCGGCATCGTTCATCTTGAACTCGTCGAATGTCGCTTGCGTCCGATTGCCGACAATCGTGCAGTTCACGATCGAGACCGGCGACGGCGTCTTGTTGTTTCGGAATATCTTCTGTACGCAATTGTCGGCGACAAGGCAATTCGTCAGCGCTACGGCGCCCTGGAACAGATATGAGCCGACGGAGAAGCATCCGTTCGTCACGGCATTGGCATCCGTTTCGATCGTAGTGGATGGAACGAGCCCGACAAAACGGCAGCCGACAAAGTTCTGCTTGTTGTCGCCAGTGACCGTCTGCCCGTAAAACGTGCAGTTAGAATAGCTCCCCGATGGCAAGTAAATCGTCGCGCTGCCCGTGAGCGACACATTGTTGGAGAACACCGTGTTACATCCGGTCCCGTTACGGCTCGCCCCGCCACTCGTATACGCGACATTGTCATAGACGATGCAGTCCGTCAGATCAGACTTGAACACGCCGCCACCATACGCGCCATTCCCATTTCCTGACACGCTTGGATACCACGCCGCATTGCCAAAGATCCGGCACCTAAACGCCTTGCCGCAACAAATGCCTCCACCATAGAGATTGCCGCTTGACGATTCGGTCCCACACCGGTTGAACGCGATGTCCGAATCGTACAGGAGGCAATTCCTATCGCCAGCTCCGCAGATGCCGCCACCATTATCCCTGCTGACGTTATTGCTGACGATGCAGTTCTCCAACACGGTCTGCCCCGACGAGTACAGGCATCCGCCCGGACCCCCTTCCGCAATGTTGCCGACGAACGTGCAGTCCACGCACCGTGCCTCGGAATCATCGTACATCGCGCCGCCGGCAGACCGCGCCACGTTTGAGACAAAGACCGTGTTTGTGCAACGCAGCTCACCCTTCGCATAGCCATTGCCGCCCCAATAGACCGCACCGCCGCTTTTCTGTGCCGTGTTGTTGCTGACGACGCAGTCGAAGAGCGTGCAGCGTCCGGCAGCGCCGCCGCTCCCGGACGAATAATTGTCGGACAGCAGGCATCGATATAGGCACAGGCTATTGTTTCTGGCTCCGCAGGCGCCACCGCCAGGATCCCCGTTGACCGTCGCGTTGGAAACGATCTGGCTGTCATAGTAGGTTCCGAGATACACCCCTCCACCGACCCTTTCAGACGTGCAGCACGTCACGACAACGTTTGACATCTTCGCAAGCTGATTATACGTCGTGATGCCACCGCCGCCCGAAAGGGACGAAGACGAACGCAGGCATCCGTTTGAGACCGTCAGGTTGCGGATCCACCCCTGATAGGCATACCAAACGGGCTTCGTCCCGTCCCCGAAGATCACGACATCGCGCGGATTGTCAGTCTCGCCACGAACGGTGATGTAGTCATGCGCGAGATGCGTTTCGGGACGCCGCTCGACATTCCCGGTGTCCCAATAGACGGCCGAGCATTTGCTGACATCATAGAGGCCCGGCTTGAGGACAATTGTCCCAGACATCGCCTGGTTGCAGATTGCGAGCTTGTTGGTGAAGTCGTCGACATCTCCAGAGTTAATCGTATACAATTCTTCCGAATGCGCTGCCACGGCGACGAGCGTCATCGCCGCTGGCACGATCCACTGCTTGGCGTTCTGCGTGATGGTCTTCATTGTTTCCGTTCTCCCTGATCAGTTCCTTCGTTTGCATTGATGCCGTGAAATCATCTGCCGGAATCGATCAGCTCCAGCTTGAGATTGTCGAGCCAGACATACTTGCCTGCGCCGCCGGGGCCAACAGCCGTGTAGAAAAGAACAGTGTCGCCGCGATTTGTCGGCGCCGTGAACGCGACTGAACAGGTCTTGAACCCATCCGATGGCAGATTGCAGAATCTTTCGCTGACCGGATCGTATTTCTTCTCGCCGGTCGCATTATTTTCGCGGGCGACCACGCGCATCGACACGTGCCGTACGCCTTGGTCTGCCTTCCAATCGGCAGACCAGACATACCTCGCACCGGGAATGATCGGCGTGTAGCATTGCCAAATCGCCAACTGGGAAGTGTTGGTTGTCCACAGCTTCAATGACCATTTCCCGGCAGACGCGCACTCGTTGGTGAATCCGACGACACAGTCGCGTGGACGCCAGTTGAGCGGGTAGCCCGGACGCTCGAAACTGCAACGCCAGCCATAGGGGAGACCCTGCGGATCGATCTCTCCGCCATCGATCTCGGCCCGCCAAAAGTTCGTCTTGTTCCATGTGCGCAGCTCCCCTTCCCAACGTCCGAAGATCGAGCCGTAGTCATCCGGCAGCAGGTCAAGGTGCTTCTCTCGGAAGCGAATCAGTTCACGTCCCCGCGCCTCGAATGTCTGTATGTCGCCATTCTGCGCCATGTGGAACCTGTAAGTCGCGAGCGCGTGTCCGGCCGCCGCAGCCAGCATTTGCAGACGACGATCCTCCGCATCCGACAGCCGCCCCTTGTGCGTGGCGCAAGCACGGCGAAGGAACGCGAACTGCTCGGACAGCCGGCTCTCGCTCCGACCATAGGCCTGCAGACACGACAGCTGCGAGTCATCCAAGACGTGCGTGCCTGACGCACGTTCGGCAATGAACATCGCACGGGCCCTCTCGCCGTCTTCCCGTACGGCCTCGAAGTAGCATCTCACATCATTCGCCGCAACGCCATATCCCGAATAGAAGTCGGCGCAGATCTGCTCAAACGGCAGCGACGGATCGGCGATCATTCGCGCCGTCACGTAGCTCTCAAGGTGCATGGGATAGCGGCCCAGGTTCGAGTCGTAGTCTACGCCGATCATGCCGAGCATCAGACACATCTGGAAGTTGTCGTAGAGATACCGCTCCAGACCTCGCGGGATCGTCCCCCAGAAGCAGTGAAAATTCGGACGCAAGAAGAAGTGGCGCATGCCCATCTCGCGCCAACGAACGAGCTCCGCCTCGCAATAGTCGTCCATGATCGACGGTACGAAGCCAAAGAGCATGTTGTCAGGGTATGCAATGCGCGTCTTCCGCGGTGCCATGCGATAGTTGCTGTAGGCGTAAGTGATAAGGACAACGTCCGGACGAATGGCCACGGCCTTTTTCGCGATGCGATTCCAGAAATCGACATAGCGGTCGGCCAGACGGTCGCGGTTCGTCTTCTCGCCCGACAAGTCCACATCCTTGGCAAGGCAACGCGCGCACTCGCAATAGACCGAGCCGTCGTTATCGCAGACGTTAAGATAACGGTTCGTCCCGCAGGACTTCCAGTCCTCGATAATCTGGTCGACGACGGCCTCGTTCGAGAAGCAGAGCTTCACGAACGATTCTGGGGAAGTCCCGATCCAGCCGCGCTCACCCGTATCGGCGTGAAGGTTGAGATACTCAGGATGCGTCTTCAGGAACCGCGTACGCCACTTAGTGAATGCATGCCCGTAACCCGTCTTCAGCCGATCCTGAAGACGATGACGCTTCAGCCAGATGTCGCGGTCGGCATATCCCTTCGCGCAAGACTCCTCCGTCACCGTCCGCAGGCTTTGTGGCGCGAACCCCTCCCAGTCGCGGAACTTCCCCGCCTTCGCATAGTTGCGGAACTCGCTCTTCTCCAACGGCTGGCAGAAGCGCTCCGTCCGTGGCCCCTTCAGGTCAAGCGCGTCACGGCGCGGACAGAACGTACCGTCATCGCCCGGCCACATCCATACAAGCCCCAGCTCCTTTTCCGCGAACAGCTCAACGGCAAAAAGCGTACCCCAACGTTCCTTGCGCCCCGATCCGCTGTCGTCGCCCCAGAACCAGACGGTTTTTCCGTCAATGCGATAGTAGCTCTCGAACGGCTTCGGCACCGGTGCGCCTTCTGGACGCCCAAAACGGAATGACCACCCATTCGGGGTCGCCGTCCCCACAGCCGCTTTAAGATGGACAGCCAGCTCCTCCTTCGCCAGCCGGACAGAGTTGTCGCCGGCCGACGCGTGAAAGGAAAGCAACGGCACAACCACAATCAGAAGCCACATACGCACAAACACCGACAGCGGCCTCGCAGACACAAGAGCCAAATCCGACATCAGCGCAAATCCCATTCTCGACCTCCTCAATACCTAATGGTTCTTGAAAAGAAACAGCCGCAATTATAATTGTTTTTTTTTTCTATTGTCAAACCCGCCACCGGCCCCACAGAGATTCCGCGGCCCGCAAGGGTTCCATTCGGACACATTTTAGTGTATAATGCCAGCCAATGAAAGGATTGGACTGAAATGACACTTACATTGGCATTGATGGTGGCGGCCATTCTGACGCCGCAGGAAACGGAACTCAAGGCTAAGCTCCCCGACATCTTCGCGAAATCCGCCGCGCACTACCATGCGCTCGATGCGGCGGCGACGCCGTTGGCCGTGAGCGAGAAAGACCTGTGGGAAGGCAGGGAGGCCTCGCGGCTCCAGGCCCCCCACGGCTTCAAGCGGGCGACCGGCAAGCTGGACATGCGCTCCATCTACTGGTGGACCTCCGGGCACTATCCGGGGTCCCTCTGGTACCTATACGAGGCGACCGGCGACACGACCCTCCGCGACCGCGCCGTATTCTGGACGGAGCGCCTGGCCCCGAACCAGACCGCCGACACGAACCACGACGTCGGATTCATCACCTACTGCTCGTTCGGCAATGCGCGCAGGCTGCTGAAAACCGACAAGTATGATGCCATCCTGTGCAAGACGGCCGAGACGCTCGCAAGCCGCTATGAGCCGGCGCTTGGCCTCATCCGCAGCTGGGGACGCATCGGCGACAAGAAGAGCTTTCTCGTCATACCGGACAACATGATGAACCTCGAGCTCCTTGAGTTTGCATCGAAAAAGTCGGGAGATCCGCGCTTCGACAAGATCGCGCGCAGCCACGCGACGAAGACGATGGCGAACCACTTCCGCGACGACGGCGGCACGTACCACGTCCTGAACTACGACCAGCGTCCGGGATTTGTCGGCTCGGTGCAGGAGATCCGGCGTGGACAGGGCCTTTCTTGCCGCACCGCATGGAGCAGAGGCCAGAGCTGGGCCATATACGGCTACACGATGATGTACCGCGAGACGAGGGATCCCGCGTACCTTTCATTCGCGCAGAAGGTGACGGACTACGCGATGAACCATCCCAACATGCCGGAAGACGGCATCCCGTACTGGGACTTCGGCGCTCCGGGCGAGGAGCGCGACAGCTCGGCCGGCTCCATCATGGCTTCTGGCCTTCTTGAGCTTGCGGATTTCGTCGGCGGCGAAAAAGGTGCTGCCTATCGCGCATTCGCCGTAAGGCAGATGCTCTCGCTCGCATCGCCCGCATATTTCTCGGAAGGCGACGAGATCGGCCACTTCCTCCTAAAGCACGGAGTCGGAAACAAGCCGGGCGCTTCCGAGGTCGACACGCCGCTCGACTACGGCGACTACTATTTCCTCGAGGCTCTCATCCGCTTCAGGAATTCCGTCTCGAAGGACTGACGGCCAACAGCCCTTCCCCTTCGGCATTACGCAAGACAACCACAAGACAACCATACTATAAGGAGAATTCCATATGAACCTGTGCATTGATCCCAGAAGAGGCGTACTTAACTCGATTGCGACAGCTGGACTGGCGTTCCAGACCCTCTGGGGGGGGGGGGGGGGTACGAAGGGTT
>CAKULV010000017.1 GCA_934667425.1 uncultured Kiritimatiellota bacterium | reverse complement strand
CTGGCCGACGCGGGAGGGTCGCGCTTGTCGCGACCGTTGCCCGCACGTGGTGGATTCGGACGCAATGAATTGCGTCCTTCCCTAAATAAATCAATACCCAAATCCACCAAATGCAATCGAAAATCAATAATGTATGATATAATGTTCGTGTTAAATAAAACGAATTTAATACTTTAGTTCATTCTTTTTAAAACGAGGTGTTTGATGACAGACGCGGAGATTTCACGATTGATAGAAACATCAGATCGTTTGATTGACGATGTTTCGACTTGTTTCCATCGGTATCTTTATGACAGGATCGATTGGGATGAAGGGCTATTGTGCATCAAAGGCCCCAAGGGAACGGGCAAGACGACATTGATGCTGCAGCATCTGAAGGAGACTTTCGGTGTGGCTTCGAATAAAGCGGTCTATATCTCCTTGGATAATGTCTGGTTTGCGGATCACGCTCCAATTGAGGCGGTTGACTACTTCTATAAGAACGGGTACACGCATCTGTTCATTGATGAAGTCCATCAGTGTCAGGAGTGGTCTCGCCTCATCAAGACGGCGGTCGATTCTTATCCTGGAATCAGGATCGTCTATAGCGGTTCGTCAATATTGAAGATTGCCCAAGGGCAGGCGGATCTTTCGCGTCGTGAAACGGTGTATAACCTGAAGGGAATGTCTTTCCGGGAGTTCTTGAGATACGAAGGGCTCGGAGAGTTTCCGGCGCTTGGCTTTACGGAACTGATCCAGTCCCATCGAAAAGTTGCGCTTGATGTTTGCAGGAACCTGAAGATCCTGCCGCAGTTCAAGCGATATCTGAAATGCGGATATTATCCGTTCTACCGACAGAGTCCGAAGCATTTTACCGATCGCATGGTTGAGGTCGTCAACAGTGTCCTAACGGTCGATCTGCCTGCGGTTGAGGGGATTACGCCTCCGACAGTCCGCAAGGCACGCAAAATGCTGATGGTGCTCGCAAAATGCTGCCCGCAGCAGCCGAACATGTCCGAACTGTACAGGCAACTGGAGACCGAAAGGAACATGGGGTTGAGGCTTCTTGAGGCACTGGAACGGGCGGAACTGTTCACTGGGGTGGATGTCGGATCTCTTAAGCTCAAGCATCTTTCCCGTCCAGCGAAGATATTTCTTGGCGATCCAAACCTTATGAATGCGTTGGCGCCGCAGCCGGATGTGGGGGCCATTCGCGAAACGTTCTTCGTGAATCAGTTGCGCGCTTCCGGCCACGAACTGTCTGCTCCGGTTGCGGGTGACTTTATCGTCGATGACGAAGCATTGTTCGAGATTGGAGGCGAGGGAAAAGGCTTCAGGCAGATCAAGGATATCGCCAATTCGCATGTCGTAAACGACGATACGGAAGTCGGCATCGGCAGCAAGATACCCTTGTGGATGTTTGGGTTCCTGTATTGATGATTTGCCGTAGCGATGGCGTTGCGCATGTACGCGGGAGGGTCGCAGTCCTCTGCGACCGCTGGCCGACGCGGGAGGGTCGAGCTCCCGCTCGACCGAAAACGGCGTGACGGCAACGGTCGCGACAAGCGCGACCCTCCCGTTGCCATCGTGGGAATAGCCGTTGATAGGATTTACGATTTACGATTTGCGATTTACGATTGCATTTGGGAATTTGGGCATTTGGCCGTGGCGACATATCCCCCGAACGAAGTGAGCCGCGCAAGCGGTCGCAAGAGGGGTGCGCCTCGCCGTCGCGGCAGCTGGCAGGCAGATACGATGGCGAGGGCGCCATCGCCACGTGTCGCGGGAGGGTCGCAGTCCTCTGCGACCGCTGGCCGACGCGGGAGGGTCGCGCTTGTCGCGACCGTTGCCCGCACGTGGTGGATTCGGACGCAATGAATTGCGTCCCTCCCTAAATAAATCAATACCCAAATTCCCAAATGCAATTGCAAATCGAAAAATCGTAAATCGTAAATTCTACCATCTACCCATGCTTGCGAAATGCCATCGGTTATGATATTCTACACCCGATTTGGGTATGGGCGAACTGTACCCTGAACAGACGATTTTCAACATAAATCTCGATAAGCTATGCGCAACATAAGACATATGAGCCTCGTTGGAGGCGCCGCGCTGTGGGC
Source organism: uncultured Kiritimatiellota bacterium (assembly GCA_934667425.1). Classification (GTDB taxonomy): domain Bacteria; phylum Verrucomicrobiota; class Kiritimatiellia; order RFP12; family UBA1067; genus UBA1731. Next base: position 54,914 of record CAKULV010000017.1, on the reverse strand, counting down.
GATCTGCTCTGCGGCTCTCTGCGCCTATGCGGATGACTACACGTACCAGTCGCTGACGAACCTCGGCCCGCGCGCATCGTCGCGTGTCCTTCTGCTCAACGACGACACGAACCCCGTCTGCCCCATTGAGGGCCAGGGCTACTACACCACAAACGTGAACGATGTCGCCGTTGGCGGCACGTATTGGTGGCATGATGATGCGGGAACGCCTTCCTTCTTTGTCGAATTCTTTTGCAATCTTTTGGCTGGAGCGAATCATGAGTTGCGACAGAAATTAGATTCATCAGGAATGTACAAAGTGCTTTGGACGTTGAAGGAATGTCGTACAGGATCTGGTGGATATAATGATCCATCTTCTCCTAACAATTCCGCAAGAAACTACTTGCCATGGTCAGACACGTGTCAGCCCATGGATCCGACGCAAGCTACCGCGCCGATCCCTTCCTCTTGGGCGTTTGGACTTGATCGTAGCGGAATCAAGCAGGTCGCACACATATCCATGCGTTGCACACGTGACGCCTGCGTATATTCCCCGTTCTACGAAGAGGGTGCCGGCAACGTGTTTTTTGATGCCGTAAATGGCTTTGACAAGCCGAATCCCGATACTATCTGTCTTGAAGTCGCGTATGACATAAAGTCCGATTACGCTGCGGAAGAGACGTTTGTCGATGGTCTCGATTTGGATCACTACAATTGGCAACCAGTTCCCTGCGATGTCTTTGTGGTGAAGGACAAGTCCACCGTCACGCTTGAACATTCGGGAGTCACGGTCATCCCGCTCAAGGCCGCATCATACCGGGATACGATGTATTACCGTGTGCGCTACACTCCCGCATCTGGAGAGGATCGCATTCCGATGCGTTTTCGCATTCGGCGCTTGGAAGTCCAGGATTACTCGGATCTCGATAACAACAACCTGATATTCATCGACAACATCGTGGTCCCGTATCCCGGCGTTGTTGCGGAGGTATCCTCTTCAGGAATCAAGTCGGTCGTTCTGCCAGATACAGACAACCGCAAGAATGGCAGACGCGCGGACATCGGCCATGTGGGCGCATTCTCGGAGCCGCTTCTTGCAGCCGGCATTTCGGACGTAAGGCCGCGCATGGCGTTCTCCGCCGTCACGAACGGTGCGCCGCCGTGGATCGAGCCGAAGGCATCCGTCTCCAAGGCCCAGTGCGTCTACCGCTGGCGCTACCTCGACCAGGTGTTCGGCGAATGGAAGACGAACGTGTCGGAGAACATCTCGATCCTCGACGCCACGAACGTCGTGTGGGATTCCGCGATAGATGTGCCCGATCGGCTCGGCGACATCGAGTATTCCTACGGGGCGTGGGTCTCCGGTACGCGGTACAAGTACCTCGACTTCGCGAACAATTCTCAGATCGATTTCCCGGACGATACGGCGGCGTCATCCTACGTGCAGTGCGCGACGAACTACACGGCGCGCATCCGCCCCGGCATTTCGCCCTGGCAGGAGATGCATATCGTCACGGAGGTGTACACGAACCTCGCCACACTGGCGAGCGTGACGAACGACTGGACGATGGAACTTACGGCGAGCAACATGTGGCGAGGGTTCGTGGATACGCGCACGAACTACTTGGGCAAGGTCGCCCACATCCGCATCGTGGGCAAGAACCGCTGGGAGAAGGGCGGCTTCGCCCCGGCCGAGGAGTCCCGCACCTGGTACATGCCGGAGATTGACCGCATACCTGACGGGTACAAGGTACTCGACTCGATCCCGGAGGGAGGCGAAACCGATCTCACGCTCGACTGCTCCACGGGCTACCTGTCCATAGACTTCAACGACGAGGCGAAGACGTTCACCATCAACCACGCGGAGTATCAGGACTTCAACCTCTGGACTCCCCGGCCCGGCGAGGAGAACAAGTACGTTGGAGACTACGTGAACACGACGTACGTCGGTCGGGCGAAGACGGCCTACAATCTCGATGTGAGCGCATGGGATCTCTCCCGCTCGTCCTCCGCATGGTGGTGGGAGAACTTCGACGCCTACGCCGGCAACCCCGACTTCCCGTTCAACGTGCCTTTCGGGCAGAACCAGAAGACCCCTAACGGCTGGACGTTCGACAACGGCATGTACATAAACGGCTACTTCACGGCGGAGACGAACAAGGCCGCAGGGGGCATGGCCCTTCAGCTGCAGGGGCGCGGAATCGGCTCGATCGCGCTCATAGATCCTGTGGACAGGCCGAACGGCATAGGTACCATCAGCTTCACCGCCCGCCTTGCCCAGTACCTTGAGTTCGGCGACTTCTACTGCAACCTCGATGGCTTCACGGATTCCAACTATGCGTTTTCCGCAAAGGCCGCGATGACGCATACGATTCAGAACAACAATCGGCCGGAGAGCAACGACATCTCGTTCGGCACCCCGTCCATATCCCTCGTCGCGTACTACCGTCCAGGCTCTGGATGCTACGAGGTGCGCATCTCCCGCGTGTGGGCGAGCCAAAGCAGCATGTGGAGCGCGGCAAATGGCGTGATGGAGCTTGCCATATATCGCTGGAACATCGCAAGTGATGCGTCAGGCAACCGCTACTGGCAGTCGAAGAAGCTCAAGTCGCGCCGCCTCGGCAACAGGGATGGCTATGGGCTTACCAGCGATGACAAGAAGTACAACCAGGGCAACTTCCTCGCCCCAGTGGCGAACAGCGCCGGAATCGATAACGACAAGTGGACGAGCGTGTATGTGGCCGCCTACAACACGGCGAAAGGCACGTATGTGGAAGGGGCTGTCTCGAGGGATCAGGTCTCATCCTACACCTTGAGCGGGGACAATCTGCTTAAGGGAGCGGTGCGCGAGGACATGAAGGCTTCCGGCAGGATGTTCAGCATTTCGGTCACGGACAACGAGATCGAGACGAACGAGGTTAACGGGGTTTCCATAAACAAGAGCCTATACCACTCGAAGGGCTCATATGGCGTGTGTGCGACCGAATGCCCCGCCGCGCTCGGCGCACTCACCAGGTACACAATCTCATCGGCCGGTCCATACCACAACGCACCAGCCAAGTTTGCGAATCCCACGCTTCAGCGCGATTCCATTAAGGGAGGTGATTGGGGATCCGTTTCGCCGTATCGCATGATCACATGGGATGAACATAGGACTTACTATTCTGGCGAGCCGACATACATCGGGAAGTGGGGATATGGCGTGTGTGCGGCGCCGATATCGCAGAAGCTTAAGCTACTTACCGCACCATCGGGAAACACGTCGGATTGGGCTCCCACGGGCCTTGAGCTTGACCTCATGAGCTACCAGCCGACTAATCTGGTGTTCTCTCCCCACACGCTCGAAAGCTGCAACGTGAAGCTCTCCGTAGGCGGTTCGCAGAACGATGCGCGGACGGACGTGGTTGTGGACGACCTTCAGCTTTCGCAGTGGGCGGCCGAGACGAGTTCCTATTCCCTCGGCGAGATGAACGACTGGGCGTATTCGCACGGGTGGATAACCTCCAGCACGAACGACGTCTACAAGAGCGGCGGCGCCTCGACTAACGATCCGAATGCAACCATCACGCGCTGCGGGTACGTAGTCTACAAGGTGCCGGGCACTACGGACGACTACGTGTACGTGTTCACCAATACGGTCAAGGGCGCACTTGGTGGCTACGCGCGGTTCATCCCATCGGCCAACATGACGCTCATGGGTGCGTTTGGCCTTGGCGGCGGTGGCGGCGGCGGCGCCGGCGGCGGCGGTGGCGGCGGCGGCAGCGCGTTCGCGATAACAAACTCCGCATCCTTCAACATCGGGGAGGAGATACGGGTATATGTTGGTTCGGGCGGCAATCCGTCTGGATGGAACGACGATCCGACCAAGGGTACGAAGAAGACCTACCGTGGGGACTGGTTCGGCACTTCCAATGGTGGTGGCAATTCCTACCTTCGCATAAGACAGCTTGGTTCGAGCGGCACGGCGTACACCGAGTACTACGCCTATGGTGGCGGGCGCGGCGGCAACTGGCGCGATGGCGGTAGTTACGTGCAGGGCGCGAACGGCTCTTCATCCAGGGGCGCTGGCGGCGGATCCGCCCGCTACACCGTCTCGGCGACAGGCACGGGCGCACACACGTCAAACTCGTCCGGCTACGCCGCCTACGGATCCGGAATGGGCGCGGGCGTGACGAACAAGAACGAATCCGCCGGCGGTGGCGGCGGCGGCGGCCTCGTCGTCTACCGTGGCGTATCGAGCTCACCGCTCCGCACGGAAGACATACTTGTGCGTGGCGGCGACGGCGGGCACGGCACCGCCGGCGTGCTGGGCGTCGCGGGCCTCGGCGGCACGGGCTTCAAGGTCAGGGACATCCCGAGCGAGGCGATCCGCGACGCGATCAAGTCCATCTACGGCCTTGGCGACAGCGACGGCATGGGCGGCGGCGGCGGCGGCGGCGGCGGGACAAACACCACGACGAACGCCGGCTACTTCGGCTACGGCGCAGGCGGCGGACCCGGCAAGGGGCGCGACGGCGGCACCGACGGCGACGCGATGTCCTCCACGTACAACACCGCCACGTGGGCCGCAGACGCCCGCAATGGCCTCGGCGGCGGCGGCGGCGGCGGTTCGATCCACGCAATCATGAACAGCAGCGGCAATTCCGCCCGCAACTGGCTTACGCGCGGCGGGCGCGGAGGCGATGGCCTCGTGGCGATCCACGTGCGCGTGAGCGACCGGTCGGTACTCCTCCAGCCCATGCGCGGCTCGCCGACATCGCCGATGGCGGTGCGTACGCCGTTCTTGAACGGCATATCTTCGCTTGGTGTGTCGTGGAACTGGGCGCACTCCAATGCGCTGCTCCGGGTGCAGGTGATGACGAACGGCGTGAACGAGAGCAACATCGACGGTCGCTCCCTGCTGCTTGAGGGCGGCTGGCACGACAAGGGCATCATAGACTTCTCGAAGATGTCCGCCGCGGAACGCGCCGGCGGCAGCACCAACGTGCTTATTGGATACCGGGCGCCGATATCCGGAATCGCGCGAGTGCTGATGGATACGAACATCGTCGCCACGGCCCGTGTAGGCTCGACGAACAATCTCGACTCGCTTTACGGCGCGGTCGCGATAACGGCGCTCGTGGCCATAGACGAGCCGCAGCTCGACGACCGCAGCTGGTGGGGCTGGAACATAATGTCCACGGACGCGCGCGAATACGGTTCGCTGTACGACCATATGTACGATGCGGCGGCAGGGCTGCTCGCCGGACGGAGCTGTTCGCTGAACTTCTCCGGCGTTGCCGGCACGGGCGATGACGACCCGCTGTTCGCGGAGGATCCGGATGTCGCGCAGTATTCGAAGCACGACCCGTTCGTGCAGACCCCGAATTTCACGAACGGGATCGGCCAGATCATGTTCAGTGCAAGGATGCTTGAGACGAATGGCGTAAACGGGTGGGTCTCAATCTCCGGATGCGCAGACCCGAACGAGGAGGACGACGGCAAGTGGGAGGTGATCACGAACATCGAGATCTCGGCTGAATCTCCCGTCTTCAGCCAGTACATCTGGCGCATGCCGAGCGACAGCTCGGACAAGACGGCGGTGCGCCTCAGCGCATTCGCCGCCGCTGAAGGGCGGCGGAACCAGGCCGACTCCAAGGTGCCGTTCGGCAATACCGGGAGTACTAAGAACCCGGTGCCGATACAGCGTGTGCTGCTCGACGAGATCACGGTGATGCAGCCGATGACGCCGGGCCTCGCCTTCGCGTATCCGCCGCGCCCGTACCGCTTCAACGGCACTACAAAGACGGACAACAAGGCGCTCCCGGCGGACAAGGCCCAGAGTGCGGACGTGCAGCCGCTCCTGAACGAGTCGTTCGGCATGCAGGTGCAGCTTGTCCCCGCTGGGCTCGACGAGGAGCTTGACCGCACTTCCGTGCGCGTGTTCATGTCGTGGTATGCGGGCGAAAGCCCGTGGGGCTACTCTAACTGGAAGAACGCGAGCGGGGCGAACCTCGGCATAGAGCTCGTGAAGGCCGAGGACTGGTCGGAGAACAACCTCGTGTACCACAGCTCCCCGACGGATGTGTCCACGCTGGTGCCGCCGCAGATAGCCGGACCTCGCGGGTTCGAGATAGTGCAGTACCACATCTATGTGAAGTACAACGACAGGAACGGGGTCGAGCATGATCGGGTGATGCAGGTCGGGGCGGACTGGACCGAGCCGTCGTGGTACGTGTTCGTCGGCGGCAGTCCGTACAACCGCAGCGGCGCGACGTGCGCATACACGATCCTTGACGAGATATCCCCCAAGCGGGCCTGGATCAACGAGATAAACATGTTCAGGTATGGAGACCTGGCCGATGCCAAGCACCAGTACATCGAAGTCGCCGTGCCGCAGGGCCTTGGTCTTACGGGATGGTCGATAGACTATCTGCCGTACGACACGACGATAGTGAGCCATCCGCTCGCCTCCTTCGGCTATGGCGGCGTGGTCGCCAGCAAGACCGAGAATGGCGCGAGCCGGTATGCGTTCATCGCGATCCAGTCGCCGCAGACGAAGTCCGCCGGCACGTACAACACCGCCGAGCACAAGTACCTCAACGATGGCACATGGAGCAATAGCGCATTCATCGATGGAGTACTGAACGTACGGTATCCGTATGCGGTGCGCTTGCTGAGGCCCACGGGAATCGTCGAACATGAGATAGTGTTCATGTGCACGAACACATCTACGAGCCGTGTGAGCTACACGTACGACGGCACGAACTACCTGCGGGTGATAAAGGAGACGCTCAAGGACGATGCGTGGATATACGCCGGAGCGGACGGCAACGGCACGGCGGCGACGGATTATTCGCTTGGCGTCTACAAGAGCCATGGCGAGTCCATTTCCTGCTGGACGAACTGGATGACGCACACGCCGGGGCGTTTGAATAGCCTTGTGGACGGGACTGCCCAGACCATCGACCCTTCGTACTTCGAGCCGCCGGAGGGCAGCCATCTGTGGGTCTACGTATCCGTCGATTCCGCAAGCCGGAACTCGCTTTGGGTCAAGAACGGCTCGGTGAGATCCAGTTCGGCGGTGCTGATCGTTCCGCAGGATGGCGTCACCCACACATACAGCACAAGCGTCGTGTACGAGGTGCAGAACTGGTTCGACATCGACTCCGTGGTGACGAACAGCTACGGCGAGCCCGGCGCCGTTGTGCCGGGGCCGTACGCCAAGGACGGCGCGGGGCTGTGGACGCTTGACCTCTCTAACATGACGCTCCCGGACGACTCCTCGAGGAAGTTCTTCGTGACGGCCTCCACGGCCATCTCGTCCAAGGTCCCGGATGCCGCAAACGGCGGCATCGCCTCCGACGATCCGTACTACCCTGCGGTTCTCGACTGGCTGCAGAACTACAAGGAGGGCGACATCCACCTTGCCAGGTTCTATGGCATGGACAACAGGCCGGTGATGAAACCGGACGGTTCGGAGATGCTTCTTCCCCTCAAGGAGATGTACTGGCTCGACATACCGCCGGTGAGTATGTCCTCCGGCAGCTGGGAATGGCTCCTGCGGGCCGGAATGGGCGGCGGCAATGGGGCCTCTACGGCTGGCATCACCGTCACGCGGGATTTGGACGGCGTGACGGTCACCAACGTGTTTGTCACCGTCTCGATGATGATCTCCAACCGAGTGACGAACGTGGCGTACCCGCCGTACACGCTGCGCGGCCTTGCGCCGGGATCGGTCAGTTCCAACTACAACGAGCAGGTCTCTACCTGGACTTCCGCGACGTTCAAGGTCGAAGGCGCACTCCAGAACGGCATCGTCAACGACGTGTGGCGGCCGATACGGTGGTTCACCCTCTGTCCGGAGAGCTTCGGCGCACCCGATTCAGCGAACCCGTTCTCGCGCACCATCGAGCTTCCGGCTCCGGCCGACACGGGCTACGACTGGGAATCCTTCCCGGACGCCACGCCGTTCTACCGCTTCTCGATAGACGAAAGGCTCGGCCCCGTGACGATCTACCAGCTTAACGACAATAATGCATTGCTGAATCCCCCGTCGGGTTCCGGCACACCGTAAGTAAAAGACAACAAAATGGATTACAATTTCTCCGCCATCGAGAAGAAATGGCAGGCCTACTGGCTGAAGAACAAGACGTTCAAGTGCGACACCTGTGACAGCAAAAAGCCGAAGTTCTACTGTCTTGACATGTTTCCCTATCCGTCCGGAGCTGGATTGCACGTGGGGCATCCGGAGGGATACACTGCAACCGACATCCTGTGCCGCTACAAGCGGATGAAGGGTTTCAATGTGCTGCATCCGATGGGATGGGATGCGTTTGGCCTGCCTGCGGAGCAGTACGCGGTGGAGACCGGCACCCATCCCGCCGTCACGACGAAGAAGAACGTAGACCGCTTCCGCGAGCAGATCCGCATGCTCGGCTTTTCGTACGATTGGGACCGCGAGGTCAATACCACCGACCCCAAGTACTACAGGTGGACGCAGTGGATATTCGAGCAGCTCTACAGGAAGGGACTTGCCTATGTCGCAGAGGTGCCGGTGAACTGGTGTCCCGCGCTTGGCACGGTTCTCGCGAACGAGGAGGTCATAGACGGGCGTTCCGAACGCGGGAACCATCCGGTTGAGCGCCGTCCGATGCGCCAGTGGATGCTCAGGATAACTGCGTATGCGGAGAGGCTGCTTTCCGACCTTGACGGCCTTGACTGGCCGGAGAGCATCAAGGAGATGCAGCGCAACTGGATCGGGAAATCTACAGGCGCGCTCGTCGATTTCAAGGTTGAGGCTAATGGCTGCGGAAGCGATGTCGTGACGGTGTTCACAACGCGCTGCGACACGCTTTTCGGAGCCACATACATGGTGCTGTCGCCCGAACACAGGCTTGTGGCGAAATGGCTGGCGTCCGGCGTCGTGAAGAATGCCGATGATGTTCGCGCGTACCAGAGGAAGGCCGCCGCGAAAAGCGACCTCGAGCGCACGGAGCTCAACAAGGAAAAGACGGGTGTGCGGATCGATGGGGCCGTTGGAATTAACCCTGTGAATGGAGACCGGCTCCCCGTATTCATTTCGGACTACGTGCTTGCCTCGTACGGCACGGGCGCGATCATGGCCGTGCCGGCGCATGACGAGCGCGACTTCGATTTCGCGAAGGTATTCGGTCTGCCAATCTATCAGGTCGTCGCAAAGGCGGATGCGGGAGGGACGCAACTTGCTGCGGCCGATGCATCTGCTTCGGTGCGCGTTCCGTACACGGGCGCGGAGGCATTCACGGACATCGCGACGGGCGTGATGGTCAACTCCGGATTCCTGGACGGCATGAGCGTGGATGCGGCCCGCAAGGCGATGGTCAAGTGGCTTGAGGAGAAGGGCGTCGGACGCGCCAAGACGCAGTACAAGCTGCGCGACTGGCTCTTCTCGCGTCAGCGCTATTGGGGCGAGCCGTTCCCCGTGATACACTGGGAAGACGGTTCTCAGTCGCTTGTGGACGAATCGGATCTTCCGCTCACGCTTCCTGAGCTTCAGGACTACAAGCCCACCGGCACGGGCGAGCCTCCGCTTGCGAAGGCGGAGGATTGGGTGAACGTCGTAGATCCCGCCACGGGGAAGAAGGGCAGGCGCGAGACGAACACGATGCCGCAGTGGGCCGGTTCGTGCTGGTACTACCTCCGCTACATCGACCCGCACAACGAGAAGGCGTTCGCGGATCCCGAGCTGCTGAAGAGATGGCTGCCCGTGGACCTGTACGTCGGCGGCGCGGAGCATGCGGTGCTCCACCTGCTCTATGCCCGCTTCTGGCACAAGGTGCTTTTCGATCTCGGACTCGTGCCTACGAGCGAGCCGTTCCAACGCCTCGTCAACCAGGGGATGATCCTCGGCACGGCGTTCAAGACGCCGCGTGGCGTGCTCATCCCGACGGACAAGGTCGTCTGGCGGGACGGCAAGCCGTACGGCGCGGAGGAGGGCGGAGAGGAGGAACCCCTTGTGGAGTTCCCGGCCAAGATGTCGAAGTCGCTCAAGAACGTCGTCAATCCGGACGATGTCGTTAATGACTACGGCGCCGATTCGCTCCGTCTCTACGAGATGTTCATGGGACCGCTTCAGGCGGTGAAGCCCTGGTCTACGAAAGGCGTGGAGGGTGTGTTCCGGTTCCTCAAGCGGGCGAACCGTCTCGTCACGGAGACTCCTATGGCGGGCCGCGAGATGACGAAGCCGGAGAAGAAGTCGCTCAATGCGATGATCAGGAAGGTCGGAGACGATCTGGAGTCGCTTGCGTTCAACACCGCCATTTCCGCGATGATGGTGTTCATCAACGATGCCGAGGGATTTGCCAAGGCCGGTCAGGGGCTTCCGCGCGAATGCCTTGAGAAGTTCGTGCTTTGCCTTGCGCCGTTCGCTCCGCACCTCGGCGAAGAGCTCTGGTCGTTCCTCGGCCACGCCGATTCTCTCGCCTATGAGCCCTGGCCGCGCTACGATGCCTCCGCGCTTGTCGAGAACGAGGTCGAGATCCCGGTGCAGGTCATGGGCAGGCTGCGCGGACGCATCAGGGTGCCGGCCACGGCCACTGCCGAAGAGATGCGCACCTTGGCCGAGGCCGCTCCGGATGTCGCGAAGTTCCTTGAGGGGAAGACAGTTGTCAAGATGATTGCCGTACCAAAGCGCATGGTCAACTTCGTGGTGAAGTGACGTGAGCGACTTCGTACATCTTCACCTTCACACCACCTACTCGCTGCTGGATGGGCAGTGCCAGATCAACCCGCTTGTGGAGAAGGCCCGCAAGTGGGGGATGCCGGCGCTCGCCGTCACGGATCACGGCAACCTGTTCGCGCTGAAGGCGTTCTACGATGCGTGCCGGTCCACGAAGAAGAACTTCGAGGGCCTGCCAAGGATAAAGCCCATCCTTGGGTGCGAGGCGTACATAACCAACCGCAGCCACCTTGAGCGCGACAAGACGGAGACGAAGTTCCACCTCTGCCTTCACGCCATGAATCTCGTGGGCTACCACAACCTTGTGCGCCTCGTATCGGAGGCCCACATCCACGGAATGTACTACAAGCCGCGCATAGACCATGCGCTGCTTGAGAAGTACCATGACGGCCTGCACTGCTCGTCGGCCTGCATTGCGGGCGAGGTGGCGCGCGCAATCATAGCCGGGCGGATGGACGAGGCAGAGCGCGTTGTGCGGTGGTACAAGGATCTTTTCGGGGAGAACTTCTCGCTAGAGGTGATGGAGCACAGGTCGAAGATCCATCCAGAGATGAATGGCGCCCCCAATGGCGTGTGGCATCGCCAGAGGCTTGTCACAAAGGGAGTGATCGAGCTCGCGAAGAAGCTCGACGTGCGCGTGATAGCGACGAACGACGTGCACTTCCTCAATGCCGACGACAACGATTCGCACGATGTGCTGCTCGCGCTCTCCACCGGCAAGAAGATGAGCGATCCGCCGAGGATAGACGATGACGACGCCACGACGAAGAGGGGACGTCTCGTGTATACCGGCGAGGAATGGTTCAAGCCTCTGGATGAGATGGCGAAGATATTCCCGGAAAATCCGGAATTCATGCGCAACACGCTTGATGTCGCCGAACGGATCGAGGAGTATGCGCTCGACTCCGACGCCATCATGCCGAAGTTCGACATACCGGCATCGTTCGGCACGGAGGAGGATTTCAGCAGGAAATACGATGAGGATACGCTGAAGGGCATGTATCCCGAAGGGCGCGTAGAGAAGTTCGGCGGATACGACAAGGCCATACGAATACAGTTCGAGGCCGAGTACCTTGCGGACATCGTATGGGCCGGAGCGAAGCGCAGATGGGGAGACCCCCTCCCCAAGGAGACCAAGGAGCGGGTACAGTTCGAGCTCGACACCATCCGCACGATGGGATTTCCGGGATACTTCCTCATCGTGCACGACTACATAGACGCGGCCAGGCGCATGGGGGTGTGGGTCGGCCCCGGCCGCGGCTCCGCCGCCGGAGCGGCCGTCGCGTATGCGCTCGGCATAACCAACGTGGATCCTCTGAAGTTCGATCTGCTGTTCGAGCGATTCCTGAATCCGGACCGCATATCGATGCCGGATATCGACGTCGATTTTGACGATTCCGGGCGTGGCAAGGTGCTTGAATACGTGACGCGGAAGTACGGACAGGATCATGTCGCGCACATTGTCACGTTTGGACAGATGGCCCCCAAGAGCGCCATAAAGGATGTAGGGCGCGTGATGGAATATCCCCTCGCGGATACGAACAGGCTCGCCGCGCTCGTTCCAGATACGCCGAAGATAACTTTCCGCAAGGCCCTCGGCAAGGACAAGAAGACCGGACAGTGGAATTTCCCTGAGGGCGCGAACCTGCAGGCGGCGCTCGACGGCCAGCCGATAAAGGATGTTGTCGCGCCGGGATGCGAAGGCACGGTGAAGACGCTCATGGAGCGCGCCGTGCGCCTTGACGGATGCATACGTCAGCCTGGCGTACACGCCTGCGGCGTCATCATCTCGCGCGATCCGCTGATAGATACGCTTCCCGTGATGCCGACGGAGAACGAAAGCCTTCTTACAACGCAATACGACGGACATTTTGTTGAACCCGTGGGACTCCTCAAAATGGACTTCCTCGGCCTCAAGACGCTCACCGTGGAGAAGGAGTGCGTCGCGCTGATAAGGCAGTTCCATGGCGTCGATATAGATACGGACAAGATCCCGGACGACGACAAGGCGACATACGCGCTGTTCGGGCGAGGCGAGACCACGGGCCTGTTCCAGTTCGAATCCGAGGGAATGAAGAAGTGGCTCATAGCTCTGCAGCCCGAGCGCCTCACCGACCTTGTGGCAATGAACGCCCTGTACCGTCCGGGTCCGATGGACTACATCCCGACCTTCGTGAACCGGAAGCAGGGGCGCGAGCCGATCACGTATGACCATCCCCTGATGGAGATGTACCTCAAGGATACGTATGGGGTTACGGTCTACCAGGAACAGGTGATGCTTCTCTCGAGGAGACTCGCCGGATTCACTCGCGGCGAATCGGACAAGCTCCGCAAGGCCATGGGCAAGAAGCTCATGGACATAATGAACGAGCTCAAGGCGAAGTTCATAAAGGGATGCCTTGAGAACAAGGACTTCCGCGTAGACAAATGGAAGGACGAGAAGGCGGCAAAGGAGCTTATCGAGAAAGTCTGGTCCGACTGGGAGAAGTTCGCGTCGTACGCCTTCAACAAGTCGCACGCCGTGTGCTACGCATGGGTCGCATACCAGACCGGGTACCTCAAGGCGCACTATCCGGCGGAGTTCATGTGCGCACAGATATCGTCGGAAATAGGGAACTTCGACAAGCTGCCCGGCTTTGTCGCCGAGGCGGCCGCGATGGGGCTTGAGGTGCGCAGCCCGGATGTCAACAGCAGCTTCGCGCGATTCACCCCGGTGAAGGGCGAGAAGGCGATTCGCTACGGCCTTGCCGGAATAAAGGGCGTTGGAGCCTCGGCGGCGGATGCCATCGTCGAGGAAAGGGAGAAGAACGGGCCATACAAGGGCTTCATGGATTTCTGCATCCGCCTTGGCGGCGCAGTGTCGGGGCCGGACGGCAAGAAGGGGCCAGCGCCATTGAATCGCCGGGTTGTCGAGAACCTGGCGCGATGCGGGGCGTTTGATTCGTTTTCCGTCGAAAATCCAGCCTTCCATCGAGCCCGCTACTTCAACAACGCCGAATTCGCGATGCGCCGCGCCGCTGAACTTGCCAAGGAAAAGGGAAGTTCGCAGGGGAGTTTCTTTGACGTCCTTGACGCAAGCGTAGATACCACCGTGACCGATGACGATCTGGCGGATTGCCCCCGTTGGCTTGCCGCCGAGAACTTCAGGCTTGAGCGCGAACTGCTTGGGATGTACCTCACCGGACATCCCCTTGGCGCGTATGAGCATCTGCTTGGCAACCTGTCCACGTTCTCAATCGGCAAGCCACCGCATATCCCGATGATGGAGGAGGTGCATTCCGAACGACAGGTGCGTGTTCTCGCGCGCCTGGGAGGTCTGTTGAAGTCCTGTCAGGTGAGGATGTCCAAGCCCAAGGGGCCGGAAGGGGAGCCGAAGCCATGGGCAATCCTCCAGATCGACGACAGCCATGACGAGATGGAGGCTTTGGCTTTTGCGGCAAGCTACGAGAAGATGAAGGACTGGATGCCCGGCGCCGTTGAAACACCTGTGCTTTTGTGCGGTGAACTCATGCATCGGACAGACCGCGCCACGCATGCGGAGGAGGAGGGCATTCAGTTCCTGGTAAGGGAGGCCTATCCGCTGTCGGACGGCATCGCCACGTTCTCCAACTATCTCCACGTTGATTTGCACTACGAGGATCCGCGATTGCCCGATATGGTGAAGTCAATCGCTGATCTTGCGGCATCCAATCCCGGCGGATTGCCGTTGCGTCTGAACCTGAATTACGCCGATGGAACTGTTGTCGCCGTTGAGCTTGAAGCAGGGGTGCTGCCATCCGAAAGGTTCCTGTCGGAACTCGGAAAGCTTGTAGGCGGCCACCCTTGGGGATTGGACGTAAAGCCGGACATATTTGCCGCCCCCCAGCCCCAGAAGCGCTGGGGCCGCTGATTCCCGGTCATACTTTGATGGTGACGATCTTGCGGATGAGGAGCCATCCGGCAAGGACAAGCAGGGAAGCCACAAGAACGCACATCAGGCCTTTCATTGAGGTGAGGAACGGGATCATCATCCCCGGCTTCATGATCGTCATTATCGTGCAGAGCGCGACCGGCATCAGCGAGACTATGAGCCCCTGAAGCTTGCCTTGAGCGGTAAGTGTGCGCACCTTGCGCTCTATTCGCATCCGCCCCCTGATTGTGGCCGATATGCTGTCGAATATCTCCGTGAGATTGCCGCCTGTCCTGCGCGCTATGTCGATTGAGGTGGTCACGAGCGTAAGGTCGTCGGACCCTATGCGCCTCTCCATGGACGCGAGTGCGTCGTCGAAGCTCATCCCGACACGCATTTGCTGGAGGAAGAGCGCGAATTCGTCTGATATGGGGTGCAGGTCTGCTTCGGCGACGGACTCGAATGCCTGGGATATGGAGAACCCTGCGCGAAGGGCGTTTGACATGGCGCTGAGAGCCTCCGGCAGTTGTTCATCCAGCTTCCGCACGTACCGCGCATTTAGCCATTTCGCGTATGCGGTCTTCCCTCGCCGTCCTGCGTCGATGTCCATCTTCATCAGGATGAAGGCCGCGATGCCGCCGCTGCAGATCGATGCGGTTGCGATTATGGCAAGTTCCATAATCACGGCTGGAATATCCCCGGATCGAGGTTCATGCCTCGGTACTTGAGTGTGTCGAAGAATGTCGGCATTGCGCCGGTCGGCTTGAACTCGCCGAGGATCTTGCCGTTCTCGTCGATGCCGGCCTGCTTGAATGTGAAGAGATCCTGCATGACGATCTGCTGGCCCTCAAGTCCCGTCACTTCCGTTATGGCCGTCACTTTCCGCGATCCGTCCGCAAGGCGGGATTCGTGTACGATTATGTCGATTGCGCTTGCGATCTGTTCGCGGATTGCGCGTGAAGGAAGCTCCATGCCGCTCATCAGCACCATCGTTTCAAGACGTGAAACCACGTCTCGCGGCGAGTTCGCGTGGACAGTCGTCAAAGATCCGTCATGCCCGGTGTTCATGGCCTGGAGCATGTCCAGGGCTTCGCCTCCTCGGCATTCGCCCACGATGATGCGGTCTGGCCTCATTCGCAAACAGTTCTTCACCAGATCGCGTATCGTAACGGCCCCCTTGCCTTCGACATTTGGCGGACGTGCCTCCAGTCGAACGACATGTGGCTGCTCAAGCTTAAGCTCCGCCGCGTCCTCCACTGTCACGATGCGCTCTGTCGGCGGGATGAAGGACGAAAGGAGATTCAGGAGCGTCGTCTTGCCGGAACCAGTTCCTCCGGCCACGACGATGTTTTTCCGCAGCTTCACGCATACATCAAGGAACTTCGCCGCATTTGCGCTCCAGGTTCCGAAGCGGATGAAATCCTCTACCGTGAGCTTCTTCTTCGCGAATTTCCGTATCGTTATGGAAGGCCCGGAGAGGGAGAGGGGCGGAATTATCGCGTTCACGCGCGATCCGTCGCTCAACCTTGCGTCCACATACGGCTGGGATTCGTCTATGCGCCGCCCCAGCGGGGCTACGATCCGCTCGATGATCGCGAGTACGCTCGCATCGTCCGAGAATTGAAGGTCGGTGAGCTGGAGCCGTCCTCCGCGCTCTACGTATACCTGGTGAGGACCGTTCACCATTATTTCGTTCACGCTATCGTCCGCCAGCAGATCCTCAAGTGGGCCGAGCCGCAGTGCCTCGTCGAACACTTCCTTCTTTATCCGTTCCGGATCGATTGATCTTGGCAGCTTGCCGCTCTTTTCCACCTCGGCTACGATCTCGGATATCTTTTCCCGTGCCTGCCTCTCCAGCCCCTCGCGGTCTATCCCCGAAGCCGTCAGGCGCTTCAGATCCATCCTTGCTATGAGCTCTTTCTGGATCTGTTCCCTTACCTTGCGCCTAAGGCTGGCGAGCGGGTCTCGCTTTTGCTCGGCAATGGCCATGTCAGGGGATGCGGCCTCCCGCTGCACATTCCTTTCTTCGCTCGCATATTGAGTGGGCTTGGCTTCTCCGGAAGGTGCCGCCCCTGAGATGCGCATCAGGGCGTTGCCTATCTGGACGATGGAATCGTCGGAGAGGGGCACAATCCCGCTTGTCTGCTTCCCGTTGACGTATGTGCCGTTTGCGCTCTTGAGGTCTTCTATCGATGCGATTCCGTTGCGCACGACAACAAGTGCATGGCGTTCCGATACGTCCGCGTACGGCAGGCGTATCTTTGCCGCGTTTCCCCTGCCGATTATGTACGCGCCATCGGCCAGAGACTCGGTCACTGGCTGCTGCTCGCCGGGCTTTATCAGTGTGAGCGTCATTGGTCTCGCTTTACTTCGCCACCTTCATCTGTCGCTTGAGGTTCAGTTCTTCGATCTCAGACCTTATCTTTGCGAAATCTACCTGCGGAAGCTCCTTCTCGAACGTGACGTCGCTGCGGTTCCGGAGCGAAAGCGACAGCCGTCCCCGCATCTGCTCCGCGAACGCGAGCATCTCCGCCTCGCGCGGGGTTACTTCGAGGGTGACCGTGGAGTATGAGCCGCTGGGAGTGTCGCCGTCTCTGCCCGCCATCTTTGCGGTGATTTTTCCTGTTGCGAGCACGAGGACGTTCTGCAGTATCGTGCAGGTTACGAGCGAGGACTGGTCTCGTTTCCCAGATTCTTCGTTTGGGAATGTGAACGTGCCGATCACGTCCACATGGTCGTTGGGATTTACCATGCCGGTGACGGATGCCGCGCCTGTGGCGTTTATCGATACGGCTCGCATCCCTTTCTTTATCATGGCGGCGAGCCCCACGGTCCTCGGATTGCCTCCTTCGATGTCCGCCCAGAATAGCACTTCGCCCTTGTTGTGTCCGAGCAGGACTCTTCTCCCGATTACGTCGCCGAGGTTTTCCATCGTGAGGGCCTGTCCCCTAAGTCCCGTCTTCGGCACGACTATCGTTCCAAGCTGCCCTTTCGAGATTACCGTGCCTCCCGGCACGTTTTCGGCATAGCACAGCACTTCCATCACCCCGAACCGCTTCTCGAATCGGGCTTTCATGTCCGCGATTTCGGAATCTTTCGATGAAAGGTAGAGCCTCGTGAGCAGAGCTGCGGCCAGTCCCGCCACCACGGCGATGATCAAGACGATTTTCTGTTTCATGACCTTATTGTACCATATTTGGGTTTGCTATAGAGAGGCGCCTGCTGTACGCGCCGTTATTGTGAGTACAGTTGGCCCGTAGCCGTCGTCGGCAGGTTCTGCCGCCTGCATTGCGTGCGCTGCGGCGATGGCCGAAGGCGCAGCCTCGTCGCCGATCGTGAACAGCCTCGCGCCGTCGGCGCATACGCGGTGCTGCCGCCATCCCGCGCCGGACAGCGTTCCTGTCGCGCGGTCGATGGCCTCGCTTGGTGAAAGGAACGTACGCGCCGAGACGAATTCCGATGTGCCGGCCCGGTTGGAATAGCGCAGCGTCTCCGTTGCGCCGGCTATGCTCGGGATGCGTACGGTCTCGTGGGTGGTGAGGCCCGCCGCAGGCATGTGCATCTTCTCGGAGAAGTGGCCGGATGCCGCATCTCTGTCCATGAGCAGATCCGGGATGTCGGCTGCGAAGTCCTCTTGCCTTTCGGCGCTGGACGTTCCAGACTCGGACGTCATCGAGGCGATCCCCGCCTCTTCCCGCACATCCTTGAGAAGGTTGAAGTTTTCGAGGAGTATCGGCAGAAACTCCACGGTGGCCAGTATGATCAGGGTCATGGCGAGCAGCGCGATCACGAATTCTGCCATGGCTTGGCCTGAACGGCGTCCATGCTCAAATCCCATATGACGTCCCTCCCCCGCGTTCCGTGCCATGCTTCGCCGGTGGACAGCACCCGTCCGAATCCGTGTGCCCGTGGTCGGCATACCATTTGTCCGCCGCGCTTTTGAATTCGTCCCCATTGAACAGGTCGAGAAGGTTCCCGTATGCGGTCGTACCGCCGTTCCGTCCGAGAAGTCCCGTCAGCGCACGTACGTGGCGCAGGTTCGCCATCCCTCTCCGTCCGGTTGCTGCGCCGAATGCGAAGGGGACAAGCCTTGCCCGGTCGAACGACGGAAGTATGAGTGCGGGGTTGGCGTCGGTGACTCGGCTTCCCTTGACGCTGCCGAGCGACTTTGCCGCCGCAAGCGCTGCGATGCTGTTCGTCTGTGCGGCGATAGACGAGAGAGCGACGGATCCTTCGATCCGCACGGTTGCCGCGCCGCCGGCCGTGTCATACCGTTCCTGGAGCGGCGTTAGCCAGGGGAAACGCGAAAAGCCCAGTTCGTCGGGCAGCTCGCGCCATTCGTCCGGGTCGTATACGCCCCAGCCGTATTCCGCGAAAAGGTTCGCGTTTTCCGTGAGCTTCGCGGCGGATACGGCCCCGTCGCACCCGCATTCACGGGCGAACGCAGCGAGCGTTCCGATGTGGCTCGCGTAGTCGATGCCGCTCGCAAAGCCCATCCCTATGCTGCCGAAGCATGCGTTGACCGGGTCTGACAGAAGTACGTCTTCGGGGGCGGGGGCTCCGGACTGTATGGAAGGGAGGCCGTGTGAGCCGTTTGAGTAGCGTACGCAGAGTGTCCGAAAGTCCCTGTTCCGTATCGCATCGTAGAAGTCGGGATCTACCCTCGGATCTATCGTCCCCGCTTTCAGGATTGCGGCGTTGTCTATGCCCGCGCAGATGCCGTCCTGCAAAACGACATCGATCATGTTCCTGTATCCTTCGTCCATGAATTCCGAGGCTATCCTTGTAGCCGCAGTCATGTCGTAGGATACCGCCGCGCCATTGGCTCTTGCGATGTCGTTGGCGGCCTTGAACCCTGCCGTAGGCCCCATGCGCGCGATGCTTCGCTGTAGCGCCACGATTCCGGCGATTGCGTTCTTGTTTGATTCGCATATTGCCGCCATGTGCGCGATGTTGAGGTCTCCGATCATGTTCAGCGACAGCCCCTGCCAGCGCGCGAGCGCAAGTGCGCTCGCGTCGGCTGCGTTTTGCAGACGTATCTTCGAGCGCGATGACGTGAATATGTCGATGTTCAGGGAGAAGAGGAGCGCGAGCCCCGCAAGGATAAGCACGAGGAATATTGCCATCTGGCCGTCTCTTCTCCCGTTGCCGCTCATTGCAGGTAGCTCTTGTAGTGTGCCTCTGCCGTGCCTGTTGCGGAGATTGGCGCATGTTCGTGCGTGTCGGAGTTGGCGCTCCCCGTCAGCATGTTGAGGCCGGTGATGCGTGGCCTGCGCTGGGTTACGGTTGCGATCGTCCTGGATGCGTCTGCGGAGCATGCCACAGAGGTGTTCCCGTCCTGCCAATGCTCGAAATCGAGGATCGCGTCCGCCTGGGCCTCGTATTCGCTTGCGAGGTATTCGCCTATTCGGGCATAGCGCTCGCCGCGCGATAGCGCCGCATCACCGTCATGCGTGGATGCCGTGAGGCATCTTCCTGCGGCCGGCATCGTAGATAGGCGGGCGATTTTACGCAGCATGAAATCGTTGTAGCCGACTGCGCGGGCCCTCGCGCATTTAACGGACGCATTCTCCACGAGCAGCTTCGCCCGCATTTGGTCTGACAGGTTGAACATCGCAAGAAATACGATTAGGACGACGATCATTGCGATTGTCGTTTCGATCATGGCCTGGCCGGATTTTGGGCGATGGGCCGTCATAGCCGTTCGGAGCATATTACGTCTGTCGAGTATATGGCCATGCTTGCAGGCGACCTCATGAAGTAATACGCAGCCCCGGCCGCCGCGAGCAGAAGCGTGAACACGAGTATGTACTCAAGCGCCGTCTGCCCGCTTCGGCTTTTCCGGTGCGTTGCTGTGGCATGGGCTCGCACGACAGTGGCCGCTTAGTTTTCGCCAAGCCTCTTTATGGTGTCTTCGCTTATGTTCTCGGCGGCGTTCCTGGCGTTTTCGCCCTCTTCCGTCGATATTGCCTCTGTTGCGCCCGCCACTTTCTTTGCCGTGGCTCTGCCGAAATACGTGAACACCGCAATCAGCGATATGGCTATCAGCGCGATGATGATTATGTATTCAAGCATCGTCTGGCCCTTTTTGTTTTTCCTTGTCATCATGATTGTGCGCCTCCTTTTGTCGTGCCTGGGGCGGTGTCCATCCGAATACCGCCCAACTCATCTTCGGCAAGTATTATAGCAGATAGGGAACCGTCCTTGGACGAATAATTTTCTACGGTGGCGCGTACGATGGATTTGCGTTCTGCCTTTCCGTGCAGCATGCACCTCAGGTGCTCGTCCGTACGCCCGCAGCCGCCTCGTTCCGCGCATACGGCAACGGTTTGGCCGACAAGTCCGCTCGCGAATCCCAGACGGTTCCGCAGCCCTATGGATTCTATCTCCTTCGCGCGCCGGCGGCGCACTTCTGTTGGGATTGAGCCTGCCATCGTTGCCGCTTCGGTTCCGGGACGCTCTGAATATGGAAATACGTGAAGGTGTATGAAAGGGGAGAGAGACGCCTCTTGTGCAGGGCGGCGGAATGCGTCATCGGCCATATGCATGTTCATTGACACGAACCGTTTTGTCGCCTCGTGGTCTGAATCGGATTCGCCCGGGAACCCGGCTATTATGTCCGCCCCAAGCGCCAGGCGCGGGCCAAGGCGACGACGCGCCTCTGCGCAGAAGGAGAGGACTTGCCCAGACGTGTAAGGCCGCCGCATGAGCTCCAGTATCCTGTCTGATCCGGATTGCAGCGACAGGTGCAGAAACCTGCATATGTTAGCAGCCCCTTCCATTGCATCCAGAATGCTGTCATCGCACATCCCTGGCTCTATCGAGCCAAAGCGGATTCTGTGCCCGGGCGATTCGAGCGCCGCAAGCGCGGCGGCGAGTTCGGCGATGCCTCGTCCCTCTGACTTGTAGAGGCATAGATTGCACCCGGCAAGGATAATCTCCCTGAATCCTGCCGCAAGGAATGCCCGGGCACGTCCAAGTACGGTGTGGAAGGGGATGGACGTTGGCTCTCCTCGGAACGACGGGACGATGCAGTACGAGCATCTTCCGGAACATCCGTCCTGTACTTTCAGGTATGCACGTGAAAGGGAGTAGTGATCCATTGACGAGGTGGTGTCCGGCGTGGAGGCACATGTAGAATCTGACGTTGTCCCGGTTTGTTGTGCCGGCGAAGCGCGTTCCGAGAATCCTTGTTGTGGGGCCGTTTGAATCGGTGCGTCTGGCATGCCGACGAACAATCGTTCTGTCGTTTGTTTTTCTGGCTTGAGGCATCCTGTCACTTTGATGAATGCGCGGGGGAAACGCAGCCTCAGGTGGGCTATGAACCTTTCGCAGTCATGCTGTGCCTTTGCCGTCACAGAGCATCCGCGAACTATGATCAGGTCTGGATTTGGTTGCGGATTCGCAACGCGAATCCCGGCATTCGGATCTGGCGCCATGGCATTGCCTTCTCCCGAATCGCGAGATGAGCTGCGACCGGGGAAATGCTCTCCATCGTCCGCTTGCCGGGTCGTCTCTTGCGAACCATGGCCGCAGGACGGTGTATCGGCATCGTCAAGCGCATTCTCCCCTGCGTCGTGTCCGTCGTTTGACTGTACGTCTACATCGCCGCGTGCATCCTTTTTTTCGTTGCGCCCAATTGGTTTCAGGGAGACAATCTCCCATCCGGCAGCGGAATAGTTTGCTTCGGCGTCGAGCGCTTCGGCCTTGTTCAGCCTGCATCCGAAAGTTGCGAACGCCACGCGCTTCCGCTTGTGTTCACAATCGGCCCCCGTGCACTCGCACTTCGTCAGTGCGTTTGAATTTGCTTGGGCGGAGAATGGCTTGTGGATCAATGCCGGTTCAAAGGCCGGTGTAGGCCCTGAGTTTGCAAGATTCACGCCCTTTGCTTTTCTTTGCGCCTTTGTTTTTCGTTGCATTTAAAGTATCGCTTTCATCACCTATGTGAATCTTCTCTCCCTGCGCGCAACCCCTGTCTCGCCGTACGTATCGCCCTAAGCAGTCGTCTGCTCCAGGTAGATTTAGTCCGCACCGTAATCTTATTCTCGTAGAACCGCTTCCACGCTGCAAGCATATTCGCGTCTTCAACGGCATTCGGATCTGTCAGATCCTTCAATTTGTGTACAAGCCTTGTTCGATTTCGCTTGCTTGAGCCTATGAGTCCGATTATTTCATGGTAGATTGCTGTTGCCCTCAACTTGCGCAGATCGGAGAGTCCTGAGTCGCCCGCTTCTTTTTGGCTGATTGCGTCCCCCCTGTTTTGTTGCTTGTTTGTGCACAGCCCCACGGTCGCGTATTCAGACATACCTTTGCCTTGCGGATCGCTGCGCCACGCGTGCCTGCCTTGAATAGCGCTGCGTTCCGGTCTTTGATCGGCACTTTGTGCTTTGGATAAGATTTCGTCCGCACCATAATCTTGTAAATCATGCTCTCCATTGTTCTTTGATTTGTTTTCCGTATTCATGACGCGAACTTCGGCATCATTGCCATTTGGCATCACGGAGGATAGCGGCATTGGGTCTTTCAATCCAATGATTTGGCGCATCCGCTTCGCCGCCGCCTTGTACGCCATGACGGTCTTGTACTTCAGGTACAGGGCAGGGATGTTCATCTGGAGCCAGCCCTTGATGCCGGCTCTCCTCCCGATGATGACGCCGCCATCGCGTATGAGGCTGTTGTCCACGTAGCACTCGAGGTCCTCCATGAGGCTCCCGAAGCGCAGCATGGCCTCGCCCGACTCCTTCGCCCTGATCCACGCGTCCAGTATCTGTTCTCTGGTCGGGCAGGGGTTGCCAGTGCTCCGCCCCGAGACCTTCCGCCGCTCCGACGCGAGGGCGAGCCTCCTTGCCCTTTCCATCTCGTAGTACGCGGGGCGCATGGCGACGTGCTTCGCGCGGGCGATCCGCCTCGTGAGCTCCTTCCGGACGGCTCTCATGGCCGACCATGCCATGTCGCCGAGGAATAGCCACGGCTCCAGCGACGGGTGGACCGCGCGCCGGCGGGAGAGCAGCCTGCCGGCCTCCTCCATCGGAATTCCTGTGCGGTGGCAGAACGCGGCCCTGCCCTCGGTAATCTCGCACAGGTCGCCGAACGCCCTCCCCCGCCTGATCCGCCTCCTGCGCTCCCTGCGGTCTCGCTCCTCGTATATCGCGTCCTCGACGGGCCTGTATTTGGCCATCCACTCCGCGAACTTGCGCTGCGCCTCCCTGTCCGCGTCGCCCACGATGCGGCGCAGCGTGGCCTCCGGGCGATCCATCGGCGATCCCCCGTCGCATGCGCCGCCGTAGATGTCCTTTGAGGCGTCGCGCTTCGCGGCCGCCGCGGCCTTGCCGAAGGCACTCCTGGCTTTGTTTGTTGTCATGTGTCGGCCTCCATGTTGCATTGGCCTGAATGGTAGCAGAACGCCGCGCCGAAAGCAAGATTATTGCGCGGACCAAATCTTGTTTCTTGCCTGGGCGCGGGTTGGGGGCGGGGAGTCAATGGTTGGTAGATGGTAGTTGGTAGTTGGTAGTGTCCCGCATGCGCAGCATTTGCCGTGACACGTGGCGATGGCGCCCTCGCCATCGTATCAGCCTGTCGCCACAGGCCCGGTCGCAATGGACTGCGGCCCTCCCGTGCGAAGCGCGGGCGGCGGGTTGCACGGCGATTTCTAACGACAACGAGGGCGTTGTCGCTACGTGTGTGTGAGGGGGCGGAGAAATAGCCGCCACGACAAGTCGCAAATCGCCCCGTCATCCGGGTCGGGCCCATGATTTTCGTGTGAGCGAATGGTTGGATTCATTTTGTGATATAATTACGGACAAACCACATAAGGAGAATGCAATGGGCTACATCAACGACGATTTTCTGCTTGCGACAAAGGCCGCCAAGGAACTGTATCACGGCTACGCCGAGAAGATGCCGATCATAGACTATCATTGCCATTTGCCGCCGTCGGAGATCGCCGAGGACAAGCGATGGGAGGACATTGCGCAGGTGTGGCTGGGCGGCGACCACTACAAGTGGCGTCAGATGCGCTCGAACGGCATCGACGAGCGGTTCGTCACGGGCGACGCCCCCTGGCACGACAAATTCGTGAAGTTCGCCGAGACCATGGAAGTCCTCGTGAAGAATCCGCTCTTCGACTGGTCGCACCTTGAGCTGAAGCGCTATTTCGGCGTCGGCGACCGCCTTTGCGGCGCAACGGCCGAGAAGATATGGAAGAAGTGCAACGCGCAGATGAAGAAGCCGGGGTTCTCCGCTCGCGGACTCATGAAGAAGTCCAATGTCCGCGTCGTGTGCACCACTGACGATCCCGTTGATTCCCTTGAATACCACATTGCCATCGCAAAGAAGCCCTTCGGCACGAAGATCCTGCCGGCGTGGCGTTCGGACAAGGCCTCGAAGGTCGAGAACCTTAAGGCATGGAACGCATGGATGGACAAGCTTGCCGCCGCTGCCGGCATGCCGGTGAAGACGTACGATGACTTCCAGGAGGCTATGGCCAAGCGCCATGCATTCTTCGAGAAGGCGGGATGCGTAATCTCCGACTACGGAATCACCGAAGTGTTCGCCGCCCCGTACACGGAGGCCGATCTCCGCAGGATATTCAAGAAGCTTCGCGGAGGAAAGTCCGCTACCCCTGAAGAGGCTCTGAAGTTCAAGAGCGCATGGCTTTTCGAAGGCCTGAAGGCCGACGCAAAGGCCAACTGGACGGCGCAGCTCCACTATTGCTGCCTTCGCGACAACAACACCAGGATGTTCAACCTTCTCGGTCCAGATACCGGCTTCGATTGCATAGGCGACTGGTCGGTGACCGAGTCGCTCTCGCGTCTCTTCGACCGTCTCGAGCAGGAGGATTCCCTTCCCCGCACCATCCTCTATTCCCTGAATCCGAAGGATACCGAGATGCTCGCCACCTTGATGGGATGCTTCCAGAAAGGTCCGGACCGCGGCAAGCTCCAGCTTGGCAGCGCCTGGTGGTTCCTTGACCAGAAGGATGGCATGAAGAAGCAGATAGAGGCTCTGTCCGCGCTCGGCTGCCTCGGCAACTTCGTCGGAATGCTTACGGACTCGCGTTCGTTCCTTTCGTATACGCGCCATGAATACTTCCGCCGCATACTCTGCGCGAAGCTTGGCGAGGAGGTCGCTCGCGGCGAGATCCCGGACGACATCGAATGGCTCGGCAAGATCGTTTCCGACATTTCCTTCAACAATGCGAACCGCTATTTCTTCGGCGGGAAGGCGTGATTCCGCAACGGGTGCAAACTTCATAGGTCCAGGAGAGTGACATGGCAGACAAGTCTGACAAGAAAGAGAAGGCGGCAGAGGTCGTAAAGAAGAGCAACACGGCGCTCGATGTGGTGC
Source organism: uncultured Kiritimatiellota bacterium (assembly GCA_934667425.1). Lineage (GTDB taxonomy): Bacteria > Verrucomicrobiota > Kiritimatiellia > RFP12 > UBA1067 > UBA1731. Next base: position 29,001 of record CAKULV010000017.1, on the reverse strand, counting down.
TTTCGCAGATCCGCAAGGAGTTCGGCGAGCTTTCCATCATGAAGCTCGGCGAGCATGCCCATGCGGATATCCCCGTCATTTCGACCGGCGCCCTGTCGCTGGACCTTGCGCTCGGCGTGGGAGGCCTTCCGCGCGGGCGCATTGTCGAATGCTACGGACAGGAGTCGAGCGGCAAGACGACGCTCGCGCTGCACGTCGTGGCGAATGCGCAGAAGAATGGGGGCGTGGCGGCGTTCATAGATGCGGAGCACGCGCTCGATCCCGGCTATGCCAAGAAGATCGGCGTAAATCTTGATGACCTCATCGTCTCGCAGCCGAACTCGGGCGAAGAGGCCCTGTCCATATGCGAACAGCTTTGCAAGAGCGGAGCTCTCGACGTGATTGTCGTCGATTCCGTTGCCGCGCTTACGCCCCAGGCCGAGATAGACGGCAACATGGGCGACTCGCACATGGGCCTGCAGGCCCGTCTGATGTCGCAGGCGATGCGCAAGCTCACGGGCGTGCTGAACCAGACGAAGACCCTTTGCATCTTCACTAACCAGGTGCGCGAGAAGATCGGCGTGATGTTCGGCAACCCCGAGACCACTCCCGGCGGCAAGGCCCTGAAGTTCTACGCCTCGTGCCGCCTGCAGGTGCAGCGCATTGGCGCGATCAAGGATCCGGGCGGCACAGTGATCGGCAACCGCACTCGCGTGAAGGTCGTGAAGAACAAGGTTGCGCCGCCTTTCACCGAGGCCGAGTTCGACATACTCTATTCCTGCGGCATATCGTGGGAGGGGTCTGTGCTTGATGCCGCATTGGCTCGCGGCGTAGTGGAGAAGCGCGGCAGCTGGATATCGTATGGCACGGAGCAGCTGGGGCAGGGCAGCATGGCCACGATGGAGTTCCTCAAGGCCCATCCGGAAGTCGCCGCGGAGATAGTCGAGAAGGTGAAGGTCACCCCTCTCCTGCAAGGTAGTGCGAGGAAAAAATGACAGTTGAAGAACAGGTAGGGATAATAAAGGCCGCCCTTGAGGACAGGAAGGCGGTGGATGTGAAGGCCTATGACGTGCGCGGCGTGTCTGGGTTCGCCGATGCGTTCGTCATCGCCACAGGCTCCGCCGCCCCACATCTGAAAGCCCTGGTGGCCGGAGTGCAGTCTGCCATGAAGGAAGCAGGGGTGGATTCGTTCCGCACAAGCGGCGACCCGGCAAGCGGTTGGATCGTGGTGGACTATGTTGATATAGTGCTGCACGTTTTCCTGCCAGAGGCGAGGGCCTACTACGCCCTTGAGAAGCTCTGGGCAGAGGCAAAGCCGCTTTGAGGGCATGATGGCGGATGCACCGCTTGAGACGCTTGACGGCACGGTGGTGGGCATAGTGTTCCGCAACCCCGAGACGGGATATTCCGTGCTTCGGGTTTCTTGTGATGGCGATGGCGCATTCAGGCTTAGGCCCAGGGAGGCGGTGGTCGTCGGCCTATGCGGGGCCGTGTGGGAAGGGGAGGAGATCCGCGCCACGGGAGAGTGGGTCATGGACAAGGCCCATGGACGACAGTTCAAGGCCTCGTCCATAGCCTGCGCAACGCCGCATTCGGCTTCGGGAATGGAACGCTACCTTGCGTCCGGACTGATATCCGGGGTGGGGCCGGAGTATGCGAAGCGCATCGTCGCAAAGTTCGGCGAGAATACGCTAGATGTCCTCGACCGATTCTCTTCCCGCCTGACCGAGGTCCCAGGGATCGGCAAGACGCGCGCACAGCGCATCAAGGCAAGCTGGGACAAGGGTGTCGCCATGCGTGAGATAATGATCTTCACGCAGACCTACGGCATATCCGTCTCGAAGACGGTTGACATATACCGCAGGTACGGTCAGGACACGATCGCCATAATAAAATCGGATCCGTACCGACTGTGCCGCGACATCTGGGGCATAGGGTTCGCCACTGCTGACAAGATCGCAATGTCGCTCGGCATGGCCAAGGATGCGCCGCAGCGCGCCCGCGCCGCGCTGATCCACACGCTTCGTACCGAGGCGGAAGACGGCGGCCACTGCTGGACGCTGGAGCCTGACCTTCTCCTCCAGGCGAACGAACTTGTGGGCATAGCTGTGGAGAGGCTGTCCGAAGCCCTTAAAGAAGAGGAACTCGACGGGCGCATCGTGGCCGAACATGTTGGCGGCGCCGCGGAGGCGCCGCGCAGAATATACCTTTCAGAACTGTACAGGTCGGAATGCAACGTGGCGTCAAAGGTTCGTCGGATGCTTTGCGCACCTACATCATTCAAGCCGATAGATGCGGATCGGGCCGTGGCATGGTGGGAGAGGGCCACGGGCTTCCGCCTTGCGCCAGCCCAGGACCGGGCGGTGCGCGCGTCGCTCGTGAACAAGGTAAGCATCATAACGGGAGGCCCTGGGGTCGGAAAGACCACCATCGTCCGTGCGCTCGTCGACATATACCAGGCAAGGAAAGGCGCCGCCGGGCATTCCGCCATCCGCGTCGTCACCGCCGCACCTACGGGAAGGGCTGCGAAGCGGCTTTCGGAGTCCACGAAGACAAAGGCGCAGACCCTGCACCGGCTCCTAAAGTACAACCCGAAGACGCGCGAATTCACGTACAACGCCAGAAACAGGCTTGCGGGCGACGTGTTTGTGTTCGACGAGACGTCCATGGTCGACATAAGGCTTATGGAGAACGTAGCGCTTGCCATCCCTGACGAGGCCTCCGTCATACTTGTAGGCGACACGGATCAGCTGCCGAGCGTGGGCCCCGGAAACGTGCTTCGCGACCTCATCGCCTCCGGCAAGATCGCGTGTTCCCGTCTCACGGAGATATTCAGGCAGGACAACTCCGGGTTCATCGTGAGGAACGCCCACAATGTCAATGAGGGCAAGGGGCTTGAGATGCCGCCGCCGGGAATGGAGAGCGACTTCTATTTCATACAGCAGCGCGATCCTGAGAAGGCCCTGTCGTTCGCGCTTGATTTCATGACTAACCGCATCCCGAGGAAATTCGGGATGAATCCGATGCATGACGTGCAGGTGCTTTCGCCGATGCGGAAGAACCTGCTTGGCACGGAGAATCTCAACAACCTCATACAGCGGCGCCTGAATCCGGAAGGCCCTGCGGTGCGGCGGGGCTCTGCGCTGTTCCGCCAGGGAGACCGGGTGATGCAGCTCAGGAACAACTACGACAAGGACGTGTTCAACGGAGACGTGGGGTTCATCGTGTCGGCGGACCCCGAGGACAGGAGGCTCGTCGTCGTTTTTGACGGACGTCCGGTGGAGTATTCGGCTGGCGACATGGACGAGCTGTCCCTGGCGTACGCTACGACAATACACAAGTCGCAGGGCAGCGAATATCCGGCGGTGATCGTGCTTATGCACAACCAGCATTACATGCTGCTTCAGCGCAATCTCCTGTACACGGCGATCACCCGCGGGAAAAAACTGGTGATGGTCATCGGTTCTGCGTGGGCCGTATCCAAGGCGATAGAGACCAATACGGTAAGCGCCCGGCGCACTGCGCTCGCCGAACGCATTGCGGAATCGGCGGCATAGGGAAGGTTGCGCGGCGGAGTTGGCGTGTGGTATAATTGTGAACAAAAGGGTGAAAAGATGAATCTGCTGGCGAACAGAAGAGGTTTTATCAAAGGCGCCGCCGTGGCGGCAAGTTTCCTGCCGAGTTTCGGCATCCTTGGCGATGACAGGAGTAGGCTTCCCGAGGACAAGCGTCCAATCGGGCCGGACGACGACACGATAAATGTGGCCATGATCGGCTGGGGGGCGGAGGGCCGCGTGCTTTCCAACTCCCTGGCGCGGATTCCCGGCGTGCGAGTGCGCGCCGTGTGCGACATCTGGAAATTCCAGCGCCAGCAGGCCCGTGCCTTCTTCAAGGGCTACGGAATGGATGTGAGCACGTACGAAGACTATCGCGAGATGCTTGACAAGGAAGACGCCAACATCGACGCCGTGATCGTGGCCACGCCGGACTGGATGCACTGCGAGCACACCTGCTATTGTCTGCGCAAAGGCAAGCACGTGTACTGCGAGAAGGAGATGAGCAACAAGCTCGAAGAGGCGGCAGAGATGTGCCGGGTGCAGAGGGAGACCGGCAAGCTCCTGCAGATCGGGCATCAGCGCCGCTCCAATCCGCGCTACCGGCACTGCTTCGAGCATATCGTGCCGGAAATGCTTGGCCGCGTCACCACGGCGTATGCGCAATGGAACCGCACCCTCGCCCCGTTCTTCTCGGTGAAGCGTCCGCCGAAGCAGTCCATCCTCACGAAGTACGGATACGAGAACGCGGAGCAGTACCTGAACTGGCGATGGTTCCACAAGTATGGCGGCGGCTCGATGGTCGACCTTGGGTCCCACCAGATAGACCTCTTCTTCTGGGCATGGGGCGTGCCGCCGTCCAGCGTCACCGCGATTGGCGGCAAGGATGCGTTCTCGCCGCGCAGGCAGACGTACGACCGAGTGTACTGCATCTACGAGTTCACGATGCCCGACGGCACAAAGAACGAGGCCGTGTACCAGGTGATATCGTCGAACGCCAGGGGCGGGTTCTACGAACAGTTCATGGGCGTGAATGCCGCCCTTACGATCGCCGAGATATCGGCGCGCGGCAATACCGTGCAGAGGGAACTTCGCGAGGGCGGGTTCTCGGACGCCGAATGGCAGAAGTTCATCGACAAGGGATACATCCTTCCTACGGAAGGCGACAAGATAAAGAAAGAGGTTACCAAGGACATTGCCGTGGACACGCGCATTTCGGCGCAGGCGACCGGCAATCCCCTCGCGGTGGAGATGAACAAGCCCGCGCACATGCCGCACCTTGAGAATTTCTTTGCGGCCTGCCGTCATGGGCAGCCGCTGAACTGCCCCGCAGAGCTTGCCTATGAGTCTGCCGTGGCCGTGCTCGCCGCCAACATCGCGGCGGACACGCACAAGACACACTACTTCAAGCCGGAGGATTTCGCGGTGCCGCCAAGAAAGGCATGATGCGCGGGCGATTCGCGCGGACTGCTTGAAAGCCGCCGTGAATTGTGGTAAATTGGCGAAAGTTTATTTTCAGGAAAGGCAGGGTTTATATGGCGAGCGATGCAATAGCCCAAAAGGCACAGAATTTCACAAACCGTGGCAGACAGGCGCTTGAGGCCAGAAAGTTTGACTTGGCCATAGAGATGCTCATGCAGGCTCTGACTCTCGCGCCAGATGCGCTTGAGACGCGCAGGATGCTCCGCGCCGCGCAGATAGGCAAGTTCAAGAGCAACCCGCCCAGCGCCCTTGCCCTGAAGGTCCAGGGGCTCGGCGGATACTTCGCCAGGCAGAAGGTGCTCGCCTTGGCGAAGAAAGGCCAGGGGACAGAGGCCATGGCCGAGGCGGAGAAGCTTCTGCAGCAGAACCCCCTCGACCCGGGCAACATCGAGTGCGCCGTGAAGGCGGCCGAGTCGGCCGGCAAGCCAGAGGCGGCGGCGATAACGATAGAGGCCGCATACAACTGCGGAAACAACGACCCTGCGCTTCTTGAGCGGGTCGCCACGTACTATACCATCGCCAAGCGGTTCGACAAGGCCCGCGACGCCTACCAGAAGCTGTCGGAGCTCAAGCCGGGCGACCAGCGCATCCTCCAGTTGCTGAAGAACACCGAGGCGCAGGCCACCATGTCCGCGGGATGGAACGACGCCGTCGGCAAGAAAGGCGGATTCCAGCAGCTCATCGCAAACAAGGAACAGGCCAAGAAGCTTGACCAGGCAAACAAGGCGATGGTGGTTGGAGACGATGCGGACGCGCTCATAGCGGAGAAGCTGGCCCAGATAGAGAAAGAGCCGTCCAACATGAACTTCTATCGGGCCCTTGCCCGCCTATACACCCAGAACAAGCGGTTCGCGGAGGCGATATCCACGTTGGAAAAGGCCATAGCGATCAACAGCTCCGATCCAGAGCTTGACCGCATGCTTTCGTCCACGCGCACGGCAGACTACGAGTATCGCATCGAGCAGCTGAAGGGGGCCGGCAAAAGCGAGGAGGCTGACGAGCTTGAGGCCGAAAAGAACCAGTTCGTGTTTGACGACCTTGCGGCACGCGTAGAGCGTTACCCCAACGACCTGCACTTGCATTTCGAACTCGGTCTCCAGTATTTCACCTACGGGTACTACGATGAGGCTGTCCAGCATTTCCAGCTGGCCCAGAAGAGCCCGAAGGATCGCCTTGAGGCGCTTTACTATCTGGCCATGTGCTTTGTGCACAAGGGGCAGACCGACATGGGCGTGATGCAGCTTGAGACGGCCCGAGACCAGATCCCGACGATGGACGAGCTGAAGAAGAAGATCGTGTACCAGCTTGGCCTGTGCGCCGAACAGTCCGGCGATCTCGAAAAGGCATACGCGTACTACAAGGACGTGTATTCCACCGACGTCACGTTTGCAGACCTCAATACGCGAATGCTCGACGTCGCGGCGAAGCTGAAGTCCGCGAAACCCTGATAGGGGCGCCCGTGTCGGCAGTTGAGGCGTGATGGAGTCTGTTGTGCTGCTTTGCCTGACTGGGTCCTTCGCTGTGGCGCTTGCCGCTGCGGTGTGTGTGCTTTTCAGGTCTCGCTCCGCGAAGGATGCCGCAATACAGGAAAGCGTACGCCTCAGGAGCGAAAACGACAGCCTGCGCATGCTTCTGGCATCGAAGGACGAAAGCTTCGAGGCCAGGCTTGCCGACAGGGAGCGGTCTTGCGCAGAACGGCTGGACGAGCAGCGCAATACGTTCAACGCGACAATCGGTGCGCTCCGCAATGAATTCACGGCGCTGGTGGAGAAGGAGCTGGATGAAAAGGCGCGCTCCCTCTCCGAGAAGAACGCAAAGGACGTCAAACCGCTTTTCGACGCATTGAAGGAGCGCATAGCGGACTTCAAGATTTCCGCAGAAAAGACGAGAGAGGCAAATGTCCAGCTGGGCGCGGAGCTGAAGTCAAAACTCGGAGAGGTCGGGCAAAAGGCCCAGAGCCTCGGGCTGCAGGCCGAAAACTTCATCGCGGCGCTGAAAGGCGGCAACAAGAAGCAGGGAAACTGGGGCGAGGGGATCGTCCGCAACGCATTGGAGGGGGCTGGCCTCAAAAGCGGAGTCGACTTCGTCGAACAGGAGGGCGCCCGCGATGCGGGATTGCCCGACTTCACCGTATTTGACGGAGGCCACCGGAAGATACTCATAGATGCGAAGGTGAACATAGACTCGTTTCTCTCAGCCGTGCAGGCTTCGGACGAGGGGCGGTCGTCTGACGCCGAGGCGATGATGAAGGAGCATGCCCGGAGCGTCCGCAACCAGATAGTCGGGCTGTCCGGCAAGGAGTACCCGAAGCTGCTCAAGGAGAAGGATCGCGACCTGGAGGTGGAGTATTCTCCGGTAGTAATAATGGCCATGCCGAGCGAAGCCACCTACGCGGCGGCACTGTCGGCCGATCCATCCATAGGGGCGTTCGCGAACGAGAAGAATGTGGTTCTCGCCTCGCCGCAGATGCTGTTCGGGTATCTTGTGCTTTTCAAGCTCGGCATTGACAGGCTGAAGGTGGACAGGAACAACCAGGAGATCGGCAAGCGCGCCGAACAGATCCTCGCCCGGCTTGACGCCGCCTTCGTGGCGTTCGAGAAGGTTGGAAAGGCTCTTGAGGACGCCCAGCGACAGTACAAGGAGACGTTGCGCAAGGTGGGTTATGAGGATGGCGGGCTCAATGTCCGCGTCCCCGCGAAAGAGCTGTCGAGACTGACCAACTCGAACGGCAGGCGCGCATCGCTTGCCTTGAGGACGTGAGGCGATGGTGCGGGAGACGGCATATCTCGATCCTCGGCGCAAGCTTGTCGAAGCGACTGCAGATTGGCTTTGCGGGCGGGTGCGTGACGATCCCGGCGGCGCGAAGTCACTGTCGCACGTGATGGTAATCGTACCTACGGCGCAAAGCGGGCGCAACTTGCGGCTGGCTCTTGCGAAACGGGCTTTAGACAACGGCTGGGGCGGACTGCTGGCCCCCCTTGTCACGATGGGCAGCAACGTCCTTCAGATGAAGGATGCCCGTGTCGCGACTGACGCGGAAGAGCTGGCGACAATGGCCTCGATTCTGCTTGATGTTGACCTATCCGATTTTCCTGTCCTGTTTCCGCGCCCTCCTGCCGACAGGAATGCCGAATGGGCTCTTGAGACGGCCAGTTCGATATTGGACATATACTCCATCATTGGCGAGAAGGCCATGCTGATGCGTGATGTCCGGTGCGAGATGGACGGACAGCGCTGGTCTGAACTCGCGGAAATCGAGAGCGAGTTCCTCAAGACACTGTCCGGCAAGGGGGTTGTGGCGCGGTGCCTCTCACGGAAGCGCGCGATGGAGGCGGGATGCTCCGAAACCGTCATCGAGGAGATCGTCCTTCCCGGCGCCGTTGATGCGCAGGAGGCGCTTCTCGGCTATCTTGAGCACTCGTCGCAAAATGTGTTTGTGCTGATCCATGCGGACGAATCCATGGCCTTGAGGTTTGACGGGTGGGGGCGTCCGGCGTCGGTCTTCGGCGCCGATATCGGCCCCGAGTCGATATTCCCATCGCCGTCCGCAGTCGTGGAGGCCGACGCGGTGGCGAGGATCTTCAGGGAGATCGACGCGAGCGAAGCGTTGCCGGCCCTTGCCGTCTGCGACAATGAGATGTACCCCGAGCTGGAGGGCGCGTTCCAGAATCATTTCTCAAGCGATGAACTGACGTTGCGCAATCCGTCGAGGACGGCTCTGTCCAGATCGGCGTTGGGACGGTTGCTGCTTTGCATGATCAGGCTTACCGTGCGCGAGGATTACGCGACCTTCTCGACGCTGATCCGGTTCGGCGACGTCGCCCGTTGGGCGTCTGCGCGACTTGGCGTTGGACGCGAAGAGATCGCAAGGTATGTGGGGGCGCTTGATGCTGTCCAGAACGAGTGTCTGCCGCGGACCATGGACGATGCCATAAGGGGCATGGGGACGCTTGCCGGGGGAGCGAGGAAGGATTCGGATCGCACTGCGGCCGATGGGCTCTTGCGAATGTCGCGTATGCTGAAGTCAGAGATCCGCGATCCGTTCACGTTCGTCCGGAAGATATTCGCGACATTGACGCTCGACGAGAGGAACCCGTCCGACCGCGAGCTCGTCGCCGCAGCGGAGGCGGTTCGGGATTTGCGCGAGTCATGCGCAAGCGAACTTGTGCCGGAGAGACTGCGCTCGATGCTGTGCCTGCAGCTGCTGAAACGGGCCGCGTACATGCTGGAACCGCTGTCGCCCAATGTTCTGGTCGCGAATGGATGGCTTGAGATGCCATGGTGCGCCGAAGATGAACTCGTAATTGCCGGATTCAACGAGGGATGTGTGCCCGAAAACGTTGTCGGGCATCCGTTCGTCCCTGATTCGCTGCGCGAATCGCTTGGCGTGACGACCAATGCGCTGCGCGAGATGCGCGATTCGTTCATATTCCACGAGGCAATAGCGTGCCGCCGGCGAGGCGCGGTCACGGTGCATCTGCATCAGGTCGCGAGCGACAAGAACGTGATGAAGCCGTCGCGCATACTTTTCAACGGGATTGGCGACCATGACCTGCCGAAGCTCGCATTGCGCCTCTACTCGATTACAAAGGGGAGCGGAAGCGCACCTCCAAAGGCATTGCCTCCGGTTTGGCGACTGAACCTTCCGCGTCCGCCAAGCGGGACGAAGTTCAGGGAGCGCATATCGCCAACGGAACTCGACAGGTATTTCAGGTGTCCGTTCGATTTCTACCTTCACGAGGTGTTCGGGGAGCATTCGGACGACAGCAGCCAGGAGCTGGACGCGAGGGCGTTCGGCACGCTGTGCCACGGCGCCTTGGAGGATTTTGCCAAGGAAGGGCCGAGGGATTCTGTCGATGACAGGGAGATCTCCGCCTTCCTTGCCGATGCCGTATGGCGCAGGCTGTCGTCATTTGGAGAGACCCTGCCGACGGTGATAACGCTTCAGGGCGAGGCGGCGATAGACAGGCTGCGAAATTTCTCGGTGCATCAGGCGAGAAGGCGCGCGCAGGGGTGGCGGATAGTCGATTCGGAACAGACGCTGTCGTGCCGGATAAAGGGTTGCCCCACTCTGTTGCGGGGAAAGGTCGACAGGATAGACGAAAACGAGCATACGGGTGAGTTGGCGATCATCGACTACAAGACGTGGTCGAGATTGGATCCGAGCCGATACAAGAGCGTGCAGCTGCCAATATATCGCGCAATGGTAGAGTCGTCCAACCGCTATGGCAAGGCCCAGGCCCATGCGGCAAAGGCGTTCTACTGCATCCTTGCCGAGCGGGCCGAAGACGTCGCGTTCGACGAGGAGCATGCCTGCCATGATGGCGGACAGAGCGAAGCCGAAGACCTTGTGGTGTCGCTTCTCACCAACATCGCGAAGGGCATATTCTATCCTCCGTCTTCAGATTCGAAGTGGCACGACAACTACGGCGAACTCGTGTGGAAGTCGCTTGCGGACGGGCTTGATCCGGACTGGGTCGCCGATCAGCTCGCGAGATTGGAGCAGGGCGGATGAGCATGCGGCTTCCAGCGCTGACCGTGATTGAGGCGTCTGCCGGCACCGGGAAGACGTTTTCGCTTGTCACGCGCCTGCTGCGGCTGATATTCGACGGAGTTGAGCCGGAGCGCATCGTCGCGCTCACCTTCTCGCGGATGGCGGCCGGCGAGATATTCAACAGTTTCATTGAACGCCTTTCCAAGGCGGCAGACGATCCGAAGGTTGCCGCCGCAGAGAGCCAGCGCCTCGGGCGCAACCTGTCGGCGGCGGACTTCGGGGCGATGCTCCGCAAGGTCATAGCCCATCAGCATCTTTCGCTGATCGGTACTCTGGACAGTTTCCTGATGCGCATCGTGCGCATGATACCCCTTGAGCTTGGGTTCGGGGGCGAAGTCTCCGTGATGAGCGATTACCGCAGTCCGGTGGAGCGGGATCGTCTCGTCGCGGACATGCTGATGCTTGATTCCGAGGATGCCAAGGTGGTGTTCCGCGAGGCGTTCCGTCTTGTGACCGGAACGGCGGGCTCGAACGGCTTCTGGCGGCGGTTCACGGAATTTGTCTCGGGATGGCACTCTCGCTACAGGGATTTGAGCGTCGCCTCGGCATGGGGGACAGCCTCTGCGATATGGGGCGACAATCCGCCGGGCGATCTCGATGTCACGGTGGCTGACATACGCTCGATGGCTGAAGGCCTGGAGCGATATAGGGATGCGCGCGGCGGCGGAACCTTCCTGGACGCCGTCTCCCGATTCCATGGTTCGCCCCCCGATAAGCTTCCGAAATGCATGGAGGGCGACCCCTTGGCCGAACTTGTCCTCCATAGGATGCGCATGTGGCGCATAGCACATTCGCTTGAGGTGACGCAGGGGATATTCCGTCTGATGCGCACCTACGATGCCGCATACGACGCGAAGGTTCGCTCTCGCGGGAACATAACGTTCGAGGATCTGCCCCGACTTGTCAATTCACTCGCGGAGGGAGTTCGTCTACCTCTCGAGTATCGGCTTGACGCGAAGTTCGAGCATTGGGCCTTGGATGAGTTCCAGGATACGAGCCGAGGCCAGTGGAAGGCGCTGGAGAACCTGATAAGTGAAAGCAGCCAGCCGGGGATGGGCCGCAGCGTGCTGATAGTCGGCGACAGGAAGCAGTCCATATACGAATGGCGTGGCGGGGACGTGAAGATACTTTCCGAGCAGGTCGCCCGCGCCAGACAGGGCGGCAATTCCCTTGAGGCACTTGACGAGTCCCATCGATACCTCCAGTCCATATCGGACGCCGTGAACATCGTATTTGGCGAATCAACGATCCGTGGGGCCTTTGACATGGACACTGCGCCCGCTGGCGCCGTGTGGGAGTGCCGTCCGCACCGAAGCCACGATACCGACGGCGAAGGCTTTGTCGAGGTCATCCAGGCGGAGAAGCAGTCCGGACAGGCTAAGATTTCCGACTTCTTCGAGCCCATAGAGAATGCGCTCCGTGCCGTGAATCCGTGGGAGCGCGGCATATCCACGGCGATTCTCGTCAGGAAGAACGACTACGGAGAGGACATACTCGCCTATCTGAAGTCCAGGGGCATTGACCGGGTGGTCTTTGAGGGCGACAGCAAGATATCGGACTCTCCTGTGCTGGCCACAATGGTGGAGCTTGCCTGGCTTGCCGACCATAGCCGCGATGCCTTCGCCTATGCGCACATCGGGCTTTCGCCGATCGCAAAGGCAATGTACCCGAACGGGCTGCCGTCTGCGGAGGAGCTTTCGGCACAGTTGCTCGGCGACTTCACACGCATTGGAATGGTGCGCAAGTTCCGCGAGGTGCGTGAAGCCCTGAAGGTTTTGCCGGATTCGTGGAACGACTTCACCGAGGCCAGATTCGAGGATTTGATAAAGTGCGCCGCCGAGTTCGAGGAGAGCCGGGACGCGACGATGAGGCTGTCGGACTTCGTGGAGTTCCTCAAGAACAGGACGCGGCGCGACTATGCCGAGCCGGGCGTGGTGCGCATCATGACGATGCACCAGTCCAAGGGGCTGGGCTTCGACCACGTGATCATTCCGTTCTTCGAGCCTGACGGTCTGGTGGATCGGCGGCATGTTGGTCCGCTTGAGGGTAAGGATGGCGAATGGCTGCTGGACAACCCTGGCAGTGATGCCGCATCGGAGGATCCTACGCTCGCTTCCGCCGAGACGAGGCGTCAGCAGACGCAGAGGTACAATTCGCTTTGCCTTGCCTATGTCGCAATGACGAGGGCAAAGAAGGCCTTGACGATCATACTCCATCCAAGGAACGCAAAGAAAAAGGGTTCGGCAACGGATTCTCCGGCGAAGTTCAGCGACCTTGTTCGACTCGTGGGGCTCAATACGCTCGGCGACAGGGAATGGTACCTGAGGAAGCCTGACCCCAGGCGTGGGAACAAGCAGAGCAGTGGAAATGAACAGGAAGAGGATGTGCCGCACGGCAGGCCGCACCGCGCCCGAAGGAGCGAAATCCGCAAGGCGCGGCCAAGCAGTCTGTTCCATTCCGGGATGAAGGGCGACAGCCTGTTTGCGGAGAGTTTCGGGAAAGCGGCGAAAAGAGGCGTAGAGATACACGCGCTGTATTCGAAGATAGAGTGGCTCGATCCCTCAAAGGCCGAGACGGCGTTCGAACGGGCGCTCGTGAAGCCTGCCGGATGCGTGGCCCTGTGGCGGGAACGTCCGTACGAGATACTGCTCGGCAACGTGTGGCAGTCGGGCCAGCTCGACCGGGTTGTGTTCACGGATGTATGCGGCGAGCGCCGGGCGACAATCTATGACTTCAAGACGAATGCCACGAGGAAGGGCGAGGATGTAGGGGCGTTCTCGCGGCGCATGAAGGAGACGTACCTGCCGCAGATGCGGATGTACAGGAGTGCGCTTTCCGCGCTTACGGGCATCCCGCAGGATCGCATTTCAACTAAGCTGCTGCTGTATGAGACCATGACAGAGGTCGATTGTGATATAATGGGCTGACCTATGGAAAACAACTCGCAGGAAAAGACGATCATAAGGTTTCTCAGGGTGATTGGCTCATGGCGCAATGTCGCCGATGCCGCACGTACGACCATAAGGATGCAGGGAGGCGTCAAGGAGCCTTCCCCGAAATGGAAGAAGACCATCCTTCTCGCGGAGCATTCGCCGATACGCAAGCTGCTGTTCTCGTGGAAATGGTCCAACCTCCCGTATTGGGTCTCGGTGCATTTTGTGCGCCACAAATACGGAATCGAGCACTTTGTATCTACCCAGCGCACCGACCGTACCGGCACGGATCGCACCGGGGCGAGGCAGGATGCCCCGGTAGAGCACGAATGCTTCGCCAATGCACAGGCGGTGATGTTCATTTCCCGCAGGCGGCTATGCTCGCAGGCGTCGCCGGAAACGCGGGCCGCATGGAAGCTCGTGGTGGAAGAGATAGCCAAGGTGGAGCCGGAGGTCGCTTCGGCATGCGTTCCCGAATGCGTCTACCGGGGCTTCTGCCCGGAGTTCCGCTCTTGCGGGTACGTCAACACCCCGGCGTTTGCGGAGGCCGTGGCGCGGTATCGTGCCGTGGAGATCCCGCAATCGACCTGATGCGCTAATCCGCATTTGCGGTCTGTTCCGATTCTGGAAAGAGGCTAATCCACGTGACTATTGAGGCGCATGCCAAGATAAACTGGACACTTGAGGTGCTTGGGGTCAGGCCGGACGGATACCATGACCTGCGCTCGGTCGTGTTGCCGATCGCAATGCATGACACGGTCACGCTTGAGGAGTCCGAAAACATCTCCTGCCGGATGGATTCAGGAGATGTACGGCAAGAGGGCAACCTTGCCTACCGAGCCGCAGTCGCATTGCGCAGGGCGACAGGATGCCGATTCGGCGCGGCCATAGGCATAGCGAAGCGCATACCGATGGGCGCGGGGCTCGGCGGCGGCAGTGCGGACGCCGCAGCAGTCCTCAACGGACTCAACGGCCTTTGGGGGCTAGGGCTGTCCAAGCGCGACCTTTGTGAGATTGCGGCGGATGTTGGCAGCGATGTGCCGGCGCTGACGTTGGGCGGGCCCGTGCTTATGGAAGGGCGAGGTGAACGTGTCACTCCGTTTTGTCCGGAGATGATTGGCGGTGTCGCCGGCGGTGCGGCGCAGAATGGCGAATCCTGTGTTCCGGACGCGGGAGACATAGTGGTTTCGGTCCCTCCGGTATTCGCGTCCACGCCTAAGGTCTACCGGGAGTTTCGGGAATCGGATCGTGGCCTGTGCCATAACGACCTGCAGCCTGCGGCGATTCGCCTGTACCCCGGCATATTGGCTGCGATGCGCAATCTTGAGGCGCAAGGGCTGCGCAGGGTTGCGATGTCGGGCAGCGGCTCCGCCGTATATGGAGTGCGGTGACGCCGGGCTTTGCGGCAGGCCAAGGAGGCGCGCGGATCATGTCGGGAGCGTGAAGCCGTGGCGCGTCATTTGCGCGAGACCTGGTTGCGTCCATTCAGGTTGCGCCAGGCTCGCGGCGACAGTCCGGTCAGGCGGCGGAATACGTTCTTGAAGTAGTTGGCGTTCTGGTATCCGCAGCGCAAGGCCACCTCGGTGATTCGCATGTCGCCGTTGGACAGGAGACGCTTGGCCTCGTCGATGCGTCGCGCAAGAATGGCGTTGAGAATCGTGCATCCAGCAACTTCGCTAAAGCGCAGGTCGGCGAGCCTGCGTGACACGCGCATGTGGCAGACGACATCCTTGACGTCGATCCCCTCCATGGCGTGTTCATGGATGAACTTTAGCGCGCGCCTGACGATGGCGGCGTTGTCGATGGGGGCTGACGTCGAGTTTCGCCGGATCACCCCGCTTGAACCGATGAGGACATCCCGTTTTGTTGGGCTCATCCTTTTCAGCATCATCGCCTGAAGCTCTCTCGCCGCCCTGTAGCCTTCGGCGGTAAAGTCTATCGAGACGCTCGTCAGAGGCGGATTTGTCATCTCGCAGATGGGCTCGTCGTTTCCGATGCCAATGACGGAGACGTCTTCCGGCACTCGAAAGCCGCATTCCCTTGCCGCCATCAGAACGTCCTTGGCGCGGTCGTCATACATGGTGACGATCCCGGCGGGCTTTGGAAGGGAGCGCATCCAGTCGGCCATCTGCTCATTTGACGTGCCATCTCCCGTGAAAACCTGTGACTTGATGTCGTTGTAGCGCGAGGCGATGGATCTGAAAGCGGCTTCCCGCTCCATGGACCAAGGGGTCGGCTGGCGGGTGGGGACGAGTCCGATGCATCTGATGTTGCGGCAGGACAGAAGGTGCTCCATTGCGGTGCGGACGATGTCCTTCGCGTCATCATGGACGAAGAAGCCATAAGGGAGACGCCTTAGGATGTCCCTGTCGGGCGTATCCGTGAAAGACATCGGCAGTTCGCTTTCGCTGAGTATGTCAAGGAACTCCCTTACTCTTGGGAGCAGGATCAGAAGTCCGTCGTAGCCTTTCCCCAGCTCCGTCCTCAGGCGGTCGCGGGTGAATTCATAGTCGCTTCTCAACAGTTCGATGTCCCACCACCATCCCTCGCTCAGGAATTTGTTTACGCCGTAGTGTTTTTTCCTGCCCGCAGCTGACGAAAGCGAGATTAACGCCAGGACACGGAATGCGCGTTTTGTTCTCATGCGGGGAATATAGCACATTGCCTGATATGAACGCAAGTGTAGCCGGATATGAACGGTATGGGACTTGCGCTTATGATATAATGTGCGCCAATGTGATTGATCCTAATCCGTCAGTTGGCTGGCGAGAAACAAGACAAACAGAAACGCAGGAGAAGAAAGATGAGTAGCCGTAAGTACATCCTTGCCCTAACGTGCGGGCTGGTGGCCCCGAGACTTTTCTCGTTCACCGCAAACCGATGGCAGCCGGTCAACGGCGAATGGAGCGGCAACTATTCCGACGTCAGGCATTGGTCGCTGGGGCGCCTGCCGGAATGCCGCTCGTCCGAGAGCGGTGACGACGCGGTGTTCGAGAACACAAGCGGATCAGAGATCGTCATCACCGTCGACGCGGACCTTGGGGGGGGGGGGGGGGCTTCCCCAGCCGGCGTTCCTGAAGATAGGGAGTTCGCCGAACGCCGTCAAGGACTCGCTCTCGCCGGTTCGCTTCGTCGGCTCTGGCACATTGCGCCAATTCATGAAGGAATCGTCGCTTTACGTCCATACCGACGGCAAGGTCATATTCGACGACCGCGTCGCGGCTGAGTTTGTCACCATATC
This sequence comes from uncultured Kiritimatiellota bacterium, assembly GCA_934667425.1. Taxonomy (GTDB): domain Bacteria; phylum Verrucomicrobiota; class Kiritimatiellia; order RFP12; family UBA1067; genus UBA1731. The sequence goes on along the minus strand of CAKULV010000017.1, from coordinate 12,258 downwards.
GTCAGACGCCGCATACACGAACCGGCTGATCGAGGTCAGGGGCAACGCCCTGCTGAAAGTACGATATATCGGTATGCTCCACTCCTCCGATACGTTGCGCATACGCGAGAACGGCGTCCTTGACGTGACACGCGGATCGGTCAACGTCGATCCCGCAGCCCCTCCGACAATTGACTTTGCAAGCGGCAAGGTGTTCTTCAGGGACGGATGCACCTTGTCGAACCCTGCGATTCTGCCGCGCGGAACGGGAGTCCTTGACTTCCAGACGGTCGGCGGCGCGAATGCGCTGAAGTTCACGGCGCCTGTCGACCAGGAGATGAGCGGAACGCTCTACGCGACGAACGCCTGGGGGATGAAGCTTGAGGGCGCGACCAGCGAGCTTTGGGGCGGGGGCCTTCTGGAGATCGGCCTTCTCTACACGCCTGTTTCCGATTCGAAAAGGGTGGTCCTTGACCTGGCGCGCCTGAATTTCGGCAACGGCTACTACATTGGGTCCGGCACGTCGGTTGCGTTCCCCTCGGACACCACAATCGGGCAATTTGGCGCAGACGCCCGGGTTTCGTCCCCGTTCGGCTGCTTTTTCGCGAAGACCCTCACCCTTGACACGACGGACGCCCACGACGGCGCGACGCCGCGCACGGTCAGGCAGTTCGTCAGGCAATCGACCGGGACCCTGCGCGTCGTCGGCGGCGGAACGGCCTATGTCGGCCCGAGCGACGAGGCCTGCGCGCGGAACTCACAGGCCGTCCGCGCCGTAGAGGTTGCGGCGGGCGCGACCCTGGGGCTCATGACTAACTTTCAGACGCCGTTCCGGTTCGGCGCCGGCACTCTCATGGCGAACGCGAGGCTGCTCGCCAAGGCGGGCACCACGACATACGATTTTACGCAGCTTACGGTAGATCCTTCCGTGAAGCTCGAGGTTGATGTCGCGGGTCTGACGGCAATGGATACACAGAGTTATGGAAATCTCGTTTACCCGGTCATCCTCGCGACGCTGGGCGAGGGCATTCCGCTCGCGAACGTCACGCTCAAGAACAACACGGGAGGCTGGATGGCGAAGAAGGTCGGCGCGAGCATCTACCTGCGCAACGGCGCGGAAAAGTTCCAGAACCCGTCGCCGTTCCTCTGGACGGGCGCGGCGGACGGCGACTGGTCGGAGCCGGGGAACTGGCAGAGCAACGCCGTGCCCACGTCTGCCGACACGGTCTGCTTCGGCGTGTCCGACCGGAACAACGTGGTGACGATCCCCGCAGGCGGCGCGTCGATCCATGCGTTCAACGGCGCCGGCTACCACGGCGACGTCTGGTACCGCAGCTCCGAGCCGTACGTCTTTCGCGGCGGCAAGCTGACGGTCTGCCAGAACCTGCCGGGCCGGAACGGCTATCGGAGCGCCTTCTTCGATTGCGGACGGATGCCGAAGACATTCGAGAACGACGTCGAGTTCGCGGGCGAAGAGGCGTATCTCTGCCCCTATCACGTGGTGGCGTTCAACGGGGCGTTTGCCGCGAACAGGCTGTTGCTTCACGCCGGCGACATCCGCTTCGGCGGGGTGGCGACGATCGGGGCGATCTCCTCCCCCGTCACGAAATTCGTTTCCGACGCGCGCGACTTCTCGATACACGTGATGCCGGGCGGCGCGCTGACGGTCACCGACCAGTCGAACGGCCAGCTCTCGTACCCGGTGCCGCTTATCGTGGACGGCGGCGCGTCAATGACGGTCAACGGCACCTACCGCCAGTCCGCCTCGTCGGGCGTCATCCTGAACGTCGTTGACGGACGGCTCGCCTTCGCCGGCGAATACGTCTCGCAATGCGACCAGACCTTCGTGGGAACGGGACGCGTCGACGTCGCCGACACGCGGGCTCTCGCGAACAACGTGGCCATCGACCTCGCGGGAGGCGTTCGCTTCTGCCCGAAGGCGTTTCAGACGGCCTCGCGAGGCGCGGACTGCGCCGGGGCGTCCATCCGCCTGCGCGTCCCGGACTATTCGGAGGCGACGGTCGGCGCGCTCCGGGACTGGGTGTACGGCCCTGCGGACGGGGCCGAGCCAACGACGACGGCATCGTCCCGCGCGTTCGGGCTTGGCAAGCGCTCAACGCTCACGGTCGACACCACGGACCCCGACACGCAGGCCGGGCGCAAGATCGCCTTCGCCGATCCGATCGTCGGGCATGGGCGGGTCGTCGTCGTCGGCAAGGGCGCGTTGGTCCTGAAGACGGCGGAGTCGTCCGTCGATGAGCTTGACGTCTCCGAAGGAACGCTTGACGTGGATCCGGACCTTCTCGCCGCGTCCGGCTATACGGAGGTTCTCACGGCGAAGAAGATAACCGGCCTGGACGGACACCTTTCCGGGAGACTGCGCATGTCCATCTCCCGGAATGCAGACGGCACGGTGACGCTGTCCGTCGCGCCCCGCCACGGGCTGAAGCTCTGCATCCGGTAAGGTTTCCACCCCCAATCAACCAGGAGAAAAAACGAAATGAACGCAAAGACAATCCTTTTGGCAGTCGCCGCAGTGTCGGCCGCCATGGCGGCCTCCGCATACGAGGTGACGCCCAACACGAAGATCGTCATCCCCGACATCGACAAGACCGGCGTCGGCGCGGCCCTCAAGGCCGCGGCCGCGGAGCTTCAGCTTGACGTCGAGGAGGCCACGGGCTGGAAGCTTGCCGTCGTGGAGGGCTCGCGGGCGGGCGACACCGCCGGCGCGATCCTGATCGGCGAGAGGTTCGCCGCCGAGGCGGGGCTCGTACCCGACGGCCTCAGGAACTTTGACAACGTCATCGCCGAGCGCGGGGGGCGGCTTTATCTCTTCGGCCACGACCGGGCCTGCCGGAAGTCCTCCCGGGCGCTTCCGTGGTATCAGTGCATCCTGGCGTCGGTCAAGGCGGTGACGGATTTCGAGTACGCGTTCATGGGCGTGAAGAGGCTGCAGCCGGGGCGGACGGGCACGGAGGTGCCGAAGCGCGACAGGATCTCCGTGCCGGACGGGTTCCGCCGGGTGAACCGGCCGGCGATGGAGAACGGGATGGGCCGCCAGTACGGGATGATGTACTCGATCGCGAACAACATCTTCGGCAACGGGACCTACAGCACGTATGGCGGGCACATCTACCACGAGATCTTCGGCGGGAAGAACTTCCGCGAGGACCATCCCGAGTACTACGCCACCATCGGCGGCAAGATGACGAAGAAGGCAAGGAAGTTCCCTTCCCTCTGCATCTCCAACCCCGATGTCCGCAACCTGATCATCCAGTTCATCATCGACGAGTTCGACCGTGGCGCGGACGTGGTGGAGCTCGGCCAGCAGGACAGCGACGAGTATTGCGAGTGCGAGCGGTGCCGGGCGTACGGCGGGCCCGAGGCGAAGACGGCCGGCGAGAAGTACTGGATCTTCCACCGCTCCATCGCCGAAGAGCTGCACAGGAAGCGCCCCGGCAAGACCGTGATGATCACGTCGTACTGGGTGACGGACTGCAGGCCGACGACCTTCAGGGAGTTTCCGCCGAACGTGATGATAGAGCTGATGACCTTCTCGGAGGAGGTGTTCGCCGCCTGGCGGGACTACGTCGTGCCGCGCGGCTTCAGCCTCTACACCTACATGTGGGGCGGCTACCAGCCGCCGGGGCTTACCTGCAAGGCCTCGACCCATGTGTTCGCGCGCCTGGCCCGGCGCTTTGCGAGGCACAACGTCCACTCGATCTACCGCTGCGGCTACGGCGAGCTCTTCGGCACGGAGGGCCCCGCCACGTACGTGTTCAACCAGATGCTTGCCGACCCGGACCTTGACGAGAACGCGCTCTTCGAGGAGTACGTCACGGGTTCCTACGGGCCGGCCGCGGCGCACATGCGCAAGTTCCACCGCGCCCTCGACGAACGGGTCGCGGCGTGGGCGATGTGCTACAACGACGAGCGCAAGTGGCCCTGGCCGCGCGAACGGACGGGCAACAACACGATCAACGCGATCTACACGCCCGCGACGATCGAGCTCTGCGAGGCAAGCCTCGCCGCGGCCGAGAAGACGCAGGGCCTTTCGGAGAAGGCGAAGCGCCGCCTTGCGCTCGTTCGCCGCGAATGGGACTACACGCGGCTGACGGCCGAGGGCTGCATGCTCTACGACGCCTATCGGATCGCCCCCAACGCGGCGCTGTTCGAGGACATCGCCTCGCGCGTCGAGAGGCGCCGCGCCCTTGTCAAGGCGACCTTCGACGGTAATGGCCGGGCAAGGCCGATCGCGGGCTGGCCGGAATACGTCCCCTTCGGCCAGGCCACCACCCTGGAGTGCATGATGAAGAACGGCCGCCTTCACGCGGTCCTCCAGGCCCCGTTCAACTGGGACATCGACTCGGTCCGCAAGACGTTCGCCTCGCCCGGCGCACTGAAGAAGACGGCAAGGGTCTCGCGCAGCGCCGCGGGCGGCCCGTGGAGCGACCTCGGCGGGATGACGCTCGGGCCCTGCGATCGCAAGACGCGATTCCGCTGCCGCTACGACGATACGAACTTCTACCTCGAGGTCGATGCGGAGCTCGAAGACGCGCTCACGTTCACGCCGGCCGGGCACGACGGAAAATGCGACCGGCAGGAGTGCCTCGAGCTCTTCATCGATCCGCTCTACCAGAAGTCGCGCAGTTTCCATTTCATGTGGAACCCGGTCGCAAACTCATTCTATGACGAGGCCTACGGGCTTTCTTCCGACCCGCTTGACCCCGAGGCGGACAAGTTCCAGGTCTCCTGGGACGGCAAGTGGGACTACACGGTCGAACGCGGGAACGGCCGCTGGCGCAGCGTGGTGAGCGTGCCGTTCGCGACGCTTGGCGTCGCGAAGCCCCTGCCCGGCGCGAAGTGGTACCTGAACGTCGGCCGCGAGTCCTACAAGGACGGGCAGCAGCAGCTTCATCTCTGGAGCCCGAGCATGGGCGGGCGCGGCATGGGCGACCTCGAGTCGATGGGCACCGTCGAGTTCGAGTGAGGAGTCCCGGGCAATGAAAGGAATGAAGGTCATCGTGTCATCGGCGCTCTTCCTGTCCACCGCGTCCTTCGCGCCGCTGACGGCGGCAGTCCGCCTTGACGACGCGGAGGTCGGCTTTCGCCTGCATCTCGGGCTGCCGAGGCAGAAAGGCATGGACGTCTCGGACAGGGAGATGGATTCGCTCGCCGTGACGACCAACGGAGCGGTCGTCACGGCGGTCTGGAAGGGCCACCCCGTCCTCGGGAAGGACTTTGCCGCGACCGCCGTCTTCACGCGGACGGGCGAGGGATGGACCTATTCCTTTTCCTGGCGCGGCCCCAGCCCTTCGCGCCTGCCGGTCGAGGAGGTGTCGTTCCCCGACGTGAGCGTGCCGCGAACGGCCGAAAGCGGGGTCCTCCATTCGCGGGCGCACGGCATGGGAGTCATCCGCCGCCCGAACTGGGGCGCGATCTCCCCGAGCGAGCCGTTTGTCGAGGGCGCGATGCGGAACTTCCAGTTCATCGCCCTGCTGGACGAGAAGACGATGGGCTGGTATGTGGATGCCCGCGACGGGAAGGCGCGGGTCAAGCGGGCGTATGCCTACGGCGACGACCGGGCGGACGGCGACCTGCGCGTCCGGATGGGCATTACGTATGGCGTGCCGGCGACGGCCGAGAACGCATGCGCCTTCACCTTGCCGTGGCAGGGCGTGATCACGCCGTTTCACGGGGGCTGGTGGGAGGCCGCCGCCGTGTACCGTCCCTGGGCGAGGCAGCAGTCCTGGTACAGGAACGCCATTGCGCGGAAGCGGTCCCCGAAGGCCCTGCGCCTGCGGGAGATCGGCCTCTGGGCGTGGAATCGCGGCCCGTCGACGGAAGTCGCGCCGCCGATCGAGCGTTTCGCCGAGGAGACGGGCGCCGCATGTGCGCTCGACTGGTATTGGTGGCACACGCCGAGCTACGACACCTCCTATCCGGGCTTCTGGCCGCCGCGCGAGGGGGTGGAGGCCTTCCGCGACACGGTGGCGCGCCTGCGCGAACGGGGCGTCTACGTGATGGCGTACGTGAACGGGATCAGCCAGGACATGGATGACGCCGGCTGGGCGGACGGCGGCGACGACGAGGGCATCATGGATCACGACCTGCGCGTCAACGGGCATGCCTTCAACGTGTACACGCGGCATCGGCTTGCGCCGATGTGCGGCGAGGCCGTGCGCTTCCAGGCCCGCCTGGCGGAGCAGGTCGGCCATTTGGCGTCCGCAGGGCTTGACGCCGTGTATCTCGACCAGATCAGTTGCGCCGCGGCCGGCGTGCGGTGCTGGAACCCGCGCCATCGCCATGCGCCCGGCGATTCGGACGCGGTCCAGGAGCTCTACCAGGGATACGTCCGTCGCGTGCGGGACCGGAACCCCCGCCTGGCGCTGTCGAGCGAGGAGTGCAGCGAGGCGTACCTCGACCTCTTCGACTCGTTCATCTCGCTGTTCGGCCCGAGCTACGAGCGGTGCGGAATAGGCGTCGGGCCCGAGTTCGAGGCGGTTCCCGCCTGGAACGCGCTTTACCACGGCGCGGCCGCGTGCTTCGGGACCTACTCGCTTTTGGACGGCGTGCCGCCGTGGGATGCGCTCTGGCCGACGGAAAGGCGATGGAAGGCCGAGGACGAGAGGGACTGGCACGCGCTTTTCCCGGACCAGTTCCCCGTTGAGTTCGCGCGGACGGTCGTCTGGGGCAACCAGCCGACGGTCCACGCCTTTCGCCTCTCCCACGCGACCGACCCCCGTTATGCGGCGGACTACCGGTTCATGAAGGAAACCGTGAAGTTCTACCTTGCCCACCGCGATTTCCTGTACGACGGCGAGCTTCTCGCGCCTGGCACGCTGTCGTGCGCGACGAAGAGGGTAGCGTTCCTGAAGCGCGGCATCTACTCCCCGGCGGGAAGCTTCGCGACGGTCGAGCAGCCGGCCCTTCCGACGGTGTTCCACTCGGTCTGGCGCGCCCCGGACGGGAGGACGGCGGCGGTTCTCGTCAACTGGAGCGGCGACGAGCAGCCCTGGCGCCTCGCGTGTCGGCAGGGAACGGCAAGCGGGTCGCTTCCGCCGCGCGCCTGGTCGGCCGTACCCCTGGACGACTGACGGATCCATTCGCCAGCCCGCCACATTTTCAAGACAAGGGGCAGGACAAAGGCAAGGCGCACAACGGTCGTCTGGTACGATGGTGACATCGTAAAACGTGGCATGAACGTTGCATATGTGCCGCGAAATCCGAGGGGAAGGGCCGACCGCGATTATCAGAGACTGTGCGATTAGGCTGGACCGATGCGTTGCGGTTGATCCTTGCGTATGGGGTGGATTTCCGGTCTCTTTACCTGCATGGGGCTGTTATGATACAATACGTATGTTTTTTTCATGGAAAGAGTCGCAGTATATCCCGGCACGTTCGACCCGATGACGTTAGGCCATTTCGACCTCGTCAGGCGGGCGGCTGCGCTTTATGATCGGCTTGTTGTCGCCGTTGCGGCAACGAGTTCGAAGCAGGGTGCCATGTTTGACTGCGACACCCGCATGGCGATGATCCGGGAAGACGTGGAGCTTGCCGGGCTTAAGAACGTCTCGGTAGAGAAGCTTGATACCCTGCTTGTTGATTTCTGCCGTACGCGCCATGTCTCCACGGTGATACGTGGGGTGCGCGTCTATTCCGATTTCGAATACGAGTTCCAGATGGCGCTCACCAACCGCAAGATGGCTCCGGAGATCGAGACCCTGTTCATGATGCCGAGCGAAAACCTTGCGTACGTGACCGCTTCTACGGTGCGAGAGATCGTGCGCTATGGCGGGGACGTGTCATCGATGGTGACACCAGCCGTACTGGCGAGGCTGAAAGGGTAGGCTTAGTGTGGATACGGAGCTGAAAGTCTATCTGGCGAGCATTGGCAAGGATGGTGAAGAGCTGTCCGGGGTGCTTGACGATTCTATCTACGGCATCGAGGACGAGTTCCTGAAGCCTTTTGCCGGTTTGCGCTATGAGCTTGGGGTGCAGCTTTTCGGTTCGGAGCTTTTGGTGCGCGGTCGGCTGGAGCAGGATTTCGAGGCTGCGTGTTCGCGTTGTGGGAAGGATTTCGACTTTACCGTCAAGGTACCCGATTTCACTACGAGCATTGCCGTTGATGAGAAAATCGAATATATTGATTTGACTGCGGAGCTCAGAGAGAGTATACTACTCAACTTATCGACTTATCCGGTCTGTCGCGAAGATTGCCCGGGAATAGAGAAAATGGAGAAAGAGGCGCCCGATTCGCGTTGGGACGCTCTTGACAACTTAAGGAAAGGGTAAAGGAAAATGGCATCGCCCAAACATAAAAAGTCCAAGATGCGCAAGCGTCAGCGTGTTGCGCAGAACGAAAAGGCTATCCTCGCTTCGGTTCAGCCTTGCCCGGTCTGCGGCGGGATGAAGCAGGCGCACCATGTGTGTCCCCAGTGCGGAACATACAATGGCCGCAAGGTTCTCAGCGTAACGGCGAAGTAAGTTTCCTGGAGCGGATTAGATGACGCGGATTGCATTGGATGCAATGGGCGGTGACAAGGCTCCTGGCGAGATGGTCAGGGGCGGCATTGTCGCAGCCACCGACATGAAGGATGTCAAGGTCTTTCTTGTCGGCCGCAGGGATCTTATCGATGAGGCGTGCAGCAAGTTCGAGCCGTCTTTGGGCGCAAAGCTTAACGCAGCTCTGGTTGATGGGCGGCTTGAGATCGTCCATGCTCCTGATGTTGCGGAGATGGACGAAGCCCCGGTGGATGCCGTGCGCCACAAGAAGGATTGCTCCATCAATGTCGCGATGCGCCTCGTAAAGGAGGGGCGTGCGGATTGCTTCGTCTCGGCGGGCAACTCCGGCGCTGTGGCCACGAGTGCGATACTTACGTTGGGTCGTATTCGCGGGGTTCAGAGGCCTGCGATAGCGACGGTTCTTCCCACCCGATTGCCTCGGCGTCCGCTTCTGCTCCTGGATGCCGGCGCAAACATGGATTGCCATCCCGAATGGCTTGTTCAGTTCGCGATTATGGGGAGCGCATATTCCCATGCCGTGCTGAACAGAACTACGCCGTTGGTCGGCCTTCTTTCCATTGGCACTGAGGATTGCAAGGGCAATGAGCTTACGAAAGAGGCGTTCGGTCTGCTGAAAAAGGTTGATTCCATTGGTTTTCGCGGAAATGTGGAAGGGCACGACCTGTTTCAGGGCCGCACGGATGTCGTGGTGTGCGATGGCTTTGTCGGCAATGTTGTTCTGAAGACGACCGAGTCTGTTGCTCATGCCATGAGCTACTGGATGAAGCGTGAATTCCGGGGCAATTTTGTGAGGATGTTGGGATCTCTTCTTCTGTTGGGGGCGTTCAAGTCCCTCAAGAGCCAGATGGATCCGGAGATATATGGCGGCGCTCCACTCCTTGGGGTGCCGGGTTCCGTGATAATAACGCATGGGGCTTCGTCACACAAGGCAATCTACCACGCGATTCGCGTTGGTGTGCTTGCCACAAAGAATGATGTGACCGGCGAGATCTCGCGCCGCATAGCCGAATACGAGATGCACAAGAAGGCAGAAGGGGCTTCAGACGTGGCTTCTGCTTGATTGACTTTACGGGGCGTAGCGCAGTCTGGTAGCGCACCTGCCTTGGGCGCAGGTTGTCGTGGGTTCAAATCCCGCCGCCCCGACCAATTTAAAGTCGGTTTTATCGTTCGTTTTTGATGCTTTTGGTGTTGTTTAGCCCATTTTGCGGTTTCATGCCATCCCTCGATGAAACACTCTGGAATACCTTGAAACACCCCGAATTTAGGACAGGGTAGGGGACGGATTAGGACAGGGTAGGGGACGGGAAACGATCGATGGGGGCCGCAAAATCGATGATCTCGGATAGGGGTATTCTGTGCATTTTCCCCCGTCTCGCGGATTTGTCCGGCCTTGATGCATCGCCATGGCGACGTACGGCTTATGCCGAGCCTTTGGGCGGCTTCTCGGCGGGTTGGCGTCTTTGTGCATACGCGTTCCGTGGAGTCCCTATGGTTCAGCACGTCCGCTATCCTGCGGAGCGTCCCATTGTCCTTTAGCATGGCTATCGCCGCTATGATCTCCTCTTTCGACATCCTTCATTTCCTGGTTTCCTTTTCGTATCGTATCGTGTCGTGAGGACTTTTTTTGCTGGGCTCACGCCTGGGAATGCGTTATGTTACGCCCATATTGCCATCGGAAGGCCTTTTGGGCTTTACTGTTTGGCACATACGTAGAGAAAGGGCATTCACGGGTGGTGCCGGATGCCGCCTTTGCTTGGTTTGGGGGAAACCGAAAGGGAGTACCCCCGTCTCACCAGCGGAAAAAGCGAAGGAACGACACCAGACGAAAACCAAGAAGGAGCAGAATGAGCTACAAACTCATGCACGACGTGCTGCATTGTGACGCGGTCGGGGGAAATGACAAGTTCGTACTTATGGCACTCGCTGACCATATGAACGAAACGACGCTAAAATGCTTTCCGTCATACGAGATGGTTGCGAAAATCACGGGTCTTGGACGGGCAACGGTCGGGAGAAGCATCAAGGCCTTGAAGGAACGCGGCCTCATCGTTTCCGATCATGTCGGATTTGCGAAGAGCAACAACTATCTCATTGTGCTTCCGGACAGTCCCCAAGAGTCTCACAGTGATACTAATGGAGCCCCCCAACAGTCTCACAGTGAGACTCCATCAGTATCACAGCGAGACTCCATTAGTCTCAATATGAGACTCCATCAGTCTCACAGTGAGACTCTAACTAGTAATATAACTAGTAACATAACTAGTAATATAAAAAGGGAAGAGGTTACCCCCTATAATCCCCCAATTGATAAAAATGATGGGGCTTCGCCCTCGGAAGGGAAGGGCAATGAGGTTGCCAAGGCCGAAGTCAGGCCAACGCCAACGGAAGGGAAGAATGGCATGACGCAGAAGCCGCCGGAATACTCCACGGAATCAGTCGAGGAGTTCAAGAAGTGGCTTGCCCATACTCCGGTTGCGGGAGAGGTTGCCAAAATCGTGAGCGGTCTCGGATGCGGCCTAGAGAATCGCACTCGCAACATGCGTCTATTCTTCGCCCTCATCGAGAAGTTGAGCGAGAGGAATCTGAAGGGGAATCCCTACAATTTCGTCCTGAGGATTCTCCGCGAAGATGGCAAGGAGCTCGCGGAGACGGACAGCTACGAGTTCAACCAGTGGCGGAAGGACCTTTGGGAGAGGTTGGATCATGCCAGTAGCCTTGACATTGACTTCGGATATGGACCTCCGGCCCCGCCCGCCGAGGTTTTCGCCTTTAGGTACCTTTGGAACGAGAGAGAGCCCTTTGAGGCCTATTGCCGGCGTCATGGACTCGCAGCCACGAAAGAGACGGCAATGAGGCTTCACCCGCTCTACCGAAAGCATAGAGACGAGTTCATAGAGGAAGTCAAGAAGGCGGATGTGTCCAAAAGCATCCACGACATCCTTTTCGACCTCTTCGACAGGAAGGAAGGGAGTTTGGATGCCGCGTCATGACCGCAGGACAGCCGTAGACCCCTCTATAATGCCCTACAATCGCTCGGAACAGCCCAGACGATAAATGTATCGTCCGAAGTCCACGGAGGGCAGGAAGGGGCATTCTGCGAGGGCTGGGGAATTTAGGGCGAAAGCAGCAAGGGGAGAAGGAAGGTGGAAAAGGCAGGAACGGCGGAAAGGAAGGGGAAGCCCAAGGATCCCGCGGAAAGCCCATGACTGCCTTGCGGATTCCCTACCCTCGGAGCAGGCCATTTCGCCAGCCCTCGCAGAACGGGCCTACAATCGCTCGGAACAGTCCAGACGATAAATGCATCGTCCAAGCCGTGCGGAGCATTCCTGGGGCATTCTGACGCGGTTTCTGGCGATTCCACGACGCAAGGGGCTCTTGCAACCGCGACTTCACCCGAAATCCGCCGCGTCAAGCCCCTCGTCTGACCGGTTCCGCCCCTCTTCCCGCCGTCCGCACCGACGCACCCCGCTCCCAGCCCACGCCACACGCCATACGTACGCACACGCACACGTGCACGCGACCCCCTCCCCTTTCCCCCTACAACCCCCTCTAGTAACCCCTCCCCTAGGTACTACACTAGCCGATAGGATAGACTAGACAAGAGAAGTAATTAAGTTTGATCGATGATTCATAGTTTACGTAGCTTTTTACGAACGTAGTGAGTAAAAAGGATAGGAAACTATGAATCTTACCTACGGTAGAGGAGAGAAAGGTACTAGAGTATATAGGTACTAGAGTATATAGGTACTAGAG
>CAKULV010000016.1 GCA_934667425.1 uncultured Kiritimatiellota bacterium | reverse complement strand
CGCATCGTGAAAGTCCAGCCGGAGGCCGAGATCGTCATCTCCGCCTGCCGCTATCCGAAGGACCCGCAGGCCGTCTACGACGCCGTGAAGGCAAAGGGGTTAGAGGACGCGATCCGCTGGTGGGCCGTCCACCCCTACCGCGCGAATCCGGACGACTCGTATGCCGAGCCCTGCGACGGACCGCATTACCCCTGCGAACTGTCGTGGGACTGGTGCAAGGGGCTGCACATGCCGCTGGACGAACGGAGGGCGTGGGTCAAGGGCCTCAGTCCGAAGTACGATATCCTCCAGGGCGAATGCGGTTGCCCCGCGCAGATGGAGTTCACGCACGCGCTGTTCGGCTGGCCGTGGACGGAGGTGTCGCAAACGAAATGGGTTCTGCGCCGGGCGATGGGCGATGCCGCGCGCGGCCTCTTCTCCTCGCACTTCGCGATTACGGACAACCTGTACGCGAACATGCTCCAGAGCTTCGGGCTGATCCGCAGCGACCTCATGAGGCGTTTCGTCTACCGACGTCCGGCCTACTACGCGATGCGCAACGTCTACGGGTTCTTCGATGCGGACGTGAGGCCGGTCGGCCTCTCGGCGGTGAAGGCGAACGGTCGCGCTGTCACGCTCGCACGTTTCGCGAAGAGGGGGCGTCCGGTCGTTGCGGTCTGGTTCTCCGGACGACGGCCGGACGACTCGTTCGCCTGGACCCCGGACGTCGCCGTGCCGGGTCTGCCGGCGTTCGAGGATCCCGTCTTCGTTGATCTGGTCACGGGAGGCGTTTGGGCGCTGCCGAAGGGGGTGCGGAAAATACCGCTCCGCGACTCGCCGGCGCTCGTAGCCGAACGCGAGGTCGTCGGACTGAAAACGCCGTCCGACATCCCTGAAAGCCAAACGAAAAAGAAACGGAGGTGAAAGATGCACACGGCATTGAAATGCAGGATGAGCGCTGTCCGGACGAAAGCGTTTCTCGCGACGCTGATGACTCTTGTCGCCGGGGGCGGACTGGCGGCCACGTGGTACGTTGACGCCGCGAACGGACTCGACACGAACGGCGGCACGTCTCTGGCGGACGCGCGGCAGACGCTTACGGGCGCGATGGCCATCCCCGGGCTTGAAGACGGCGACACCATCCTTGCGCTGCCGGGCATTTACGGCGAGTTGTCCGAGACGGACGCCTCCGGCGTGCAGACGCGCTGCCGCATCACGAAAGCCATCACGCTCAAGTCCATCGGCGGGCGGGCCACGCGCGACGTCACGGTAATCCGGGGCAAGTGCGACGCAACGACCGGCTGCCTGGGCGACGAGGCCGTGCGATGCGTCAGTATCGAGGCCGTCAGTGCAACCGTCGAGGGTTTTACGTTCACGGACGGCGCGACGAAGGCCGGGACATCCGACGCGACGAACAATCGCGGTGGCGGGCTTCTCGTCTTTCCGAATGCGACGGGCTATGCCGTTGACTGCTTGTTCTCCAATTGCGTGGCGCGCGCCGGCGGCGGCATGGCGATCGGGGTCGGGAACAACGCCAGCGGCGCGAACGCTGCGGCCGGCGCGGCCGTGCGCTGCCGCTTCACCGGCTGTTCCGCCACGTCCGCCGGCGCGGCTGTCCGCGAAGTGCCGAGCTGGTTCTGCGTGTTCGACGGTTTCGACGCGGCGCCGGTCTACAGCATTTCCGCGTCAACCGTGAACTGCACTTTCTTCGTCGGCTGCGGCGATTTCGCCGGTGCGAAGGGCCCGTCGCTCAACTGCATCGCGATTTCGACCGCCGTGAACTACAAGTCCTACATTACCAACTGCGTGACCAGCGCGAAGCTGAGCGAGACTTACGCAAGTGCGTGCAGGCAGGAGGCCTATTACGAGACGCTGATGGCGCCCTGCGCGGGCGACTTCCGGCCGCGTGCGACGTCGGAGGCGGCCGGTGCGGGGCTTTTCGCGTGGCTTGAGGCGCATGTGCCAGAAGGCTGGCGCGAGATCGATTTCGAAGGCAATCCCGTGGTGCCGGCGGCGGACGGCTCGGTGATGTGCGGCGCAATCGTCATCCCAGCCACGCCGATCGGTGGCTATGTGACGACGGCCAACGCGGCGGGGACGTCCGGATGCACGGATTTCACCGTCAACGGGCGCGCGATCCCTGCGGCCTATCCGTTGAGCCGCTTCTACGCGGACACGCCGGACGCGACGTTCCGTCTTGTCCCCTTCGTGTCCGGCGGCAGCGTCTACGCAGTCACGAACGCGACGGAGGTGTTCTGGCCTGGCCGCGACGGGACCGTCGAGGTCGCCGTCCCCGAATCAGGCGTCCGCCGACTGGACGTCGCGGCGGCGTCGGAGGAGCTGTTCGTCGGCGACGGCGAGGCTTACGCGACGATCCAGGACGCCGTCGACGCCGCGAAAGACCGCGCGGTCGTCCGTGTGCGTCCGGGCGTCTACGCGACGGGCGGCGGGACGGTCGGCTGTGCAAGCCGCGTGGCGATTCCGGCGGACAAGGGCATCCGTCTCGTCTCGACCGACGGCGCGGACGTGACAGTCATCGACGGCGCAGGGGTTGCGCGCGGTCTTGCATGCGAGTCTACGGAGCCCGTGCAGGTCGACGGCTTCACGATCGCGAACGGAACGACGCAGACCGACGCCACGACGGATGACGCCGCGTACGAAGGCGGCGGCGTCTACTGCGTCCACGCCGCGACCGTCGTCGAGAATTGCGTCATCACGAACTGCGTCGCGCCACGTGGCGGCGGCGCGTTCAACGGCACCTATCGGCGGTGCCGGATCCTCGGCTGTCGCTCAAGCTTCATCGGCAGCGCCGGGACGCAGGGAAGCCGCGCGGGCACGGGCGGTGCGCGTCTCGCGCTGCACAATACGTACATCGACGGCTGCTGGGGCAGCTTCCGCCTCCTCTATTACTGGGATTCTGTCATCGGATGCACATTTGGGCCGAACAACCGGGGCGAGGCACAGGATTCGATCGGACGCCTGTTCGGCCCCAGGAGCGGGACCATCAGCGACACGCTGTTCCTCGGCCCTTCGCAGGAAAATCCGGAGACGCCCGCATCGTATTCGCTCACGCTGACGAATTGCGCCTATCTCGCCACTTGCAAGTGGGCGGACGGCACTACGTTTTCGGAATGCCTGTCGTTCGCGTCGTTCGACGGCACGGCAGACGGCGTGCCGAACGGGGCGCCGACGAACGCGGTCGCGACACGCGGCATCGGGGCCTTCGTCGCCGACTGGACGAACACGCTGTCGGACGCGCTGGACGCGAAAGGGCGCACCCGCGTCGCCGTGAGCGGGGCGGACGCGATGCCTGGGGCGGACGGGGGCATCCTCCTCTCATCCGGGACGCTTCCGCTCACGGTGACGTGGAAGGGCGGATCCGCAACCATGCCGATTCGCGTCACGGGCACGGGCATCCTCATCGTCTGCAGGGAGGGCACTCCCTGGCGGGTCGTGTACGCCGGCGAGGAGGCGGCGTTGCGCCTGTCGGGCGAGACGCGAAGAGCCGAACTGTCCTTCGCCTACTATCCGGGCTTCCGCGACGCGGGCGGCGTCGTCCTCCAGAGGCTTGACCATCATTGTGGAACGCTTTTCACCATTCGCTGACGCCCAACAAGAAAAGGAGTGCAATGACAAGACATCTGATTCTCACGGCGATGATTGCAGTGACCATCGCCATTGGCCGGGCGGACGACGCCGGCGACTGGGTTCCGTTCGTGGCGAATCCCTGGGTCGAGCCTGGCACGGCAGCCGACGCCTCGTCCTGGACGCGAGTCGACGCCCCGGCCGGGCGTCACGGGCGCGTTGTCGTCCGCTGCGACCATTTCGAGTTCGAGGGGCTGCCCAACGTGCCGCAGCGGTTTCTCGGCGCGAACGTGATACTCGATGCCGTCACTCCGAAGACGGCGGCCGACGCGCGCGCCTTCGCGCGTCTGCTCCGGCGGCTCGGCTGGAATGCCGTCCGCATCCACCAGCACGAACAGGATCTCGTCGGCGCGGACGGCTTTTCGCTTGAACCCGAGAAGATGCGCCGCTTCGACGCCTTCGTCGCCGCCTGCATAGCGGAGGGCCTTTACCTGCAGACAGACCTCTACGTCACGCGCAAGGTGAAGGGGTACGACCTGCACGGCTTCAAGGAGGCGATCATCAGCGGCGACGAGGCGGCCTTCACGAACTACCTCGCATGGGCGAAGGCGTTCCTCACGCACCGCAACGCCGAGACGGGGCGGACGCTCTGCGAAGAGCCGGCCCTCGCCTTCATCGCGCTCATCAACGAGGACAACGTCGGCAACCGCAAGCACATCGCGCGCGAAGACGGCTGGGAATGGCGCGCGGCGGAGAACCATCGTTCGTTCATCCGCCGCATGCGCGGCATCCTGCGCAACGAGCTGGGCTGCAGGGCGCTCATCTCCGACTTGAACGGCTGGACCTACAAGGAGCCATATTTCCCCGTCATCTCGGAGGAATGCGACTTCGTCGACTCGCACGGCTATGTCGACCACCCCGTCTACATTGGCGCGGCGAAGTTTCGGTTGCCGAGCCGCATGAACGACGTGGGACCGTGGTCGTTCCCATTCTCCTATGCACGGCACGACATCTCCGGACGCTTTCCGGACAAGCCGTTTCTCTGCACGGAATGGAGCTGGTCCGCGCCCGGGCGCTGGCGCGGAGCTGGCGGACTTCTGCAGGCGGCTTATGCCTGCGCACACGGCTGGGATGGCCTCTGGCATTACTGCTGGGGTTCGCATGGGATCGTCGGGCAGCCGTTTGGATCGCCAGAGGCACCGGCACACCCGATTCACTACTGGGATCTTTCGCGAGATCCCTTCGCGCTGGCGGCCGAGCGCGCCGTCTCGGCGCTCTTTTTGCGCGGAGACGGTTTTGGCGCCTCCGTCAGCAATGACCCGAAGCGGGCGGTCTGGACGCTGGCCGCGCCGCGAACGTGCGGGGCCGTAGTGCGTCGGGGACGCTTTGCGGCCGGGGCGCTTGATGGCGATGCGGGCGGCGACGGCGCGATCGTCTGGGCGACGACATGCGATGGGCGTCCGTTCGCCGAGTCTTCGCGCGTGCTCGTTACGCACCTGACGCAACTCCGGAACACGGGCATAGTCCTGTCGGGCGAGAAGAATCGCGTCCTCGAGGACTGGGGTTCGCTGCCCTATCTCGTGAAGCGCGGCGCGGTACGCCTCTCGCTGGCGCTTGGCCACGGCGACTGGCGCGTATGGCGGCTTGACGCAGCCGGCCGTCGCCGGAGCGAGGTAATGGCCGAGCGGTCGGACGCGGACGGGCGGCTGCGCTTCACGGCCGACGTCGCGGGGGCTGCAGACAACGCGACTATCCTCTACGAGGTCGTGCGAGAGGGCCTCGTCTACGGCGAAGATCGCGTGACGGGCGCGATGACCCGGCTGGAGATTGCAAACGACCCGACGGGCATGAACTGGGTCCATTCGGCGGACGGCCGCCAGTTCCCCTGGATCGGGCCTGCATTCGGTTGGGGACTCGGCACTGTGAAGGTGGACGGCGAGAAGGGCGCGTGGAACGGTTTTCCGGGACGCCTGTCGGTCAAGCGGAGCCGCCGTCTGGAAGGCGGCGACATGCTTGAGCGCTACGTCTTCCGAAACGTGTCCAACCGTCCGATCGCCCTGTCCGAAATCGACGTGAATGCCCCCTTCAACGACAACTATCCAAAAGACGGCGTTGAGATGCTGCGTCTCGGCACGGACTGGCGGTTGTCTGGCGCGCTGGACCGGGTGCGCTGGTTCGGTCGCGGACCGGGCGAGAACTATCCCGACCGCTGCTCGGCATCGTTCCTCGGCGTCTATGAAACAACGGTAGACGGTCTTTCAGTCGACTGCGTGCGGCCTCAGTACAACGGCGTTCGCTCGGATGTCCGCTGGGTCGAGTTCGCGGATTCCGCCGGGCGCGGCGTCCGATTCGCGGCATCTACGCCTTTTGCGTTCCGCGCACACCGCCGGGACCGGGAGGACTTGGAGTTTGTGACGGAATCTGGGCACTGCGTCGATCCGGGGACGCGCGTATGGACGGAGCGGATTGCGCCGGCGAAGGACGATCGACCGAAAGAAGCTGAATGTCTGACAAGCGAAAGGAAATGACGATGACGGTGAGAACTTGCCTTGGAGCGGTTGCGGTCGCGCTCCTGTCCGTCGCGGCACCGGCGGACGAAATGGAACTGGCCTGGACGATGCCCGACGGCTCGGTCGAAATTGAGCGGCGTCCGCTCGTGGAAGCGGGGGACGTCATCCGGTTCGCTCTCACTCGTGCGGAAGTTGCCGCGAAAGGCGCCGTCCACCTCGCGCTGACGCCAGACTTCGCGGTTGCGCGCACGGGCGAAGACGGCTACTGGGTCGTGCCTACGGGCGAGCTCGGCACGTTCCGGGAAGACAAGGGAAGGTTCGAATGTGCGATTCCGACGATGTCCCTCTATGGCATGAAGACACCGCGCCGGACATTCGCAGCTGTCGTGACGGGACTCAGGAACGGTTTCAAGGTCGAGGTCGAGGCAAAGGCGTCCGTCTATCGCATGAACTGTGTGCTGGATGGGATGCTGTGTGCGCGGCCCTACGAGGACTTCTCGGTTGAGTTCCACACGCTGGAAGGCGATGACGCGAATTACGGCGGCATGGCGCGCGTCTACCGCAGACACCAGATCGCACGCGGCGCCGTTCGTCCCCTGTCCGCACGTGCGGCGGAGAATCCCGTACTGAAGTATGCCGTCGAGGCTCCGGAGATACGCATCCGCCAGGCGTGGAAGCCGGTGCCGAGTCCCGTGCCCGAGCAGGTGCCGGAGAACGAGCCGCCGCTCAAGACGGTCGTCACGTTCGCGCGCGTTGAGGACATCGTGCGCGAGCTGAAGCGGCAGGGCGTCGGCAAGGCGGAGCTCTGCCTCGTGGGATGGAACGTCGGCGGACATGACGGGCGTTGGCCGCAGACCTTCCCCGTGGAGCCGGCGTTGGGCGGCGAAAACGGGCTGCGCGCCTGCATCCGGGCGGCGCGCGAAGCGGGCTATCTCATCGTCCCGCACGGCAACTTCCGGGACGCCTACCGCATCGCGGAGAACTGGGACGTCGAGTACCTCATCAAGGACGCCGAGGGCGAACCCGTGCAGTCGCATCCCGTCTTCTGGGGCGGCGGACGCCAGTTCCAGGTCTGTCCGCGCCGCGCCTGGGAGTTCTGGTCGACGCGCGAAATGCCGCGCATGGCGGCGCTTGGCTTCAAGGGACTGGGGTACTTCGACGTCGTGACGATCCTGCCCGCGCCGACATGCGACGATCCGCGCCATCCGCTCAATGCGGCCGAATCGGCGGCTTGGTGGGGAAAGAGCGCGCGCGAGGCCCGAAGGTTCTTAGGCGGCTTCGCCTCCGAGGGCTCGATCGACCATTTCGCCGGCGAACTCGACTCGGTGCTCTATGCCTCGTTCGGAGATCCGCGCAACGCGCGCAAGGGTCTGGTTGACCGCATCGTTCCCGTCTGGCAGATGGTCTACAACGGCATTGTCCTGAACAATCCGTTCACGACGACGGTCAATGCCACGGTTCAGGACCGGCATTCGCTGCTGAAGCTGCTGGAGTTCGGCGGACGTCCGAATTTCTACTTCTACTCCCGGTTCGTGGACGACGGAACGGACTGGATGGGCGCGGGCGACCTGCGCTGCTCGACGGACGAGGAACTGGCGAAGTCCGTCGCGGCTATCCGGGCCGGATGGGACGTTTATTCGCGGGTTAGCCGTCTCCAGTACCTGTTCATCGACCGGCATGAGGCGCTTGCGCCGGACATCTTCCTCACAGGATGGAGCGACGGCACGACCATCGTGACGAACTACGGCACCGCGCAGTTCGCGTATGGCGGGCGCATCATCCCGCCGGAAGGATGGGTTCTGTTCGAGCCCTGAAAAGTCGCCGGCCTTCAGCCCGTATCTTCCGTGATGGACGCCTCCCGCACATGCGAGGGGCAGTCCATCGCTTCAGCGCGGAGTGCGGGATTTCGCAAAAATCTCGCCCGAAAATTTCGCTTTGACTTTTGTCCGTGAAAATGTATACTTGTTATTTCAAGTAATGGAGAGGATTTCATGATGTCGATCATTCGTGTTGGTTCATGGTGCGCGGCGTTTGCGCTGCTGCAATGCTTCTTCGTTTCCGCAGCGTATGCGGCGACGCTTTTTCGGGTGACTTGCGACCAGCCCGATGCCTGCTACAGGTTGGGCGAGAAGGCGGTATTCACGGTTGAGGCGACGGAAGACGACGGGTCTTACCCGAAGGGCAGGGCGCACCTCCGGCTGGACAACTTCGGAGACAGGATATTCATGGAGCGCGACGTCGATCTCGCGAAGGAGTCGAGATTCACCGTGACGGGCGAGATGGACAGGGCAGGCTTCCTGCTCCTGCGCATCAGGAAGGACGGGTCTGGGCAGAAGCTCTTTGGCGTTGCCTACGAGCCGGAAAGGCTGCGTCCGTACCAGGAGTGCCCGAAGGACTTCGACCAGTTCTGGGCGGACTCCATCCGCAAGTACGATTCCGAAGTAACCGCACCAATCAAGGCGACAGTGATCGATCCGGGCCATGTGAAGGGGCGCGACCTGTACGAGCTGGAGATACCATCCACTCGCGGGCGCACCGTGTGGGGATACCTTTCCGTGCCGAGTGACAAGTCGAAAGGCCCATACCCGCTCGTGGTGAATGTGCCGGGCGCCGGGCCGGCGTCCGTGCACACCGGCGGCAGCTCCAGTGCCATCTACCTGACCGTTAACGTGCACTACTACAAGCCGGTGCGCGGAATAAAGTACAAGGGGCCGGAATCGAATGCGCTCCAGAAGAAGGAGGACGAGGAGTACGCCAAGATGTACCCCGTTAAGACCGTGCGCTACACGCAGTGCGGCATAGCGGCAGGCCGGGAGGACTATTTCTACCATGGCATCATACTTGCGGCGAACCGCGCCATCGATTGGGTGTGTGCAAGGCCGGACGTGGACAAGGCCCGCGTACGCTATACCGGCGGAAGCCAGGGCGGCGGATTCGGGCTTATACTTACAGGGCTGAACAAGAACATCCGCCGCGCGGTGGTCATGGTTCCGGCTCTGACCGACCATCTCTGCTTCAAGATCGATGGACGCGAGGCGGGGTGGCCGCGCCTCATCGACGCGCAGCTTCCCGAGAACCGCGCCGCGGCCGAGGCGAACGCGCCGTATTTCGACGCGCTCTACTTCGCGCAGCGCATCGACGTGCCGATCCGCTTCAACGTGGGCTTCGCCGATACGGTGTGTCCGCCCCACGCCGGGTTCGCCGCCTACAACATATGCCCTTCGAAGGATAAGCTCATGCGATATGGCGTTGGACAGGGCCACGCGCCTCAGAAGGACATCGCGCGCGAGTTCTCCAGGTGGCTGCGTGAGGATGGTGCGGACGCCGACAGCAAAAGATCCGCCGAACCTCTGCCGGGCGCCGCGAAGACGCCTGTCCGATGATTTCCAAATGTGATATAATTCACCGCATGAAGTTTGGCGTGTGGCCTAACGGACAGGCGAATAGATGAAAAAAGCGTTGATCACCGGAATCACCGGGCAGGATGGAAGCTATCTTGCCGAATTGCTGCTTGAAAAGGGATATGAGGTACACGGCATAATACGTCGGGCCTCTACGTTCAACACGCAGCGGATAGACAGGCTCTACAAGGATCCGCACGTAAACGGAGTGAAGCTGTTTCTGCATTACGGGGACATGACGGATTCGAGCTGCCTTGCCCGGCTCGTCCACGAGATCAGTCCGGATGAGGTGTACAACCTTGCGGCGCAGAGC
Organism: uncultured Kiritimatiellota bacterium; assembly: GCA_934667425.1. Taxonomy (GTDB): domain Bacteria; phylum Verrucomicrobiota; class Kiritimatiellia; order RFP12; family UBA1067; genus UBA1731. The sequence continues at coordinate 47,327 of CAKULV010000016.1, read as the reverse complement.
CATGTGCGCGTTTCGTTCGACAGTCCGGAGTTCACCGGCGACGTGGATGCGATGGGCGCGATGCGGCTTCTCGAAGCCATCCGCGAGACTGGCCTCGGCAAGTCGATTCGCTATTATCAGGCCTCTACCTCGGAACTCTTCGGCAAGGTGCAGGAGGTCCCGCAGAGGGAGACCACCCCGTTCTATCCGCGCTCTCCGTATGCCGTCGCGAAGCTGTATGCCTTCTGGGCGGTGAAGAACTACCGCGAAGCGTACGGCATGTTCGCGTCCAACGGCATATTGTTCAACCACGAGTCTCCGAGGCGGGGCGAGACTTTCGTGACCCGCAAGATTACGCGTGCGGTAGGCCGCATCAAGTATGGCCTGCAGGACAGCCTGTACATGGGCAACATAAACTCCCTGCGCGACTGGGGCTTTGCGGGGGATTACGTGGAGGGGATGTGGCGCATCCTCCAGCATGATGTCGCGGACGACTTCGTCCTCGCCACGGGGGAGATGCACTCCGTAAGGGAATTCCTGCAGATCGCCTTTGACGAGGTGGGGCTCGACTGGGAGAAATACACCCGCCACGATTCGCGGTATGAACGTCCCTCCGAGGTGGATCAGCTGCTCGGCGACTCTACGAAGGCGCGCAAGGTTCTCGGCTGGGAGCCGAAGGTGAAATTCAGGGAACTCGTAAAGATGATGGTCGACGCCGATCTTGAGCTCGCCCGCAAGGAGGCGGCGTTCGCCAATGCATAAGACTGACGGGATATATGTCGCCGGGCATCGCGGCATGGTCGGCAGCGCGGTTGTGCGGGCGCTTGGAGCCGCCGGGTACGGGAATATCGTGACGCGCACACACAAGGAGCTGGATCTTCTCGATCCGGCCGCGGTGCGGAGGTTCTATCAGGACGAGAAGCCTGACGTGGCCGTGATATGCGCGGCCCGCGTTGGCGGGATCGGGGCCAATTCGGCCGGCAACGCGACGTTCCTGTACGAGAACATCCTTATCGCCATGAATGCCATCATGGGCGCCTATGAGGTCGGGGTGAAGAGGTTGCTGTTCCTGGGCTCCACGTGCATCTATCCGAGGATGGCTCCGCAGCCGATTCCCGAGTCTGCGCTTCTCACCTCGCCTTTGGAGAAGACCAACGAGGGGTATGCGCTCGCAAAGATATCCGGCCTCAAGCTTTGCGAGTTCCTCCGCAGGGACAAGGGCGTCACGTACCATTCGCTCATGCCCACAAACCTCTATGGAACCGGCGACAACTACGACGTCGTAGGCGGACACGTGCTGCCCACGATGATCCGCAAGTTCGAGACCGCGCGCGTCAACGGCGATGCGGCCGTTCCGCTTTGGGGAACGGGAACGCCGCTTAGGGAGTTCCTGCACGTGGACGACCTTGCCGCAGCGTGCCTTTTCGTGCTTGAGATGGAGAATCCGCCGGATCTCCTCAACGTCGGGTCCGGGGTGGAGATATCCATCAGGGCGCTCGCCGAGAAGATAAGGGCGGCGACGGGGTGTCCGGCCGAGATATCGTGGGATGCCTCAAAGCCAGATGGCACGCCGCGCAAGCTGTGCGACACGTCCGCGATACGTTCGCTCGGGTGGTCGCCAAGGATCGGCCTTGACGAAGGGCTCTCCCGCACGATATCCGAATATCGCGCTTCGGTAGCGGACGGCACCATTCGGGTGTAGAAACGCAAACCACAGATGATATATGATATAATTGACGCATGAAAACGACACTCTTGCTTATCTCTGCCGCGACGGCGGCGTTCGCCGGACCGGAATGCCTCAACTGGAGCCTGGACACATATGAGCCACGCACTCCGCTGATCACGGGATCCGTGGCGACGGGCTTCCATGGTTCAGTGGCTCCGATGAGGCGGGTGAACACGTATCTGGTAAATTCACTTACGGATGCGGATCGCAGCTGGAGCGGGACGGCATGGCGCAATGAGCGCGTGAACGCCCAGTTCGTCCTTTGGACTCGCGAGGGGGCGGAGCAGGTGCGTATCGAGGTTTCCGATCTCGTTGCGCAGGATGGCGCAATGATTCCCGCCAATGCATGCCGGTCGCGCTTTGTCCGCTATGTCCTTTCCTCTCAGACCGATGCGCAGGGCCGCACCGTCCATCCGGAGGAGCTTGTCGGGGACTGCCTTGACGATGCCGAGTCCGTCGACATGCCGCCGAACAGCTACCGTCCGTTCTGGCTCACGGTGGATGTTCCGGAAAACGCAAGGCAGGGAAAGTATGCCGGTACGGTGAAGGCCGTCGCGCAGGGGGGGCGCAGCATAGTGTTCGACGTGTCGCTCAATGTGCAGGGCCGAACACTTCCGTCGCCCAGGGACTGGAAGTTCTTCCTCGACCTCTGGCAGCATCCGCTCGCAGTCGCCCGCTACCATGGGGTGAAGCCGTGGTCAAAGGAGCACTATTCCCTGCTTCGTCCGCTGCTCCGCGAACTTGCCGACATCGGGCAGAAGACGATTACGGCGACCTTGACCGACCTGCCGTGGAACCACCAGAACTTCGATCCGTACTACACGATGGTCAGGCACGTGAAGGGCAAGGACGGGAAGTTCACGCACGACTACGGCCTCTTCGACGAATGGGTCTCATTTGCGCAGGAGTGCGGCCTTGGCCCGCAGATACACTGCTACACGATGGTCACGTGGGGCAACCTCGTCCACTACATCGACGGCGCGACAGGCGACCGCATCGCGGAGAAGCTTGTTCCCGGCACGCATGGGCACGAGGCGTTCTGGGGCCCGTTCCTCGCGGACTTCCAGCGGCACGTCGAGTCCAAGGGGTGGCTCGGCAACACGTATGTGGCCATAGACGAGCGGAGCCGCGAGGAGCTGATGGCCTCGGCCGCCATCCTGCGGAAGCATGCGCCGGGCCTCAAGATACAGATGGCGGGCAACAGGCCGCCAAGCACATTCGAGGGGATCGAGATACACAACTACTCGCAGGGAATGCGCGCGGACTACGTGACGCAGGCGTTCAAGGACGAAGTCAAGGCTCGCCGCTCGAAGGGATGCGTGACCACCACCTACATCTGCTGCAGTCCGCCGCGTCCAAACACGTTCACGTATTCGCCGTATGCCGAGCAGCATTGGCTCGGGCTTTACGCCGCGGCGCAGGGATTCGACGGGATGCTCCGCTGGGCTGCGTTCAACTGGCCCCGCGATCCGCTGTTCGATACGTCCTTCAACCCGCATTTCGGCTCATGGGCCCCGGGCGACACGTTCCTCGTATATCCCGGCCCGCGCCTTTCCGTCCGCTGGGAAAACCTGCGCGATTCCATAGAGAACTTCGAGAAGATCCGCGTCCTTCGCGAGAGCGGGGCGTCCACGCCGGCGCTTGAGAAGGCCCTTGCCGAGATCGACTACACGAAGGCCGCCGCCAACGGCAGCGAGGGCTATTTCATCGGCAAGGTGAAGGCCGTGACCGACGCGATAGGGCAGGCATCCGAGAAATGAGCGACAGGCCAGAATTCACGTTGCGCGCCGCGCGCCTTGGCGACGCCGGCAGGATTTTCGACATGATCCGAAGCCATCCGGACGAGCTGATTCCGAAGCCGCTTGGCGACATTGTCGCCACGGTAGACCGTTTTCTGGTGGCGGAAGTTGGGGGCGAGATAGTCGGGTGCGCATCGTATTCCATTCTGCCGGAGATAGGGGCCGCCGAACGCGCCACGGTCGAGCTTCAGTCCGTGGCGGTGGTTGCGAGCTACAGGAAGTTCGGCATAGGCAGGGCCCTCATAGAGGCTCTTCTTGGACGGGTTGCCACGTTCGCCCCGGAGGAGGCACTTGTGCTGACGTTCGTGCCCGGGTTCTTCGAGAGGCTTGGCTTCCGGGAAATCCCGAAGTCGAAGGTGATGCACAAGCTGTATTCGGGCTGCATGCACTGCACGAAGCACGCGGATCCGTTTACGTGTCCTGAAATAGCGATGTCAAGGAAACTGCGGAAGGATAAGGAGTAGGAACATGGATATCTTTAGGGTCGCCGAAGGCGAGATGGGTCTTTCAAACGGGGAAATCGCGAGTCTGCTTGAGAAATCGCTTGAGGGGCGCGCACTCAGGAACGTGCTGATCATACCGCCGGACTTCACGAGATACCATTCGAATGCCGGCTTCATCACGTGCGCGTACTACAAGGCTCTCGCCTCGCGTGGCGTCGCGGTTGACGTGATGCCGGCTCTTGGCACTCATGTGCCGGTATCCGAGGCGCAGTGGAAGATAATGTTCCCCGACATCCCGTACGGGAAGATGATAGTCCACAACTGGCGCACCGATGTGGTGCGGCTTGGCGAGGTGCCCGCGGATGCCGTCAAGGAGATTTCCGACGGCCTTTGGACTGATCCCGTGAGCGTGGAGGTGAACCGCCGCATAATGGACGAGAAGTACGACCTCATCATCTCGCCCGGACAGGTGGTCCCGCACGAGGTTATCGGAATGGCGAACCACGCGAAGAACCTGTTCGTCGGGTGCGGCGGCGCGGACATGATCAACAAGTCGCACATGATCGGGGCCGTATGCGGGATGGAGAAGGCCATGGGGCGCGACCACACGCCGGTTCGCCGCCTCTTCGACTATGCGTTCGAGCATTTCCTCGCGCAGCGTCCGATCCTCTGGGTGCTTACGGTCAACACGGCGCCCGGCGGCAAGATACATTCCCACGGCATCTTCATCGGCGAGGGGCGCAACTGCCTCACCGAGGCTGTAAAGCTCGCCCAGCAGAAGAACATCGACTACGTCGAGCATGGCATCAAAAAGTGCGTCGTCTATCTTGACGGCAGCGAATTCAAGACCACCTGGCTCGGAAACAAGGCCGTCTACCGTACGCGCATGGCGATGGCCGACGGCGGCGAGCTCGTCATTCTTGCGCCCGAAGTCCACCAGTTCGGCGAAGACAAGACCGTTGACGGACTCATCCGCAAGTACGGGTACAAGGGTCGTCTGCATACGCTTGAGGTGTTCAAGAGCCCGGAGGCGGATGATCTCCGCGCGAACATGGGCGCTGCGGCGCACCTGATCCACGGATCTTCAGACGGGCGCTTCACGATAACGTACTGCGTGAAGAACATCACGAGGGAAGAGATCGAAAGCGTGGGGTTCAAGTCGGCGGACTACGATGAGATGGTGAAGAAGTACGACCCTGCGAAGCTCAGGTACGGATACAACACGGTTGACGGCGAGGAGGTGTACTTCATCCCCAATCCGGCCCTGGGCCTATGGATCAACCGCGAGAAGTTTGATGCTTAACACAACGCAGAATTGAATACAGGAGAGAAATGATGAAAGCGAAAATAGAGACGGATCTTGGCGCCATAGAGATAGAGCTCGACGAGAAGAAGGCCCCGGCGACGGTCAAGAACTTCGTGGACTACGCAAAGAGCGGCCACTACAACGGTACGATTTTCCACCGCGTGATAGATGGCTTCATGATCCAGGGCGGTGGCTTCACCCCCGACATGGATCAGAAGCCGACGAAGGCCCCGATACGCAACGAGGCGATGAATGGGCTCAAGAATGCCCGCGGGACGATCGCGATGGCGCGGACCATGGTCGTCGATTCCGCGACGAGCCAGTTCTTCATCAACCTCGTGGACAACGGGTTCCTCGATTTCCGCAACCCAACGCCGCAGGGATTCGGCTATGCCGTATTCGGCAGGGTCACGAAGGGAATGGATGTGGTGGACAGGATCGCGAAGGTGGAGACCGGCAATCGCGGCATGCATCAGGACGTGCCGGTGCGCACGGTTTCGATCAAGAGCGTGACGATTGAAGAACCCGCAGAAGGAAAGAAGGGCTGAAATGGCGTCATTTTCGCGTGAAGAGGTGCTGGCCTACCACAAGGGCGGCAAGGTGAGCGTATGCCTCCCCAAGGGGCTTAAGACCAAGGAGGACTTGTGCCTTGCGTACACTCCGGGCGTGGCTCAGGCCGTGAAGGCCATTGCCGAGAGTCCCGAGATGGTGTACGAATGTACCGCGAAGCCGAATCTCGTTGCCGTAGTCTCGGATGGCACGGCGATCCTTGGTCTCGGCGATCTCGGCGCGACGGCTTCCATCCCGGTGATGGAGGGCAAGGCGGTGCTGTTCAAGTCGTTCGGCGACGTGGATGCCTGGCCCGTCCCCCTCGCTCACTGCCGTCTTGACGGAAAGGACACGGGCAAGACCGACCCCAGGCGCGTGATTGACGCCGTGAAGGCGCTTGCCCCGCAGTATGGCGGCGTGAACCTTGAGGACATCGCCGCCCCCGCGTGCTTTGAAATCGAGGATACGCTCGACGCGGAGCTTGACATCCCGGTGTTCCACGACGACCAGTGGGGCACCGCCGTGATTGCGCTTTCGGGCGTGATGAACTACGCGGAGCTCGCCGGAAAGAAACTGGGCGATCTCAAGATCGTGATGAACGGCGCCGGTGCCGCCGGCATACGCATATGCGAGATGTGCAAGGCCGCCGGCGTGAAGGACATCACGATGTGCGACACGAAGGGGACGATCCGCACCGGCCGCACAGACCTCAATCCGTACAAGCGGCGGCATGCCGTGGATACCGACAGGCTTACGCTCAAGGAGGCGCTGGTCGGCGCGGACGTGTTCATCGGCGTGTCTGCCGCGAATGTGCTTACCGGCGACGATGTGCGGAAGATGGCTGATTTCCCGGCGATATTCGCGATGGCGAACCCGGATCCGGAGATCGACCCTGCGCAGGTCGCAGAGGCACTTGCCGGCCGCCGCTACGTGATGGTGACCGGGCGGAGCGACTATCCGAACCAGATCAACAACGTGCTTGGCTTCCCGTATCTGTTCCGCGGGGCGCTCGACGTGCGCGCGAGAACCATCAACAAGGAGATGAAGGTCGCGGCCGCGAACGCTCTCGCAACGCTTGCGCGCAAGCCTGTCCCGCCAGAGGTGCAGGCCCTCTATCCCGATGAGAACCTTGTCTTCGGAGACGGCTACATCATCCCGAAGCCGTTCGACCGCCGCCTGTTCGTGGAGGTGTCCTACGCGGTCGCCGAGGCTGCGGTGAAGAGCGGCGTGGCGCAGTCCAAGGTCGATCTTGCGGAATACCGCGCCTCTCTCGAAAGACGCAATGCCGACAGGGAGTAGCCTCCCGGATGAAGGATGATGCAAAAGACAGCCGTGACGGCGCCGTGCGCCGCCATTGGTTCTTCGATCTTGACGGCACGCTTGCGAGGACAGGCGAGGACATCATAGCCGCATGGAAGAAATCCCTCGCGGACCTCGGAAGGGAGTGTCCGAGATTCGACGAGGTGTTCACCATAGGCCCGACGATCGAAAAGGTGGTCTACGACCTTTTCGACGACGCCACCCCCGAACTTGTCGAGAAGGTCGTGGCGCGGTTCCGCGTGAACTACGACGAATCGGGCTTCCCGAACACCATCCCGTATCCTGGCGTGCCAGAATGGCTGGATGCGCTCAAGTCCTCCGGCGTGAAGCTGTACATCGTCACGAACAAGCGCCATGCGCCCACGCAGAAGATCGTCGGGAAGTTCGGGTGGGATTCCCTCTTTGACGGAGTGTGGAGCTTCGACTCCATCCCCGGAGTGAAGTGCAGGAAACCGGATCTTCTCGCGCGTCTCCTTTCGGAGAAGGGGATATCCCCCTCGGATTCGGTGATGGTCGGCGACACGAAGGGGGACATTGACGCAGGAAGCGTGAACGGCATGCATACCGTTGGGGTTGCATGGGGATATGGCTCCATGGAAGAGCTTGCCGGGGCAGATGAAATCAAGGATAGGCTGCCCTGAAGTGGAATGGTTCACATCGGCCATAACGTGTGTCGCGGCATCGCAGGGAAGTGGGCCTTGGCATGTTCCCTTGTTCTTTTTGCGTCTGCTGCGGCGGTGATGCATGGCTGTGCGGCAATCCCCGCCAATGCCAGCGCGGAGTCGATCAGGGACTTCTACCTGAACGAGGTTGGCGATCCTGAATGCGCAGTGGTCACGGAATCCGCGATGTCGGGCGACCCTCACCGCATCTTTCGCGTTGCGTCGCTTGGAAAACTGTATGTCCACCTTGCCCTCGTCAACATGGAGCGGCGTGGCGCCATTGACCTGGGTCTCGGCGTAAGGTCGGTGTCGAAGTTTGACTTGCCGCCGGAGTACGAGTCGGTGACGCTACGGGATCTTCTTGACGGCAGGTCTGGTCTCCCGCGCGAATTCCTCAACCCCTGGAATCCGGTCGACTGGCATACGGCACTGATGTGCGGCCTGTTCGGCACCCACATCTACGGTGGATTCGACTCGCGGGAGCAGTTCGGACCGGAACTCTCAAGCCGCCGTACGCTCGCATTCCTGAAGGCGCGTGAGCGACAGTATTCCAACGTCGGCTTTGCGCTTCTTGCCATGTGCGCCGAAGATGCGACAGGGCGCACCATCGACGAAATCCTGCAAACGGAGGTGGTCGGGCCGCTTGGGATGGAAGACACGTCGTTCTGCCCGGTTGGCGAAGCCAAAAGCCGGCTTACGGCGCCATGCGCGGGAAAGCTCCCGTGGCTGTATCCACGCGGTTCGCAGGTGCCTGAGCATCGCCTCGGCAGCGCACTTCGCGGAATGGGATCCATATTCTCTTCTGCCTCGGATGTAGCCAAATTCGTCAAGGCATATTGGCCAATAGTTGAGGAGGACCTTGCGTCCAGGCCGATTGGACAGCGCCAAGATGGCGAACTGTGCGGAATGCTGAACGTGCGCAGACTCGGCTGCGGACGCAAGGTGCTGTACCGTTTCGGAATGATATACGGCGGCAGCTCGTTTCTGGCGATGGACCCGCAGACGCACCGTTTCCTCGCCATATTGCGCAATGTGACGTCGTGGCCGGCATCTGAGGATTTCGATCTCGCCTCAAGATACTTTGGCGATTCGTGAAGAGACGCACGATGGCGGTATCGTGGCAATGGCGCCCTCGCCATCGTGCGCCGCAAGGCTTCGGATCGTCCACTGTACGGTACACGACGGCGAGGCGCCGTCGCTACGGTAGCGTGATGGCACGACGGCGAGGCGCGACAGGGCTGGGGCGTGGGTTTGACAGAAGAAAAAAAAAACAACTATAATTGTCGCCATTTCAACCCATAAGGAGAGATGGCATGGCAACAGTAAAGGCGCTTGTGAGTGTTAGTCTAATTGGATTGACTTCTGTGACGTCGGCAGATGTGGTGTTTTCCGATGCCCCTCAACAGTATATCGCGAAGGATACTGCCTTTATTGCGCAAACGCCGAAGCAGACTGTGTTCCCGAACGAAGTTGGTACGCCAATATTCTGGTTGGATTGTGCGGAGACGAATGGCTGGATGGTTACGGCGGCGGGCGGTGTCTTAAAGTTGCCGTCCAAGGTGCCGGGGTCGTCGCGTTATTTGACGAGCGATAAGGGCGATTTGAACTTCAGCGATTTCTCTTGGCAATGCTGGGGTTGGCCGCTATGCACGGAACCGTCACGTCAGGTTTGGGTGACGCCACCGACATTGACGCCCCCGGGGGACGGACTGGCGGGGCATGGTGTTCTTGATTTTGGTGAGCAGGGTTCGGCGCGTGGCTTGATTTTTGACTTGTGGCGTCCAGACGAATCGTGCGTTCCGTCGAACACGCTCGCGAACATCGGCAGCGTGTTTGCCGTTTACGACTCTTCAAAAGGAGGGGGATGGTTTCTTGGCGGTGGCTTTGGCAAACAACAGTCTGGCTATTGCTGGCATAGAGGCGCCAGTCCAGTGGATGCCGACAATAACCATTTATACTGCAGTCCACTCTTCACGAGCCATGCTTTCGATTCGCTCAATTACGGAACGACGAGGCATTTTGGCATATCCGCCGCGAACAACGCCGTTGGCTTTAATGGCGGATGGGAGATGCTGACGCTCTGTCCGCAGAACGGCATGGCAACGCAGGATGCGACTGGATTGGGTGTTGGCGACCTCCGCACAAACGGCACGTCGTACTGGAACAATAGGTCTGGCGGCATGCGCATTGCCGAGATGATCTTTTTCGATCGCGTTCTTTCGGACGAGGAAGCGGAGAAGGTCGAGGCCTACTTGCGCACGAAATGGCTGACGATACCTGCTGGTTGGAATGGCAATGCCGTTTTGGCGTCGATTGCGTGTGATTCAAAGACAGATGATAAATTGGGCAATGGCGTGCGCCTTACAATTGACGCAGGTGCGTCCGAAACGGTGGCGGTTCACACGGTCAATGGTGGCCATCTTGATTCTGCTTTCGTCAAGACGGGATCTGGAACGCTGGCATTTGGCGCGGCATCCAATTTCAACACGCCGCTTGAAGTGCGTGAAGGTACGGTATCGTTCACGCGGCGTCCTGTTCCGGCAGATGTGCCCGGCCGCTATGTCTTTCGCTTGGATGCGCAGCGCGATGACCTTATCGCGAAGGATGCCGAGAACAATGTAAGTCGGGTGGACAATTTTGGAGGACACAAATGCTATGGGGAGGATATTTGCCTGACGACGCCCTACGCCAAGCCGAAGTTCGTGCCAGACGCGCTTGGCGCAGGCAGGCCCGTTCTTGATCTCGGCGCCGTGTCTGATTCGGGGGCATTCCTTCGCTTTGCCACGAACACCGACTCGACGGTCTCGGTCAAGATTCCAGGCGTTTGTTCCGTTGTGGCTGTTGTCGGCGCTCAGAACGGCGGCGGAACGCTTGTCGCGGCTCCGAATCTGGCCCGAGCAAATCAAGCGACGCAGTTCACGGACAAGTTGCTGGTGCCGGATTACGCGGGTGTGGGCTATTCCGTCTACGTGGACGGATTGCGTCGCGTAGACTCGGGCTATCCGACACCTGGTTACCATGTGGTTGCCCTTCAGGCTCCGAATTCGGCAAGCGGCAGCGGCGCCATCGGCCTTGGCGGTTCGCCTTCGGGCATGAAGTGCGGCGGCTTGCGGATTGCCGAGGCGGTTGTCTATGACCGCATCCTCACCGAGGAGGAACTGCGGGATGCGAGCGCCTATTTAATGAACAAATGGTTCGGACGTGTGCCCGGCGACTATCAGAATCCAGCTGTTGAGCCTGGCGTCGTAGAGCTTCAGAAGTTGAAGATGTCGGACGGGACGACGATTGACGTGCCCGAAGGCGGCATCGCGAAAGTGGGGCGACTCGATGTCGCTTATCCGATCGACAAGACGGGCAAAGGAACGTTGGTGTTGCAGTCCGCACCCGGCGCGGAAGACCTCATGACCGTGAAGGAAGGGAAGGTCATCTACGAGTCGGCTCCGGACGTGCCGTCTTCCGATGCGCTGGCAAAAGGCGCGTCATTGCACCTCGATGCATCTGATGCGGCATCAGTGGAAACTGAACGGGTGGGCGAGACTGACTATGTCACGTTTTGGCATTCGCCGGATTGGGCGAATGTGGCCTATTCGATTGAAGGTCATCGGCCGAGCGTAAACGCATCTGAATTGCTCAACAATAGACCGACCATCGCTTTTGGCGCATTTGGCACGAGAACTTCAGGCAACTACCTTGTTTTCGGCAAGGCGTGCCGTTCGATAAAGTCGGCCTATGTCGTCTGGAGGGCACGCGACACGCGCGTGTCGATGCTTGGAACCTCTCTCGCGTCCGAAGGCGCCATGAATAGTTCATACGATTACGTCTCGGCAAACGGCAACCTGTTCCGCAACAACCTGTTCTCGTCCGTATGCACGAACGGAGTTCCTGTCGAGCATACGCTTCCGATGCCGACGGGGCAATGGCTTTTGGTGGAGGCCCATTCCAAGGCTGATGATTCAGGTGGTTTGGCGGCATCGGCATTGTGCGCAGACCGCGACAATAATGGAACTTGCATATCCGGGTATGGCGGTGCGGATTATGCCGAGGTCATTCTGTTCGAACGCGAACTGTCTGAACGGGAGAAGGTCGCGACCCGTAACTATCTGCTGAAGAAATGGTTCCCGTCCGCGCCGCAGACCGAACTGCCGGCGACACCGTCTGCGCCATCGCAGTCCATCTCATCCCTGAACGTTTCGGGGGATGTCGAGCAGATGCTTCCGTCGGGCGAAACCATGTCGGTCGGGCGTATCACGGGAACTGGTACCCTTGAAAAGACGGGAGGCGGTACACTTGCGGTCCGTGACGTGTCCGGATTAGAGGGATCGATCATTGTGCGAGAGGGTACCATGAAGCTCACGGGCGCGGCACCGCAGCCGGATGCTTCGCCTGTAACGGAAGGACTTGTCTATCACGCCGACGCATCCTGGGGTGTGGTGACGGAGGCAACCACAGAAGGCGTTCAGAAAGTTGTTGAATGGAAGTCGAGGCTTGATGACGGCTGGTCGGCCGTGCCGCCGATCACTTGGGGAGACGCGAAACCCCGCTATCTTGAAAACGCGCTAAGCGGCAAGTCCGTCATTGACATGGCCGTGCCGACGAGCACGAACAGGCTGCAGTGTCTGCGCTTTAGGCATAACGGCACCGATGCGTTGCTGTCTGGCCTACAGACTGTCATATGGGTGTTTGGCTCGCAGAACGGAGGAGGATATCTCCTTGGCGGCGGTGATGCGAACAATGCCGGTACGGCTGGCCGCGAGTGGGCGCGTATTGCGGCTAAGCAAATCCCACTCCGTTATCCGACGCTGTCCGATCCGATTCTTTACGGTGATGCCGACCGGGCCGCGCGTTGGGGTTCGTGGCATGTCGATGGCGTCGCCAAGACCGACAGCCCGGAATCGCCGGATGGCCGCTGGCTGTCTGGCGGGTGGAATATCATCGCTTGGGATACCAAGAAGTCTTCTCGCATGGCGACGGCGGATGGCTTTGGCTTTGACCGCTCAATCGTCGATGGCTCGACCTGGTCGGACTCCAATGGCTGGCGCATGACGGGGCAGCAACGGCTGGCTGAGGTGCTCTTTTACAACAGGACGCTGACAGAAGCAGAGCGCGAGACCACAGAAGCCTACCTGAAGGCGAAATGGGGCCTTCTTGGTGTGCGCATGTCCGTGACGAACGCGACGGCGGTCGTGCTGGCGGATGGCGCGTATCTGGACATGGACGGCAAAAGTCAGTATCTCGCGTCTCTGGGTGGTACGGGTTCTGTCGTGAACGGATCGGATGCGGAATTGACTCTCGGGGCGATTGCCCATGATTGCGCAAGCGATGCCCGGCTTTCGATTGCTTCGACAGTGGTGATAGAGGAGGGCTTTGCCGTCCACTTCGAAAACTTCCCTGCCGATGGATCGGACGTCCTCTGGAAGATAGCCGACGTGTCTGGTTCCGTAAGACGTATGAACGGTTCGAGAATCGCCGTAACGGGCGTTCCGGACGGGTTGAAGGCGAGGATTCGTTTGCGTGATGGTGGCCTGTACGTTGAGTTCTCGAAAGGGCTCATGCTGATTATGCGCTGAAGACTATTTTGATTTGGGAGACGAGGAGTGTGCAATGGGAAAATTGAAGGGGGCTTTGATTGCCGTCTCTATGGTTGGTGCGGCAATGGCGGATGTCCGAGTAGTCAACGGATCGTTCGAAGAGGCGAAGGACGGGAAGCCGGTTGGCTGGCGTCTTGCGAGTACTTGCTATTCGCTTGAGGCAGGCGCAGGACGGGCGGAGTCGTCCGCGCTCGTCTGGAAATGCGACGAACCGTGCAAGGGCGGACAGTCGTTTTTGCAGGACGTGACAGGCTGGGAAACCGGCAAGGTCTATCGCCTGTCTGGTTGGGTTCGGGCGGAGAACTTCAGGCCAAATGGCATTCGCGGCATCAAACTGAGTCTAAACTGGCATGGCGCGGACGGCAAGTGGATCGCTGGGGCATATTCGCGCGATTTCGTGGAATCCCATTCGGAGTGGACGCGGATCCGTGTTGTCACACGGCCAATCCCGCCGCAAGCCAGGAGCCTTGGACTGAATTGCTACGTGGAGAAGAACTGTGCGGGCAAGGTGTACTTCGACGACGTGACGGTAGAGGAAGTCGTTGACGATCCAACACGGTTTGATGCCATCGCCGCGTTGCGTCCGTCTGTGTCTAACCGTCCCTGGTGGCTCAGACGTTTCGACACGAAGAAGGCCATTGCGGAGAATGAGGATTTCACAGTCGCCTTTGTAGGTGATTCAATCACGCACAACTGGGAGACTGCTGGCTCGAACGTTTGGGCACGGCATTACGCGGATGGCCCATACAAGGCGATCAACCTTGGGTTCGCCGGAGACTGCACGGAGAATGTCCTGTGGCGATTGCAGCACGGGCAGTTTGGGACGTGTCGCCCCAAGGCGGTCGTTCTGATGGTTGGCGCGAACAATACGGGGTGTCGGGACGTTGTGGCCGAAAGTGCGCTCGACACGGCGCTTGGGATTAAGCACGTCATCGAGGAACTGTCGGCGCGATTGCCAGAGGCGACGGTTATTGTCCATCCGATCTTTCCGAGGGGCGCCACGACGAATGACATTTGCAGATTGCGGAATGACCGTGCCAACCAGTCTGTACTTGAGTATCTGGGGCGAGTAGGAGGGGAACGCTTGCTGTTTTGTGACTTCAATGCCCAGCTGTTGGGGAAGGACGGCGTCCTGACGAAGGAAATGTCGCCAGACCTGGCGCATCTGAGTGAACGCGGATATGAGGTCTGGGCGATGGCGCTGAAGCCGTACCTTGACTTCGCTCTTGGACTGTCGGATGCGAAACCGCGTCAACGAGGCGTACTGTCCGCTCCGACTGCACTCGAATCCGCGTCCTGCCCGACGCACACGCCTATCGTCAAGCAGCATTGGATTGCTGACTGCCGTCGCAAGGGTGCAGACATCCTTCCTGATCGCCGCCTCACAGAGAAACTTGCGGCGGTTCGCGGCAATCGCGATCATTACTATGATGTGGTGATGATGGGCGATTCGATCACGCATCTTTTCGAGACGGGGCGTGGCGAGGCCGAGTGGGAGCATCTGTCACGACGGTACAAGTGCCTGAACCTCGGATTTGGCGGTGACGGTTGCCAGCATCTGCTTTGGAATGCGCTGTATGGAGGTTTCTTGGACAACCTCCAGACGCGTGTCGTGACATTGATGATAGGCACAAACAATCGACAGGCATCCGCCGAGGAGGTTGCAGGCGGCATTCGGCTGTGCGTGAATGCGATCCGCATGAAGCAGCCGCAAGCCGTAGTGCTGTTGCATCCGATGATTCCGCGCATCGACGAGAATCTCAAGTGGCTTCGGGAAAAGAACGACCGCGCAAACGAACTTATCAAGCCTCTTGCGGATGGCGAAAGCGTCCTGTGGGTTGATTTGTGTCCGATTTTCGAGGATGTCTCGGCCGAGAAGCAGAGGGAATATTTGCCTGACGGTACACATCCGAACGCTGAAGCCTACCGTCTCTGGCGTGAGATGGTGACGCCGTATATCGATTCGATTCTCAAAAGGAGAAAAGTGTTGTGAATGAGATGAAGTGTTTGATTGCGATGTCCACCGTATGTGCGGCCATATTCAGTTCACAGGCCGTTCCTCTCAAGATATCCAATGCCTCGTTTGAGGAAACTCAAGACGGGGCTTGCGTTGGCTGGCGTCTTTCGTCGGGTATGCGGCAGAATGCGCACGCCGGGAGCAATGGTTCGGGTGGTCTTGTCTGGGAAAGCGCGGGTCCGAATGCCAGGCAGGACTTTGCCGTGCAAGAGGTGCCGCTTCAGGCAGGGAAAGCCTACAATTTCTCTGTCATGGTACGCACAGAGAACTTCCTGTCGAAGAAGTATGGCGCGACAATGTGCATCGAATGGCATGATGAGAACGACAAGTGGATTGCGGGCGCATATGCGCAAGGCGTCACGCAGACAAATTCGGACTGGACGCTTGTGCGTGGCGTGACCCGTGCGATCCCGGCGAACGCGGCGAAGGTGAAGGCGATGGTTTTCATTACGCCAGGTTGCTCTGGACGGGCGTATTTTGACAATGTGTCAATCGAGCCTGTCGTCCGAGACCCGGTCGCGTTCGTCTTTTCATCGGCCTATCGCAATGTCGCTGTGGATGGGGCCGTGCGCTTCCACGCATCATTATACCGTCCGGAAGGGGTTTCGGATACTCGGGCGATGTTCGTTCTCCGTGACGCTCTTGGCAAGATGCGGCGCTTGCGTCCAACATGTGAGACTCATACCGGCGCGACGCTGTCCGTGGACGTTTCCGATTTGCCCATGGGGCGAAGCGAGATCGTGTGCGAACTCGTGGAGAAAGACGGGCGTTGCCTGGGGCGTGCCGTCTGCCCATTCGAGCGCGTCCCGGAATTGCCGGAGCGGCGCGTGTGGATTGACAGGCACAAGCGTTGCATCGTAGACGGGAAGCCGTTTTTCCCGCTCGGACTGTTTTCTGGGAAGGTGTCCGAGAAAATGCTGGCACAATACGTCGAAGGTCCGTTCAACGTAGTCATGCCGTATGCACGGGCAACGCGCGAGGATCTGGATCTGCTGGGGGCGAAAGGTCTAAAGGGCTTTGTCTCGCTGCGGTCGGAACTTCTCGGGACAGCATGGGCGAAGCGGAACAATGTCACGCGCCAGGAGCAGGTCGATGAGTATTTCATTTCGGAAATCGACAAGGTGAAGGATCATCCCGCGTTGCTTTGCTGGTACGTCTGTGACGAGCGTCCGGCGACGGAGATTCCTGACCGTACGCATTTGCGCGGCGTTTTTGCGCGAACGGATCCCAATCACCCGACATGGGCCGTGCTTGACCGCACGTATGACTTGCGCGAGTTCATCCCTACGTTTGACGTCTTGGGGCTTGATCCCTATCCAATTGGGCGTCGGCCGATTGCGCACGTCACAGAACTTGTCCGCGACGCGCAGAAGGCCGTTTTCAATGACATTGCGCTTTGGAACGTGCCGCAGGCATTTGACTGGGGATGGTTCCGGCACAATCCGGACGAGAAGGGGCTTCGCTTCCCTGCCGAGAAAGAGATCGCCAACATGAACTGGCAGCACATCGCCCTTGGGGCGAACGGGCTTGTCGGGTATAACTTTCATTCACTGGAGCGAGATTGCGATCCGAAGCTGGCTCCGGAATACTGGCGGCGCATTTGTCGCGCATTTGAGCCGGTTCGGAAGATGATACCCATACTGCTTTCGGTAGAGCCCGCTCCGGCCGTTCGCAACGTGCCGAAGATGATGCCTGTGCGCACGTGGATGAAGGACGACGAGCTGTATGTCCTCGCGGTCAACCCGTTGCCGGAGACGCAGACGGCGCAACTCTTGCTTGGAGTCGGCAAATGGATGCTTTGCGGCATCGAGGTCGGTGCCGCAGAACATGTGGAGGTTGCCGGGGATAGAATCGGCCTCACGCTTCCGCCGATAGGCTTTGTAATGTTGCGCCTGCGTATCCCTAATTCATGAGGGCGCCACATTGTGGTGGATGCCGCACGACGGCGGGGCGCCGATGGCTATCCGACGGGAGATGCGTCCGGGGGATGCCGGTTTTGGTATAATACGCGGCATGAAAATGCATCTCTCCGTGAAAGCGCTGTTATCTGCGGCTATTGTTCTTGTGGCCATCGTCAAGGCTGTGTCTGTGCCGAACACGATGTATGACCACTCGGATCCTGTCGATCTGCCGAAACTTTTGGAGGGGCGTGACGGGCGGCGCATCGCGACTGCCGAGGACTGGGAAAAGGTTCGCCGCCCGGAAATCCTCGATTTCTTCACGTGCAACGTCTATGGCATACGCCCCGTCGAGCGTCCGAACGACCTTCGTTTCGAATCGATAGGCGAAGATCTCGACATGCCTGGAATTGATGCCATCCGTAAGCGTGTTCGCATCTCGTTTTCGGGTGCGCGTGGAGCCTGGGGCTTCGACGCCTGCGTTTTCGTGCCGAGGTCTGCTTCCTCCGGCAAGCCAGTCCCGGCGTTTCTCCTGATCTGCAATCGCTCGATGGCGCGTTTCGCGGACATAGACAGGAAGCGCAGGACGGAATTCTTCCCGGTCGAGGAGATGCTGCGTCGCGGATATGCGGCGGCGGTCTTCAGGAACACGGATCTCGCGAAAGACGACTATCATCCGTATTTCAGCGCAAACGGTGTTGCCGTCATTCAGGACCCGCCGTTCACGAACGGCTTCTATGCCTGTTGGGCAAAGGAGCGCACCGAGACGAGCTGGGGCGCGATTTCCGTCTGGGCGTGGGGTGCGAGCCGCGTCTTGGATTGGCTGGAGACAGTTCCCGGAATCGATTCCCGGCGCGTGGTTGTGGTAGGACACAGTCGTGGCGGCAAGACTGCGTTGTGGGCGGGTGCGACGGACCGCAGATTCGCCCTCGTGTGCGCGAACGATTCCGGCTGTTGCGGAGCGAAGCTCAACCACGTTGCCGTATCGATGTCCGAAACGATCCGTCAGGACAACAACAACAATCCGCATTGGTTCTGCCGTGCGTTCCGGCAGTTTAACGGGAGGGACTTCGTGCTTCCCTATGACCAGCATTGGCTGGCCGCGCTCGTTGCGCCGCGTCTGCTGTACATCGCTTCCGCTTCCGGCGATGCGGGAGCGGGGCCATGGGGCGAGTTTCTGACGGCGCGCCATGCTTCGCCGGCATGGACGCTTTATGGGAAAGACGGTTTGGTGGAGGATGGCCCATACCGCATTGAGGTGCCCTTTCACGTGGGCCGTGTTGGCTATCACCTGCGGAAGGGCGGCCATGACTTGACGCTATACGACTGGAGCCGGTTCATGGATTTCGCCGACAGGCATCTTCGCTGATACGCACAACGGCGAGGCGCAGATGTGGCGATGGCGCCCTCGCCATCGTGCGCCGCAAGGCTTCGGAGCGCGTCCACTGTACGGTACACGACGGCGAGGCGCACCCCTCTAGCGACCGCTTGCGCGGCTCACTTCGTTCGGGGGATATGTCGCTACTACACACTACCACCTACATTTCTACACTTCTACACGGTTAAGGCCATTTCCAACGACGGCGAGGCGCCGTCGCTACGATGTTGCGGTACACGATGGCGAGGCGCAGATGTGGCGATGGCGCCCTCGCCATCGTGCGCCGCAAGGCTTTGCCGCAGCACGTTTACGCAGCGGGGTGGATTCGTGGTATAATCGGGCGCATGAAATACGGAAGACTTTCAGGAGACGTCTTGTGCGAACGGAATTGACAAGCCCCGCGAACCCCAAGGTGAAGTATGTGGTTAAGCTTCGCTCGTGCTCTACGCGCGAGGAGACCGGCGACATGATAGTGGAGGGGTTCCGCGAGTGCCGCAGGGCTCTTGACAATGGATACCGTCCACGTGCCATGTTCCACTGCCCGGAACTGTACCTCAAGAACGAGAACGAGCGGCGGCTCGTGGACGATGCGGAACGCGCGGGCGCGGACGTGTTCCTCTGCTCGAAGTCCGCATTCGTGAAAATGGCATACAAGGAGCGCCCGGACGGCTTGCTTATGATCGGCCCGCACGTGTCGATACGGCTTTCGGACCTCGATCTGCCGCCGAATGCGCTTGTGGTGGTGACGGAGTCGATAGAGAAGCCAGGCAACCTCGGCACGATCCTGCGCAGCGCGGATGCGGCCAAGGTAGCGGCCGTCATCGTGTGCGACAGGACCACCGACATCCACAACCCGAACGTAGTGCGAGCCTCCACCGGCACTATGTTTTCCGTGCCGATAGTGGAGGCATCGTCAGAAGAGGCGATTGCCTGGCTCAAGGCCAGGGACTTCAAGATACTGGCCGCCACGCCGCATGCCGAGAAGCTGCATTTCGAGGTTGACCTTACAGGCAACGTGGCCATCGCGCTCGGCGCGGAGCAGTACGGGCTTACGCAGAAATGGATGGATGGAGCGGAATTGAGGGTGCGCATACCGATGCTTGGCCTTGCCGATTCGCTGAACGTCTCCGCCGCCGCCACGATCCTGCTGTACGAGGCGGTGCGCCAGCGCATAGCTGCCGGCATCGATGCCGTGCCTCCGTTTGTCCCGTGGCATGGCGAAGGACATCATGACCACTGACGGATGTGGCATCCGCCGGTCTGTCCTCGCCGCCCTGATCAAGGCCCAGCCGAAGGCGGGGCGCATCCTCGTCGGCGCGGCATTCGCCTCCGTCTGGATCGTCGCCGGCGGCATACGCAGTGGCGACGGCGCCCAGCACGTAGACGTTAAGTCACGAGGGGAATGCAGTGGCGACGGCGCCCCGCCGTCGCAGGGGAGACGGCGGCCACGGACAGCCGCGACGGCGGGGCGCCGTCGCCACTGCTGGCGCGGGACTCGCCCAGGTGCGCATCGGCGCGGGGAATCCTCGACATGCGGATACGCTTCCCAGATGCCTCGCCGCCGATATGCCTGAATATTCGGGATCGGCCCACCGCTTCAGTCTCTACGCCGAGCAGGTACGCGCATGAAAGGCTCTCCTGCGGAATATGGACGCAATGAATTGCGTCCCTCCCGAAATCACTTCGAATGTAACATGAAAGGGAAAAGATGAAAAACCGGATGAAGTTGCTGTTGGCCCTTATTGCGTTTACGCTACTGGGCTACGGCTCGACGTTGGCCGTTGAAATAGAACAGACATTTCGCGCCGAGCGGTTCACGCGGGGGAACACGAACCTTGTGCCCGTGCAGCCGATCGACGAGGCGGCATGGGTGTGGCTGGATGGCGTGGGCGTGGCCAGCGGCGAATATACGCCGTTTGTGCGGTTCAGGTGCGATTTCGAATCCATTGCCGGAAAGCCGTTGCGGTTCGACGTGTCGGCTGACGCCCGGTTTGTGCTGATGCTTGACGGAGAGGTGGTTGCACGCGGACCTCACAAGGGGTGCCCTCAACGCTGGTACTACGAAACGTATTCGGTAAAGGGGCTTTCCGCAGGTTCGCACAGGATGGAGGCCGTTGTGTTCGATCCCGGATGCAAGGGGGCGTTGAGCATACTTTCCTCCGGTCGGAACGGCTTTGTCCTGAAGGCCGATGGCGCATACGACTCACGGCTCACGACCGGCAAGGCAAAGTGGCTTGCGGCGGAGGTCAAGTCGATCCGCTACGGACGCGTCACCGACCCGGATACGATGACTGGCGCGGAGACGATCTCCGTCGGCACTGGGTTCCTCGATGCGATCCCATCCGCAGACGCATGGCGCAAGGTGGATGTCGTGAGGCATCCAGTCAGGACTTCTGAATACGGTCTCCATACGCCGGGTTGGGCGCTGTTCCCAACGGAACGCCCAGACCCCATGGAGCAGGTGCGCACGTGCGGAAGCGTCCGCGCCGTGCAGACGGGGATTGCCTACACGAATGGCCTGTATGCCGCGTCCGATGCGTCGAACCCCGCCGTCGCGGACGTGCACGCGCTGCTGAAGGATGCCAGGCCGTTGATGGTTGCGCCGCATTCGCGGTTGCGGATCCTCTGGGATCTCGAGGACTACTATTGCGCATTCCCGATACTGGAGGCCACAGGCGGGAAGGCCGCCAGAATACGCTGGGCGTGGGCCGAGAGCCTCTACGGCATCGCGTACAAGGGTCACATATACCTGAACAAGGGAAGCCGCGACGAATTCGTCGGCAAGCGCGTAGACCGTTCGATGGACGATACGTTCCTTTGCGACGGACGCGGCAAGGCTCGGTTCACGACGCCTTGGTGGAGATCTGGCCGCTGGGTGGAGATCTCCGTGGAGACCTGCGACGCGCCTCTGACGCTCACGCGCCTTGCGATCGCCGAGACGCGCTATCCGCTGGAGCCGGAGATGCGCTTCGCCTGCGACGATCCGTCGATTGCGGATGTCCAGCGCATCTGCGTGCGCGGCATGCAGAACTGCCTGCACGAGATGTTCATGGACTGTCCGTATTTCGAGCAGCAGATGTATCCCGGCGACACCCGCGTGGAGATGCTGATCCTCAATGCGATGTCCGGCGATGACCGTCCGCTTCGCTACGCGGCCGGCATCTTCGACTACGCGCGTCGAGATGACGGCATGGTGCCTATGAATTTCCCGAGCCGGAACGTACAGGATTCCGCGACGTACTCGATGTGCTGGGCGATGATGTTCGGCGACTACGTGCTGTGGCACGGCACGAACGCATGGCTCAAGGCGCGGCTTCCCGGCCTCCGGCAGACGATGAGCGCCATTGCCATGTGCGAGAACGCCGACGGGCTTGTGGAAGGGTTGCCAGGATGGAGCTTCATGGATTGGGTCCCGGAATGGGACACGTTCGGCAATGCGCCGGAAGGGAGGCGGGGACTCTCCGCGCTCAACAACCTCCAGTACATTGCCGCGCTCCAGTCGGCGGCGAAGACCGAGGCGGCGATGGGCGATGCGGCCATGGCCGCGTATTGGAGCGCGAAGGCGCAGCGGACTGGCGAGGCGGTCGTGCGCCAGTTCTGGAGCGAAGAGCGCGGGATGCTTGCCGACACGGTCCGCAAGGATTGCTTCTCCGAACATGCCCAGTGCCTTGCGCTACTTGCGGACATTTTGTCGAAGGACAAGGCTCAGTCGGCATTCAAGGGGCTTCTGGAGGCCGCCGACCTTGCGCGGACGACAGTCTATTTCTCGCACTATCTTTTCGAGACGTACCTGAAGTTCGGACGCGCCGATCTTTTCCTGAAGCGGCTCGACCTGTGGCGCGGATACGTGAAGGACGGACTCAAGACGCCTTTGGAGGCTCCGGGTGTTCGCGCCCGCAGCGACTGCCATGCGTGGGGTGCACATCCGCTCTACCACTTGATTACAGGCGTCGCCGGGGTTCGTCCGGCGGCGGACGGATACGCGAAGGTTCTTGTCGCCCCCCAGCCAGGTGGACTGAAGTCCATCAAGGCCACCGCACCTACGCCGAAGGGGAATGTGTATGTCGAGCTTCGGTTCAATGACGGAAGGGCGACAGGCACGGTGGTTCTGCCGCCGGGGCTTACGGGCGAATTTGAGTGGAAGGGCATTCGGACGCCTCTGAAATCCGGCATGAACGAATTCATGGACCCGAACCGCACCAAGCCATTGGCGGCCATCCCTCGGACGAATCAGGGTCTCTTCCATTCCTGGGATCCTGCGCCGAACTGGTGGGCCAAGCGGCATGAGGCCAAGCTACAGGAATTGAAATCGTACAACGGCAAGATCGACATAGTGATGATCGGCGATTCCATCACCCACAACTGGGAAGGGGCTCGTGGTCCGGGATCCGGCTTTGGCGCGAAACGACTGGATGAGTTTCGGCGCACATACTCTGCGGTTTGCCTCGGATACGGCGGCGACACGACTAGGAATGTGCTGTGGCGGCTGGAGAATGGCGAACTTGACGGCTATGAGGCCAAGTGCGTGATGCTCATGATCGGCACGAACAACGGCGGGGAGGATTCCCCTGTGGACATTGCAGCCGGGATTCGCGAGATACTGGATGTCATCGCCGAGAAACAGCCGAAGGCCGTTACGGTATTGCTGCCGGTGTTTCCGAGAGGCGAGAAGCCCGACAACTGGTACCGAAAGCGCCATGCGAAGATAAACGCCATCATCAAGGGGTTCGCAGACGGAAAGCGCGTACTGTGGTGCGACTTCACGGATCGGCTCCTTGAGCCTGATGGTTCGATCTCAAAGGAGATGATGCCAGATTTCCTCCATCCGCGTTCGGCTGGATACGACATTTGGGCAGATGCCGTAGCGCCGTTGTTCAGGCGCATTTTGGGGAAATGATTAAATGGCCCCGCTGGCAAAAACGCGGGAGGGTCGCACTTGTTGCGACCGTTAACCGTGGGCGGCGGACGCGATGAATCGCGTCCCTCCCGAGGAAAGGCAAGTTGTAGGTAAAGATATGATGATAATGAAAAGCGACATAAGACGATATTTGATGCTGGCACTTGCGGCGCTTTGCTGCGCGGCGGCATTTGGCTTTGAAGCTGAACGGATATTCCGTCCGGAGATATACGGGCGTGGAGATGCGAATGTGCGGCCGCAGCAGCCGATAGACACGGCGAGCTGGATATGGTTTCCGGGCCATGACGTATGGGGCGGCGCGGTGTTCTCCGAGACGCGCACGGATGCCGCGACGCTCGCGAAGCTGCCGCAGGCGTTTTTCCGCATGAGGTGCGATTTCGAGGCAAAGGCTGGCGAACCGCTTGAGTTCGACGTGTCGGCGGATGAACGCTTCGTGCTCATTCTGGATGGCGTTGAGATTGCCCGTGGACCCAATCGCGGCCTGCGGAACCGCTGGCACTACCAGAGCTACCGTATCAGCGGGATGAATCCGGGCATGCACCGTCTCGAGGCAGTGGTTTGGCAGGTTGGCGAGCATGCGCCGCTCGCGCAGGTCTCCGTGCGCGGCGGATTCGTCCTGAAGGCGTACGGCGGATACGATGCGGCACTGACGACCGGGCAGGCCGACTGGCGGGTCGGCAGGCTCGTGAACACGCGCATGACCGACAAGGGCCGCTCCGGGGCGTTTGGCGTAGGGTCCCAGTGCGAGGTCACGGGCGTGTCGTTGCTGGACGAAGAACCGTCCGATTGGCGCAAGGCCGCTGTCGTTCGCGGTCCGGTAAAGTATTTCGCCGGACTCCTCACGCAGGGCTGGATGCTGTTCCCGTCGCCGTTGCGTGACCAGCTGCGCGAGAAGAGGATGCCGGGGCTGATACGGCGAGGCGCAGATCTGCTCAAGGCGGGAACGACCATTCCGGCGAATCGCGAGGTTGTCGCGTTCTGGGATCTAGGAAACTACTACTGCGCATATCCGGAACTGCTTGTTTCTGGCGGCAAGGGGACGGAGATCCGCTGGGATTGGGCTGAATGCCTTACCGGGCCGGACGGCAGGAAGGGTGATCGTGCCGCATTCGAGGGGTTGGACATGCACAGACCGTTCGGCGACGTGTTCCGCTGCGACGGCCGCGCCGAGGCTCGGTTCACGACGCCTTGGTGGAGATGCGGCAAATGGTGCCGGCTGACAATCAAGACGGCGGACGAGCCGTTGACGATCAAGGACATTGCCATAGTGGAGACCCGCTACCCCGTCGAGATGGAGGCGTCGTTTGAATGCGACGATCCTCTCGTCATGAAGATGCAGCCGATCTGCGCAAGGGCGCTTCAGATGTGCATGCACGAGATGTTCTTCGACTGCCCGTACTATGAGCAGCAGATGTATCCGGGCGACAGCCGGGTGCAGTATCTCGTATCGGGCCTTTTCGATACCGAGGATCGCATGGTGCGCAACGCGATAACCCTCTTTGACTCCGACCGCCGCGAGAACGGCCTTATTCCGATGAACTGCCCGACACGCGGCACCCAGGATGCGATAGGCTTCTCCGAATGCGCGGCAATGATGATCGGCGACTATGCTTGGCAGCACACGAACGTCGCCTGGCTGAAGGCCCGTCTGCCCGGACTCAACCATACGCTGATGGGGTTCGCGACATACGAGAATGCGGAGGGGCTTCTTGGCAAGACTCCCGGATGGAACTTCGTGGATTGGGTTCCCGAGTGGCAGATGAAGGGCGAGGAGGGCGGTGTGCCGCCGGACGGCAATTCGGACAGTCCGAACGCCGAGATAAACCTCCAGTACCTGCACGCAATCCGCTCCGCGGTGATAGCTGAAGAGGCTGTTGGCGAAAAGGGTCTTGCGGAATACTGGCGCACGAAGGGCGATCTGCTTGCGGCGGCGGTCAGGAGGGCCTTTTGGTGTCCAGGCCGCGCTCTTTTCGCGTCGAACGTGACGATGACCAGGTTCAGCGAACATTCGCAGTGCCTGGCTCTCCTTGCGGATGTGGTGACGGGAGAAGAGGCCGAGCGGTGCTTTGCGGCGCTGACGACGGCGGATGATCTATCGAGGGGAACCATCTACTACAAGCACTATCTCTATTCCACGTACTTCAAGTTCGGACGTGCCGACCTCTTTTTCGGAAACCTTGGATTCTGGAAGGACTGTCTTGACTGGAATCTCTCTACGGTTCTCGAAACGCCCTGGACTACATCACGTAGCGACTGCCATGGATGGGGTTCACATCCTCTCTGGCATCTCCACACCGGTGTCGCGGGCGTACGAAGCGATGCTCCCTGGTACGGCAAGGTGCTTGTCGCTCCACAGCCTGCGCACTTGAAGCGCATCCGCAGCGTGACGCCCACGCCCAAAGGCAAAGTAGCCCTTGACTTGCGATTCAATGAAGGTGCCGTGACTGGCACGGTCATCCTGCCGCCGGGACTTGACGGCACCTTCCTCTGGAAAGGGAGACGCACTCCGTTGTCCTACGGGGCAAATGCCATAGGGCAGAACAGATAGCGGGTTCACCGGCCTCGCGCTCTCGAATGAGACGCGCATCATCGTCAAATCAAGGTTGTTTTCGTCCGGTCGGAATGCCAATGTGACGCTGGCGATACTTTTCCGGGGTCATCTTGTAGACGGCACGAAAGGCCTTGATCAGGTGGCTCTGGTCGTAGAAGCCCGTGTCGAATGCGATGGAGGCGACTGTATCCCGGGATGATTCAAGGGCTTTTCTGGCGCGATTCAAGCGCAGTCGCAGGGCGTATTTTGCAGGCGTCTCGCGGAACGTTGCACGAAAGAGCCGTCTGAAATGGCTGATGGACAACTTGCAGGGAAGAGGCCGATGGCGGTCTGCCGGATCCGTGAGGCGCTTGGACAGACCCAGTTTGTCAAATAGAAAAGACACCTCGTAGGTAACTTGGTGGTTAGCGGGTAATGCGTCACTGAACAGCGGGGTGTAGAAACTCCGAGGGTGTTAGCGGAGAACGCTGATTTGACAGGAAAAAAAAACAGATATAATTGTCGCCATTTCCACCAAAACAGGTCAAAACAAATCATTAGGGGAGAGAATCAATGACGACAGGAAAAGGTCTCGCCGGAAAGCCGCATGCGGAAGATCCGTGCGCATGGTTTGACGAAAGGGATGCCGCATCGCGCACCGAAGGGGCTTCGCTTCAAAGGCGGGCAGCAGGGGGCGCAATCGGGTGCACGAGGCTGGGGCGTGTGTCTCCGCGCCACAAAACAATGGCACGAAAGGCTGTTAGTCGATGGCCCATGGCCTGTGCCTTCTCCGTTCTTGGGCTTTCGGCTTATGCGTCGTGGAACGTCGTGATTCCCGAGCGAGAGCCGAGCGGCGTCTGGAATGTGCTCCTTCAGGCGAAGGTGCGGCTGGACGAGGCGCTGAAGGAAGGGGGAACGCAGGGGGACGGCACCATTTACCTTGGCGCCGAGTTTGCGCGGAGGGCTGGCTTTTCGACCGAGGGATTCTCTGACTTCGAGAACGTCGTCGCGGAGAAGGACGGAAACGTCTACCTCTTCGGCAACGACCGTTCGGGGAGGCCTGCACTGAGGCCAGCGCCTTCGAGCCAGTGTGTGGTGCCGAGCGTAATCGCGATGGCGCGCTTCATGGAGACGTTCTTGAACGTCCGTTTCCTGATGCCCGGCTTGACGGGAATGGCCGTATTGCCCAAGGCGGAGATCGACATCCGAAAAGGCTATTTCTCGCGCAGCCGCCCGAATCTCATCATCGGCGGCGGAACTCCGGATCGTGTCTACGGCCTGGCGAATGCGATGCCCGGCGGCGCCCTCTACCAGAATTATGGCGGACACAGCTACACGCCTTCGTGCCCGTCCGGGAAGTACTACAAGGACCATCCCGAGTATTTCGGCCTCGTCAAGGGAGCGCGGTTCAAGAACCCGTTCAACGAGGTGCTGTGCATCTCTCACCCTGAGGTGCGCAAGCTCCTCGTCTCGAATCTTGTCAAGGACTTCGACGCAGGCGCGGAGATCTCCCAGCTCGGCCCGAGCGATACGGCCGTGCGCTGCGAATGCGAGAGATGCCATGCGCTTTACGGCACGGGTGACGACTGGAACGAAAAGTTTTGGCTGTACCATTGCGACATCGCGCGCGATGTCGGCCGCCTCCGTCCGGGGAAGAAGATCTGCATCCTCAGCTATGGTGCCAACTCGGCCTTGCCGCCGAAGCGCTTTCGGAAGATGCCCGACAACGTGGTGATAGAGACGTGCGACGCATCCGAGCGCGGACTGCGCCTCTGGGACGGCTACGACGTGCCGGGCGGGTTCATGGCCTACATCTACCTGTGGGGAAACTATCAGCGCCTCGGGCTGACGCCACGCAATTCGCTGGCGTCAGTCTCCGTCTTCGCCCGACGGCTGCTCGACAACCGCATCTATGGCATCTACCGGTGCGGCTACGGGGAACTGTATGGCCTTGAGGGTCCGGCCTATTGGGTGTTCAACCGCACGCTCATCGATCCGAAGACGGAGCCGGAGGCTGCGCTTGTCGAATACTGCCAGTTTGCGTTCGGATCGTCCGCCTCCCTTATGCGCACGTTCTACGAGACGCTTGACGACCGCCTCCGGAGCATGTCGAAGGCCGGGGAGCAGGGCTGTGGCGTCGGCGCGGCGTGGGATCCGCGTTATGCGGCGGGCCTTGGCCCCTATGGCGACTGCACCGCCGCGAAGCCGCTCGACGAAATGGTCGCGATCTATACGCCCGAGGCTCTGGCAACGATGGAAAGGTGCCTCTCCCGCGCCGAGGCCAAGGCCGCCGCGCTCCCCGATGGGCTGACGGCCGGGAAGATCGCGCGGCGGCTCAAGCTGGTTCGGATAGAGTTTGACTACCTGAAGAACATGGCGAAGATCGCCAACCTTTACCGGGCCTACAAGCTGAACCCGTGCATCGCACTGTTCGATCCGATCGCGACGCTCGTCAATGAGCGCAACGCCTTGCTTGATCGGCTGTACGCCGGGCCAGGGCGCACGATGATCCGCCTCGATGGCTGGCCGGAGATTCTTCTGTTCGGGGGGCAGAGCGAGGCGAGGCTGCGCACGAATGGACGTTCCGCGGCGATCATCGGGGCTCCGCTCGGATGGGACACTGACCTTTTGCGCGAGAAGGGCATCCTGCCGGGAGTCGGCTGCAAGCGGATTTCCGTCGGCACTGCGTTCGGTCCGTGGCAGGAGCTGGGCGGACACCAACTGCAGCGCATTGGGCAGAAGGCGCGCTTCCGCGCGCGCCGGGATGCGGATGCGCTTGTCGTCGAGGTCGAGAGCGACATCCATCCGAATCGCAAGGTTTCCGCATTCGGCCGTGACGGCGCCGTCTACGGCGACGAGTCGCTGGACCTGATGGTCGATCCGACGGGGACGCGCGAAGTCGCCTACCATGTCATTTGGGGTCCGCACGACGGGTCCGTATACGACGAGGCGTTCGGACTCGTCACGGACGAGCTTAGCCCTCTGTACCGCCAGTTCGACAAGATGTGGGACGGCGACTGGGAAATTTCCAACGCGACAGACGGGGGCATCTGGTGCTCGACGATCCGCATCCCGTTTGCGATGTTCGGCGGGGCGAAGCCGGCTGCGGGGGATGTGTGGTGCTTCAACCTCGGCCGCGAGTGGGACATCGCATGCCACGGCCGTCCGCCCGCGACGGACGCGCTCTGGAATCCGAATCTCGAGTCGCCGACCTTCTCGAGCCCTGCGGCGATGGGCGAACTCGTCTTCGAGTGAAACGGAAAGGGGAGCGCACAATGAAGCGTACGATGATTGACCGCTTGATGCCCTCGTCAGCGACTGTTGCCGTTGCGGCCATCTTGGCGGCGACGGAGCTTCCGGCCGTCGTGAAGGTGAAATGCTCGGCTTGGCGTGGCGAGACGATAGTCGTGCGCCTGCGAGACTTTGACGTCAGGCGCACGCCGCCGCCGGGTCTGACCCTGCGCGAAGGGCGCGTCGAGCCGGTTCGCTACCGGACGGACGCTGCAGGCATTGAGGACGAGGCCTATATGCACTACGGATGGGTGGCCGACCGCGTCGTCTGGGGCGGGAATGGTGATGGACCGCGCGTGCTGGAGATATCCGTCGATCCGGAGGCTCGCGCGGGCGTATACGACTTCGACGACATCCGCCTTACGGTTTCCGACCGTGTCTTGCCGCCGCCGCGCGAATGGAAGTACTACCTCGACCTCTGGCAGCATCCATGGGCGGTCGCCCGAGTGAAGGGCGTAGAGCCGTTCTCGAAGGCCCATTACGATGCGATGCGACCTGTGTATGAGCTTCTTGCGACGGCCGGACAGAAGTGCATCACCGCAACGTTGCTCGAAGAGCCCTGGAACCACCAGTGCTACGACGCCTATCACGCGATGATCGCCAAGCACCGCGCGGCGGACGGCTCGTGGTCCTACGACTATTCGGTCTTTGACGAATACGTTGCGTTCGCGGAATCGTGCGGCATCGGCCCTGACATCGCCTGCTACACGATGTGCCCATGGGGCGATCTCGTAGACTGGATCGATCCCGACGGCAAGGTGTCACGCGCGGCCGCACCGCCAGGATCGGACTTCTTCCGGGAGTACTGGACCTCCTTTCTGATTGACTTCGCGAAGCACCTGAAGGAGAAGCGCTGGCTCGGGCGGACGTTCATCGCGATGGACGAGCGCCGTCCCGAGGACGTGCGCAGGATTGTCAGTCTCGTGCGTGCTGTCGCGCCGGGCCTTAAGGTCTCGATGCCCGGCGACCTCTCGCCGGAGGAGGTCTCGTCAATCGGCTTCGATAATTACTGCTCGGGCCTCTCGAAGGTGACGCCCGCGTTCTGCGAACTGGCGCGGCAACGGCGGAGGCAGGGGCTTGTCACGACCTGTTACGTCTGCTGCGGCCCGGCCAAGCCCAACACCTTCCTGTCGGCCAACGCGGGCGAGGCGTACTGGCTCGGCCTCTATCCGGCGACGTCCGGGCTCGACGGCTTTCTCCGCTGGGCGTGGAACAGCTGGGGCTCGAACCCGACTAAGGACGGCTCATATGGCTACTGGCGCTCTGGCGACGTCTACCTCTGCTATCCCGATGGCGAGCCGTCATGGCGCTTTTTGCAGCTCAGGGCCGGCATCGCGGCGGCCGAGAAGTACCACATTCTCAAGGCATCTGGAACCGAGACTGAACGATTGACGGAGCTGGACAGGATGTTCGACGTCAAGGCTGCGATGGGCGGGAAGCTGGATTTCCGACAGATCCGTGTCGATGCCGAGGCGATCCTGAACAGGTGACGGTCCGGCTCAAGACGATTCAACGAAACGAAAAGGAGGGGAAGCGTGAAAGCAAAACTACCGAATGTGGTGCTGTGCGTCATTGGGATTGCGCTCGCCGGGTCCGCGCGGGCGACGGACTACGGCGAGAGCGTAGTGATTTCGTCCGCCGCAGACTTGCCGACGGACGGCGTCTTCGACGTCACGACGGAGGATGCTACCGTCACCGTTGATGTGGGCATTGACGACGGCGGCATCCCTGTCGCCGTTGTGAAACGCGGCGCTGGCCGGCTCGTCCTGAACGCCGCCAATTCGTTTACGGGAGGTCTCACGGTCGAGGAGGGACACGTAATCGTCAATCATGCCGAGGCGCTGGGGTGTGGATCGGTCACTTACCGTGGGACGCAGTTTCGCCAGGTGCTCCTGAACGTGGCGGACGCGACGTTTACCAACGATTTCTGGTTCGTCTCGGGTGTCAGGCGCTCCGCCGTGGAAGGCGACCTGGCGTTCGGGGAGAGCTGCACGCTGGCCGGCCGCATTCGTAGCCGCGAGGATGCCTCCGGAGAATTTGCCGTCGGCGGACAGGGGCGGACGGCGACAGGGAATGCCGACCTGTTCTCGGGAAATGTGCGCTTCTCGCAACCGATAGACTTCTCGCCGTCAGTTCAGTTCCGCCTTGTCACGTACGGGACGATGTCGTTTGACGGCAGGATTTCCGCGCCGAACTGTTCGCTGTCCGCTGCCGCTAGCGCCGGCGGCACGGTATGGCTCAATGCCACAGGAAACAACCTGGGCGACGGGGAATGCGTCCTCACGTACAACGGCTACATCCGCTGCGGCGCCGAAAACGCCCTTGCTGGCTTTTACTGGAAGCCGTATTGCTATACGGCCGACAAATTCAGACTCAGCCTGGACCTCAATGGCTGGAACCAGACCCTAAGGGCCGTTGGTTACGAGGCTGTATTGCCGATGCACGAGCATGCCGACGAGAGAAACTGGACGGTCATCTGCTCGGATCGGACCGCCTACATGACGATTGCCGGCCGTGAGTCAGGGCAGACCGATCTTCTGTATCACGGCTTCGCGGACAAGGCGGGGCTTGTGCTAGATGCCGACCCGGGGTATGTGCTCGTGCAGACGAACCGCCTCAATACGACCTCTGCCGACCTGATCATCTCGAACGGAGTCTTTCGCATGGTTGGGCGTGATGCGTTCGCCAATGTGCCGTCCGTTTACGTCGGCGAGGGAGGGCGGCTGGAATGCGAGACGGATCAGGCGCAGGCGTTCGCGGCCTGCCGGACACTGACAGTCTACGGAGTCTTCTCGTGCCAGGCGAATGAACTCATGCCATTTGCGCAGGACGCGATCGACGTAATCCTTGGCCCAGTTGCGGAACTCCACCTCCCCGAAGGCTCCGAGTTGCGCGTCAACACGCTCTCGGTCGTAGACTCCGACGGGCAGGTCACGGTCATGCCGGCCGGGCGCTATGCTGCGGCGTCCGGTTTTGCGCAGGTCAAGTCCGGGACGGTGTTCGCTTTGCCGAAGGAAGAGACGTCGGCGACGTGGACGGGCGCCGGCGGCACATCGGCGTCCGTGGGCTCCGCCGCGAACTGGAGCACGAGTCCGCAGTTGCCCGACCTCGATTTCTTTTCGCTCGTCGCGACGTTCGCCTCCGGTGGGGCGTCGGCCCTTGTAGACCGTCCGCTTGGTGTCGCGGGGATCGTCCTTGACGCGCCGACTGACTTTACGCTGGCGGCGGGCGGAGATTACCCAGTTCGTGTCGGGGCCAAAGGGGTGGCGGTAAGGGGTGGCGCGCATCACTACGGGATTGAACCCCGGCTTGAGGCCTTGACGGACGACGACTGGGTGCTTGACATGCCGAGCGGCGCAACCCTATCCCTGCGTGGCGGTGCGCGCCTTGACGGCGGGCTGAGGCTCAATTCGGGCAGGCTGAAGATTTCCGGAGCGGTGGAACAGTCGTGCGGCCCGTCCGTCGATCCATTTGTCACTGCGCCCGCAAATGGGCTTTGCGCCTATTGCGAAAAGGATGGCAGCCATGTGGTCCTCGATGGCGCGACTGTCGGGAAGCCGTTTTACGCGCGTGGCCGCCAAGTGCAGAACACCGACTTCCGCGGGAGCTGGCTCGCCATCGGGACGAACACGACCAACCGATTCCTGTCGGGGGTGTTCCTGTACGTGCCTTCGACCATTCCAATGAAGGATGGATCCTCGCTGGAGTTCGCCGGTCCCGTGAATTTCGACGGAGGCTTGACCCTCGGCACTGACGACATGGCTTCGGGCCATCCACAGGTGGCACGTGCGCACGTTACGTTCTCGGCGGCGTTCGGAAGCATTAAATCGAGCGCCCTTTCCGTCTGGGGCGGAGTCACGCTGCGCCTTGCGGCGAGCGCTTCCAGCCTTAACGGACGCTTTCTTTCGCTGGATGACGGATACGGCAAGCTACACTCAGCCCTTGAGCTGGCGGCTGACCATGCCATCACTAACATGGAGTACATCCTGATCGGGCATTGCGGACGCGTCGATTTCGGATCGACGAAGCAATACTGGCCGAAGGTGAATACGACAAAGCAGGAGCGATGCGTTGCCGAGACAGTGATGACGGGGCGACTGGGCAGCGAGCTTCAGGTCGCAGACGGCATGATCCGGCAGAAAGTCGAAGGTGCGCTCTCCCTGCGCGCTTGCGGTCCGTCCGGCAGCTTTTTCGGTCTCACGAACGTCGTATCGACGAGCGTAGGCGACATTTCCGTCGATTCGGGGACGCTCGCGTTCGACGCGGGTTCGTCCTGGCTCAACGGCACGAACGTCACGGTGCGGGGAGCGGGACGCCTTGAGATCGCCCAGTCGCGGACGTTCGATAAGCGCCGGGCGGTTCTGCGACTCGCTGACGATGGTGTGCTGTCGATCCCGGAGGGCGTGTCACAGATGGTGAACGCGCTCTATCACGAAGGGAGGAAGATGACGCCTGAGGTCTACGGCTCTCTTGAGAGCAGTGCATCGAACAAGTCGCTCGCGAGGCATTTCGTCGGCAAGGGATGCCTGAGCGTTCGCTTGGGCGGCACCGTTATGATTGTTCGGTAGTTGGGGAAGGGGCGATGAGAGGATTGCCTTGGATCTTGGGTGCGTTGACGCTTGTCGGCGCGGCGGCATCCGCCGGAACGCTTGACGCTGGATGGCGCATCGTGGTACCGGTGAAGACGGCGGACTCATCCGTGTGGTCGGCATTGCGCCAAAGTGCGGACGAGCTCCAGCATGCGCTGCGGGATGAGACGGGCCATGCGCTCGACATAGTCGAGTCGAGCGATCCAGTTATGGGGAAGGCGGTCTATATCGGCTCTTCGTTCGCTCGGCGGGCAGGGTTGGAGACCGCGTCGCTAAGAGGCTGGGACAACGTTTATGCCGAACGGAACGGCAGCCTATATCTCTATGGGAACGAGGATCGCTGCGGCCAGCGGGACCGCAGGAGCGTCGGTTGGGCGCATTGCGTGCTGCCGTCGATCCGTGCGTTGACGCGTTTCATGGAAGACCGGATGGGCGTCCGTTTCGTCATGCCCGGCGTCACGGGCATGGAAGTGCCCGCCGACAGGGCCGTTGAGGTGCCTGCGGGCCTTGCGAGCGTCGAGCGCCCAGCGATCTCGTTTGGCGCGGGCGGCAATCAGGGCATGCTGTCGTCCATCGCGAACCAGTGCCTTGGGGCCGGGGCGTACAAGACCTTCGGCGGACATCTCTATCCTGTGGCCTGCCCCATGGAGAGGTACGCGAAAAGCCACCCGGAGTATTTCGGCCTCATCAAAGGCAAGCGCTATTGCGAATGGCCGTGGGCCAAGAACAACTTCGCGCCGCTCTGCTTCACCAACCCGGAGGTAGAGGATCTGATCGTCTCCGAGATGCTTCGCCACTACGACGCCGGTGCGGACTCCTGTCAGCTTGCACCGAGCGACAGCGCTCTTTATTGCGAATGTGAAAAGTGTCAGGACTACGGAGGACTCAGGGGGAATGCAGGGGTCCATCATTCCGAGCAGCTTTGGCTCTTTCACAGACATGTCGCCGAGCGCGTGGAGAAACTTCGACCGGGCAAGATCGTCCACATCCTCAGCTACGGCCCGACACGCCACCCGCCACGTGACTTTAAGACGTTCCCGCCTAACGTGATGATTGAGGTCTGCGAGACGACGGCGGAGACGCTCGGCCGGTGGCGTGACTTCAGGGTGCCGCATGGCTTGACGGCCTACATCTACCTGTGGGGCAACTACAAGCTTGTCGGCTACACGCCGCGGCACTCCTTCCGTGAACTCGCCGAAACGGCCAGGATGTACATGAGTCATGGCGTCCACGGCATATACCGATGCGGCTACGGGGAGCTTTGGGGGCTGGAGGGCCCCGGATATTACGTGTTCAACCGCATGCTGCGCGACCCTGGGGCGGATGTCGCGGCGACGGTCCGTGAGTTCTGCACGGCGGCATTTGGCACGGCGGCGAAGACGATGCTGCGCTTTTATTCCGCCTACGATATTAGGCTGGACAGAATCCGCCCCGTAGCCGAGGCGTCCATCGACCTTTCGGGCGGAGACGGGTTCATGGCGACGTTCGCAAAGGAGGCGAACCTGGCGATGCTGTCGCGGATGTGGACTGACGACGTCCTTCGCGAGATGGGCATGCTGCTGGCGACGGCCGAAACGACGGCAGGATTAGGCGAACGGCACAGGCGCAGGCTGAAGCTCGTTCGCCTCGAGTACGATTA
The DNA here is from genome assembly GCA_934667425.1 of uncultured Kiritimatiellota bacterium. Taxonomy (GTDB): domain Bacteria; phylum Verrucomicrobiota; class Kiritimatiellia; order RFP12; family UBA1067; genus UBA1731. The sequence continues at coordinate 11,692 of CAKULV010000016.1, read as the reverse complement.
TCTCGTACGCCTGATGGAGGTCATCCGGCGCTATGGGATGTTCAGGGGAAATCCGTGCCGGGACACCGTCCGGCCGCTCCTTGACGCCATCGACGGGCGAAATGCCTTTCTTGATCGTCTGTGCGACCCGAAGACCGGCCATGTACGCATCTTCGACACCTGGCCGGAACTGCGCCTGTTCGGCTACGCGAGCCGCGACCTGCTCCGGCACAACGGCCGGTCCGCCGGAAAGATAGAAGAGCCGCTGGCCTGGAATACGGCAGATGTCCGTGCGGCCTACGATGTCGACGCATGGAGGAAGGGGCTTGAGGCGCGTACGGGCATTGTCCGCCTGACGGCGTGGAGGCTCTCCGAAGGACAGGAGAATGCGACGCTCGAGACGCTTGATGGCGGCCGCCGGATCCGTCTCGTCCCGGCGAAGGGGACGGACGACGTGCGCGTGCAGTGCGGCCTGGCGCTCAGGCCAAGGACGCGCTATCGACTCTCCTGGCTTGTGAGGCTGAAGGGCGTTCTCCCGACGCAGAAAAGCCACGAGGCATACGCTCTCGTCAAGTTCGGGCCTGACGCGGCGAGCAGGAAGACATTTCCAGTGTCGGGGCTTAAGCTTGATACGACCGACTGGCTTAAGCGGAGTGTCCAGTTCGAGACGGGCGACGTCCTGACGGATCCCACCCTTGCCTTTCGCCTGTGGCATTGCCGTGGCGAGGCGTGGTTTTGTGATGTGGTTCTCGAAGAGGTTTCAAATATCACAAGTTCTCTAACCCTTGGAAACGACCGCACCCAATAGAACCAAGGGTGCGGCCGCTGTTTTGCCTCGGAAAGTGAAATGGAATTTTCATTTTCGAAACTGGGGACGCCACCATGCCGCCATCAAGGGAGCCCAAAAATGATATACTACAGGCATGGAAAACGAGTTGAGAACGCGACCGCGTGTGGCGGTCTTGATTGATGCCGACAACATCGGCCCGTCGTCTGCGGGTGATGTCTTCCGTATCGCGTGTCGGCTGGGTGACCCGATTCTGCGTCGTGCCTATGGCACGCCGCAACGTTTTATGGGCAACGGCGGCTGGCAAAACGCCCAGCATGAATATGGCATTGTCTCGAAGCCGCAGGTCAGCAACTTGAGCGGTAAGAACGTGGCCGACATTGCGCTTGTCATTGACGCGATGGAGTGCCTTTACCGTGTGCCGTGCGATGGCATCTGCATTGTCTCGAACGACAGCGACTACACGGCACTTGCGGCGAAGATCCGCGAGGCGGGCAAGCGGGCCTACGGCATCGGGTCGGAAAAGGCGCCGGAGAGCTTTCGTTCGGCCTGTACGCAGTACATCGTCCTGCCGAAGACGGCAAGGGCAAAGACCGCTTTGGAGAAACGTGATGCCGTCTGCCCACGATGCGGCGGCAAGCTTAAACAGGCGTTCACGAAGTCTCGTAAGGTGTGCCTGGTCTGTGCGCAGTGCGGCGGCATGTCCACGAAAGTCGGTACGTTGCGGGCGGCTTTCGACGCGGAAAGCATCAAGGCGATTTTGGCCAATGCCCGCAGCCAACTGGCACCGGGGTGTTCGTGTCCGAGTTGCGGCGGTCAGATGGGAATCGTTCGTGTCGCATCGGGAAAGCTTACAATTGAGATTGACGTTTGCGGTGCATGCGGTTCGGTCTGGTACGACAAGGACGAGTTCGAGACGCTGATTCCGGCGGACGGGCTTCTTTCGGCGAGTGTCTCCGCAGGGAAGGCCTTCCGGCGTGACGTCACGGCGGCGCTCGCGGCGGACCTGCGCAACGGCCGTGTCGTCGTCAAGACATTGGGTTCCCTCCGCAGTGTTTTGGCGCAGCGCTTTCACGTGCCGAAGCCCGATGTTCAGGTCATCGTCTCGTCCCTGCTTTCCCAGAAGGTGCTGACGGCCCAGAAGAATGGCTCCGTCACGGTATTGGACGAAGTGCACCCGGAGGAAGTCCTCCAGACGCACCGCTCTTGAACCGCTCGGCGGAGTCTGCTATAATAGGCGCAATTTTTACAAGCCCTGCTATGGGGCGGGGCGAACATAAAAGCAAGGAAGAAAGCACATGAGCTACACAGTCGTTCTCATCCGCCACGGCGAATCCGAATGGAACCTTAAGAACCTTTTTACAGGCTGGAGCGATCCTGACCTTTCAGAGACAGGGCACAAGGAGGCGATAGCCGGCGGCCAGCTCCTCAAGAAGGAGGGCTTCACCTTCGATCTCGCCTACACCTCCTACCTCAAGCGCGCTATACATACATTGAACCACGTGCTTCAGGAGATGGATCTCGAGTGGATTCCGGTCGTGAAGAGCTGGCGCCTCAACGAGCGCCACTATGGCGCCCTGCAGGGCCTCAACAAGTCGGAGACCGCCGCAAAGTATGGCGAGGATCAGGTGAAGGTGTGGCGTCGTTCCTTCGATGTCCCGCCGCCGGCCCTCACTGAGGACGACGCGCGCAATCCGCGCAAGGAAGCCCGCTACGCCAACGAGAAGCCCGAGGACATCCCGCTCACCGAGTCCCTCAAGATCACGATCGACCGCGTCGTTCCGTACTGGGAGAACGTGATAAAGAAGGATGTCGCCGCCGGCAAGAAGGTTGTGATCGCGGCCCACGGCAATTCGCTGCGCGCCCTCGTGAAATACCTCGACGGCATCTCCGATGCCGATATCGTGGGTCTCAACATCCCTACGGGCGTGCCGCTGGTCTACACGCTCGACGAGAACTTCAAGCCGATCGAGCACCACTACCTTGGCGATCAGGAGGCGATAGCCGCGAAGATCAACGCGGTCAAGAACCAGGGCGCCAAGAAGTGATCTTGCGCCTCATGTCGCGTTAGGTTGGATGCATCGCTTCCGGCATTTTGGCTGGAAGTGATGCTTTCCATAATGTCAATCTTTGCCGGAAGGGAATGCCAATGGGAAAAGGCCTTGTTGTGGCGGGAGCGCTTGCAGTGTGCGCCTCTGTGGTTTGCGGAGCGGAATTGGAAACGGCCAGGTGGCAGTCGGCCATCGATGCCGCCGCGGCCAACGGCGGCGGGCGCGTAGTCGTTCCATCCGGCATTCACCCGGTTGGACAGCTCGAGCTTAAGAGCAATGTCGCGCTTCATCTTGAGAAGGGCGCGGTGCTGGAGGGCGCGGCGGGGATGGAGAACTATCGCGCCGTCACTCTACCGTATTCCGAGGGGACATGGAGCGCCGTTGTGGTGGGCTTCGGCGTTACCAATGTCGCCATCACCGGATCGGGGGAAATCAATGGACGCGGCGAGCGGTTCTCCATGGACTTCAGGAACGTCCCGAAGAGCATATGCCTGGAGGGGCTTCGTCCTCGCGGCATAGTGTTTGCGGATTCCGCCGACATTCGCCTGGAAGGCTTCACCCTGCGGGATGCCGCCTGCTGGGGCATCGTGTTCAAGTGCTGCGATGGAGTTGTCGCCAGGCGCGTGCGCATCGATAGCCACGCCCACCACAACAATGACGGCTTCGACATCGAGGCCCGCAACGTGCTGATCGAGGACTGCGATGTTGATGGCGGAGACGACGCCATTTGCATAAAGTCCAACACGCCGGACTTCACCGTCGAGAATGTGGTCGTGCGCCGCTGCGTGGCCCGCTCCCACTGCAACGGACTCAAGCTCGGCACCGCTTCGCACGGCACGATGCGCAATATACGCTTCGAAGATTGCCGTACGGACTTTCCAAGGCGTGACTTCATCGACCGAACTCCGGGACGGGAGGGGCGTCCCGCCTATGAGCGCAAGGGCTTCGAGCGCTACAAGTCGGGAGTTGGCATATCGGCCATCTGCGTCGAGTGTGTGGACGGCGGCATTGTGGAGAATGTGACGTTTGACGGAATCGATGTGCAGGGATTCATGGTGCCCATATTCGTCCGTGGCGGATCTCGCACATCCCGGCGCTGCGGAATCCCGCCCAGCGACAAGCGCATCCTGCGCAACATAGCGATCCGCAATGTGCGAGGCAGCGCTCTCGCAACCATCCCAAGCAGCATATCAGGCGTGGATGCATGCAGGCCAAATGACGTTCTCCTTGAAAACGTGGACATCGTCTGCGTTGGGGAAAACAAGCCTATGTCATGGAGATTCGACACCCCTGGATCGGAATTGGACGGATGCTATCCGGAAGCCACGATGTTCCGCCGTCTGCGACTCCCCGCGTTCGGACTCTACGTTGACCGTGCCGACCGGATTTGTCTGCGGAACGCCCGTTTTTCGCTTAGGGCGGGCGATACGGACTTCCGTCAGCCCGCATTCTTCTCGGAACGCACCTCCGACTGCCGGTCGGAGTTCATGCCGCTTGCCCTGCCGCCGCTCATGACCTGCAAGGACGGATCCAGCGTCAAGACGAAAGAGGAATGGGAGCGCGCAAGGCGCGGCGAGATCCTGGACACGTTTACCCATGAGGTTTTCGGGGTAAGGCCGGTGGAACGTCCCGATCAATTGACATTCGAGACTGTCCGCGAAGACCGCGAAGCGCTTGGCGGCACTGCCATCCTGAAGGTTGTGCGGATTGCCTATGGCGGCGCGTACGGTTCGCGGGACTTTACCGCGACAGCCTATTTCCCGAAGAACGCATCCAAACCGGTTCCGGCGTTTGTCTATGTGGGGCTTGCCAACGACGGGCTCAACACGCATCGCCATCCCGGAGATGGTCAGGAGTGGCCGAAGCAGCTGAACGAGCGCTGGCCGGTGCAGAAGATCCTTGCGCGAGGCTACGCTACGGTCGCCTATCGCGTAACGGATGTTGCGCCAGACGATGACTACGGCTTCCGGGTTGGGGCCTACCGGTGCTTCGAGAAGAAGGGGACGCGCACCGAGGAAAGCTGGGGTGCGCTCTCCGCATGGGCCTGGGGTGCGAGCCGCGTCGCCGACTGGCTTGAGACCGAACCGATGGCAAACGCCTCCCGCATGGCGGTTGTCGGGCTCTCTCGCTGCGGGAAGACCGCGATCTGGGCGGCGGCGACGGATCCGCGCTTCGCCCTTTGCTGTTCGAGCGGCGCCGGGTGCTGCGGAGACAAGCTGAACCATCTTGAGCAGGCTCCGGTAAACGACGAACATATCGGCAGGATACAGCGGTTTCGCCAGTGGTTCTGCCGCCGCTTCGACAAGTATGCCGGACATGACCTCGACATGCCGTTCGACCAGCACCAGCTTCTGGCGCTCATAGCTCCTCGTCTGCTTTGTCTCGCGGCTGCTTCTGACGATGACGGTGCGGGACCTCGAGGACAGTTCATGTCCGCGTCGTTCGCCTCCCCCGCATGGGAACTATACGGCAAGAAAGGCCTTGTGTCGCCGAACGGCTTCCCGTCCGTGGGCGAGGATCTGCAGGATGGGTCTATATCGTTCCACCTGCGCAAGGGTGGGCACGATCTCATGGCGTATGACTGGAAGCGTTTCCTCGATTTCGCCGCCAGGCATGGCTGGTAGGCCTCCGCGCTTGCAAAGATGTTCCAATTCAAGTATAATATGCCGAGTTTTTTTTTGAAAGGAAAACAGAAGAATGTCGATTCTCATTGGGTTTCTATATGTGATTGAAGTTTGCGTCTGCCTGCTTCTTGCCGGGATTGTCATGCTGCAGAAGCCGAAAGAGGGAGGGCTGGGCGGCGTGATCGGCGGCGGAATGGCTGAAGCCGCGTTTGGCGCAGATGCCGGCAATGTGCTGATCAAGGGCACGATAATCCTCGGCACGATCTTTCTGCTCAACACTCTTGCGCTTGCGCGTTTCACGTCAACGGCCAATTCAAAGAGCGTTATGAGGGGCATCGAGCCGGCAGCTCCAGTGGAGCAGGCGCCCGTGATGCCGGCCCCGCAGATGCCGGAGCTCCCTGCCGCCGACGCCAAGGCCCCCGCAGCGCCGCCGGCTGCCCCCGCAGCGCCTGTAGAGGCCGCCCCTGCGGCTCCGGCCAAGTGAGCCGATGGTAGCCAACTGTGAGAAGCCCTACACGGCTGGCGAAGAAGTCGCCAATTCCGTAATACACATCGTCGGGTCTCATCTGGGCTCGGCGATGATTGCTTTGTTGGTGTGGCAGGCCATCCATTCTGGCACAGGCCTTGGGTGGAAGATCACATCCGGCTGCATATACGGGGCGACCACGATATTGCTGTATTCCATATCGAGCGCATACCATGCCGTTACCTACAAGCCTGCGAAGGATGTTCTGAACATCCTCGATCACATGGCGATATATTTCCTCATCGCGGGCACATACACGCCGTTCTGCCTCGTGACGCTGCGTGAAAGCGGCCACGCCGCAATGGGATGGACGATCTTCGGGATCGAGTGGGCTTCGGTGATTGCGGGAGTCCTCGTGAAGGTGTGGAACACCGGCAAGTGCCGCTATCTGTCCACGGCGGCGTATGTGGTGATGGGCTGGGTGGCGGTAATCGCGATAGTTCCGCTTGCGAGATCACTCCATGCGGTTGGCTTCATGTGGCTTCTGCTTGGCGGTGCGCTGTACACGCTTGGCTGCGTGTTCTACCTGTGGAAGAGCCTGCCGTACAACCATCCCATATGGCACCTGTTTGTGCTTGCCGGATCCCTATGCCACTTCTTCTGCATACTCTGGCACGTAATGTAGGATTGCACAGAGGTTTTTAGATGTCGCCATTTCAAATCATCTTCATTAAGTAAACGGATAAACACAGAGTTGCCCTATGCATATAACCTGTCTTGACCTGGAGGGAGTTCTCGTCCCTGAAATCTGGATTGCGTTTGCCGAAAAGACCGGCATCCCCGACTTTCGCCGCACAACGCGCGATGAGCCGGATTACGATAAGCTTATGCAGTACCGTCTCGCGCTGCTGAAGAAGCACGGCCTTGGCTTCAAGGAAATCGAGTCCGTCATTTCCCAGATAGAGCCGATGGAGGGCGCCCGCGATTTCCTTGACGCCCTGCGGGAAAAGATGCAGGTGGTGATAATATCCGACACGTTCGACCTTTTCGGACGCCCCCTCATGAAGAAACTAGGCTGGCCGTCGCTGTTCTGCAACGAACTTGAAGTGGCGCCGTCCGGCGAGGTGGTAGGCTACAGGATGCGCTGTCCGAAATCGAAGCTGACCACCGTCAGGTCGCTGCAGGCCTGCGGCTTCGAGACGATTGCCGCTGGCGACAGCTTCAACGACCTTGCAATGATCCGAGCCTCAAAGGCTGGATTCCTTTTCAGGTCTACCGAGGCGATAAAGAGGGACAACCCCGACCTTGCGGCGTTCGAGTCGTACGGCGACCTGAAGGCCGCGATCTTCGATGCCGCCGGCGTAAAGTAAAGTAAGCGATCGAGGCAAAATGGGCTCTTGCGGAAACATGCGTATTTTAGACTGCGACTATTTTGTAGTCGGATCGGGGATGGGGGGGCTGATGACGGCGCTCCATCTCGCGCCGTACGGCAAGGTGGTGTTGGCCACGAAACGCCATCTGAACGACTGCAACACGAATTTCGCCCAGGGCGGAATATGCTGCGTGGCCTCTCCGGACGATTCTTTCAAGGCGCATCTGAAAGACACGCAGATCGCCGGTGCGGGACTTTGCACCGAACGAGTGGTTGCCCGCATCGTGGCGGAGGCCCCGAAGGGAATCGCCGATCTCGTAAAGTGCGGAGTCAAGTTCAACAAGAAACCTGATGGCTCGTGGGACCTGACGCGCGAGGGCGGGCACAGCGCACGTCGCATTTTCCATGCCGGGGACATTTCCGGCGAGAAGTGCGAGTCTGCGATGATACGCACCATCGGCAAGCATCCTGAGATCACCATACTCGAGAACACAACGGTAATCGACCTCATAACGACCACTCGCCGCCTCGGGATGAAGAAGGCTCCGCACCAGTGCGTCGGCGCGTACGTGCTCGACACCATTACGCACGAGATATACGCGATCCGCTCGCCGAACACGATCCTCGCGACGGGCGGCTGCGGCAAGGTGTACCTCTACACGTGCAATCCCGACACTGCGACCGGCGACGGCATCGCCCTCGCGTGGCGCGCCGGCGCGAAGATAGAGAACATGGAGTTCATACAGTTCCATCCGACGTGCCTGTACCATCCGAACGCCAAGCGCTTCCTGATTTCGGAGGCGGTTCGCGGCGAAGGCGCGATCCTTGTGGACGGCAAGGGGCGGCCGTTCATGGAGAAGTACGACCCACGCGGCTCACTGGCCCCGCGCGACATCGTTGCCCGCTCCATAGATTCGGAGATGAAGCGCACCGGAGCCCCATGCATGTTCCTGGACATCCGCAGGAAGGGGCGGGCCTATCTCATGAAACGCTTCCCGAACATATACAGGAAGTGCCTGTCGTTCGGGATTGACATGGCGAAGGATCTCGTCCCGATAGTTCCCGCGGCGCATTACTGCTGCGGCGGCATACAGGCGACGGTCGACGGGAGGACAAACGTGAAGGGTCTGTCGGCCGTCGGCGAATGCGCATGCACCGGACTGCACGGCGCGAACCGTCTCGCTTCCAACTCGCTCATGGAGGCGCTTGTATGCGCTCGGCTTACCGCAAAGCGGCTTAGCGTGCATCCTGTCAGGCTTGACAGGAAGATGGCCATTCCGGCGTGGAAGACCGGGAAGGCGGTCGCTCCGGACGAGGCCGTGCTTGTCGCGCACATGTGGGACGAGATACGCCGCCTCATGTGGGACTACGTAGGCATAGTCCGCACGGACAAGCGTCTTGCGCGGGCACTCCGTCGGCTACGGACGCTGCGCCGCGAGATACACGACTACTACTTCCGCTACCTTGTCACGCCCGATACGCTTGAACTGCGTAATCTGGCGGTATGCGCCGAACTGATCGTGAAAAGCGCACAGAAGCGCAAGGAGTCCAGGGGTCTGCACTACACGCTTGACTATCCGGAGACGTCCGAGAAGATAGCCTCGACGGTCCTTCCGGGATACCGGGGAAGATAGGTGGCCGCAACTCCGCCCATGGACAAGGTCGCTCCCGGCATAGTCGTGCTGAACGGATGGGCGGCAAGCCCAAAGGCATGGAGCCTTTGCGACTTCATGGCTCGCCCTGCGCCGGACGGGCGTGCGCCTCGGCTGTACTCGTATGTGGATCAGCTTGAGGGGCGGCATGAACGCGAGTTTGCGCAAGGCGGGCGATTCGTTGTTGTCGGATGGTCGATGGGCGGCAGTTCCGCCCTGCGGATCGCGTACAGATACACCGGCAGCATTGCCGGACTCGTGCTTATCGCGGCTACGCCACGGATGATGGAGGATGTGGATGGCGGATGGGACGGAATGTCGCCGAGACGGCTTGAGGTTCTGAGGCACGGTCTTGAGCTCACTCACGGGCAGGGGCTTTTCGGCCCTCCGGAGGGGTTGCCCAACCCGTACATGATGGATGCTCCGGAAAACCTCGAACGCGGGCTGAGGTATCTCCGCGAAACGGATTTGAGGGATGACCTTGAGCGGACTTTCCGCAACGGATGCAATTTCCCCGTGCACATTTTCCAGAGCGATAGGGACGGCATAGTGCGGTGCTCGAACGCCCGGTACCTGAAGCGCATTTTCGCAAACGCGAAGGTGACGGTGGTCGATGGGTGTGAGCATGCGCTCCCGATCCATTTGCCAACGGCGATTGACGAGGCTGTACGGCATATGTGCGCTTGCGAAATTACAAATTTAGGTCTGACCTGATTTTGAACATACAGAAATTGCAGAGACTCGTCTCTATCGCGAAGGCCATCCCCTACGACATACTTTGCGAAGGGCGATGCGTGAATCGCCCGATTGCACGGCGGATGCCGACTGTGGTATAACCCGAGTTTGCCAGTTGGCTGACTGACTAATCTTCAAAATGTTGCGTACCCTATTGACTGAAGTGCACCATCTATTGTATAATAATATCGTTATCCCGTTATTTTACCAAAGGTCAACATGTCGCTACACATCGAAAAACTGAAGTCGGGCAACAACGAGTACATACGGCTCGTGTCGCTGAAACGAATGAAAAGCAGCAACGGAAAGCTGATGATTGGCAAGAAGACCATCGTCAGCCTCGGTGCGCTTGCGAAGCACGACGACGGCAAGCCGGACTACCTGAAGCGGCTGCGAGAGTCCTTCTCCGATGGCAAGCCGCTCATCAAGGAGCTCGAACCGTACGTCGGCCAGGCGCCCGTGCGCAGATGGACGGTCACGTTCGACCGCGGAGACGAAAAGTGCATCGGCAATCCGAAGCGCCTTGCTCCGTGCGTCCTCGACCCAGTCTTCCGCGCGCTCGGGCTCGACGAGCTCTTCGCGAGCGTCAAGTGCTCCTCGCGCATCAGGTACGACCTCACGGGAATCGTGCGGCTCCTGACCTACGGGAGGATCGTCGATCCCGAGTCGAAATGGTCGACGATGGGCCAGAACGACCAGTACTACACTCCTCTTGTGAAGAGCACCAACCCGGACAACGTCTATGACGCGCTCGACGTCATCTACGCGAACAGGAGACAGATCGTCCAGCGCATGAACACCTGCATCACCCGCGCAATCGGGCGGAACCCCAGCACGGTGTTCTACGACGTGACGAACTTCTTCTTCGAGACCGCGAGGCCGGACGGCGACTTCGAGGACGCCGACGGGAACGTCGTCACGGGCTTGAGGAAGTTCGGCGTCAGCAAGGAGAACCGCAGGCAGCCCATCGTGCAACTCGGGCTCTTCCTCGACGACAGCGGCATCCCGATCTCGTTCGCGACCTTCCCGGGCAACACACTCGACCACCACACGCTTCGTCCTGCGATGAACGAGACAGTCGGCGGCCTCGGGATCAAGCGCTTCGTCCTCGTCGCGGACCGCGGCATGTACTCGGGGACGAACATGTACGCAGTGCGCGAAGCGGGCAACGGCTACATCGTCTCGAAAAGCCTCAGGAAGACGGACAAGGCCGAACGCGCATGGGCCATCGACCTGGACGGCTACACCGTCGTCAGCGAGAAGTTCCGCCACAAGTCGCGCATCGTCAAGCGCGTCGTGAAGGACGGGAACGGCAGGAAGCACGAAATCAGGGAGAAGGTCGTCGTCTACTGGAGCAAGGCGTTCCATGAACGGGAGAAGAACGAGAACAGGTCGTTCATGGAGTTCCTGCAGAAGCTCAGGGAGAACCCCGGCAGCTACCGCATCACCTCCGCCCAGGGCAAGGGGCTGAGGCGCTTTCTCAAGAAGGAGTGTCTCAACAAGGTCACGGGCGAGAAAGTCAATTCGTCCGACCTGATGCCGATGATCGACGAGGCGAAGCTCAACGAGTTCAACGAACTCATGGGCCACTACCAGATTGTCACCTCAGAACTCGACATGGGCGACCGGGAGGTGATTGAGAAGTACCACGGCCTCACGCAGATCGAAGACCAGTTCCGCGAGATGAAGGGAACGCTCGAGACCCGGCCCATGTTCGTCCAGACGCCAGAGCATATCAAGGCGCACCTGATGGTCTGCTTCATGGCGCTGACGATGATCAGGATCATCCAACGCAAGACGCGACTGGCGGTCAAGGCGGCAAGGGAAGACTCGAAGTGGTCGTACGGAATCCCCGGCGCAAGAATCTCGGATGCCCTCGCGGGATGGCAGGTCGTGGAGTTTCCCGGCGAATACTACCAGATGCTGAAGTCGAAGGGCGACGACATCTTCGCGATCCTCAAGGCGTTCGGAATGGAACTCAAGCCACAGCTCTACACCCGCGGCGAAATCCGCGAGATGAAGGCAA
>CAKULV010000015.1 GCA_934667425.1 uncultured Kiritimatiellota bacterium | reverse complement strand
GACGTGCCGAACGATGTCGCCGTCGTTGGTGTGGACAACGACGAGTCCTTCTGCGAGAACGCGGCGATCTCGCTCACAAGCGTATGCGTCGATTTCGACCGGTTCGGGTTCGCCGCCGCGCAGTTGCTGGACGCCAGGATGGCCGACCGGCGGAAACGTCCGGCCTCTGTCGCGGTCGAGTCAACGGATGTCGTGCGTCGCGCTTCGTCACGAAGGCTTCCGAATGCCGATGCGCGGGTCGTGAAGGCGATCGAATACATCCGGAGAAACGCCTGCCTGGGCATCTCTCCGCCGGACGTCGTGCGGGAGATGGCGTGCAGTCGGCGTCTGGCGGACTTGCGTTTCGCTGAGGCTATGGGGCACACGATTCTCGACGAGATCCATGCCGTTCGTCTGGCGCGGGTACAGGAACTTCTGCTGAAGCCGAATGTCTGCGTGTCCGCGATCCCCGATCTGTGTGGCTACGGCTCGTTGTCCGACCTCTGCCGCGACTTCAAGAAGCGCACCGGACAGACTCTTCGCGCCTGGAGCCTGGAACATGCAGACGATGGGATCTGTGAACACGGTTTGCTCAAACGGTAAAATCATTCTTGCCATATCTGTAAACTTCTTCCGTGCCGTTTTATGGTATACTACGGCATCATGATGATGGCGCTTTGCGAAAATGACGGAATAAGGGGAGTAGCACGCCCTTTGCCTCTTCTGACACGGAGGATGGTGAGCGTCGTTCTTGGCGTCTGGGCCGGTGCGGCGTTCGCCGCCACGCCGCTGACGCTGGACTACGACGCGCCGGCGGCGACGTGGAACGAGGCCCTGCCGCTCGGCAACGGGCGGCTCGGCGCGATGGTATTCGGCGGACCTGGTGCGGAGCGGCTCCAGCTCAACGAGGACACGCTCTGGGACGGGCGCCCCGACTACATGCTGGAGCCGAGGATCCGTGGCATCCTCCCGGAGATCCGGCGGCTCGTCCTCGACGGAAAGGAGGCGGAGGCGGTCGATCTCCTCCGTCGGACAACGGACTGGAAGGTCTCGCGACGGAACACGTCCGAGGCCTACCAGACGCTCGGCTCGCTCGTCCTCCGGTTCGAGGGGCACGACCTGCCGTCGGCCTACCGCCGCTCGCTTTCGCTGGAGGAGGCGGTCGCCTCGTGCGAATACGCCGTCGGCGGCGCGACCTTCCGCCGCGAGGCGTTCACGTCGCTCGCGGATGACGTCGTCGTCGTGCGCCTCACGGCCGACCGCCCCGGCGCGCTCTCGTTCGCGGCGTTCTTCGAGAGCCCGTTCCAGCGCGACGCGAAGACGGCCGACGACGGGCGCGACGTCACTCTCGCCGGCCGCGCGGGCGTCTCCCACTACTCGCAGGGCGCGATTCGCTACTTCGCGCACCTGAAGGCCCTTGCGGACGGCGGCCGCGTCTCGGCCGACAACGGAGTCCTCGCCGTCGAGGGCGCGACGTCCGTCACGCTCCTCCTCTCGTCGGCCACGAGCTTCGTAAACTGGAAGGACGGCTCGTCTGCTGACGAGAAGGCGCGTTGCGAGGAACGCCTGGCCAAGGCGCTCGCCTTCAGCTGCGACGAGCTGCGCGCGCGCCATGTCGCGAAGTACCGGGAGCAGTTCGGGACCTGCCGCCTGGAGCTGCCGGACAGCCAGCCGGGGCTTACGGTTCCGGCGCGGCTGAGGAGCTTTCGGGAGTCGCGGAATCCGCACTTGGCGGCGCTCTACTTCGCGTTCGGGCGCTACCTGCTGATCGCGTCCTCGCAGCCCGGCACGCAGCCGCCGACGCTGCAGGGCATCTGGAACGAGTGGCGCGTCCCGCCGTGGATGTCGAGCTACACGGTCAACATCAACCTCCAGATGAACTACTGGCCCGCGGACGTCGCGAACCTCTCGCCGCTGGCCGAGCCGCTTCTCGCCCTGCTGGAGGACCTCTCCGTCTCCGGCGCGCGCACGGCGAAGGACATGTACGGCGCGCGCGGCTGGTGCTGCCACCACCACACGGATATCTGGCGCCTGACCGTGCCCGTGCACGGCGCGTACGGCCTTTGGCCGATGGGCGGCGCGTGGCTCTCGGCCCAGCTATGGGAACACTGGCTCTTCACTCGCGACCGGGGCTTCCTCGCGCGCGCCTATCCCGTCATGCGGGGCGCGGCCGAGTTCTTCCTCGACGTCCTCGTCGAGGACCCGAAGACCGGGTTCCTCGCGGTCGTCCCCGGCGTCTCCCCGGAGAACGCGCCCAAGGGGCGAAACGGCGTCAAGTGGACACGCGGCGCGTCGATGGACGCGCAAATCCTGCGCGACCTCTTCGCCGCCGTCGCCGAGGCGGCGAAGGCGCTCGGACGCGAAAGGGAGGATGCCGGTACGATCGCCGAGCTTGCGGATCGCCGCGCCCGCCTCGCGCCCCTGCGGATCGGACGGTGGGGACAGCTCCAGGAATGGACGGAGGACTTGGATGACCCCGACGACAGGCATCGCCACATCTCGCACCTGTATGCGCTATATCCCTCGGCGCAGATAACGCCGGCGCAGCCTGCGCTCTTTGCCGCCGCAAAAAAGACCCTGGAGCATCGCGGCGACATCTCGACCGGCTGGGGAATGGCGTGGCGCATGGCCTGGTGGGCCCGTCTCCTTGACGGCGATCACGCCTACTCGATCCTGGAGAATCAGCTTGCGCCGACTTTTGCGACGCTGGGCGGCACGTACAAGGGAGGCACTTACTACAATCTCTTCGACGCGCATCCGCCGTTCCAGATAGACGGAAACCTCGGCTGCACGGCGGCGATCGCGGAGATGCTGCTGCAGAGCCATGAGCGGACGCCGGACGGGAAGGTCGTCCTGCGGCTTCTTCCGGCGTTGCCGTCCGCATGGCCGGACGGGCGCGTGACCGGCCTTCGGGCGCGCGGCGGATATACGGTCGATCTCGTCTGGAGGGACGGACGCCTTGCCGAGTACCATGTTCGCGGCGGCGTTCCCGACGGATATGTCATCGAGGCCGGGCGGAAAGCCCCCTCGGCGGCGCTACCAGTTGACTGACCTGCGCGCGGCCTTCTTCTCCGAGTGCGCATGCTTGTCGTCAAGCATGCGCTGCTTCTGGCGGCGCGAGCGCCGGCGCTTCTGCCGCCGCTTCTTCTCGATGAGCTGCCGCTTCGCCGACTTTACGTCCTGCTCGCGTTCGAGCAGCGTCTCGGCGAGTGCGCGGCGCGCGAGCCACCTGTTGTCCTCCCGCGAGCGGGACTCCCCGAATCGGATCTGCGCACCGCTTTTGCAATGTTTCAGGCGCACGACGTTTGATGTCTTGTTCGTCTTCTGCCCGCCAGGTCCTCCGCCAAGGATGAACGACTCTTCGAGATCGCTCTCTGCGATCCCGGCCCTCGTCATCAGGTCCCTTATGTGCGCTATCGTCGACGGGGCAAGCATGGGAGAATCCCCTCCGCATTCCTTGAGGTCAGATCCGCGAGCATGTCGGCGGAGGTCTTTCTCAGATCCGCGAGAAATCGCACTGTGTGGGCGATGAACGCCGGCTCGTTCTCCGCGCCGCGCATCGGCGCCGGGGCGAGAAACGGCGAGTCGGTCTCCACGAGCAGCCTGTCGATCGGCACATAGCGCGCGGCATCGCGCACGTTCTCCGCCGCGCGGAACGTGACGATGCCCGATATCGATATCATGAATCCACGATCCAGGAGCTTCCTCTCGAAGGGGACTGAGCCCGTGAAGCAGTGTATGATGCCGTTGTGGAAATCGCTTTCGTCGAGCACGCCGAGCGTGGCGTCATCTGCGTCGCGCGTGTGTATCACCGCCGGAAGCGAGAGTTCCCTCGCGAGCTCGAGCTGGGCGGCGAAGAGGTCGCATTGGGCTTTCGTGGATGCTCCGGGATAGTGGAAGTCGAGGCCGATCTCCCCTATCGCGGAGAGCCGGTCCCTGCGGTCGATGACGCACGAGAGGTCGTAGCGCGGACACGCGGCGCCGGAGTCGCTCGCCTGATCCCTGTCGAGCCCGAGCGCGAGCCTTACCGCCGGCTTGCCGTCCGCGTCCGTCGCGGCTTCGGCGGCGAGAAGCGCCGCGCTGTTAAGCTCCGGCGAGCCTCCTACGGCCATGAGGTTCGACACGCCGGCCCTGAAGGCGCGGCCGAGCGTTTCTCGCACCTTGTCACGATCCCCGCTGAAATGCGCATGTGTGTCAAAAAGGTTCATGTCCGCGCATTGTATCACATGCGCCGTTCTGATACAATTTTGAAGAAAGCGCCGCGAAGCGAACTCTCCGCCGTTCGCCCGTCCTCGCAATCATATCCGCCTTCATTTCAACCCCTTCCCTTCCCAGCGCGTCTGTTTCGTTTCCCCGACCAACATCAGAATGAAGTGCGGCTCAACGGGTCCGTCACGTCGCAAGACAACCCGATACCGGAGATACGCCCCCTTCGGACACGTTATGCGCGAAGCCCGGACAACCTGCCTGAATTCCGACCATTCTCCCGGTCGCCCGTCCGCGTCCGGAGCCGTCGAGCATTCAACGGATACCGTGCCGCCGTATTCCCAGTCCATCTCCGGATCGTCCGAATCGGGATGGAACGGCTTCGTCGTGAAGGACCCTTCGGACGCGTCCGGCGCGAGAAAATACAGCCCGTTCCACTTGCGGATCCGGACGCACTCCTCCAATGCGACCGGTTCGACTTTCGCGCCCGAGTCACGGGAATTGAAACGGACAAGCTCACGTCGTCCGTTCCGGACGACCGTCGAGTTGACGATGCGGAAGTCCCGAAGGAAGTCGCCCTCGCCGACATAGGCGTCGTCGACGACAAACGACTTTGGGGCATCGCTCTCGACAAGCGAATCGGCTACGGTGACATTGTCCAGCGTTGCGCCCGCACCGCCCCAGCCAGGGCCTTCCGTCGTAAGGACTCCCGCACACGGGCCATAGCACTTGACGCTGCCGATGTATGCGTCCTGCAACGAGGTGTTCACGACGACGGCGACGTCGCTGTAGCGGCAGGTGACGTTTCGGATCGTGATGTTCCGAATGTCGCCGAGCGCCGACGGGCTTGAGGAAAGGTAATGCCATTCGCCGAGGCGGATGACGGAGTAGCGCGGCAGATCGTATTTGCCGGTCGGCTGGACGTACCAAGGCGCGTCCGAAATGTTTTCAAGCGTGACATCGCGGACCTTTGCGCCGTTCTGCGCCCGGATCGCCACGACGGGATGCCGGACGGCGGCGCTTCTCACGTTGCGGATGACGACGTTCTCGATGTCGGGGCTCTTCCCCTCCACCCACGTGTTCCAGGCGTCGTCACGCCTGCGGTCGATCGCCGACAGCGCGATCGTGTCATCGCCCGTCTGGCCTGAGATGTTCTCGATCACGATTTCGCGGCTGCCATTGCGCAGGTTGATGCCGTCCTGATTGCGCCTGTCATACCGCGCGACGAAACAGATGTCCCGGATAACGCCGCGGCGGCAGAACGTATAGCACATGCCCCAATAGCGGTGGTTCTCGATCCGCAAGCCGGAAACCTCGAAGTCGCGGACGTTGACGAAATGGATCGGCATGTTCGCGCGGACATGGGGACGGCCGTCCCTGCAGGAGGTAGGTTCGCAAAGGTCATTCATCCTGCCGCCGTCCAGGACCGCCCGGCCGCGGCCGAGAATGCGGATATCGTGAAGTTCGCGGTCCGCCGTCAGCTCTCCCGGCACCCAGACGTTGGCGCTGCGGAAGAAGTTCTCGTACACGCCGTCCTTCATCCGCAGCGTCGCGTTGTCGATTACTACGGTCATGCCGGAAGGCAGGCGAATCGATCGCGCAATCTCCCATCCCGCCTTGCCGGTCCGCGCATTGAAGGCCGGGATGACAACTTCGCCCTCACCCGACTTTTGAGCCGCGTCGACGGCCGCCTGAATGGACGCGGAATCCTCGCTGCCCATGATCCCAGGGTCATTCGGCGTGATCGTAGCCAGCAAGACAATGGCAAGCATATTCATAGATTACTTCTCCTTGATGAACTCCAACTGATCTATATCCACGAATTTCGCGACTCCGACACCGCCGCCATTCTCAAAGCGTCCGGACGCGAACTGCACCAGCGCACCCTCGGACGGATAGAACGATCCAACGTCAAACCAGGCCCAGTCGTCCGTCAGATTCTCCGCCTGCGGCGCGAAAAGCAAGCGCTGCGCGTCGGCGTCGACGTCATAAACGCGGACCCTGAATGCCTCGCCCCTGCCGCCTGGCACCTTGCCTATGCGAGCGTGAATGCGCAGCCTGTACTTCGACCCGGAGTCGTACGCCAACTTCGAGCAATGGAAAGTCGCCGCAGGCTCCATCGCGTCGGTGCGGATACGCAGTGTGCGCCCGCCCGCCGCGCTCGGCTCGTCGACAATGCCGCCAAGATTCGAATAACGCGGCACGATGACGTCCGTGCCGGCAATGGCGCTCGTCTGGCCGGACTCGGGCCGCCGAAACAGGAGAGCGTCCTTCCAGACGCTGACGCCGTAATTCGAACTCCCAATGCGGAACTTGTTGCGCTTCGCCAGCGCCTCCCTCTCCAGGCGTTCAAACTCGGCCAGCCGTGCCGCATAACGCTTGTCCGGCCCCTGAAACTTCTCCGGGCATTCCGTCGCCCATACGAGCTTAAGCTTCTTGTACTCGCGCTCGAGATAGGTGTTGAGGACCGGCAGACGTCCCATCCGCACGTTGTACTCACGCACGGCATCTCCTTCCACGGCCTTTGCAGCCCGATCAAAAAGCCCGAAGCCGCGCTCCAGGATCTCCGGGGTCAGGTACTGCGGCTGATCGTGGCAGAAAATCCGCTGCCAGGCGCGCGGCGGACGGAACGCCGCATTCACCAGCTCCATCCATTCCCGAACGTATGGCGCGCCCGCACCATAGTAGCCGGCGAAAAACCGGTCTATCAGCCGCTTGTCGTCCTGATGCGGATTCCACGCAAGCTTCGCCGCGAGGTACGCCTTCAGTTCGGCAAAGTCGGCATGATAGCGATCGCCCTCGGAGTACAGATACTTGACGCCACGATCAAGATAGTACTCGTAGTTAGGCTTGAACGAATAGACAATCGCCATCGGACGCAGATGATTGTCCCAGTTGGAGACATAATCCCACATCCCCATTCCAGCCCTGGAGCGTATCTTGGACCAGGTGTCAAACGCCCTGACATTGTCCCGGGAGGGGGGATGCGTCGTCTCCAGGTGCGGATGGGCGTATTCGTTCTCGTACATGCAAAACTCGACAAAAACGTTATCCCGGGGACGTATCGTCCTCGGCGGTTCGCGGAAGCCCTGGTAGGCCATCATGCGCACGAGCAGCCGGGGATATTGAGGTTCGAGCCGTTCCGCAATTCGATTGACGAAATTGAGCAAGGGGCCGGCAACCGAACCCTCGGAACCGGTCATCTTCTTGCACCGGGCGCACTCGCAATACTGATAGTTGTCATTTGGCGAGATGGAGATCATCCCTGCGCCCTGATCCCGGTCGATTAGCTCGCGGATGTTCTTGACCGACTCCTCCAGCGCCTCGTCGTTCGTCAGGCAAATCTGGGTGAAGCGACCACGCCCACGACGCTGCCCGCCGATTTCCGAGAACCATTCGGGGTGATCCCCGAAATATTTCTCCGCAGGCAGGAAATTGTTGAAGCAATGGGTCGAAAGCCCACGGACGTAATGGTATGCCCCTCCATGCTCTTCGGAGAACCTCCATGTGTTGCCGTCCCCGTTCATCCGAAGCCGGATGGCGAACACCTCGTGATCGCAGACGTCACGCCAGGAGGGGTTTCGCCACAAGAACGCCGGTCTGTCTGTGAAGTCCAAGTCGTCCGGGATGTTAAACGAGGGCTTTTCAGGAACAACCTCGCACCAACTTGAGAACCAGCCGACGCCGCCATAGGCCTCAAGGAGCTCGTAGACGCCGTAGATGACGCCGCGCTTGCCGCCGGCAATCACCACGTTGCCGTCTTTCTTGGCCTTGATGCGGAATCCGTCGTCTCCAAGCGCGGGGTCGTCCACGATCGAGATGAGAATCGTCTTTGTCACGATTCCCGGCCCCTTGCTGTTTGTGACGCCTATCTCGTGTCCGGTAATCTTAAGGATGTAGTCCCGCAGTTCCCTGGCCGCGTAAAGCGGACTCATTCCCCTCGAATTGTCCCCGACGATCGTATAGCGAGGAACGTTGCCATCAAGCGCGGCAAGATCCAATGCCGATGCGGAAATCGAGCAAGCGACGAAAACGCCGCTCGCCAGCAGCTTCCAAGACTTCATCTCCATCCTCAACTTCATATCCGTCCTCCTTAGCGAAACAGCAGAATGAGACCCTTGCACGCATGAAGCACAAGCGTCGATCCAACCTGCTCAAACGTTGCCGAACAACCCTTTTCGCCGATCGTGCCGGCAACCAGCTTCGAAACGTCAATTGCATTCGTGAGGCCGCGCATGATCACGTGATCGCCGGACTTGGCGGCTCCCGACAGCGAAACACGGACCGTGCCGTCCGCCGGCAGCGTCACGTCGCCGGCAACCAGCAGTTCGGCGCCCGTCGAGAAGGACATCCCGGAGCCGGCGGACAGCGTCAGGTTGCGGACGGCCTCAGTCCCGTCAACGGACATCGTCTCGCCGGGATTGATCGCACGATCTTCGGTCCAGTAGAAGGAAACGGCCTTTCCAGGCATCGTCAACCCGTATGACGGGCCGTCGCCGACGGCGTCAAACGACAGCGTCTTGTCATCCACGAGAAGATAGCCTGCGGCCCGTGTCGAGGCAAGCGGCAGCGACTCTTCCGCAGGATGGTAGCTCACGCATCCGTTGTAGCGAAGGCGCCACTTCACGTTGCCAAGGACAAAGCCGTCCCCGGCTTCAGTCCCCTCTCCGGCCGGATAGCGCATGTCGCCCGTGACGCAGTCGAAGACTCCCGCCCGCCCGTCGTCATCCTTCGCCGGCACGAAGTCGTGCGCCAGCGTTTCGGTCACGCCTTCGTCGCTCGTCTCGTAGATCCGAAACCCGTTCAGCTGATAATACGACGGGTTCCAGGCTCTGCCGCTCACGTAATGACTATGGTTGCCGAATAGATAGAGCGTCTCGGTCGCATCGACAGAAGGCGCGGCAAGAGAATCGGAGGAAAAAGCCATTGCGCCAGAGATGCTGGACGTCCCGACGACAGAGGGGGTCGAGAAGTAGTCGATTGAAATCTCCGCCGTGCCGAAACAACCGCTTGACGAATAGACGTTGTCGTCTCCGCCGCCATAGACAAACCAGCGGCTCGAACTGTTCTGGAATCTCAGGAAGGAACGCTTCTGTCTGTCGTCGCCATAAACGCCAAAGAAGTCGCGCGAACTTCCGGAAACCCCCTCCCGTGCGCCATTGTGCTGGTTGTAGAAGTTCAGCGCCAGGCGTTTCGTCTTCGGATTGGACGAACGGCGATAGAGGTAGCCGGTGTCGATATGGCCCTTGCCGTCTGACATCAGCGTGCCGAACGCCGGCGGACGCGCCTTGGCGGCACATCGCAGGACAAGCCGGTCTCCGTCCATTGCCAGTGCAAAGTCATTGTCCTTCAGGGCGGCTTCGGGAAGCGCCGCCAGGGTGAACTTCGAAAGGGCCCATCCGCTCGGCAGATTCTCGATCAGCACGCCGCCGGAAGCCATCCCTTCGAAAGCCATCCGAATCGTCACGACGCCATCCGCAGGCAGCGTGACGGGTGCTTCTGTCGGCTTGAGCGAATAGAGGCCTGAAAACACCAGCGTCGATCCCGCCTCCAGCGTCATCGTCTTCGGCGCGCAGTTGCCTTCCGCGATCTTCATCTCCTTCCCCGTGGCTACGGCCACGTCCATCGCAGGAATCGTGAAGTCACGCGTGGATGGGAACTTGACGTCGGTCGTTATCTTGTCGTAGAGCGCCGGACGACCCTCCGCACAGCACGGAACGAAGTCGTGCGCCAACGTCTCCGTCACCCCGTCGTCGCTTGTCTCGTATATCTGGAACTCCTGCAGTTGATAATAAGATGGATTCCAGGCCTGATCCGTGAGCGAATAATTGTGATTGCCGAAGAGATAGTATGTTTCCGTCGCATCGGCCGTCGGCGCGGCAAGCGAATCTCCCGAGAACATCATCAACATCATCTGTCCGTTGATGACGGACGATCCGATGACCGACGGCGTAGAGAAGTAGTCCAGCGAGATCTCCGCATCGCCGTAGCAGGGGTCGGTTGAATAGACGTTGGCGTCGCCGCCTCCACACATGGTGAACCGTCCCGAACCAGACTGGAACCTGAAATAGGAATGTCGCTGGCTATCGTTGCCAAAGATGCCGAACAAGTCACATGTCGTGCCCGTCACGTCCTTCTTGTATCCGTTGGTCGAATTGTACAGCTTCAAGACGATCCGCTTCGTCTTCGGGCTGTCCGAGCGGTGATAGCGATAACCGGTATCGACATATCCCCGTCCGTCAGAGGTGAGGCTCGGCACCAGGTAGTCATATTCTGCTGCGCCGACACGTCCCGTTGCCAGGAAAAAAAAAACACATCAATAGTCTGCCTGTTCGCTTCATTGTGATTTTCCCTTTCCGTTTTGCTTGTAATTAGGCTTCAATGTGGGCGTATTATACCGACCATCCCTTCTTGGCGCAATTCCCTCACATGAGGGATGGCGGAAAACAAGTTGTGCGCTTTGCATGTCAAACCGCACGGTCCACAAATTGCGATGTCGTAGCGCATCCGTTATAGGGACTGGGGCCTGTTGTATCACATGCGCCGTACTGATTTGAAGAAAGCGCCGCCACAGTTACTGAGGTGCAACGAGATATTTATGCAGAGCCAAAGGGTTCTAGCCGCAGAGAACGACAGAGCGTCTTTTCCATTTGACAAACTGGGTCATGTGATGTAAGTCACCGCGCTTTGTATATCCAACCACATGATACATGGAACACGATGTCATTGTGCATCCGTCATGAAGAACCAATTCTCACTTTTAATTAAAAGTGAGAATTGGTATAATCGGGCGTCAATGACACGGGGGAATACATTTTGGAATGTCTGCGAGGCGCTTGATTGCGCACTTCGCATTGATCTGCTTTGTTATCTAATGTCGGTAGAGAAAACTGAGTTCCCATGCGTGAACGAGTTGGCTGAACGTTTCGAAGTCAGCAACGCGGCGATGAGTATTCATCTGAAGAAGTTGTCCAATGTCGGGTTGGTTTCGGCAAAACGTGCAGATCGTCGCGTCTACTACCGGGCGTTCCCGACGACTGACGAGGGGATGCGAGTCATTGACGCTTTGCGGCTGTATTTCCGATCCTCGCCGTCCGATGATCGTCATCATGCGTTCATGCGGTATGTTCACGCTTTGTCGCATGGTCGCCGACACGCCATAGTGAGGTGTTTGGCTGGTAAGCCCGGCTTAGACCTCAAGGACTTGTCCGTTGAGACGGATATGCCGCCCGCGACGGCCGACCGTCTCTTCGGCGACCTCAACAAGGCGCATATCGTTGACCTGAACGCATCCGTTGTGTTGCCGGAAAGCGAACCGGAGGCAACCCTGATGGAATTGACATTAAGATAATTCTCACTTTTAATTAAAAGTGAGAAGGGAAGTCGGTTGTATCACATACGCCGTTCTGATACAATTTCGCGGCATGGAAAGTGAATTGCATTTTGGCTTTGCGGAGCAGACGGATGCGGTGAGCGGCGGATGGCTGCAGGGGCGGTACCATTCGGAGGATGGCGACACCGTGGCGGATATGCTGTCCTTCAAGTCTGTGTTCGAGATCAATCCGTTCGAGGTGGGCGTTGGCCATGCCGACGAGCGGCGCGGCTACATGGCCCGCAAGCGTGTGGTGGAGCGCCTGCTCGACGTGCGTACGCTCATGCGTCGTCCGTTCACTTCGCTGTCGAACGGCGAGATGAGGCGTGTTCTTTTCGCAAGGGCCTTGCTGAAGGGCCCGAAGAGGCTTGTGCTTGACGACCCCCTTGGAGGTCTCGACCCCTCTCGACGGAAGAAGATGCGGGAGATCGTGGCGGCCCTCGGAAGGCGCGGCGTGGAGATTGTGACGGCATCGGGCGAAGGCGTGGAGCAGGTCCCAGGTTCAGACGGCATCCCCGCCGCAAGGAAGGGCCGCGCAAGGCGCCTGCCCAATGCGTCGCCGGTTCTTGAGATGCGCAACGTGAGCGTGTCGTTCGGGAAGCGTGTCTTGTTCAAGGACTTCTCCTGGACTGTGCGGGAGGGGGAGCGGTGGCTGCTGCGCGGGCCTAACGGGAGTGGCAAGACCACTCTGCTCGCGCTTATCTCCGGCGATATGCCGCGCAGCTACGCGTACGACATCTCGGTGTTTGGCAGACGGCGTGGGGCGGAGGGCGTCACCCTCAATGGCGTGCGGTCGAGGATAGGCATGGTGTCCGCAGAGCGGCAGATATACCTTGGGGAGACATCCGGGGAGCAGTTTGCGGCGGCAACCGCAAAGAAGCCCAGGCTCCTCTTGCTCGACGAACCATGCTACAACCTGTCGAATGCTGCGTCGAAGAGCATGCTTCGCGAGATAGGCGCGTGGCTGGATCGCAATCCCCGCACCGCCGCGATATGCGTTGCGCACCGTCCGGAACACGTTCCGCCTGGATTCTCGTTGGAGCTTGCATTGCCTGTATGATATAATTATGCACTTGGGAGAAAAGAAGATGGTAGAGTTTTTTGCGGATTCGCTGGTGGATGGATACCTCCAGTCGAGCATGATGGGCAAGGGCATCGTGCTCGTGCAGCTTGCGGCGAGTGTCGTGATGGTTGCGGTGATAATCGGGAAGATCAAGGAGCTTGCGCGCGTTGGCCGGCTCACGCGGCGCGTGAGCCGCGACGTGATGACCGGGCGCGACGTGCTTGAGTACTACCTTGCGCGGCATCCAAGCTCCAAGACTGCCATCGAGAACATCTACCAGGGGACGTGCGAGCGCCTCCTGAAGCTGCTTTCGCCCGACACGCGCCATACGCTTTCGCGGGGCGACGGGATTGGCGGCGCCGCGCTCACCCGCAACGAGGTGGCGCTCGTGAAGTCCCATTGCGAGCATATCCTCGATGAGGAGGAGCTGAGGATCGAGCACGGCATGGGCGTGATAGCCACGGTCGTCGCGCTTGCGCCGATGCTTGGCCTGCTCGGCACGGTGTGGGGCGTGCTTGACGCTTTCGCGGACATGGGCACGGCGGGGTCCGCGACGATCGCGACGATGGCTCCGGCGATATCGTCCGCCCTCGTGACGACGGTGGTAGGTTTGCTGATAGCCATTCCCGGCGTGTGCGCCTTCAACCGGCTGAATGCCACCGTGCGCGGGCTTTCGGCGGACATGGAGGGCTTCGCCGACGATCTGGTAGGGCGCATTGCGCTTGAGTTCCAGTCGTAGCGGGGGCGCGTTGTGAAGGCATTTGCACTGGGAGGGTCAAGGCAGTGAGCCTCAGAAGAAGGAATAGGGGGCGTTCGGAGGGCGCCAAGGCGAACATCGACATGACTTCGCTGATCGACCTCACGTTCCTCTTGCTCGTCACGTTCATCCTCACGATCCCGGCTCTTGAGCAGGGCATATCGATAATGCTGCCGAGGGCGAAGACCGATACGCTCCCGAACAAGAACAACAAGGCGAACACGATCACGGTGAGCCAGACCGGCACGTTCATGAACAACACTCCCGTGACCCTCGAGGCCCTTGAGCAGGATCTTCTTGCCAAGGTCAAGGAGGATCCTGACGTCCCGGTGCTCGTGCGCGGAGACGAACGCCTCACTTATGGGGCGATAATGGACGTGGTGAAGCTCGTGTACAAGTGCAAGGTTCGCAAGATGGCCCTTGTCACGGTCGAGAAGTGAAATGACGGGTCTGGCGGGCGATGGAGCTTGAGATAGACAAGTTCTACGAAGAGGAGCGGCGCGACAGGAGCATGTCGAGCCCGCTTAACGCGAGGACACTCTCTATCGCCCTTGGCCTCCACCTTGCCGCGTTCGCGTTTTTCTGGATCGCCGCCAAGATCATATACCGTGCGCCCGATGTCGTCATACCGATCGACATGACGATCGTCCCGCCATGGGCGGAGCAGGATCCCGATGATCCGGATCCCGACCCGAATCCGCCGCCGGAAGAGCCGGAGAAGCCCGAGCCGCCGAAACCGAAGCCTCCAGAGCCGGAGCCGGAACCCAAGCCCGAGCCCAAGGAACAGGTCGAGGCGGTCGAGAAGGTCAAGGAGAAGCCAAAGAAGAAGGTGTTCAAGCGGAGCGAGGTGAAGCAACCCACGAAGAAGGTTGAGAAGCCGAAGAAGGAGTTCAAGCGCGGCAAGGTAATAAAGCCTCCGAAGGTCAAGCCGCCGGTCAGGCTGCCGCCCGGCAAGGGGACGTCGAGGGACAAGCCCCTGTCGCAGGCGGAGATAATGAAGGCCTTGGCGGCAGGCGCGAGGTTCGGCGCATCCAACCAGCTTGCGGCAAGCGAGGAGCAGCGTTGCGTTTCGCTCATATCGCGCAGGTTCTACGAATGCTGGACGGACTTCACATGGTCGCCGGGGCTTAGGCCGGTGGTCATACTTGTTCGCTTCGGCAACGGCGGCGAGATCAAGGGGTACAGGATCATAGAGTCTTCGGGGGACAAGAAGGTCGATCAGTCCGTGCTCGCGGCGGCAAAGCGGGCTGAGCGTGTAGTCGGGCTTTCGGCGGACTTCCTGAGGAGGTATCCGGAGATCCCGATCTCCATGACGCCGAAGGGACAGTGACACGTTGTGTAGCGCGAATGCGAGGATATCTGCCTTGAAGGATAGGATATGAACGAGAGAGAAACGGCAACAGAACCGTTCGCGCGCCTTGATTTCGGACGGCGCGAGCGGACCGGGTTCGGCGAGACCGTGTTCGGTCCGGGCAAGACCCCAGGCCAGCTCGCGGAGATATTCGCCTCATTCGCGGAGAAGGGGTTGCCCGTGCTTGCCACGCGCGTCACTCGCGAACAGGCGGATGCCGTGCTTGCGTCTGGCCTGAAGGTTCGATACCTCTCTCCGGGCCGCTTGCTTCGGCTTGATCCCGTCAAGCGGTATCGTGGAGCGAAACGCCGCCACCTAAATGGTTCCGTGGCTGTGCTGACCGGCGGCACCGCGGACATCCCCGTGGCGGAGGAGTGCGCCGGGACGATAGAGTTCTTCGGCGGCAGGGCGAGCCGCTTCTTTGATGTCGGCGTCGCGGGGCTCCACCGCCTCCTTTCGGTTGTCGGTGAAGTGCGTAAGGCCGATGTGGTGGTGGCCGTCGCAGGGATGGAGGGGGCGCTTCCGAGCGTCGTTTCCGGGCTTGTCTCCGCCCCGGTCGTGGCTGTCCCGACTTCGGTCGGGTATGGCGCAGGGGCGGGCGGCGTGGCGGCGGCCCTCGCCATGCTGAACTCGTGCGCGGAAGGCGTGAGCGTAGTCAACATAGACAACGGGTTCGGGGCGGCGGTCGTCGCCTGCCGCATGTTGCGGCGAATGAATGGAGGGAGAGGACGGAATGCTGTACATTGAGGGATCTGCCGGGATTTCCGGCGACATGACGGTTGGAGCGCTCTTGTCGCTTGGGGCGAGCGCGGACAGGCTAAGGGACGCGCTGGGGTCTCTTGGCCTTGGCGACGAGTTCTCGTATGTGGTGTCCGAAAAATCCTCGCATGGGATCGCCGGCACCGATTTCAACGTCATTCTTCCGCATTCCCACTGCCATCACCACGATGCCGGGCTTGTACACGCACACCACCACCATCACGAACACCGAAACCTTGCCGACGTGGAGGCGATAATAGACCGCGGAGAGTTGAGCGACAATGCCAGGATGCTGGCGAAGCGGGCGTTCAGCTTCGTCGCCGAGGCGGAGTCTAAGGCACACGGAAAGCCGTTGGATGAAGTCCACTTCCACGAAGTCGGTGCGATAGACTCCATCGTGGACGTAGTTTCCGCAGCCGTGCTGTTCGATGACATCGGAGATGCGGAATGCGTCGTGACGGGATTGACGGAGGGGAGCGGCACGGTGACGTGCGCCCACGGCGAACTGCCCGTGCCCGTGCCGGCCGTGCTGAACATAGCGATGTCCTCCGGCATACCTTTGCGTCCATCCGATACAAAGGGCGAGTGCGTCACGCCCACGGGCATAGCGCTTGCGGCGACATTCCGCACCCGGAGCGAACTGCCGCCTGCATATCGGGTCGTCGGGATCGGGACGGGCCTCGGCAAGCGCGATTACGGGCGCCCGGCGATTCTGCGCATACTGAAGATCGAGGAGGCTTGACGGGCCATGCGCATCGGGATATTCGGAGGAACTTTCAACCCGATACATTCCGGGCACATCGGCGTGGCGCTCCGCGCCGCCGCCGAGCATTCGCTCGACAAGGTGCTCGTTGTGCCGGCCGCGCGCAATCCATTCAAGGGAGATAGTGGACTGAACGCATTGCGCTGGACGCTCGTGGAGTACGCGTGCGCAGGACATCCGCCGCTTGAGCCGTGCGACATCGAGCTGAAGCGCGGCGGCAGGTCGTACACGATAGATACCGTCCGCGAGGTGAAGTCCCTATATCCGGAGGCGGAGCTGTTCTTCATCATCGGCGAGGATAACGCAAGCGAGACGGCCCGCTGGAAGGATTCCGACGAGCTTGCCCGTCTCGTGAGGTTCGTGACGTTCCCGCGCACGCCGGAGTCGTCGAGCGAGGTTCGCCGCCGCCTCTCGAACGGCGAGACCGTGCGTGATCTTGTCCCGCCTGTCGTCGCCGATTTTGTGGAGGCGAAGGGCGTGGTGTTCGATTTTGGCGGGGTGATTTCGCTGTCGCCATTCTTGAGCGGCGACGAGTTGAGGTCGTATTGCGAGACAATCGGGCTTTCGAGGGCGGCCTTCGACGATGGATGGCGCAAGTTCCGCCTGAAATGGGATTGCGGCGAATGCTCTTTTCGGGACATGTACCGCATGATGTTCGCGAATGCCGGCTTGCCGCCTCCGTCGGAGGCTCAGTTCGATGCACTCTGGAAGCTTGATGCGGAAGGGTGGGTGCGCACCCTGTCCCGCCATACGCTGAATCTCATGAGGGATCTGAAGAGCGTTGGGAAGAGGGTCGGCATCCTCTCCAACATGTCGGAGGATTTCTACGCCAGGCTCGTTGTCCCCCGTTGCGCCGAATACATTGCGCTCGCGGACGCGGAAGTGATATCGGGCATGGAGCGGATGGTAAAGCCCGACAGGCGAATATACGATCTTGCCGCCCGCAGGATGGGGCTTAGGCCTGACGAGCTGCTGTTTCTCGACGACACGAAGGAAAACGTGGATGCCGCCAAAAGTTATGGCTGGCGTTCGCACGTGTACAGGGCGGAACCATGAAAGGGGATGGTCGGATGAAGGCTGTTGTTGTTCTTTCGGGAGGGCAGGACTCCGCGACCTGCCTTGCGCTTGCGGTGCGGAAGCATGGGGCGGCGGATGTCGCGGCCATTACGTTCGGGTATGGCCAGAGGCACTCGCTTGAGGTGAGGTATGCGAAGCGGCTCGCGAAGCGTTTCCGCATTGCGGCGCACAAGGTGGTGTCGCTCGATTTCTACCGCCACATCACCACGAACGCACTGATGTCGAACGATGTGCCGATAGAACGGAAGAAGGGTGCGAAATGTCCTACAACCGTAGTTGAAGGGCGCAATGCGTTCTTCCTGCTCGCGGCGGCGGTCTGGGCGAAGGGGCTTGGCGCGACGGAGCTGCATACCGGCGTTTCCGAGGCGGACTATTCCGGCTATCCTGACTGCCGCGAGGCGTTCATAAAGGCCCAGCAGCGCACGTTGCGCCTTGCGCTTGAGTGGCCAATCAGGATCGTCACGCCATTCATGCACATGTCAAAGGCGCAGGAGTGGGCCCTGGCCGATGAGCTTGGGATCCTCGACGTCATCGAGAACGGCACAGTCACCTGCTACAACGGCATTCCCGGCAAGGGGTGCGGCAAGTGCCCCTCCTGCCTGTTGCGCAATCGCGGCTACGCCGAATTCAGGAAGGCGAGGTGTAGATGAGGATTGCGTTCGCGATAGATTCCTTCAAGGGAAGCCTCGGATCCATGGAGGCCGGACTGGCTGCGGCCGAAGGCGCGAAGCGTGTGTTCCCGACCGCGGAATTTGAGGTTTATCCGCTTGCGGACGGCGGCGAGGGGACTGTCGCGGCGCTTGTGGACGGTCTGCATGGCGAGCTCCACAGTGTCACCGTGACGGGTCCGTCCGGGCGCCCCGTCGCCGCCCAGTATGGGGTTGTCGGCGACCTGGCCGTGATGGAGATGGCGCAGGCCGCCGGAATCACGCTCGTTTCCGGCGAAGAGAGGAACCCTCTCGCCACGACAACGTTCGGCGTGGGGGAGATGATACGCGACGCCATTGCGCATGGATGCCGCAGGTTCATCGTCGGCATTGGCGGCAGCGCAACGAACGACGGGGGCGCGGGAATGCTTCAGGCCCTTGGGTTCAGGCTGCTCGACCGCAACGGAACGGATGTCGGGCGGGGCGGGGCGGCTCTCCTTTCGTTGGACAGGGTGGAACGCGGCGGGGCCATCCCCGAGTTGAGCGAGTGCTCCTTCCGCGTTGCGTGCGACGTTACCAATCCGCTTTGCGGGGAAAACGGGGCGAGCGCGGTGTTCGGCCCGCAGAAGGGCGCGACGCCGGAGATGGTTGCGTCGCTCGATTCCGCGCTCGCGCATTTCGCGTCAGTCTCCGGCGGCGATCCGTCGGTTCCCGGCGCCGGCGCGGCGGGCGGGCTTGGCTACGCCTTCCGGGAGTTTCTCGGCGGCGAGCTGAGGAGCGGCGTTGACATTGTCCTTGAGGAGATTGGGTTCGAGGACGCCGTGCGCCGCGCAGACGTGGTCGTGACCGGCGAGGGCCGGCTGGATTCGCAGACGGTCATGGGCAAGGCGCCTATCGGCGTCGCTCGCATGGCGAAGAGGCACGGCAAGAAGGTGCTGGCGTTCTCCGGATGCGTAACGCCCGATGCGGGCATCGTGAACGATCACGGGATTGACGCATTCTTCCCGATACTGCGCACGGTGTCCACCCTTGAAGAGGCTCTTGATAAACTAAACGCGGCAGCCAACCTTGCCGCAACGGCGGAACAGGTGTTCAGATGTTTTCGACTTGGGGCGCACTGACAGGACTCGCTGTCGCAATATTGCTGATCGTGAGAAGGTCCACGCCGGTATATGCGCTGGCGATAGGGGCGCTGCTCGGCGGCTTGCTCGGCGGCGGCGGCCTCGCCGACACCGTTGCGGCGATGATCTCCGGCGCACAGTCCATGGTGCCGAGCATTCTGCGCATCTTGACGTCCGGCGTGTTGGCTGGCGCCTTGGTCAAGACGGGCAGCGCGGAGCGGATCGCGGACGCGATAGTGAAGGCGCTCGGGACACGCTTCGCGCTGGCGGCGGTTGCCATTGCCACGTTGATCGTAACGGCCGTCGGAGTATTTGTTGACATAGCCGTCATAACCGTCGCCCCCGTCGCGCTCGCGGTTGGGCGTCGCGCAGGGCTGCCCGCGTCGGCCCTGCTTATCGCCATGGTCGGCGGAGGAAAGGCCGGCAACGTCATCTCTCCCAATCCGAATACCATTGCCGCTGCGGATGCGTTCGGGCTTGACATTACGTCCGTAATGGCGGCGAACCTGGTGCCGGCGGCATGCGCCCTTGCGATGACGGTTGCGCTGTCCACGTTCGTCGCAAGGCGGAATGGCGTGGGCGGCGTGGACGCGGTCGCTTCGGCGGAATCAGTCGGCGCCGGCATTCGGCTTCCGTCCCTTGGCGCGGCAGCCATGGGGCCGATCACCGTGGTAGCGCTGCTCGCGCTCCGTCCGGCATGCGGCTTTGCCGTGGATCCCCTCGTGGCCCTGCCGGCGGGCGGCATCGTGTCGATGCTGGCCTGCGGGCATTGGCGCAGCGTGGCGGGCATATGCGAATATGGCCTGTCGAAGGTGGCGGGGGTCTCGATACTTCTCGTCGGCACAGGCATGGTCGCCGGAATCATCAAGGGTTCGGGGCTGAATGCCGACATGATATCGCTGCTCAACACCTGCCACCTTCCGGCCTTTGCGCTTGCGCCGCTGTCCAGCGTGTTGCTGTCCGGAGCGACGGCATCCACCACTGCCGGGGTCACGATCGCCGCGCAGACTTTCTCGGGCGTGCTTGTCCAGGCGGGAGTGCCTGCGCTTTCCGCAGCGGCGATGCTGCATGCCGGCGGCACGATATTCGAT
The DNA here is from genome assembly GCA_934667425.1 of uncultured Kiritimatiellota bacterium. Classification (GTDB taxonomy): domain Bacteria; phylum Verrucomicrobiota; class Kiritimatiellia; order RFP12; family UBA1067; genus UBA1731. Next base: position 39,934 of record CAKULV010000015.1, on the reverse strand, counting down.
GCGCTTCCCCACGGCAGCTTCTTCCACGCGACGGCCGGGGCCGTTGGCATGAGCGTGAAGGAAAGGCTCAAGCTGTTCCCGTACGGCACGCTTGTCGGCGCCACGACAACAGGAGTGTCGGTGCTTGTGTATATGCTCAAGTCATAGTGTTTGCATCCGGTGACTTGAACATTGTCCTGGATTCGGCAGATGGATAAAACGCGCCGCCCGTCCGTTTCCGCCTGGTACGGGCGCGCGCCTACCGCTCAAGGCGGAAGGCGTCGGCAAAGGCGTCGGACGCGACGCCGTCCGGCAGCTCGACCGCCAGGGCCTTTTCCGCCACGCGAAACGGGACCGGCCGGCCGCTCGCGAGATGGACGACCTTGCGCACGCCATCGGGCGCCTCGGCCGGCAGGACGAGCCGGCGGACGCCGAACTGCCCTTCCTTCCAGAGGCGGATGGCATACGTGACGCCCTTCTTCCCCGTGAACGCCGTCGTCCCGCCGAACCCCTCCACGCTGGAGGGCCGCGCGACGCGCGTCCCGTAGATGGCCTCGCCGTTCTTCTTGAGCCACGCGCCCATCGCGTCCATCCGCTCGACGGCCGGGCGCGGCAGGCGGCCGTCCGGCCCCGGCGCCACGTTGAGCGCCAGGTTGCCGCCCCTGGCGACGACGTTGACCAGCAGGTGGATGAGCTCGCGCGGCGACTTGTACGTGTCGTCATAGCGGTACGAAAAGCCCGTGCCCATCGTGATGCAGCTCTCCCACGGCACGTCAAGCGGCTCCGGCGGGACCTGCTGCTCGGGCGTGATCACGTTCTCGCACGTGCCGCCGGCCGTGCGGTCCGCCGCGATGAGCCACGGCTGGACCTTGCGCGCCTCGGCGACGATCTCCTCGATGCCGATGTCGAGCCCGCTCCGCCGCTGGACCTGTCCGCCGTCCAGCCACAGGACGTCGATCTTGCCGTAGCCCCGCACAAGCTCAAGGATCTGGCTGCGCGTGAAGGCGACGAAGCGCGCCCAGCGCGCCGGGTCCGCCTTCACGTCATACGACGGCCAGCGCGTCGTCCGCCAGCCGACGCCGCCGTTGTCCCAGTAGTCGGGATGGTGCCAGTCCGGCTTCGAGAAGTAAAGCGAGATGCCGAGGCCGCGCGCGCGGAATGCGTCGAAGACCGCGCGCACGATGTCCGCGTTCGCGTTCCGCGAGAACGGGCACTCCGGCGCCGTCACCTTGTAGTCCGTGTGCCGCGAGTCATACAGGCAGAAGCCGTCGTGGTGCTTCGCCGTGAAGACGAGGTACCTGAAGCCGTTGCGCGCGGCGAGATCCGCCCAGGCCTTCGGCTGGAGGCGGACGGGGTTGAACGAGGCGTTCAGCGCCCGGTACTGGCGCTTGAAGTCGTCGCCGTCCGCCCAGTCCACCAGCAGCCGCGACCAGGAGGCCTCGGCGTCCACCAGCGGCCACGACTCGTGGATGCCGAGCTGAGAATAGAGTCCGAAATGGACCATGAGCGCGAGCTTCTGGTCCCTGAACCACTCCAGGTGCTTGCGCACCTCCGGCTCCTTGGGCGCGATGTAGCTCTCGGGCCTGTACCCGTGCGTCCCGTCGAAGAGCAGGTCGCCCGCAAGCCCGCCCGTGACCGCCGCTGCCGCCGCAAGGGCGGACACCAAGACCTTCAAGTCCATCTGCCGTCTCCCTGTCTGTCCATGGAATCAGCGCGCGGCCTCCGCCGTCCGTCCCGGCGCCTGCGCGCCTGCGCGCAGGGGGATCACCCAGTCGTCGGCAAGCCGCGCGCCCGTCGTCACGTCCAGCCGCTCGATGGCGATGCGGTCGCCGTAGACCTTCATGAAGAGCGCCTGGTGCTTGTCGTTGTCGACCTTCACCTTCGGCACCCAGGTCTCGATCGAGTAGAATAGCGACGGGACCGCGACGGCAGTGAACGCCCCGCGCCAGAGCGACGCGTCGCTTGTCGCCGGGATGTGCCCGTGCCCGCAGAACGCCACGCAGTTCGGAAACCTCGACAGGAGCCTCGTCGAGGTCCCGTCGTCCCAGCCGATCTGGTCGTTGCAGTTCGTCCGGCCGACCGTCCCGCTGAAGATGCGGTGCTGGCTGAAGAAGAACGGCCGGTCGGCCGGCAGCTTCGCCCGCGCGAGGAACTCCTCCAGCCCCGGCGTGTTGTTGCCGACGGGGTTGACCTTCTGCGGCCCGCGGCGATGATGGCAGAGGACGAAGGAATAGCCCTTGACCTGCCGAAGGCCAATCGGCTCGTAGCGCTCGCGCCAGACGTCCTCCCAGACATTCGACGGCCCGACACGCGGGATGAACTCGCTGTCCAGGCCGGCGTCCGTGACGAAGCGCTTGCGGGCGCGGGCGTTGAGATGCGTGTCATGGTCGCCGTAGTGGAAGAGCCGCGCGATCACGCGGCCGTCCGTGCGGCAGCCGTCCGGGAACGTCTCGTCCCAGGCGGCGGCGGCCTCCCGGAGCTGCGAGACCGTCCCGTGGTCGGTGATGTCGCCGCACATCAGGACGGCGTCGGCCCGGCGCTCGTCAAAGAGCTTCAGCGCGCGGCGGAAGTCCCTCGTGCTGGCCCTGTCGGTGACGTGCACGTCCGAGAGGATCCCCACCTGCAGGCGCGGCACGGCGCTTCCGCCGTAGCGGCGGGCGAGAGGCTCGAGGAACTCGCGGCGGAAGAGCGAGACGCGGCGCGCCTCCAGCGAGCCCTTCGCCAGCTTGGCCGCGGCGGACGCCAGCGCCGCGTCAAGCGTGTGGATCACCTCCGGCGAATAGACCTTCGTCTCCAGCTCTTCCTGCGTCGGCGCCTCGACGACGCCCGGGCCGAGCGGAGAGTCGACCGGCCGACCGGCGACCTCATGCGTCCACTTCTTCTCAAGAAGGTCGAAGAACGCCGCCATCTCCGGCGCCGCCGCGCCGAACATCAGCCGGTGATGCTCCGCGAGGATCGCCTCCACGTCGGCGTCGGCGTCCCAGCAGACGCGGGAGAAGACGTAGTAGTTGAGGTAGTTGTAGAGCCAGCGGTCGGACTCGGACTCGGCGAACGCGCCGAACGCCCAGGGGCGGACGGACGTATAGTACGACGCCCACGCGCGCGGCGCGAGCTGCGGCACGTCCGGCATGAGCAGGTTCCAGCAGGCGACCTTGTCCGGGTAGTTCCATAGCCAGACCTTGCGGCCGAGCTTGTCGGCCCACGCCTTCACCTCGGCGTTCTCGCGGTCCTGGAGCGCCCGGTCGACCTCGCCCCAGGGCCCCCGGCGCGCGACCATCACGTCGACGTTGTCCGGGATGTCAAACGTCGGGACGCGCCCGTACGGCTGGTACGCCATCTGCGTGACGCGCGCGTTCGCGAAGCCCTCGTCCTTCAGGCGCCGCGCGACCTCGCACGTCCGCTTCCAGATGAGCTCGCTCGCGAAGTGGAGGTCTTCGCGGCAGTGCCGGGAGGAGCCGAAGTACCGGGCGCAGCTCTCGCACCGGCAGCGGCGGCCGGGGCTCATGCCGTCCTGCGGCATGAGGTCGAACCAGTTGCCGGACGTGTTGAGGCCCCAGCGTCCGCCGGGGATGCCGCGCGAGGCGGCGCTTTCGCCCGCGAAGTAGGCGCGCGCGTCCCGGTAGATCTCCTCCCAGACGGCGGACGTGTGGCAAAGGTGCCCGACGTGCCGCCGCGTCCCCTGCGGCATCGTCGTGTCGCGGAAATAGCCCGTGCCGTCGCCTTTCGGGGCGAGCATGAAGAATTCCGGATGCGTCTCGCGGAAGCGCTCCAGGAGATGGTGCCAGCGCGCGCCATGGCAGCACGGCACATGCCGCGTCTCCATGCGCAGGCGATGCCAGTGGAGGCGCCGCGCCGCCATCTCCGGCGTGTTGTGCCGGTCTTTCGTCGCGACGTCCGCCACCGCCGCGAGGACCTCGGGCGGCATCTTGCCGTCGGCAAAGCCGTAGCGGCGCACGGTGAAGACGGGCTTCGCCACGCGGATCCCCTCCGGGACCACGAGCCTCTCCGCCTTGGGGACGACCGTCCCGAGCTCGCCGGGGAAATACATCCGCACGCCGGCGTGGCGCTCCAGGAAATCGTACACGCCAAAGAGCGTCCCGCGCCTGAAGCACGTCTGCCACGGCGCCTCGTCTGCCAGGAACGCCGTCTTGGCGACGTCGGGCGGGTCGTCGTCCACGCCGGCGATCCGCACGGCGCCGTCCTTCGCCTCGATCCGCGCGGCATCCGTGCCGAGGCCGTCCGGCACCGGGCCGCCGAGGAGGATCGCCGTCTTCCCCGGCGTCCGCGCCGTGACTACGGGGAGGGCCCGCCCGAACACGCCCTTCAGGAAGAACCCCAGCTCCTCCGCCGCGAGGCGCGTCGCCGACGGCGCGTCCGCCGCGAGGACGATCTCGGACGCCGCGTCAAGGACGACGTCCGCAGGCGACGCGGCGGCGACGGCGCACGCGAAGGAGGCGACAAGCGGCTTCATGATACCCTTCTCCATCATAGTCATGGCATTCTCCTAATTGTGCTCGTTGAAGTCCAGCGGCTTCAGGTGGATGCAGAAGCGCGTTGTCGCGGTCGACGTGCTGGCGGGGATCACGATCTGCCGCGTGCAGATGCTCAGCGTGAACAGCGTCGCGCTCGCATAGTTGCCGCTGCCGCTTCTGATAACGCGCCGGGCGTCATAGTCGTTATAGTTCCCCGTGTGCAGCGGCCCGACCGAATTCGTCCCGCCCGATCGCCCGTAACGCGGAAGAGGGCCCGTGCTGTTCTTCTGGGGAGCGCATGTCAGCGTCCATTCGGAGCCGCCGCCGACGACATCGTGCAGCCCCCACGGGTTCGGGATTTTCGGGACGCCGGGATTCGGGTCGTGGTACCAGCTTGCGATCTCGGAAACGACGTTCGTGAGCGTCGACAGGCTGTCCGTGACCGCGCCGCCGTTGGGCCAGTAGGTCGTCGTATGGCAGCGGGCGGCATATTCCCACTGCTCCTCTTCGCCAAGGTCGATGACCAGCGCGCCGTTCGCCTTCGCCCGGAGCAAGGCGACGATGGAATCCGGCGCGACCTTGTATCCGGTGGCGGGCCAGTCGACATTGGCCTGCTCGTTGGCATTGGTCGCACCGCGCAAGGCGTAGTAGGAAACGGTCTTTGCCGCATGCGACCCGCCGGGCGTCCCGTTCACCAGCTGCCCGTACTGGGCCTGGGTGAACTTGTGGACGCCCATGTAGAAGTCTTCCGTGTAGGTGACGGTCCGCTCGGCCTGTATCGTGCAGTAGTGGCTGTCGAGGCCGGGCCACAGGTGCTCCAGCATCTCCTTGGGATGGCCCAGCGTCGCCGTCCCCGCCGGGATGCGCGCGAAGACCATCTTCGTCGACTTGTGCTCGTCCGTCCACCCGCCAGCCGGCGGCTCGGACAGATAGGAGTAGCCGCCGTTGACGAGGTCAAGGACAAGATACCTGTGGGCGTCGAAGCCGGCGACTTGCGCCGTCACGGCAAAGCCCGTCGTCGTCCTGTCCGCGAGCCCTGCGGCCGCAGGGTCGAACTCGAAGCGGTGCTGCCCGGCCTCGACCCGGAACGCCGTCCCAAGCAGCACCGGCGTCGGCTGCCCGTCCCAGGTCGCCGTGAAGTCGACGTCCGTCGTGTCGCCCGTCACCGTGTAGTCGATGTCGACCTTGCCGCTCCACGGCCAGCGCTGGCGCGCGATGACGTCCGAGACCGCCGACGCCGCGAAGGCCTCGCCGACGAAAAGCAGGAATGCGGCAACTGCGAGTTTTGTTGTTTTCATTGTCGTGTTCCTTTATTTCAGGTTACCGAAGAATGAGGAGGAATCCCTGCCCGGTGCGCAGGCAGGCCCCCGTAAATGCCTCAACGCCGTCATAGAGGAGCGCGAGCGCCGTCGTCGAGTCGCCCGTCGCGTCGGCAACGGCGTAGCCGCCCGTGCCGTCCAGCTCGCACGTCGTCGCCGCCGCGCCGCCGACCGACTGCCGCAGCGAGACGGTCGATGCCTCGCCCTCCGCCCAGTCCGCGTCATAGGCGAACGCCGGGTGCGCCGTGTCGACCTTCGTCCAGTGCACGCCGCGGAGCCTGCGCAGCGTGGACGCCCCGCCGTCCACGCCCGGAACGACCGCGACGCGCGCCGTTTCCGTCCTGATCACGGACGCTTCCGCCATGTAGGCGAGAGTCAGGTCGTACAGGCGCTCGGAGCCGCTAGGCTGCTCCGGCAGCGCCTGCGCGCCGTACAGGGCGTTCCCCTCGCGCACGATGTCATGCACGGCCGTCTTTCCCTCGCACAGCGAGGCGACCGTCAGCCGGGCCGCCGTCGATCCCTCGATCCACGGCCATTTCAGCGGTTCGGACGGCTTGAGGCACGTCTGCCAGACGCGGCCGTGCGGCTCCCGCAAAGTGAAGGCCGTCGCCGACGAGCCGGCATCCGCCCGTAGCAGAGAGGCGAGCGCCGCGACTGTCAGCACGGCCCGAATACCTTTTTCAGAGCAGTTTTTCATCTTGCGTTCTCCTGCTGCTTACAGATGGCGTCATTGTAGCAAACCTTATCGCGAAAACAAAGAGTGTTCTGGTTGAACCTACAATATCACCTGCAAAAATGATATACTCCCTTCATGCCTTCATCCTCTTCAACAGCGGGAGCCCTCCCGTTCGCCCTTTCGGCCGGCGGCGAATTGACGCGCCAGATGGCCGACGGCATCCGCTCGGCCATAGCGAGCGGGCACTGGAAGCCAGGCGACACGCTGCCGTCCGCCGCCCGCTTCAGGGAACTCCTCGGCACGGGCGGCTACGTGCCGCGCTCGGCCCTGCGCCTGCTGGCGGACGAAGGGACCGTCATCCTCAAGCGCCGGGTCGGCGCCGTCGTCGCGCCGAAGCGCGTGACCCGAACGCGCGGACGCGTCGCCTTCATCACCGACGGACAGCGCGAGTCCTACTACGAGAACGTCCATGCCTTCGTCCTGCAGGAACAGCTCGGGGAAGCCGGATGGGAGCTTGTCCACGTTCCGACGCCCCGGGCAGACGGGCGTTCCGGCGGCCTCGGCCTCGACTCGCTTCGGCGGCAGCTGGCGCTGGGCCTCGACTTCGCCATCTGCTTCACCGAATCGCGGGAGATAGCCGCCGAGCTCGACAAGGCCCGCGTGCGGTACGTCTACGAAGGCGGTTCCGGGCGGACGTTCCCAAACGCCCTCGCCACGATCAACCTCGAGCTCGACTCGCAGGACTGCTTTGACCGGCTCGCATCCTTCTGGCGGGAAGGCAAGGTGCGGAAGGTCCTGGTCGTCGACTTCGAGCACGTGATGCCGCGCACGCTCCTGGGCGCGTTCGTGAAGGTCGGCATGACGTTTCGCCATCTGGTCGTCCATTGTCCGAAAAGCCGGCACTACCTGCAGGGAATCCAGCAGGCCGGGCTCCACGCCATCGCGAAGTTCTTCGGCGTCGCCGGGAACCGCGCAGACCCGCCGGACGCCCTGTTCTTCTATGACGACTACCTGGCGTCCGGCGGGCTGATCGCGCTGGCGGCGACCGGGATCCGCGTCCCCGAGGAGATGCGCGTCGCCACGCTCGCGAACAGGGGGCTCGGACCCGTCTGGTTCAAGCCGCTGACGCGGCTTGAGTACGACCCCGTCGGGAACGCCCGGCTGATCGGCGGCTACGTCCTCGCGATCCTTGACGGGAAAGACGTGCCGCCGCCGCGCCTCAACATGGCGTTCATCCCCGGCGAGACCTGACGCGATAGGCCGGATGCGGCATGGGCATGCATGGCACGAACGACGCTTCTTTCGCCATCAGGCGGCCTCAACTGCGACGCTTGGGCTTAATGGCGGTCCGAAACGCTTGCAAATCGAAAATCGCGAATCGGAATCGAACCGTTTGCAGACGTTATTTTCGGCGACAGGATGCGGTATGTGGTAGAATACCCGGTATTGTGAAAGAGACATTGGCGGACATTTGCGAGATCCCGTATCCCGGCACAGGCGTGCCGGATTGTCGCGCCGTGTTCCTGGCTGTGATATGGGAGAAGGCGCGCGCGTTTGAATCCGCCATACGTGCCGAGATCGCAAAGGGCTTCACCATCCTCGCCGAGACCGAATGCTTCTGGCCGCGCAGGCGGTTCACGGGAAAACTCGCGGAGTTCTATGGATGGCGGGATTGGTTCTGCTGGTGGAACAAGTCCCGCAGGTGCGGGCGCGGCGCGTTCAGGGTAATCATATTCGAGGACCCATCGCCGCAGTGGCAGCGCGCGGCCAGCATGTATGGCCGGGAAACGATCATGGATGTGAGCGTCTGCCGCATGAAGTACACGTGCCGCCGCATGACCGGGCATAGCAACCGTTTCCATAGCTCGGTTAATCCCGAAGAGACCGAAATGGAGTTCAAGGCGCTTTTCGGCAAGCCGATAGCCGACTGGCTCGCGGAACGCACAGGATGGCACATTCCGTCCGCAGAGGAATTGGAGCGCCGCTTCATGTCAGGCGATCTTGTGCGCATTGGCGATGGTTCCCGACGCATATGCTACCGAATCCCCGGCACTGGACTGTGCGTGAAGTGCTATCGGAGCGATGCTGAGCTTGATGCCCGCATGCGCCTTGACGGCTCGATCGAGACGCACAGGCTGAAGGCGTCGGTATTGCGCGAGATCGGCAAATGCCGCTGTTCCGACAAGGCGAACACCTCGTGTCAGGAGTGGCGTTATCACCAGGAGTTGAGGCAGATATTGCCTCCGAATCTGCTGGGTGCGTTTCCCGATGTCCTTGAGCGCGTTTTCGTCCCGTCGCGCGGATGGTGTCTTGTCGAGAACGAGATCGCGAATGCCGACGGGTCTTCGCCGCGCCGCTTGCTGTCCGCTTTTCGTGACGCAGACCCAGAGGGGCGCCGCAGACTCTTGTCTCGGTTTGACGACCTGATGGCGGGTCTTTGCGATTTCGCCGTCCGTTTCTACGATCCGCAGAATGTCTTGGTCCAGGAGGGCGAGAATGGCGAGGAGCGGTTGCGCATCGTCGATTTCGAGCCGGCGACGCGCACCCTGATTCCGGTGGACAGCTTGTGCCCCGAGTGTGTCAGGATGAAGTTCCGCCGCCGAGTCGCCCGGTACCGGAATGTGTATCTTAGGAAGGATGAAGGAGTACTTGAGTCGTGAAAGGGGATGCCGTGAATGTCTTGTGCCTCAAATGGGGCGGCTACTAGTCCGCCTTCGGCGGCAACAAGCCGCGACCCTTTTGTGCTATAATACTGCGCCAATCGGGGTGCTGCCGGAACGGTTCCGGATGCTGAGAAAAAACCCGTCAAACCTGACCAGGGTAATGCCTGCGTAGGAAAGGAGTGAAACTGATGGAAGTGATGGAGGAAACCATCTCCGGAGCGATCGTCCGGAGTTATTTCAAGAAGCTCGAAGCCAACCTTGCGGTTGACGTCGCGATCGTTGGGGCCGGCCCTTCGGGTCTTGTCGCCGCGCGCGACCTCGCGCTCGCGGGATGCAAGGTCGCCGTGTTCGAGTCCAAGCTCGCGCCTGGCGGCGGAACGTGGGGCGGCGGGATGCTCATGAACGAGGTCGTTGTGCAGAACGATGCGGCGGAGATCCTCCACGAGTTCGGCATCTCCACGGTTCCCGTGGACGGCACATACCACACCGTCGATTCCGTGGAGATGGCGAGCGGGCTTATCTTCGGCGCCCGCAAGGCCGGCGCGACGATCTTCAATGCCGTCAGGGTGGAGGATATCGTGATCCATGACGGCGTGGTGTGCGGCGTGGTCATCAACTGGAACCCTGTCGCCCGCCTTGAGATGCACGTAGATCCGATAGTGGTTACGACCCGCGCGCTCATAGACGGCACCGGCCATCCGAGCGAGATCATCAACAAGGCCGTAAACAAGGCCGGGGTGAAGATCGATTCCCCGACGGGCGGCATCCTCGGCGAGAAGCCGATGTGGATGGAGGATGGTGAGCGCACGACCGTCGAGAACACCAAGCGCCTGTATCCCGGCCTCTACGCCTCGGGAATGGCCGCGAACAACGCCCAGGGCGGATTCCGCATGGGCCCGATATTCGGCGGCATGTTCAAGAGCGGGCGCAAGATCGCGCAGATAATCCTCAAGGATCTCGGCAAGTGACGGACTTCGGGTTCTATCTTGTGATAACCAACCCTGTCGTCGGCTACGCGAAGTGCGCGGAGGCCGCCGTCAGGGCTGGCGTGAAGATAGTGCAGCTCCGCATGAAGCACGCCTCCCGCGAGGATGTCCTGCGCGAGGGGCGCGAGTTGCGCCGCGTGACGGCCGGGACCGGTACGCTCTTCATCGTGAACGACGATCCGTCCATCGCCTCCGAGGTCGGGGCGGACGGTGTGCATGTGGGACAGGGCGACATGGCGCCTGCGGAGGTGCGTTCGCGCTATCCGGAACTGAAGGTGGTCGGCCTCTCCACGCACAACATGGATCAGGTCCGCGCCTCAATCGCCCAGCCGATCGACTACATAGGCGTGGGCCCGGTGTACGCCACGCCAACGAAGGACATCCCCGACCCGACGCTCGGCCTCGACACGATGTCTCGGATGATAGCGGCTGCCGCACATCCCGCCGTCGCCATCGGGGGCATTGACGCCTCGCGGCTTCCGGACGTGATTGCCGCCGGCGCTCGCAACTACGCCGTGGTGAGGGCCGTGTGCCAGAGCGAAGACCCGTACTCGGCGATTTTGAAGTTGGTAGTTGGTAGTTGGTAGTTGATAGTTGGTAGTTGGTAGTTGGTAGAGGGTAGAGGGTGGTTGGCAGGCAACAGGGTGCAGGAATGGGGAAGGTATATTTCGTATCAGGAATAGATACCGGCATAGGAAAGACGGTTGCGGTCGGTGCGATGTGCCGCGCATTGCAGAAGTCGGGCCGCGACTGGATTTCCGTGAAGATGGTGCAGACGGGATGCGACGGCTTCTCGGAGGATCTTGATCTTCACCGCGAGATGGCCGGAGTGGGGAGATTCCAGGAAGACGATGAGGGGATCACCGCGCCGCAGATATTCAAGTTCCCGTCATCGCCGCTGCTGTCGGCGAGCCTGGAGGGACGCACCGTCGATGTCGGCAAGATCGCGGAATCCGTGCGCAAGTGCGCCGCAACGCATGACATCGTGATAGTGGAAGGGGCCGGCGGCCTTTGCGTCCCTCTTACGGAGGATCTGCTTGCGGTCGACTTCGCCGCCAGGCAGGGATGGCCGCTCGTGCTTGTGGCAAGCGGAAGGCTTGGCGCGATAAACCACATCCTGCTGTCGCTCGAGGCGGCCGCATCCCGCGGCATCCCGTTCGCCGGGGTCGTGATGAACGCGTATCCCAGGCCGGACAGCCTCCTGTTCGACGACGCCATGAAGGCCGTGGCGCGATATCTTGACGGGCGCAATGTGCGGTGCCCGGTAATCGTCCTCCCGGACGTTTCCGTCGCCCCTGCGCCCGACTTCGGCGCATTGTTTGGTGGAGAGTGAAGAATGCAGGCTCTTGAATTTGACCGGCGGCACATCTGGCATCCGTACGCATCGCTCGCCAATCCGCCGCCCGTGCGCCTCGTGAAGTCCGCGAGCGGCGCCGAACTTGAGCTTGAAGACGGGCGAACCCTCACGGATGCGGTGTCGAGCTGGTGGTGCGTCGCGCACGGTCACCGGCATCCCGCAATCGTGGAGGCGATCCGCCGTCAGGTCGAGAGGCTTCCGCACGTGATGTTCGGAGGCCTTGCGCACGACCCCGCGATCGAGCTTGCGCAGGCTCTCGTGGAGATTGCGCCGCCCGGACTGGACCGCGTGTTCTTCGCCGATTCCGGATCGATAGCGGTGGAGGTCGCCGCCAAGATGGCGGTGCAGTACCAGAACGCGCGTGGCTTCCCGGCGAAGGGGAAATTGCTTGCCCTGAAGGGTGGCTACCACGGAGACACCTGTTGCGCAATGGCGCTCAGCGATCCGGACGGCATGCACTCGCTTTTTCGGCAGATAATGCCGAAGCACTATTTCGCTTCGCCGCTTTCATTCGACACGGTGGTTGAGATGGTGGAGCGGCATTCGGACGAGATAGCGGCGGTGATATGCGAGCCGGTCTTCCAGGCGGCGAACGCCATGCGCTTCTACGATCCGGAGTATCTGCGCAAGCTCCGCGCATTCTGCACGGAAAAGGGGCTTCTGCTCATATTCGACGAGATCGCCGCCGGATTCCACCGCACCGGCCCGCTCTGGGCAGGGGAATGGGCCAGCGTCATCCCCGACATCATGTGCGTGGGGAAGGCGCTGACGGGCGGACACATCACGCTTGCGGCGACGATCGCGTCGTCCGAGGTCGGCGAAACGATATCGTCAGGCGCCCCATCCGCGTTCATGCACGGCCCGACGTACATGGCCAATCCGCTTGCCTGCGCCGCAGGCATCGCCTCCCTGAGGCTGTTCAGGGAGGGCGACTACGCCGCCAAGGTGGCGCGGATCGAACGCGAACTTCGCGAAGGGCTCTCGCCATGCCGCGCAATGCCGAACGTGCGGGACGTGCGCGTCAAGGGGGCCGTCGGCATCGTCGAGGTGGAAGCCATGCCGGCCCGCGACGACATCGAGCGGGTGATAGATTCGCACGGGGTGTGGCTCAGGCCATTCTGCAATTTCATATACACGATGCCGCCGCTTGTCTCGGATTCGGCGACCATTGCAAAGATATGCGCCGCGATCCGCGACCTTGCATCGCGCGAGCCTGGACCGATACTGGAGGACGGCGATTTCCACGAATGAAATTGCGGAAAGAATCGAGACATTTGACGCACGGGGCGGCATATTATAAAATACCGCCCTGTCAAGAGAATTTCAGCCTATGACAAATTAAGCAAGAAAGGCCTTAAGTATTATGTTTGAGTATCCACGCTCAGCCCATAGATATGGCGATGCGACCGTTTCGATGGTTCGCGGCGAAGATGCCGATTTCCTCAAGGTCGTCGGACCCAACCCCGGGTTTTCGGGGACATGTCCGGCGGGCGAAGGCTACTTCCCGCTCGACCATGCCAATACAGCGCTCCTCCGCAAGCTGTTCCCGTTCTGCGCGCCGAAGCCGGTTCTGACGAACGTCCGCACTGTCGGCGTGGGCGACAGGCTCGGCATCGCCACCCCCGGGCACCTCCGCGTGTTCGAGAAGTACGACGCGGTCCCCGTCCTCGCCCAGCAGTCGATCCGCGAGCTCACCCTCACAAACCGCACGTTCGGCGATGTGCTCGACTGCGCGACGAGGGCCGTGTTCCGTGAAGACTTCCAGCGCGGCTATGGCGCGGACGGCGATCACCTGAAGACCGATGCGGAAGTGGAGTATGCCCTCGGCGAAGGGTACACGATGCTCACGCTCGACTGCTCGGAGCACATACGCAACGATGTGCTTTCCATGACCGACGGGCAGGTCGCCGCGGAATACCGCGCCGATGCCGGGCTTGAGTCGATCTACCTCGGCAAGACGTTCTCCGTGGAGGGGCAGGACGTGACGTTCGGCGCCGACGAGTTCAAGCGCACGTGCCTCATCTACTGCAAGGCGATAGACCACGCCGTCGCGATATACAGGAAGCATGTGGAGGGCAGGCCGGTAGATTTCGAGGTGTCCATCGACGAGACGATGACGCCCACCACGCCGGTGCAGCACTACTTCGTGGCAAACGAGCTTACGCGCCGTGGCGTGAAGATCGCAACTGTCGCGCCCCGGTTCTGCGGCGAGTTCCAGAAGGGCATCGACTACATCGGAGACCTCGCCCAGTTCGAGAGGGAGATGGCGGTGCACGCGGCCATCGCCCGCAGGTTCGGGTACAAGCTCTCGATCCACTCCGGGTCGGACAAGTTCTCGACGTTCCCGATAATAGGGCGGCTCACGAGGGGCAACTTCCACCTCAAGACGGCAGGCACGAACTGGCTGGAGGCGATGCGGGTGGTCGCGATGTGCGCACCTTCGCTCTACAGGGAGATACATTCGTACGCCCTTGACACCGCCTTTGCGGAGGCCAGGAAGTACTACCACGTCACGACGGATCTCTCGAAGATACCGCCGCTCGATTCGCTCCGGGATGACGAGCTTGAGGGCCTTTTCGAGCAGAACGATGCGCGGCAGCTGATACACATCACCTACGGGCTGATCCTGACCGTGAAGAACGCGGATGGCACGTTCCGCTTCCGCGACAGGCTGTTCAGGCTGTGGCGCGAACACGACGAGGAATATGCCCAGAGGCTCGAAAAGCACATCGGGCGGCATCTTGAGATGCTTTACAGCGGTTTCGCGAAGTAACTTGCGGCAAAGGCAGTAACGGGCAAGGAAGGCAGGAAAGATCACATGGGCATTTTCAAGGCGTATGACATCCGTGGCATATATGGCGACGACCTTACGGAGGATGTGTTCTACAAGATTGCGCGGGCATATGCCCGCTTCCTCGGTTCCCCGAAGAAGATCGTTGTCGCAAGGGACTGCCGAAAGTCGTCCGACTCGCTTTTCGAGGCGTTCGCGAAGGGGCTCAACGATGTCGGCGTGGACGTGATCGACGTTGGCCTCGCCTCCACGCCGATGAGCTACTTCGCGAACGGAACGCTCAAACCGGACGGGTCTGTGATGATCACGGCCTCGCACAACACGAAGGAGTGGAACGGGTGCAAGCTGTGCCGCGCCAATGCCGTGCCGATTTCCGGGGCCACCGGGATCAAGGATATCGAGAAGATGGTGATCTCCGGCGATCTTGGCGAGGATGCCGCCGTCAAGGGCGTCATCGAGAAGGTCGATGTCTCAATGGCCTATGGCGAGCACGTGCGCAGGTTCGCGCACCTTGCGAAGCCCTTGCACCTGGCGATGGACTTCGCGAACGGGATGGGCATTGCGGAGTCCGTTGCGTTCGCGGGCAGCGACATGACGTATGACTCCATCTATGGCGAATACGACGGCGATTTCCCGAACCATGACGCGAACCCGCTTCACGTGGAGACGCTCAGGGACCTTCAGTCCATGATAAGGGCGAACCCCGGCAAATATGCCTTCGGCGTCGCGTTCGATGGGGATGCGGACCGCGCCGGTTTCGTTGACGAGAAGGGCGATGTGATCCCGATGGACTTCACTACCGCGCTGATCGCCCAGGACATGATAGCCGCGAATCCGGGCGCCGTGTGCTTCTACGACCTCCGTTCCTCGAAGGTGTGCCAGGAGGCGATCCTGGCGGCTGGCGGCAAGCCGATGATGAGCCGTGTGGGGCACTCGTTCATTAAGGCGCAGATGCGTGAGAACGATGCGGTATTCGCGGGGGAGCTTTCGGGCCACTACTACTTCAAGGCGAACTTCACGGCGGAATCGTCTTCCATGGCCACGTTTGCGCTCGCGAATATCGTATCCAGGAGCGGCAAGCCGCTTTCCGAGCTGGTAGCGCCGTTGCGGAAGTATTCGCAGTCCGGCGAGATCAACTCCAAGGTCGCGGATGCGGCGGCGGTCCTGGAGAAGATCCGGCGGCAGTTCCCGGATTTCTTCGAGCTTGACGGCGTCTCCGTGGATCGCTGGGACGGCGAAGGCTGGTGGTTCAACGTGCGCATGTCAAATACGGAGCCGCTCGTGCGCCTCAACCTCGAGGCCAAGACGCATCCTCTGATGGAAGAGCGGCGCGACGCCATGCTGGCCCTCATACGCGGATGACCCATGCATCCCGACCTGTTTTCCATCGGATTCCTGCACGTGAAGACATACGGGTGCTGCATGGCGCTCGGATTCTTCGCGGCGTGGCAGGTGCTTGTGCATCTGTGCCGCCGAGCCGGGCGTCCATTTGAGCCGCTTGGGAACCTTCTGGTGGCGCTGATGGTCTCCGGCGTGGTCGGCAGCCGCATCGCCTACGTGATAGAGCATTGGCAGGCGGAGTTCGCGGCGCATCCGATGGATGTCATACGCATAGACCAGGGAGGGCTGATGTTCTATGGCGGGCTGATACTCGCGACGATTGTGTTCGGATGCTGGTGCGCATTCAAGAGGGAGAATCCACTGGCCGTGGGCGACTTGCTGTGCGTGGTGATTCCGATGGGCCACGCATTCGGGCGCATAGGGTGCTTCTTCTACGGCTGCTGCTACGGGAAGCAGTCCGCATCGGCGTTTGCCGTCTCATTTCCGCGAGGGTCGCCCGCATGGCATGAACAGCTCAATCTTGGCCAGATATCTTCGGCTGCGCAGCAGAGTCTGCCGGTCCTTCCGACGCAACTGTTCGAGGCGGCGGCGAATGCGGCGCTTTTTGCCGTCCTGTTCATGTTCTACCGGCGCTTCCGTGGCGGAACAGTCGCCCTTTACCTTGTCGGCTATGCGGTGATCAGATTCTCGATGGAATACTTGAGGGGGGATCCGCGTGCGGCCGTGGGGCCGTTCTCGATTTCGCAGACCATATCCCTTGCGCTCCTTGGCGTCGGGGCCGTCCTTGCGCTCTGCACCCGCAACAGGTTTTTCGCGAAGCCCAGGTAGGCCCAGGCCGGCGTTCGCGAGTGGCAGGAATTCCGTCCTTGACGGGAACGCGACGAAGGCATATGCGCATATGCCGCGTTCCTGCGAATATGCTTGACCTTATGGCCCTCAATTGCTATCTTACACCTGAGTAGTTGATCAGTGTCAACGTTTAACTAATACAGGAGGATTCCATATGAAGAGGTATGTTTGCAAGGTTTGCGGGTATGTCTACGATCCGGCGGAGAACAACAATGTTCCGTTTGCCGAACTGCCGGACGATTGGGTGTGTCCGGTCTGCGGCGTGGGCAAGGACCAGTTCGAGGAAGAGGCATAATACCATAGCCAGAAAGGGGGATGCCAACATGGAACTCAAAGGATCGAAGACGGAGCGTAACCTCGCATTTGCGTTCGCAGGCGAGTCGCAGGCCCGTAACAAGTACGACTATTTCGCCTCTGCCGCAAAGAAGGAGGGGTACGAGCAGATCGCCGCGATATTCCAGGAGACGGCTCTTAACGAAAAGGAGCACGCGAAACTCTGGTTCAAGCATCTTGGCGGCATAGGCGATACGGCAAAGAATTTGCTGGCCGCCGCGGCCGGCGAGCATGAGGAATGGACGGAGATGTACCGCAAGTTCGCGGAGGAGGCGCGGGCCGAGGGCTTCGAGGATATCGCAAGGCAGTTCGAGGGCGTGGCCGGGGTGGAGAAGCACCACGAGGAACGCTACCGCAAGCTCCTTGCGAACGTCGAAAGCGGCGAGGTATGGGAGCGCATCGGGCCACGGCGTTGGCAGTGCCGCAATTGCGGCGCGATCATCGAGGGCGACAAGGCCCCGGATGTATGTCCGGTGTGTTTCCACAAGCGGGCTTACTTCCAGCTTGAGGCCGACAACTATTGATGGATGTCCGGACGAACTTCGCCAGTCCACGCGTGTTGGCATGGGAAGTGACGCGGCGGTGCCCGATGAGATGTCGGCACTGCCGCGCTTCCGCAACCGATGGCGCATACAGAGGCGAGCTGTCTACGGCGGAATGCATGCGCGTACTCGATTCCCTTGCCGCCATGCGTCCAATGGTCATATGGACCGGCGGCGAGCCGATGACGCGAGAAGACCTCCCCGGACTGATCCGCCATGCCACCTCGCTGGGCATAAGGAGCGTGCTTGCCCCATGCGGCATGCTCGTTACCGAAGATCGTCTCTTGGAGTTGAAAGACGCCGGTGTGACGGCGTGCTCGTTTTCGCTGGACGGGCCGGACAGGGCCGCGCACGATGCCTTCCGCGGGATTGACGGAGCGTGGGACGGCGTGCTCGGGGCCATGTCCGTCGCGAGGGGCGCAGGGATGCCGTTCCAGGTGAACACGGTGGTGAGGAAGGGGGCTCTCGATACACTCGATGCCGTGTACGGGAAGGCGATGTCGGAAGGTGCGACAAGGCTCGACCTGTTCTTCCTCGTCCCTACCGGTCGCGGTCGCGGCATTGACGCCCTCGTGCCGGACGATTCGGAGGTCAAGTCGGCAATCGAATGGTCCAGGGGAAGGCGCGTGAAGCTGACGTGCTGCCCGCAGGCGGGGACGTGCATAGGCGGCAGGGGATTTGCGTTCCTGTCGCACACGGGCACGCTCCAGCCTTGCGGGTTCGTGCAGGTCCCGTGCGGCAACGTGCGTGACTTCGGGTATGATTTCCGGCGGATGGTTGAGGCTGCGGAAAACCCGCTTGGAGCCTGCGGCAACTGCCGCCAAGGCGGAATGGGTTGAATATGAAGTCAGTCAAAGAAACGATACTTGAGGGGAAGATATTGCGCCGGCTTGACGGGTATCCGTTCGCGGAGGCGCTTGCGAGGGATCTCTTTTCCGACGAGGAGGTGCGGCATGTGCAGGACTACGCGAACGTTGTCTCCATCCGCCGCCTCGGCTTCAACGACCACGGCCCGGTGCATATGCGCCAGGTCGCCTACAATGCGATCAAGGCGCTGTCCATCCTGCATGGGGCTGGCGTGAAGACTTCGCTCGAAGAGGACGGGGCCGGCGCATTCGAGGACAGTCTCGCTGCCGTCCTGCTGGCCGGCTTCCTGCATGATCTCGGGATGACAGTCGGCAGGCAGGGCCACGAACGGGTCTCGGGGATGCTTTCGGTTCCGATCATTGATCGGAGCCTGAAGGCGTTGCTGCCGGACGACATGAAGCGTCGCGTGATCATTCGCTCGATGGCGCTGGAGGGCATCCTCGGCCACATGGGGACGACGCGGATACACTCGCTTGAAGCGGGGCTGATCCTCATCGGCGACGGCTGCGACATGACGAAGGGCCGGGCTCGCATTTCGATGGCGCGTTCCGACAGGCCGCACGTAGGCGACATACACAAGTATTCGGCCAACGCCATCCTTCACGTCAGGATACTTCCCGGCGAGGAAAAGCCGATGCGGATCGATGTGGAGATGGCGGCGGACGTGGGCTTCTTCCAGGTGGAGGAAGTGCTGATGCAAAAGCTCATGATGAGTCCGGCGCAGTCGCTTGTCGAATTGTATGCCGGGGTATCCGGGCAGAGCCGGAAGAGATACCTGTAATGTTTGAGGCGCGCGGATACATGCTCGACGTGAGTCGGGACAAGGTGCCGACCATGTCCACGCTCAGGCAGATCGTCGATCTGCTGAAGGTGTGCAACTACAATCAGCTCCAGCTGTACATGGAGCATTCGTTCCGCTATTCCGGGCATGAGGCCGTATGGAGGGACGCGTCGCCGCTTACTCCGGCGGAGGTCCGCGAGCTCGACTGCTACTGCAGGATGAACGACATAGAGCTTGTGCCGAACCAGAACTCGTTCGGACACCTCGAGCGCTGGCTCCGCCTTCCAGAGTACAACCATCTTGCCGCAATGCCGAAGGGCGGGGCGATCACCCCGTGGGGAACCGTGAAGAAGGATCCCACTACCCTCAATCCCGCGTTGCCGGAGTCGCTGGAGTTCCTGTCCGGGCTGTACGACGAGCTGCTCCCATGCTTCGGCTCGAAGCTGTTCAACGTCGGTTGCGACGAGACGTTCGAGATAGGCGATCCGGAGGCGTATCTCGGATTTCTGCTGAAGGTCTTTGACCTGGCGAGGGCGCGTGGGCACCGTCCGATGTTCTGGGGCGACATTGTGCTGAAGCACCCGGAATTCGTCGTCCGGCTTCCGAAGGACGCGATCGCCCTGGACTGGGGATACGAGGGAAACCATCCGTTTGCGGACGAGGCCGCGAGATTCCGCCAGGCCGGCCTTGACTTCTATGTATGCCCGGGAACCAGTTCCTGGAATTCGCTCGCGGGACGGGTTGAGAACATGAGGGAGAACATGGCTGCGGCCGAGGCCGCAGGGCGGATGAACGGGGCAAAGGGCTTCCTCGTCACGGACTGGGGCGATGGCGGGCATTGGCAGCCGCTTGCGGCCTCGCTGCCGGGGATCGTCCTTGGAGGATGGTTCGCCGAATATGGCGCGAAGGCGAACAAGATGGATCTGGAGGAGGCCCTCGATACGGTCATGGGCGTACCGCTCGGCGGCACCCTGCTCCGACTCGGAACGCTGTATCTGCGTGGCGGCGCCTTGCGGGCGAACGCGAGCGAGCTGTACAGGATACTCGCCGGCGACCGGGGCTATTCGAGGCATCCGAACCTCACTGATCCGGTGCTTGCCGAGATATCGGCCGTGGCGGAAGGCTGCCGTCATGCGGCGGCGGCATTCGCGTCGCCAACGATCTACGGGACGGGGGCCATGTGGGCCGAGGAGATAGTGTACATGGCGAACCTGATAGATGCGGCCTGCCACAGGCGCGACAGCCGCCGTCTGGGCGCGATCAGGGAGGAGCATCGCCGGATATGGCTCCTGCGGAACCGGCCCGGCGGACTTGAGGATTCCCTCGCAAAGATGCCGCGCTTCTGACCTTGCGGCGTACGCATGAAACCACGGCGCGATACTTGTGGAAGAGGGGTTCTGCAAGAGGTGGAGCCAGGTAACGGATTCGAACCGCCGACCTGCTCATTACGAATGAGCCGCACTACCAGCTGTGCTAACCTGGCCTTTGCAAAAAAAGTGATGCGTATTGTACGAAATTCGCCCCTTGAAGTCAATAGGAGAATTTGATAAAATTCACACTTGTTTTCTTTTAGAAATCAGGAGAAATGTAAAATGGCCAATATCAAAGGCGGCCGTGCCGCCCGCAAACGCGACCGTCAGAACGCCAAGGCGAACAAGCGCAACTCGTCCGTCAAGACGCAGCTTCATGACGATCACAAGAAGCTCTTCAAGGCGGCGGATGCCGGCAAGAAGGAAGAAGCAGAGAAGAAGTTCAAGGAGTTCGTCAGCGGACTCGACAAGGCTGTCAAAAAGGGCGTGATCGCGAAGAATGCCGCCAACAGGCGCAAGTCGCGCGCACAGCTCAAGATGAACAAGATGGCGGCAAAGTAACGTCAGGAGGCGACAATGGCTAAGAAGACACTGAGGGACGTGGATCTCAAGGGCAAGCGTGTGCTCATGCGCGTTGACTTCAACGTGCCGATGGCGAAGGATGGTTCCGGGAAGATCACGGATGACACGCGTGTGCAGGCCGCCCTGCCGTCAATCAAGTACGTGCTGGAGCAGGGCGCTTCGCTGGTGCTGATGAGCCATCTTGGGCGCCCGAAGGGCAAGGGATACGAGGCGGAGTTCTCGCTCAAGCCCGTTGCGGAGCATCTTTCCAAGTGTCTTGGCAAGCCGGTCGCGTTCGCGCCGGACTGCATGGCGGCGGATGACGTTGTCGCGGCACTCAAGCCTGGCGATGTCGCACTCCTTGAAAACACCCGGTTCTACAAGGCCGAGGACGGCAAGGTGAAGAAGGATGACGACAAGAAGGGCATCCACCTCACCGAGGAGGAGTATCAGGCGAAGAAGGCCGAGCTGAAGGCGAAGCGCGCCGAGATGGCCAAGAAGCTCGCCTCCTACGGCGACATCTACTGCAACGACGCATTCGGCACCGCGCACCGTGCGCACGCCTCCACTGCGGTTGTCGCCGACTATCTGCGCCCGGCGGTTTCCGGCTTCCTCCTGGAGAAGGAGCTCAAGTTCCTCGGAGAGGCCGTCGAGAATCCGGTTCGCCCCTTTGTGGCGATCCTTGGCGGGGCCAAGGTCTCCGACAAGCTGAAGGTCATCAAGAACCTCCTCAACAAGGTCGATACGCTGATCGTCGGAGGCGGCATGGCCTACACGTTCAAGAAGGCCCAGGGGATGAAGATCGGCAACTCGCTTTGCGAGGATGACCAGATTCCCTACGCGAAGGAGATGCTTGAGGCCGCAAAGTCGAAGGGTGTCACCCTCCTGCTCCCGGTGGACAACGTAATCGCCGACAAGTTCCCGGCGGAGAAGGATGCTTCCGACATCCAGATAGAGGTCTGCGACGGAGACATTCCTGATGGATGGATGGGGCTGGACATCGGGCCGAAGTCCGTCGAGCTCTTTTCCGAGGCGATCAAGAAGGCCAAGACTGTCGTATGGAACGGCCCGATGGGCTGCTTCGAGTTCGCTCCGCTCGCCAAGGGTACCTTTGGCGTGTGCGATGCGGTCGCAACGGTGAAGGCCAACGGAGGCGTTTCGATCATTGGCGGCGGCGATTCCGTAAGCGCGGTGAAGAAGAGCGGCAAGGCCGCTGAGATGACGCACATCTCCACTGGCGGCGGCGCGTCCCTTGAGTTCCTCGAGGGCAAGGTGCTTCCCGGCGTCGCGGCGCTTGACGACAAGTAAGGCCTGGCGACGGCGGAGATCAGTCCGCATGCACAAGGAACGGAGGCCGCGCATATGCGCGGCCTCCGTTTTTTGACAGAAAAGGGCGCTGGCGCGGCCCTGTTTTGCCTACGGCTCCCGACGCTGATGGAATGGGGCGACCTGGTCGCCGCCTTCGCGTGGCCTCGATGCCTTGTTCACAAGATGCGCGATTCCCATGTAAGGTATCCCGGAGTGAAGAGTCAACCCTATCTCGCAGGTGCGGGAGTTGGAGTAGCCGACCGTGGCGCCGGTTTCGGCGATGCGTCCGCGCAGCTTCCGCAGGGCCCATTCGTTCAGTTTCGGGTCGGTAAAGCCCTTGTCTCCGGCAAATGCGCAGCATCCCACTTCCTCGGGCAGCGCCACCTCGCGGGCGCAGGCCTTGGCCACCTTGAGGATCGTGGGGACGAGTCCCATCTTGCGCATCGAGCAGGTGGGGTGCACCGCCACGCAGGTGTCGAGCGGCGTGATGTCAAGGCGGCCGAGGACGAACTTCGCGATGAACTCGAACGGCTCGTAGAGATCCAGCCCCCTGATCGTGTGCCGCATCCGGTACAGGCACGGGCTCTGGTCGCACAGGACTGGCCAGCGCCCATTCTCTGACGCGGCCCTAAGGGCATCCCCAAGTTCGGCTGCCTTGCGGTCTGCCACATCCGGCATGCCCTTCGATTCCCAGATGGTGCCGCAGCAGAGGCTGGACATGTTCGCGGGGAACACGACCTCGTAGCCGGCTTTCTCCAGCAGCTCCGTCGTTTCGTTGACGAGCGGACTGTCGGCCGGGTCTCCCTTTGCGAGTCCCATGCGCTGGTTGATGCATGAAGGGAAGTACACGACCTTGTCGCGGCCTGTGCCATGCGCCGGGTTCGGCATCCTGCGCACTCTGTGCGGCATGGCGGGCGTCCAAAGCGGGATCAGTCCACATGAGCCGCGATGCAGTGCGCGGCAGACGGCGTACATGAGCCGGTTGCCGAGCACGGCCTGCCCGAGCGCGGCGAGATCGACGAGTGCGCCGACGCCATCCGCCGCGAGCGGAAGCCGGCGAGCCGCGAACTCGCCGAAGCGTCTGGCGACGGACGGCATCTCGCGCTCGCGGATCGCATGGATGAAGTCTCCCGTGTTGATCTTCAGGGGGCAGCCCATCGAGCACAATCCGTCGCCCGCGCAGAGATCCCTGCCGGGCTTGCGGAAGTCCCGCCCGAGCTCCGCCGCAAGGCGCATCGATTTGCGGTCTCCCCGCGCATCCAGCCTCGCAATCTCGCGCTGCACGACGATTCGCTGGCGCGATGAGAGCGAAAAGCCGCACGCCACGCAGTTCACCTCGCAGAATCCGCACTCGATGCACCGGTCCACGATCTCGTGCACCCGGGGCAGCGGCTTGAGATGCCGCACGTACGATGCGGGGTCTTCGTTGAAGATCACCCCGGGGTTGAGAATCCCCTTGGGGTCGAAGAGGTCTTTCACGTCGCGCATCAGCCGGTATGCGGCATCGCCCCATTCGCGCCTGACGAACGGCGCCATGTTGCGCCCGGTGCCGTGTTCGGCCTTCAGAGAACCCCCATACTTGCCGGCCACAAGCTCCACCACGGCGCGCATCATGCGATCGTACTGGGCGACGGACTCCGGGGTGTCGAAGCGCTGGTTGAGGATGAAATGCCAATTGCCCTCAAGCGCGTGGCCGTAGATGACGGCGTCGTGATATCCGTGTTCGCGGAAAAGCGACTGAAGCTCAAGCGTAAGTTCGGCGAGACGTGGAACCGGCACGGCCACATCCTCGATGAGGCAGGTGGCGCCGATCTCGCGGGTGCCGCCCACGGCGGGGAAGATGCCGCTGCGCATGGCCCACCACTTGCCCGTGAGCGCGGGGTCGGCGGTGAATTCGGCGGGGGTGGCAAGCTTGAATCCTGAAAGGACTGCGGCAATGTCCGCGCGTTTTTTTGCGGCCTCGGCATCGCTATAGGATTCGGTCTTGACGAGTACGGCTCCGGCATCCTCCGGCAGGCCCAATAGCTCCGGAAAGTCCTTCTCGACCGCGCGCATCGCCTTGCGGTCGAAGAATTCTGCGGCGGAGAGCGCACCGGTGGGCTTCATCGCCGAGACTGCCTCGCAGGCGGATTTCGTGGTGTGGAAGAGCAGCAGCGCGGATTCCTCCACCTCCGGCAGGGGGCCGGTCCGCACCGTGATTTCGGAAAGGAACGCGAGCGTACCCTCGCTGCCGACGATCAGGTGCGCGAGGATGTCGAAGGGATCGTCGTACTCCACGAACGGCAGAATGGTGAGGCCGGTGACGTTCTTGATCGAATACTTGCGGCGGATGCGCTCCACGAGTTTCGCGTCGGCGCGAGTGCGGTCGCGCAATTCGGCGAGCCGGTCGAGGAAGCCGGGGTGAGAGGCGGCGAACGCGGCACGCGAGGAGGGGTCGCCGGTATCGAGGATTGTGCCGTCGGCAAGCACGAGCCGCACGGACTCAAGCATGCGGTAGCTGTTGGCGTGGGTCCCGCAGCACATTCCGGATGCGTTGTTCGCGACGATGCCGCCCACCATGGCGCTGCCCAACGATGCGGGGTCTGGCGTGAAGCGGCGCCCGTAGGGCTTGAGCACGGAGTTCACGCGGCCTCCCACCACGCCCGGCTGGAGCCGGATCCGCCCGCCGTCGTCAAGCGCCTCGCACTTCTCCCACTTCTTTCCGCACACCATGAGGAGCGAATCGCCGGTGGCCTGGCCGGAAAGCGAGGTGCCGGCGGCCCGGCAGGTGACGCTCTTGCCTTCGCGGTGCGCCCTGGCGAAGATGTCCGCGACTTCGGCTTCCGTTTCCGGCATCAGCACCTCTTCGGGGATGAAACGATAGAAGCTGGCGTCGGTTCCCCATGCCAACCGCTCAAGATAACTTCTCATGGGGGGATTATAGCACAAAGCAGGCCATGGCGGCTGGCCTCGGGTGCAGATGCCGGGCCAAGGGGCCAAAATGGGCTGGGCTGCCATTTTTTGACACCAAAGGGCTTAATATGATATAATTCCTCAACTTTTTTCGTTTGGAGAATGCAAGGAGAGTATGCAGTGAAGGAAGTCAGCGGGAATCTGGATGCAAAGGGGTTGCGGGTCGCGCTTGTCGCGAGCCGCTTTAATTCCTTTTTGGTGGAGCAGCTTGTGAAGGGGGCTGTCGATGCCTTTGTCCGACATGGCGGAGACGAGAGCGATCTTACGCTTGTGCGTGTGCCTGGCGCCTATGAATTGCCGATAGTGGCCAAGAAGGTTGCCGCGACGGGCGGATGCGATGCGATAGTGGCCCTTGGGGCTGTTGTGCAGGGGGCTACGCCGCATGCGTCCCTCATAAACGAGACCACGGCGCGGGCGTTCACCGAGATTGCCCTTGAGACGGGTGTTCCGGTGGCGGATGGCGTGGTGAGCGCGGAGAACCTTGAGCAGGCCATCGAGCGCTGCGGCACAAAGCAGGGGAACAAGGGGTTTTCCGCGATGCAGGCCGCGATAGAGATTGTCAATGTGATGAAAGGACTAAAGTGAAAATGGAGAAGACAGTAAAGAAGGTTGCGTTCTTGACCGCAGGCGGTTTGGCCCCATGCCTTTCCAGCTCGATAGGATTCCTGATCGACGAATACACCAAGAAGGCCCCCGAAGTGGAGATGATTGGATATCTCGATGGATACATGGGCCTCCTCAAGGGGAATTCGATCAAGGTCACGGATGAGGTGCGCAAAAACGCCCTTAAGCTCACGAAGCATGGCGGGAGCCCGATCGGCAACAGCCGCGTTAAGCTCACGAACGTCAAGGATTGCGTCAAGCGCGGCCTTGTCAAGGAAGGGGAGGATCCCCTGAAGGTCGCGGCAGACCAGCTCGTAAAGGATGGGGTTGACGTCCTGCACACGATTGGCGGAGACGATACGAACACCACGGCGGCCGACCTTGCGGCCTATCTCGCGAAGAACGGATACAACCTCACCGTGGTTGGCCTTCCGAAGACGGTGGACAACGACGTCTATCCGATCAAGCAGTCCCTTGGCGCATACACTGCCGCAGAAGAGGGGGCGAAATACTTCTGGAACGTAGTGAAGGAGGACAGCGCCTCGCCGAGGTCGCTCATCATCCACGAGGTCATGGGGCGCAACTGCGGATGGCTCACGGCGTTCACGGCCATCTACTACCGTCGCATGTTCAAGTCCAGGAAGGCAAATCTCGTCCCGTCGTTCGGGTGGTCCAAGGAAAGTCTGGACGTCAATGCCGTGTACGTCCCGGAATCGAAGATCGATTTCGAGGCCGAGGGCCGGCGCCTCAGGTCCGTCATGGACAAGCTTGGCCACGTGAACATCTTCGTTTCGGAAGGCGCCTGCGTGAAGGATATCATCAAGGAGATGCAGAAGCGCGGCGAGGAGGTCCCGGTCGATGCGTTCGGGCATCCGCGCCTCGACAAGGTGAACGTAGGGCAGTACTTCGCGAAGCGCTTTGGCGAGATGCTCGGCGCGGAGAAGACGCAGGTGTTCAAGAGCGGGTATTTCGCCCGCTCGGCGGCGCCGTGCAAGAAGGATTTGGATCTCATACAGAAGTGCTGTGCGCTGGCGGTGGATTCCGCGATGAAGGGCGTTGGCGGGGTGATCGGCAAGGATGAGGACGACTCGAACATCCTGAAGGCCTGCGAGTTTACGCGCGTCAGGGGCGGCAAGCCGTTCAACGTCCGCAACAGCCGCTTCCGCAAGATGCTGCGCGAGATCGGCCAGCCGCGCATGCGCAAGACGCGCACAGTCAAGAAATAAACAAGGAGAGCATTAAATGGCAATGATCAACAAGGGCGTCATAGTCGAGTTCGACTTCACGGTGCTTAATGGCGCGGAAATCCTCTTTGAGACCGCAAAGAACCTGCTCAAGGGCGTAGGCGTGGAGCTTGACGCGCACCTTGAGGCTGCGCATCTTGCAGGCGGCAACTACCATGGCGGGCTTCTGGAGCTGTTCGAGAAGGTCGGGTGCGACGCCGATGCCGCCGCGCTGTCGCGTGAGCTGAACTCCGCATTCAACGCCGTCGTCACCGAGAAGGCTCCGCAGGCGGTGACCTCCGCATTCAGGGAGTTCCTGAATGCCTTGCTTGAGAAGGGCGTCAAGGTCGTCGTGGCGACGCATGGCGATGCGGCTGCTCTTGCCTCCGCGATCGGCGACGAGCGCGTTGTCGTGTACACCGAGACCTCGTCGACCTACGGGAGCTGCAAGTGGGACGTGTGGAAGCGCGCGTGCCGCCAGAACGGGCTGCATGAGATGCTCACCGCCGCCGTCACCGGTTCCGGCTTCGGCGTAAAGGCCGTGCTCATCGCCGGAATGAGCGCGCTTGGAGTCGTGAACGACCGTGTCGCATGGCAGGACTTCGGTGGCGCGGACGACGTGGTCAAGGCTCTCGACAAGGGCGCGGCAGACACCGTGCTGAAGATGCTGAAGGTTTCCTGATGACAGGCATAGAGCGTCTGCACGACATAATGGCCCGCCTCCGCGACCCGGAGACGGGCTGTCCGTGGGACAGGGTTCAGACCCTCGAGACCCTGAAGCCTTGCGTACTCGAGGAGGCCTACGAGCTTATTTCGGCCATGAGCCGCCCGGAAGACCGGGACAACCACGTGGAAGAGCTTGGGGACGTGCTTCTCCAGGTGATGTTCCAGTGCGTGATGGCGGAGGAGAAGGGCGAGTTCTCCTTCGATGATGTCGCAAACGCCATTTCGGACAAGCTTGTGCGCAGGCATCCACACGTGTTTGGCGATGCCGTGGCGAAGGATCCTGCCGCAGTGCTCCGGAACTGGGAGCAGATAAAGCAGCAGGAACACAGGAAGGAGCTTCGCCATTCGGCCCTTGACGGCGTTCCGGCGGATCTTCCGGCACTGCTCAAGGCCCAGCGGACCCAGGAGAAGGCCGCCCGCGTAGGCTTTGACTGGAAGGATGCGAAGGGCCCGCTTGCGAAAATCAGGGAGGAGCTGTCTGAACTCGAGGCCGCCATCGACGCCTCGCAGGATACTTCGCTTGACATGGCCGTCAAGGACGAGCTTGGCGATCTCGCGTTTGCGGTGGCCAATCTGGCGAGGCACCTCAAGGCGGATGCGGAGTCCGCCCTCGACAACGCGACGCGGAAGTTCTCGCGTCGTTTCCGTGCCGTCGAGGCCGGTGCGAAGGCGCAGGGCCGCAGCCTCAGGGACATGACGCTTGGGGAGATGGATGCCCTTTGGGACGAGGCGAAGCGCTCGGAACGCAAGGCCTGATGCCGCATGGCGGCGTCGGCAAGGAGAGGAGAGGATGTCGGCATGGGTACTCTGAAACTTGGCATTCTTGGGTCCGGATCGGGGTCCAACATGCAGTCTATCGTGGATGCCATCGGGAATGGCGAGCTTGACGCCGAGATCCGTCTCGTGCTGGCGGATGTCCCGGACGCCAGGATACTTGACCGGGCGAAGCGCCATGGGATCCCGGGCCGCTACCTCGACTGCTCCCCGTGGAAGACGAAGCTCGAGGGACGTGCGGAGGAAGAATGCATCCGCCTGCTCAAGGATGCCGGATGCGATACCGTTGTGCTTGCCGGTTTCATGCGGATCGTGAAGCCCGGTCTGCTGGCGGCGTTCCCGATGCGGGTGCTGAACATACATCCAGCCCTGCTCCCGGCATTCCCCGGCGTACACAGCTGGACGCAGGCGCTCGAATATGGGTGCAAGGTGGCCGGCGTGACGGTGCATTTCGTGGATGCCGGCACGGATTCCGGGCCGATCATCGTACAGAAGTGCGTTCCGGTGATGGAGGACGACACTCCGGAGTCGCTCCATGCGCGCATCCAGGTGCAGGAGCATATCGCCTATCCCGAGGCGCTGCGTCATCTTGCGGCGGGGAGGCTCCGCATCGAGGGTCGCCGCGTTATCGTCGGAGGAGAGTGAGCGCAAATTTCCGCACTTGCGGAAAAAGGTGCGATATGGTATCATTCACCCTCGTTTTTCCGTCTGGATCAGGCCTTTAACCGACTGCCTGACCGGTTAGGAACATAAAAAAGGATAAGAAAAATGCCAAAGATGAAGACGAAGAAGTGCGCCACGAAGCGCATGAAAAGGTCGGCCACGGGGAAGGTCCTGCGTTCGCAGGGCGGCAAGGCGCACCTCAACGGCTACAAGAGCCGTACGCGCAAGCGCAACCTCCGCGGTACGACGGTCACTGACAAAACGGTCCAGAAGACCATGCTGCGTATGCTGCAGGGCGCATAACAATATAGGAGAAACATAAAATGTCACGTGCAACCAACGCACCCGCATCGCGCGAACGCCGCCGCAGGATACTTGAGGAAGTCAAGGGCTTCCGCGGTCCTCGCTCCAAGAACATCCGTCAGGCCATGGAGGCGCGGGATCGCGCCCGCCGTCTGGCGACCGAGCACCGCAAGCTCAAGAAGCGCGACTACCGTCAGCTCTGGATCGCCCGAATCAATGCGGCGACCCGTGCGGAGGGCGTCAGCTACTCGAAGTTCGTAGCCGGCCTCATCAACGCAGGCGTGGCCCTGAACCGCAAGATGCTCGCGGAGATCGCGATCAACGACCCCGGCGGATTCAAGACGCTCGTCGAGCTCGCCAAGAAGGCCTGAGGCTTTCTGTCGGCAGAAGATGCAGGGGGCCGCAACTGACGTTGCGGCCTTCTTGATTTTAAGCCAGGGAGGATGTAACCATGGATACGTCGGATACGCTCACATTGATCCTGCGGCTGGTGCTCGCGGCCTTTCTTGGCGGGCTGATTGGCGCAGAGCGGGAATACCGCGCAAAGGTGGCCGGAACGCGCACCCACATGCTGGTTGCGATCGGCGCGGCGCTGATGCTGATTGTGTCGCGCTACGGATTCGATTCGCGCGGCGACCCGTCGCGCGTCGCCGCGCAGATCGTGAGCGGCATAGGGTTCATAGGCGCGGGGGCGATCATGGTTCAGCGGCACGCCGTCCATGGCCTTACGACCGCCGCCGGCATATGGGTGGCGGCCGGAATCGGGATGGCGATCGCGGCCGGACTCTATGCCGTGGGCATCGCGTCCACAGTCCTTTCGCTGATCGGCCTTGAGGTGCTCGGCTTCATCTTCCCCAGCCATCGCGCCGGTTCCGCCTCCGGCGATACTTGGGAAGGGCGTCATGAGCATGGTGATGGCGGGCAGCCGCCTCCGGCGAATGGCTAAGTCGGGCGTGAAATGCGGTTGGACGCCGTGACGGGCCAAGAGTTGTGGTATAATTTCGGACGTTGATCGGGGTGCTTGGCGGCATGGGGCCGTTTGGCTGAGATGAGACCCGTGAACCTGAACAGGGTAATTCCTGCGGAGGAAAGGTATGACGCAGTTGCAGTCTGCCCGCAAGGGCATTGTCACGGCGGCCATGAAGGTCGTGGCCGCAGAGGAGAAGGTGCCGGAGGCGGCGGTGTGCGCCGCAGTTGCTTCCGGCGAGGCGGTGATTCCGCTCAATCCGCATCACGCGAACGTGCGTCCTGTAGGCGTGGGCCGGATGTTCACCACGAAGATAAACGCCAATCTCGGACGCAGCGTAACGCACTCCGGGCGCGGCGACGAGCTTGACAAGCTAAAGGTCGCCCTCGATGCCGGGGCGGATTTCGTGATGGATCTCTCTGTCGGGTCGGACGACCTGAAGGCCATCAGGCAGGGGATGCTGGACGCGAGTCCAAAGCCGCTCGGCACAGTGCCCGTGTACGAGACGATTTCCCGTCTTGATGGCGACATCCCGCAGATGAACCCTTCGTTCCTTATCGACGTGATCCGTTCGCAGGCGGAGCAGGGGGTTGATTTCATGACGCTCCATGCGGGGCTTCTCCTGCGCCACATCCCGCAGGCGATGAAGCGCAAGATGGGCATAGTATCCCGGGGCGGCGCGATAATGGCGGAATGGATGATGGAGAACCGCGCCGAGAACCCGCTCTACACGCATTGGGACGAGGTCATGGACATCCTTGCCGAGCATGACGTTACGGTGTCGCTCGGCGACGGGATGCGTCCGGGCTGTCTTGCCGATGCCTCCGACACCGCCCAGTTCGGAGAGCTTGACGTGCTCGGCGAGCTCGTCGAGCGTTGCCGCAAGCGCGGCGTACAGGTCATGGTGGAGGGCCCGGGACACGTCCCGTTCAGCCAGATCCAGATGAACATGGAGCGCGAGCAGAAGGTCTGCGGCAAGGCTCCGTTCTACGTGCTGGGTCCGGTCACTACGGACATCGCGCCGGGCTACGACCACATCGTGTCGGCGATCGGCGCGACCGCCGCCGCGACGTACGGCGCTTCCCTGCTGTGCTACGTGACGCCGGCGGAGCACCTTGGCCTGCCCGATGCGGACGAGGTGCACCGGGGCTGCATCGCCTACAAGATCGCGGCACACGCCGGCGACGTCGCACGCGGCCTCCCCGGCGCAAGGGATCGCGACGATGCGATGGCCGACGCCCGCGCGGCGTTCGACTGGGATCGCCAGTTCGAACTGAGCCTTGACCCGAAGCGCGCAAAGGAGCGTTGGCTCAGGACGCGCGCGTTCACCGACGAGGCGCATGGCGACGACCACTGCTCGATGTGCGGCAAGCAGTTCTGCGCCGTGCGCACATCGCGCCGAATCAGGAAACTCGCATCCTCGATGGAGTGAAATGGCCGTGCGGAAGTGCAGAAATGCGGGAGAGTCGCACTTGTTGCGACCGATGGCGGACACGGACTACCCTCTACCCTCTACCCTCTACCCTCTACCAACTACCAACTACCAACTACCCACTACCAACTACCAACTACCCACTACCAACTACCAACTGCCCCCTGTATGGGTTGCGCTTGAAAGTGCAATCTGATATATTACTTCACAGCAATGACTTCTAATGACGAATACGTATTGACGCTTCTGCGGGAGCAGGGCTTCCTGACCGCAGAGCAGGTCGCCGCAGCGGCTAATTCCATGCGCGAAGGCGATGAGACCACGCTTGACGTGCTGGTCTCCTCGGGCGTCGTTTCGCAGGACGACGTGCTCGGGATCATCGCGGAGCAGTTCGGGATCAAGTATTGCCATGTGGATCCCAACGCGATAGACCCGGAGATAACGAAGATACTCCCGGCCGAGATAGCCCGCAAGTACGGGGTGGTGCCGATCATCGGCGATTCCGATTCGCTCACGGTCGCGCTCACCGACCCGATGGGGTACGATGCCGTCGATTCGCTCCGCTACGTGCTTCACGGGCGCGACGTGCAGGCCATCCTCGCCCCGATAGACGAGCTGAAGGCTGCGATGGAGAAGCTGTATCCGAGCGGTGCGGACTCCGTCGAGACGCGCACGGACGACGAGTTCGGCGATGCCTCCGAGAATTCGGATGACGGCGACGACGCTCCGGTGATCAGGCTCTGCTCGATGATAATCTCCAACGCCATCAAGATGAAGTGCTCCGATATACATCTTGAGCCGATGGAGAAGGAGTTCAGGGTGCGGTACCGCATCGACGGGGCGCTGCGCAAGATGGATTCGCCGCCGAAGCGCCTGCAGGGCGCCATCCTCTCGCGAATCAAGATCATGTCGAAGATGAAGATCTCCGAGAAGCGCATCCCGCAGGATGGACGAATCCAGGTGAAGGTGAACGGCCGCGACCTCGACCTGCGCGTCAACTCGGTGCCAACGAACCATGGCGAGTCGATCGTCATGCGTATTCTCGACAAGTCCAACCTGGCGCTTGGCCTGCCCCAGCTCGGCTTCCTCTCGGATGACCAGAACAAGTTCGAGCGGCTGATCCACCTTTCCGATGGCGTGGTGCTCGTCACGGGGCCTACCGGCTCCGGCAAGACGACTACGCTCTACGCCTGCCTTGGCCAGATCAACCTCCCGGACCGCAAGATCATCACGGTCGAAGACCCCGTGGAATACCAGATGAGCGGCATCAACCAGGTGCAGGTGAACCGGGATGTGGGGCTTGACTTCTCGGCGGCGCTCCGCTCAATCCTGCGCCAGGCGCCGAACATCGTGATGATCGGCGAGATCCGCGACTCCGAGACGGCCGACATCGCCATGGAGGCGGCGCTCACGGGCCACCTGGTGTTCTCCACGCTGCACACCAACGACGCGCCGTCGGCGGTGACGCGTCTCACCGATATGGGCGTAAAGCCGTTCCTCGTGGCCTCTGCCCTGCGGGCGGCGATGGCGCAGCGCCTCGTGCGCGCCATATGCACGAAGTGCAAGACGGAGTACACGCCTACCGAGCGCGACCTCAAGATGCTTGGCGCGATCGCGAAGACGCGTCCCGAGCATATGTACATCGGGGCCGGCTGCAGCGCCTGCAACGGCGGGTACAAGGGACGTAAGGGCATCTTCGAGATCTTCGAGATCGACGATACGATCCAGCGCCTGATATTCGACCACGCCCCCGCCGGAGTCCTCCGCGAGAGGGCGCGCGAGATGGGCATGCGCACGTTGCGCGAGGACGGAATGCTCAAGGTGGCCTCGGGAATGACCTCCCTGAAGGAGGTTATCCAGGCGACAATGGGCGACGAGGACTGATCTGGCGGAGACTGATCCCGCATAACTGAAAGGGAACAAGATGGCGACGGAAATAACGATTGAAGATCTTTTGGCGGCGACGATAGAGTATGGCGCGTCAGACCTCCATATACGCGCTAACATGCCTCCGGAGCTGCGCGTCCATGGCGAACTCCAGCCCATTTCGGAAGAGGATCTTGCCCCGGAAGACACCTATGAGCTGTGCAAGCAGATGTGCAGCGAGCATCAGCTCGCCGAGGTGGAGAGGAGCGGAGGCGCGGACTTCGCGCTGGCGCATGCGGACGGCACGCGCTTCCGCGTAAGCGTGTTCAGGGAGCGCAAGAACTGGGGCGCGGTGCTCCGCATGATCCCGTCCAAGCTCCTCACTCTTGAGCAGATCGGCCTGCCGGATACCGTGAAGGAGCTGCTTTTCAAGCCGCGTGGGCTGATACTCGTCACGGGGCCTACCGGCTCCGGCAAGTCCACGACGCTCGCCTCGATGCTGAACGTGATCAACCAAGAGCGTGGGGTGCACATAATCACCATTGAAGACCCGATAGAGTTCTACCACAAGTCGGCGAAATCCCTGGTCACGCAGCGCGAGGTCGGCGACGACGTGCCGAGCTTCGCGGAGGCCATCCGCCGCGCCCTGCGTCAGGACCCGGATGTCATCCTCGTGGGCGAAATGCGCGACCTCGAGACGATAGGTGCGGCGATAACCGCCGCCGAGACGGGGCATCTGGTGTTCGGTACGCTCCACACGACAGGCGCCGCCGAGACGATCGACCGAATCGTGGACGCCTTCCCGACGAACCAGCAGCAGCAGATCCGTACGCAGCTCGCGTCCGGGCTGCAGGCGGTGATTTCCCAGATCCTGCTGCCGAAGGTCGAGCCGAACGGCGAAGTGCGCGGGCGGATCGCCGCGTTCGAGATCATGATATCCACCCCGGCGATCCAGAGCCGCATCCGCGACAACAAGACGAACATGATAAAGTCCGACATGCAGACCGGCGCGAAGTTCGGCATGGTCACGCTCGACAGCTGCCTGCTCGACCACTTCAAGAACGGGCTGATCTCCTACGACGACCTCATAACCAAGTCGCAGGATCCCGATAGCGTGGTCGCGAAGCTGAAGGAAGAGATGGGACGCTGACGCGCCGCCGACACCGAATCGGAGGACTTTCACGATGGCAGATACCCGCAAACCGCTTGACCCGCTCCTTGACCTGCTTGTGCAGAACGGGGTGCTTGACGATGCCCAGGTGGATACGATACTCGATGAGGCGAAGAACCCCACGGGCAAGACAATCCGCCAGATACTCATAGACGGCGAGTACGTGACGGAGGATGACCTGCTGAGCATGATGGCCGCCTACCAGGGCTGCGAGGTCGTTGATCTTTCGTCCATGACGCTCTCGACGGACGTCGTGCAGTCCATACCGACATCCGTTGCGCGAATGTACAACGTGCTTGCCGTCGCGGCGGACGACACGAGCGTGACCCTCGCGACGAGCGACCTCATAGACCCTCGCGTGTCGGACGAGCTTACGTTCGTGCTTACGAAGGACGTGCGGTTCGTCATGGCGCGGGAAGGCGACGTGCGCGACCGCATCGCGCAGTACTACGGGGACGATACGGAGTCCGTCGCGGACATGCTCAAGAGCCTCGGCTCCGGCATGGACATGGACGAGAGCATCAAGAGCGACCCGAACGACGTGGCGGCCCTTGAGGGCGCCGCGAACAACAACGCCGTCGTGAAGTTCGTGAACCTGATCCTCTACCAGGGCGTGGTCGATCGCGCGGCCGACATTCACATCGAGCCGTTTGAAAAGGACTTCCAGATCCGCTACCGCGTGGATGGCGCACTGTACGCCATGAAGGCCCCTGACGTCTCCATGGCTCCGGCGATCATCTCCCGCGTGAAGATCATGGCCGGGCTGAACATCGCGGAACGCCGCGTTCCGCAGGATGGCCGCATAGCGATCAACGTGGCCGGGCGTCCGGTGGATCTGCGCGTGTCGTGCCTGCCGACGGTGCATGGCGAATCCGTGGTTATGCGTATTCTCGACCAGAGCGCCACGTCGCTCGACCTTGAGAACGTGGGACTCGCGGAGGATGTCTACGAGCAGCTGACGATGGACATCGAGAAGCCTAACGGGATCATCGTGGTGACCGGGCCTACGGGATCCGGCAAAACCACCACCCTGTATTCCGTGCTTCGCAGGATCAATTCGATAGACACGAAGATCCTCACGGCCGAGGAGCCCGTGGAATACGATGTGGACGGCATTGTGCAGGTGCCGGTCAACCATGAGGTGGGGAACACGTTCCCGAAGGTGCTGCGCGCGTTCCTGCGTCAGGACCCGGACATCATGCTCATCGGGGAAATCCGCGACCTTGAGACTGCGGAGGTCGCAATCCAGGCAGCCCTCACCGGCCACCTGGTGTTCTCCACGCTCCACACAAACGACGCCGCCGGCGCGGTGATGCGTTTCGTGGATATGAACGTGCCGCCGTACATGGTCGCCTCGACGCTCGAGGCCGTGCTCGGCCAGCGTCTTCTCCGCACGTGCTGCAAGGAGTGCAGGCAGCCGTACGAGCCGGACGACGAGACGCTCGACCGCATATCGCTCACGCGAGACCAGATCGGTGGCCGCCCGTTCTACTACGGCAAGGGTTGCAAGACGTGCAACGGCACCGGCTACAAGGGGCGCAAGGCGATCTTCGAGTATCTGCGGATATCGAACCCGATACGCGAATTGATAAACAAGCGTTCCCCTACGCTCATCATCCGGGAGAAGGCCCGGGAGCTCGGCATGCGCACCATGCGCGAGGATGGCGTCCGCGCAATCCTCGATGGCTACACTACGGTTGACGAGGTGCTGCGCTACACGTGATGGGAATCTCCCAGTTATGTGAGTTCTTCATGCTTTTCGCGTTCGGCTTCTCGTGGCCGTTCGCGATTGCGCGTACGTATCGCGCAAAGCGTGTGGACGGCAAAAGCCCCATGTTCATGGCGATTGTTCTTGTCGGCTACGTTTGCGGCATAATGGCCCGCATACTTGATTCGGATCCGTCGAACGATTGGCTGATCGCCGTGTATCTTATTGACATGACGCTCGTATCCACCGACCTTACTCTGTATTTCCACTATTCGAGAAAGAACCGCATGAAGGAGCTTGCGTAGTTGGTAGTTGGTAGATGGTAGTTGGTAGTGGGATTTGCGATTTATGATTTACGATTTGCGATTGGGTCGAGCTCCCGCTCGACCGAGAACACGGACGCAATGAATTGCGTCCCTCCCGCTATGCGGACAGTTCCGAGAGGTCGGAGACCGTCAAGACGCATCCTGAAAAGTCCTGTCTGACAATCCTGTTGCGGTCTACGCCTATTACCTTCATGCCCGCAGCGATGCCAGACCTGACCCCGGCGGTGGAGTCCTCCACCACGATGCAGTCGGACGGGGCGACGTCGAGCCTTTTCGCGGCGAGCAGATAGCCGTCCGGCGCGGGCTTGCCGTGTGCGTAGTCCTCGGCTCCGAGGACGAATGCGGTATCGTCTGCTATGCCGCAAAGCCTCGCGGCTTCGGCCACGTCGTTGCGGGGCGAGCCGGAGACGATCGCGCAGGGCGCGACCTTTGCGGCTTCCCTGTAGAACGCGACTGCGGAGCGTATTACCATGTCCGCCGGAGCTGTCGCTATCTTCGCGTAGTGGGAGCGGAGTTCGGACGCATCCTGCTCCATGTCGCGCCTTGGCATTGCCGGAAATCGCGCAAGGAGGGATGAGCGTATGTCGAGCCAGCTGTGTCCGAACACGAGTGCGCATATCTCGTGCAGATCGGCGTGTATGCCATGGGAGCCTAACCACCCCGCGATGGCTTTTGCCCACAGCGTCTCGCTGTCGATGAGCGTCCCGTCGAGGTCGAACAGGAACGCGGCAGGGTTCAATTTAAGTATCTTGTCGGTCATATCGGTTGTGTGTAAATGTTTGCGCCGATTATAGCATAGTGGCAGTTGGTAGATGGTAGATGGTAGTTGGTAGTTGGTAGATGGTAGATAGTAGCCTTCTCACTACCAACTACCAACTATCAACTACCAACTATCAAAATAAAACTCTTGCATCGGCCGGCGACTTTTGGTATGTTTCATCCCGTCAACAGAAGAGTCGGCCCTCGTGAGGGGCGGACTTGTTCGTCGTTCACGGGAAAACAAAGGAAAAACACAATGAAGACACTGAAGTTTATGCTTGCGGCGGCGACTGCCATCGGCATCGCCTCCGTTGCGCAGGCCATTCAGAATAGGAATGCCTCCACGGGCTTTGAGAAGCTCAATCAAGGCGACAAGGTCATTACTGGAACCCGCGACAACATGGTTAGCTCCACGGATACCGACTCCTATTTCTGCTATGTCGGTGAGAACGCCGATGACAACGAGTCGGAGATTGTCGCGTTTACGGACAATGCCACTCCCGTGACCCGTCCGACTGGTGTCGCCAAGTTTGACGGTGCGGACAAGACCTCGCGCGCGAATGCCCTGCAGGTCAGCACAGGCACAGCTCCTCTGCTCCGCACATTTGCTCCTGTCGCCGGTTCCGCTCCACAGGTTGGGGAAGACATTACTGCCACAACCTACGTTGATACGCTCGTGCAGTTCACGGTCACGCCTTCCTCTGACACGGTGACCCCCGGTGATGACGACAAGCTCATGATCTATCTCAAGGAGACGGCCACGACCACTCCTGGAGATGATGGCGTAGAGGTTGTCACAACGGCGACGAACCTTGTGGTAAAGGGTGGATATTTGGCGAGCGCGGCATCGGCTTCCCAAAGGGAATACGTAGTCCAAAACATCCCAGTTGAACCTGGCGTATGGTATCGTCTCACCGTTGAGGTGATTCCCGCTTCAGTTGTTGGCGGAAAAGATATGGGGCCTCAGTTGGGGTTGATGGCGTTCCGTGTCAAGATCAATGGCGTTGATTGCACATTTGGTGGAGATACGATTAATGTCAACGACCAGAATGTGCTTGCCATTTTCATGCAAAATCAGGCACTGTTTCAGGCTATTGGAACTCGACAGGTTGTGCTTTCATTGAAGGCTGCCACCTCGTCGACATCCAAGAATGCCCTTCAGGCCGTCGGCTTTGCTGGTGAGGGTCTTGTCGATGACCTCGTTATCACGACGACTGATCCTGCCGCCAAAGTCGTCAATTTCACGTTGAATCTCGGCGAGAACGTGTCCGCAGTTGAATACACGGTAAATGGCGAGACGCAATACGGCACGGAAGTCGAAGACCTTGTGGCAGGTGCGACAATTCTGATTACGTCGATCTCGTATGCCGAAGGTTTCGGGTTCGATTCGTGTGCATCGGTTGGCCTGACGGGTTCGCTTGACGGTGTAGCGGGTACGGGTTCGTTCACTGTCGATGGCGGTGTCGAAGCCTCCCTCACGATTACCGCGAAGGCCTCCGCCTCCGCTGGATATCCTGAATATATCCCGGCGGAAGACGCGACCGTCAAGGGTCTGTACGATGTCTGGAAGGCAAATGTCGCCGGCGATGGCGACGTGAGTGCCGCGCAGAACCAGTTCCTCCTCAACACGGCGGCATCCAACGAGGCTGCGGCCGGTGATGCGACGCTGAAGATCACGTCCATCGCGCAGAACGCCAATGGTGGTTGGGACATCGTGATCGGCTGCACGGTGGAAGGCGTGAAACTCACGGGGTCGGATGGCAGCTATCAGGTCTGCAACGGCTACCTCGCGATCGAGTACGCTTCCGAGCTCGGCGCTGCGGCCTGGACGAAGGAGAACATCGCGGTCTCCGCCGTCGATACCGAAGCCGGCACGGTCACGGTTAACGTGAACAAGCCGGAGGCGAAGTTCCTCAAGGCAGAGCTTTCGCTCACGAAGGCTCCTACCGTCGAGTAAGGCTGTCCGTCGATAGCCACAAACCGAGGGCGCCGCGTTTGCGGCGCCCTTTGTGCATTTGTTGTGGCTCCATTGCCATCGTGGGAATGGCCGTATGGTTGGTAGTGGGATTTACGATTTATGATTTACGATTTGCGGTTGCATTTGTGGATTTGGGCATTTGGCCGTTTGCCGTGGCGATGGCGCCCTCGCCATCGTGAAAATGGCCGTGTAGTTGGTAGTTGGATTTGCGATTTAGGATTTATGATTTACGATTGCATTTGGGAATTGGGTCATTTGATAATTTATCGTGGCGACATATCCCCCGAACGAAGTGAGCCGCGCAAGCGGTCGCAAGAGGGGTGCGCCCTCGCCGTCGCGGCAGCTGGC
>CAKULV010000014.1 GCA_934667425.1 uncultured Kiritimatiellota bacterium | reverse complement strand
GCCAAATCGGTAAAGGTAAATGCCCACCCCAAGGTAAATGCCTACAAGCTATAGGCATTTACCTTGTCCTTTCACCTTCCAGCAAATGGACTCAGGTTCCAGCCAACGCGAAAAGAGCGCCAAAGGCCCTGCCACCGAAAGGCGAAGCCGCTTTCGTGCCACACCCTGTCGACGCATACTCCTGAACATGCACCATATTCTGACCTTCCCGCTCGAGCCTTGCGCTCAACCTGCCCGTTTTGGGACGCGGATTATACCAAAATGGCGTGCAACGCGACTGCCGCCCGTTCCTGCCCAACTGTGGTATAATCCGCCCATGAAAAGCGAAATGACGATGGATAGCCTAATCGGTGCGATCCGTAATGCGAAGTGCGTTGGATGTCTGACCGGCGCGGGCGTCTCGACACTCTGCGGCATCCCCGACTTCCGGGGGCCGAATGGACTCTACCGCCAGCCGGATGCCGAGCGAATCTTTGACATAGACTGGTTCGACCGCGACCCGACCATCTACTATCGCGGATGCGCAGATCTCGTCTACGGGCTGGGCCGATTCAGGCCTGGGCCTGTCCATCTTGCACTCAAGCATCTAGAGGACATCGGCCTCCTCAAGGGCATTGCAACGCAGAATATCGACATGCTCCACCAGAAGGCCGGCTCGTCGCATGTCTACGAAGTGCATGGTTCGCCTATTCGCCACCACTGCCGACGCTGCGGCAACGGGAAGAGCTTCGCCGAAATCGTGGAAATGCTTGCCGACCTGAAAGCGCGTTTCCCGAACGACGCCACCGCCCAGGTGCCGCGCTGCGCATGCGGCGGCGTCTACAAGCCGGACATCACCTTCTTTGGCGAGATGCTGCCCGAAGCGGCACTTGCCTCCGCACAGGAGCTTGCGGCGCAGTCGGACGTATTCCTCGTCCTTGGCACGTCGCTTACGGTCTTCCCCGCCGCCGACATTCCACGCCAAGCCCTGCGGTCCGGCGGACGCATCTTCATCGTAAACGCCCAGAAGACCGCGCTCGACGACTACGCCGAAGCAGTGTTCCGTGACCTCGGAGCCTTTGCCAAAGCCGCCTTGGCTCTCTGAACTCCCCTCACTTTTTGCAAAAAGTGAGGAGGATGAAAGTGCCCTCTCTCTTTGCTATTTCAATCCGCCATGCCCCTGGACTATGGCGTTTACTTTGACGGCCGTCCATGCGGCTTGCCTGTAACTTGCCTTACTGTTATCCTCATTGGCATTCCCGTGCGAAGCGCGGGCGGCGGGCTACACGTTAAGTGCCGCACTATCTTTCCTGATACGGCTGAAGTCGAGTTTCGTGAGATCAATGTCCATATCCCCAAGCGGCTTTGCAGCCTTCCATGCGCCATGCGTGAAGTCCGGCACATCAATGGAATCCGAACGACTGCGGACGCTCCTCTCGCTCAGTTCGCATATCGAACACCACGCAGCGAGGTCATACACGTCCATGTCAAGCGGCAATCCGTTCTGGAGGCAATACGCCCAGCGAAGATCCATTATGAAGTCCATTCCTCCGTGTCCGCCGACCTCCTCGGCTATCTTTCCGATCTTCCGCCAGAGCGGATGGCGGTATTTTTCGCGGTAGCGTTCCGCCTCCGTTTCAGACATGAACGTGTGGACGCGGGACGTGGATTTCGGGTCGTCTATGAAAAGCTTGTACACCGCAGGGTCGTTGTCGTACGTGCGCCAAGGCATCCCCCAGAACGTCCCCCGCGTACCGGAAAGGAGGTCGATTCTCGTGTATGGACGCGGACTCGACACGTCATGCTGTATCTGGATGGCCCGTCCGCGCGCCGTCTTGACCAGCGTCACGTTCATGTCGCCCATGGCGATGCGCTTGCCGCGCCGCCAATCCTCCGCCGGATAATGGTCACGGGCGAACTTCTCGAATCCGGCCTGCTGCGACTCCAGCGACACGAGGTAATCGAAGCGATCGCCCCGGTTTATGTCCATTGACCATGCGATCGGCCCGAGTCCGTGCGTCGGATACTGGTTGCCCTGATGCTCCGCGTTCCAGTGGAGTCGCCAGTCCTTGAAATATCGTTCCCAACAGCTGCGGCGAAGGTCGTGTATGTAGGCGCACTCGCCGTATGTCAAGTCACCTAGCACCCCCTGCCGCGCCAGCGAGAGCATCAGCATCTCCATCTCGCCATAGACGCAGTTCTCAAGCTGCATGCAGTTGCGGCGCGTACGCTCGGAGGTCTCCACGAGTTCCCAGCACTCGTCCACGGTAAAGGCCGCCGGAACCTCGGTAAGCACATGCCGTCCGGCACGCATCGCATAGAGCGCCACAGGGACGTGCATTGCCCACGGCGTGGCAGAATAGACCACGTCCACATCATCCCAGTCGCAAAGGGCCTTCCAGGATTCCTCCGTCCCGTAAAACAGTCTCTTCGGCAACGGCAGGTTCTCATCCTTCAGCCACGCGACCTGAC
Organism: uncultured Kiritimatiellota bacterium; assembly: GCA_934667425.1. Taxonomy (GTDB): domain Bacteria; phylum Verrucomicrobiota; class Kiritimatiellia; order RFP12; family UBA1067; genus UBA1731. Next base: position 58,043 of record CAKULV010000014.1, on the reverse strand, counting down.
GATCCACCGCCTCCTTGCGAATGTCGCACAGGGCAACGATCTCCACGCCGGGGATCATCGCAAGGCGATGCACTGCACCGCCCCCGCGGTTGCCAAGGCCGATGATCCCCACGCGGACCCTCGACATGGGAGGGAGACGGAATCCCTGCATTGGGGCGGCACTGGACTGGGCAATGCGGGATCCGCCAGATGCGCACCCTGCGGCGAAAGCCACCGCCCCCATGCATGCAGCCCCCCTGATGAACTCTCGTCTGCCAACATTCGACATTTCTTCGTCTGAGCTTCTCGTCGTTGTCATCCCTTGCATTCCTTTCTGATGTGCCCATCATCTGACCAAGACCTTCATTCCGCCGCCATCGTAGCGCATGTAGAGGGAATCTTCGTCCCCAAACATACGACAGAACGTCCAGCCTCTCTTGGCATGTGCCGCCGGCGGAAGCTCCATCCCTGCGGGATAGCTGCCAAGGCGTATGCAGTCGCCATAGGTGAACTTGAAGCCGAAGGCGGTCGGACGAATCGCTGCCGATCCCAATACCCCGCCAGACAGGTCTACGTTGTCGTTGCGGACGGTTCCATCCGCATCCTTCCAGACCCTCAATGCGAATCTGCCCGTGGCGGCGCCGCCGAACGCCACGGTTGACGGAACGGTCGCCGCCGTCGGCGCGGAGTACGAGATCTCGCCGCCATCGAACACCAGAACGGGCGGCAGCGTCTCACCAAAGAGGATGCGGCCAGAACCTCTCGTCGTGAGCCTCGCGTTCGCGCCATACGTGAACTCCGTCATGTCGATGAATGAGTCCGGCTTGACGTCTATGGCAACGTCGGCATCCTCGGCAATGGAGGCGAACGCCTGGGTGCGGTATGGCCCGCCAGCCTCCTCGCCCCACTTCGCGACGTGCGTCATGTAGCTGTTCTCTGACGTCACCACGCGCACACTGTTAGTCACCTCCAGTGTGCCGCCCCTGAGGATCAGCTCCAGCCTGCTCGGAAGCTTCACCTCCGCCGCCCAGAAGTTGTTGGTGCGCATCACGTCGCCGCCAAGGAGCATGCGACCCGCCTCCTGCACGACAAGCAGCTCGTCGCGCCCCGATGCCGCTGTTGTCGTGGTGGTGTAGCCTGTCCCGGTCCAGACGAGTCCTCGCGGACACATCATGTCTCCCCGGTTGACGATCTCTATGCCGGAGTTGTTGAACGAACTGACGGAAAGAGCCTCAGGGGAGAAAAGAAGCGTTCCTCCCGTCTCCACAAGCACACCGCCCTTATTTTTGGATGCGGAGGCAAACATGACCCCGCCCAACGCCCTGACCGTCCCGCCGGCATGGATCTCCCAGCGCTCCATCAGCCCGGAGGGCGCGAACGGCTTGTTCACGTACGCATTCGCGGGATAGGTGAGCGTCGCCCCGCTCCAGACGTTGTAGAGGTGCCCGAACCGCGAATAGGTCACGCCCTGCGACGGGCCTGCGGACGCAGTGGGGTTGCCGACCACCAGGGTGCCGTTGGTGAGGTCGATCCACCAGTTCTTCCACGCAGTGAAGCCCTCAACCTCGGCGTACCCGTAGAACCGCCGCTCGCCGCCAAGGAAGTCCCATTTCGCAAGGCGGTAGCTCGTGCCGTACACGCTCTCCCCGTAGGATTCGCCCATGTTCGCCACCATGTCGTTCCGCCCGGGCAGTCGCGTCGCCGCGACGGAATGCGCGGCGTCCATCGCCCAGTTGCCCACGTCCCCGAAGTCCGCGAACCCGCGTCCTCCCTTCCAGTGGAACGTAAGCCGCTCGTCCGCCGACACGACCGTTATCGTCCCAGCACGATACGATATCTCAAGGTCCTCGGACCAGAGTCCAGACACCTCGACTGGATAGGCGCCCATGCCGGAGCCTGGCGCATATCCGCAGGAATATTCCGGGACTCCGTGGATGTCGTCGGTGTCCACGACCTTGCCCGTCCGGGCGTCCACGACGACATGGCCGGCGTTCGTCACTGCATCTCCCTCGTACAGCGTAAGGTCTCTGGCCCGTATCTCAACGGGGATGGACAGGCGGAGGACCAGGACCCCGTCGCGCACCCGCACCTTGCAGTCCGAGAGGTATTCCGGGATCTCGAAGTTCGCGGCGATGGCATCAAGCGCCGCCGCGTCTCCGCCAGTCGCGATCACGTCCCCTGCGGCGAAGCCCTCCCCGACCGTATATGTGGCCGCAGCAGGGTTCGCAAGCCCGCCCACATCGTTCCCCGTAGCGCCGAAGACAACCCTCGCTCCGTCCGCGAGGGATACATTTTCGCCGCCCAGCGCCCGTGTGAAAGCGACCGTCCCTGATTCGACCGATAGCGAGTCGGGGAGCGAAGCGAGAGACATGAGGCCGGGGCCATCCTTTGTCAAAGCCGCTCCGGCGCCGTAGGTGAAGAGGGTCATGTCGATTGCGGCATCCTCCCGCACGTCCACCGTCGCAGCCGCCGAATCCGGCATCTCGGCATATACCTGCTCGCCGAATCCCTTTGCGGAGTCATAGGCCGAATCCGCCGTGCGGAAGCGCACGTCTCCCGTGACCTCGAGCGTTCCGCCGCCGAGGACGAACGTCATCCGGCCTGGACAGTGGTGGCTCTTTGCCGTCTTCACGAAATCGCCGCCCAGAGCCATCCTCCCGGCAAGCTGCCGGAAGGACAGGCGATCCTCGCCACACCCGCCATTGCTCCCCGACCATGCGTTCCCTGACCAGTTGACGCCATGCGGGAGTTCCATCGTGCCGTAGTTGTCGATGGAATACCCTCCGTAATTCGAGCTTCCAACGATAAGTGCCTGGGGATCGAGCAAGAGTCTCCCGCCCGGACGCACCTCGCTCTTCGCGCCCTTCGTCGCCGCAGGGCCCTGCACCCCGATCGCGCCGAAGATCTCGACGGCCCCGCCGTCATTCACGGTCCACGTCTCGGCAAGACCGGATGCGGCGAGGACGGTGTTGCTCATCGCATTGCCGGCGGGATAGACGAGCCTTCCGCCGGCCTCTACGGTGAAGAGCCGTCCCGTCCGCGCACTCGAGCCGGACGCGACATCTCTCGGATCCTTTACGGTCAGGGTTCCATTGCTTAATGACACCGACTGGTGCTTCCACGCAACCGCCGAGCCAGCCCACCCCCTGATCGTCCACTCCCCTCCACCGAGGTCGAAACGCCCAAGGATGTACTCCGTTCCCTGTGTCACAGGGTCGCAGCTGATGAAGTCCTCCGCGCCAGGCACGTTCGTCGCCGGCGACCCTCCTTCGGACAGCTTCCCGTTCACAGACCAGTTCCCGGCCGTCCCGAAGTCCGCCCATTCTACGCCGCCGTTCCAGACGCAGGTCTCCGCCGATACGAGAACCGGACACAGCAACGACAGCAGCGCAAGCCCCGCCCGGCATACGGCTTCAGGGGGGAGAATCATTTCTCCGTGGAATTTTCGCTTTCCCATATCTCCTCCTTGTCTGTCGTCGATCTTGATCGGCCATATCACTATCATGATCGCCTACGGGCGACCCTTGCAGTTGTGTTCGATGTCCAGTCTGCGGAGCAGCCCCTTGAAGTACGACGGCTTCCCCTTGCCGCAGCCGAGCTCGGCCTTGTCGTGCCCACCAAAGATCGCCGGCTTGAACGCCCAGGCGCGGCCGGACCACGGGAATCTCCTCTCCTGCCCGTTAACGCGGAAAGCGAACTCCCTGAAGTCGTATGAGGCCACGATCTCGTTCCATTCGCCGTTCATTACCTTTAGCCCGGTCCTGAAGCCCGGCTCCTTGGAGAGATCCTTGTCCCCCCAGCGGGCGAAGAGTTCGCCGTCGCGGATGAAGAGCGAGAGCGATCCGCGAATCCAGCAGAAGTGGCGGAAGAGCGTCATGGGACGCTTCGCGTCAAATTCCGGCTTGACCTCCATGGTGAGCGTGTACGCCGCCTGCGGGAACGCCTCCCTGGGAAAATTCACGTAGTCGTTCACGCCATCGAACCGTAGGCACCAGCTCCCTTCGTCCTGCACCCACTTCGGCGCACGGTCACCGGGCTCTATCTTCCCCGTGGAGACCCCCGAATAGGCTTCGCTGTAGAATATTCCGCCTCCAAGGTACGCATCGAAGAACGGATTCCAGCTGTTCTTCAGCGTCGCGCCGCCGGCGGGATCGAAGTCGTACCTAAGCCTCGGCACCAGCGCGGCGGGGGACCTCGCGACGGCAGGGCGGTGCGCCACCTCGTCGAACACCGGAACCTGCACATCGCCGGACGGGATGGCCTCGGCGCGGAACGGGCGCGAACGCCATATCCTCCCCGACTCGGCTATCGCGCGGAAATGCCACACGGGGTACGGGGTGCGGGTCTCGACCCTGCCATGCCAGTCAACGGACGGGCTCTTGATGTGCGGCGGCAGGTCCGGCAGATCGAATACGCGGCGGATGTCCACGCGGTGCGCGGTGCGCGGATTGATCACCGCCCCGGCAAGCCCCCTGTCCGCGACGGTCTTAGCGGAGAACTCCGCCGGGACGAAGGAATCGTCGCCCCTCGCCCTGAACGTGACGCATATCTTCGCCGTATCCAGCTGCGGCTTCGGCACCTGGATGAAGTAGGCGGTCTCCTGCGTCCAGAACAGCGTGTTCACGGTGAAGCCCGATCCGTCCTCGTGCATCCTCATCTTCCCAGGGTCGACGTTCGCGAGCCAGAGCGGCGTGAAGCGGCATCCGCTCGCGCCCTCCACCCGCACCGTGGCCTCGCCGCCCCTCACCACCCCGTCGCGCGGAACCGTGAACGCCAGGCGCAAGACCGCGTTGCCCGCAAAGTCGTATTCGTCCTCGATGCCGCACGCCGTATGCTCGTTTTCGTTCTCGATCAGCTCCACGCTCGCGAGCGGCTCTCCGAAGTCGCCCTTCACGGAGAATGCGTACATCCCATCGGAACCCTTCCTGACGGATGCCTCCAGTCCCTTCGGCACAAGGCGTTCCCGGAGGGACTGCCTCACCGTCTTGTACAGCCATGATACCGTGGGATCGATGCGGATCGGGGAGAATCCGTCGAACAGCCGCCCGTCAGCGACCAGCGTGGGGACGAGGACCGTCCCGCCCCTCAGCCCGATCGTGGAGATGCGGTAGTCGATGGAGCCGAGCTTCGCGGGATCGACGGTCTCCACCGGGAACGCCGCGATCCGCCGCCCTTCGATGTCGTCGAGGCGCAACTGGGCCTTCACCGGCCTCGTCCACACGCCGTCCGGCACGTTCAGCAGCTCGAAATGCAGCACCTCGCCGCACTTCGCCGTGGCCCTGTACGTAAGCGCCAGCGGCGGTATGGAGACGTCGTCCCCGGGATACGGGTCGGGCGCAAGCCCCTTCAGGAAGCGCGAATGCCAGCGCAGTATCCGCCCCGCCACGTGGCCGCCCCATACGGTCGGCTGGAACATCGTGTTCTCGTTGACCTCGTTCCACTCGAAGAAGATCAGGTAGTCGGGGTTCAGCCTCAGCACGCTCGCAAGGTTGCTCCTGAGGGTGAACGTACCCTCCTCGGAGGCGTCGTGCCCCGTCATGTGGTTTACGTACCCCTGGTGCACGTAGAAGCCAAGAACCTTCTCCCGGTATTCGGGAAGCGCAAGGAGGCGTTCCACGAGCGGGGCGGTGCACTTCTCGAAGAAGGAAAGGTCGTAGCAGGTGCAGTACTGCCCGTCAGGCATGCGTATCTTCTCGGTGGCGGTCAGCTGGATGCCGCCCGTCGCGTCCAGCACTTCGCGAAGCGCAGTCTCGAGTTCATTCGTCTCCGCCGCGCTCAATGCCCCGTTCCTGCGGAATGCGCCCTGCAGCCTGGCAAGCGTCCGCTGGTTGACGTCTCCGCAGAGGATGAAATCGTCGTTGCCGAGTTCCGCCTTCAGCTCGCGCATGAACGCCTTGTGCTGCTCGGCGTTGAACATGCGGTAGTTGTACGTCGGGACGAGCGCCTTCCCGTTTATCCGCGTCGCGCGGCCGCCGCCCTGCACCTCGCGTACGGCGGCGGCGAACCCCTTCACGTCCGGCCCTCTCCTGTCGATGGCCTCTCCGTAGCTGACGATCGGCAGTATGTTCAGTTCAGGAGTGCCGGCCTTCTCGAACCAGCCGTCCAGCCGTGCGTTCTGCCCGTTCCGCCGAGCGGAGACGAACACGTCAAGGCCGTCAAGGCCGGCCTTCCTCAGCTGGGCGCCATGCACCGCGAAGCTTTCCGGCGTCTCGTACGCGAAAGTCTCCGGACGGAGCGCGCGGTCGCAGTAGAGAGGACGGTCTATCCAGTAGTGGAGGTAGTTCTGGAACATCCCGTACTTGCTCAGGAACTCCGCGTACAGCAAGGTCTCCTTGGCCAGGCGCCGCCGCTTGCCTATCTGAGGCTGGATGGCATTCTCCTCCCTCTCGCAAGCGAGTCCCGCCGTGTCCTCCGCGATGTAGTCCGCCATGCCGACGGACGGGGCGGACCCCCCGCAGCCGCCGGACGCCATGGCCGCGAGAACCGGCCATGCGAAGCGCACGATGCGCAAGGCGACGGATGCGCCACTTGTCGACACCATCTCCTTCATGTCCGCATGATATCAAATTGGTTTTTTTTTTTTCAACTGTACTTTTTACAATTCGCTTGCACAATACGCAACCGCGAAGGCGTCCGCGCACCTACTTCCCCCCGCCGCCGTTCGCGTTGTGCCTGATGGAGAACGCCCTCAAGTCCCCCTTGAACCAGGCAAGGGGGCCCGGCGGGGCGATGTCGTCCCTGCGCACGTGTCCGCCGAACACGGACGGGGAGAAGCGGTAGCCGCGCTCCGCGAGCGGGAACGCGCGACAGTCTCCGCCGACGCGAAACGCAAGCGTCGCGCAGTCGTAGGAGACCTCCACGTCGCTCCATGCGCCGGGCTTGACCTTGAGCCCGGTCTGGATACGCTCGCATCCCTTCGCTCCGTGCGGGAACACGCGCGGCGGCCAGATGGCGTGGAGCTCTCCGCCCACTATGAATAGCGCGATGGTCCCGCGCCTGTTCGCGTCATGGCGAAAGATCACCATGTTGGTCGGGTTCGCCTCCGGGCGTATCTCCATGCGGAGCGTGAACGCCCCGAGCGGCACCGCTTCCGCCGGGAAGGCGACGTAGTCGTTCACGCCGTCGAACCTGAGATGCCACCGTCCGCCCTCCTCCGCCCACTTCGGCGCAAGCGCACGATCCGGCGCATCCTTCAGGAGGCCTGGAGCCTCGAACGCCCCGTCGGACGAATATCCGCCGCCGAGCGTCGCGTTGAAGCGCGGGTCGGAGCAGGCGAGCACGTCGCCGCAGTCTGGCGAGAAGCGGTAGGAGAGTTCGCGGATATCGCCGGACGGCACGCCGAGCGCGACCGGCCGACGCCGCCACTCGCTGAACACTGGCAGATCCTCCAACGCCCCTTCCGGGCCGTCCTTCGGCGGACGCACCCCTTGGGATCGCCACGTCTTCCCGGAACGCGATATCGCCCGCAGGTGGAACGTGGGGTTCGGCTCGGAAGACCGCACCTCGCACGTCCACCTCGCCGACGCTACGTCCGGCTCCTTCGGGATATCCGGCAGGTTGCGGACGCGCATGGCGTCGACGCGGAGGCCCGTCGCGGAGGATATCTCCGACGCATAGGCGCCCGTCTCCATCACGCGTCCGAGCGGCACGGTCACGTCGCGATCGCTCATGTGCCGCCCGCCTACGGCCTTCACCGCCACCGACGCGGCGCCGACTCTCCCCTTCGGGAACTTGAGGAAATACGCCGTCGGCCATGTCCACCAGAACGTGTCGAGGAGTGCCTTGCCCGGCTCCATCCACCTGACCTCGCCAGGGTTCACCGCGGAAAGCCAGTTCTGGGAAATCTCCGTGCCGCCTGCGTCCCTGAACGCGAGCTCGATCTGTCCGGGGCCGGACGTGCCGGGCGCGGTGGTGAACGCGAGCTGGATGATGTCGTACCTGCCCGCGTCGAATTCTCCCGACGGATCGAACGCCGCGACTTCGTCCTCGTTGAGGACCATCTCCAGGCTCGCGAGCCTTTCGTCCGGGTCCTTCAGCGCCACCTCGCTCTCGCAGCGGTAGACGCCGTCGCCAAGGCGCGTCACGCGCAGGGCCGGAGCCGTGACGCCAAGGCCGTCGCGGAGCGACTGGCGCACTTCCTTGTAGTTGCGGCAGACCGTCGCGTCGCTGCGGATCGGATGGAACCCGTCCCACCGCCTTCCGTCCACCGTGAGGACGCAGGAGATGCTCGACCCCACGGGGAACGCCTCGCCGGGGACGGCGTACCCTACGGACGCGAGGCGGTCAGTCCCGAACGTTTCCGCCGGGAAGCGGAGAAGCGTCTTGCCGGCCTCGTCCGTGAGCGAAAGCTGCGCCGTATGCTTGCGTACACTCTCGCCGCAGGGGACGTTCAGTATCTCGAAGCGGATCTTCTCGCCGGGCTTGTACGTGACGCGATGCGAGAGCACGAGGCCGGGCGCCGACGGATCGTCCCCCGGATACGGCGCGGGCGGGCGGCCGTTCACGAAGTCCGCGTACCATTTGACGATGCGGCCGACGGACCTGCCGCTGTAGAGCGTGGGCTGGAACATCGTGTTCTCGTTCTGCTCGTTCCATTCGAAGAGCACGAGGAAGTCGGGATTCAGCTCCGCGACGGAGTGAAGCATCCTGCGCAGCGTCGCCGTGCCGTCCTCGGAATGGGTCATCCCGCTGTGGCAGTTCACGTAGCCCTGGAGGACATACATGCCGAAAAGCTTCCCCCGATACTCGGGCCTTGCGTAGACGTCGAGAAGAACGGGCTTCACGCAGCTGTCGAAGAACGACATGTCCACGGCGGAGGCGTAGGGGCCGTCGGGGGTGCGCCTGAAGTCGTACGGGCGGAGGTCAAGCCCGTCGAAGGTGTCGAGGAGATCGGTCGTCATCTCCACGAGGCGGGCCTTCTCCGCCCCGTCCAGCGATCCGTTGCGGTAGAAGGCCTGCCGCAGCCTCGCGATCTCCCGGTCCTCGTAGTCGCCGACGAGCAGGTAGCGGTCGTTGCCGACCCTTTCGCGCAAAGCCTTGCATATCCTGCGGTGCGCCGCCACGTCCTGGCGACGGGTGTTATACGTGGCGATGAGCTTGCGCCCGTTGATTTCGGGCGTCAGCCTGGAGGACTGCGCGTAGAGGATGAACTCTGAGAACTTCTCGAGCGGGGGCATGCCGTCCATGCCGTATTCGCCGTACAGCACGACCGGCAGTATCCCGAAGCCCGGGAGTCCCGACTCCTCGACCCACTCGCAGTGCTGCCGGAACGACCGGAGGCGGGTAGAGAAGTTGCCGAACGCCGCAAGTCCGTCGAGCCCGCACGCGAGCGCATCCCTCTGCGAGAGAAGGAAGCTCTCACTGGTGTCCGTCCGGTACCTCTTCGCGAGGTCTGGACGGAGCGAGCGGCTCGTGAAAAGCGGACGGTCTATCCAGTAGTGGAGGAAGTTCTGGAAGTGCGAGTAGCCGAAGATCGTCTCGGCGTAGAGCAAGGTGCGGTCCACGACGCGCTGGCGGACCGGAGGCCTCATCCGATCCCGCGACTCCCGCCGCTCGTATGGGATCGCGCCGCCCGCAGCCCCTAAGGAACGCGGGGCGAGGAGCGCGAGGAATGCCAGGGATGCGCTGGCGAAGCGTGACGGCTTCCCGAAACGGCATGTCATATTCGGTTCTCTCCTTCCTCCATGTCCATATGCGAACCCGACACGATCCCTGTCGATGGGATTCCGGCGGCGGCCTCGCGTCAAGCCAACGCCACACTCGCCGGCCGACGGAAGTCAATGTACCAAAAAAGGGCCGGAATGTATATTGCACTTTCGCCAATTCGCTTGCACAATGCGCAACCTTGCGCTGAAGCCGCAAGCGAGAGTCGCATGGCGCGCCTCTCCATGTGTGGTATAATACACGGCAATCAAAATCGAAAGGTCAAGGTCAAGGAATATGAGTCTTTCCGTAGGCATCGTCGGTCTCCCGAACGTCGGCAAGAGCACGCTTTTCAACGCTCTCACCAAGAAGCAGCAGGCCGCCGCAGAGAACTACCCGTTCTGCACCATCGAGCCAAACTCCGCAATCGTGGAGGTGCAGGACGGCCGCCTCAACGAGCTCGCGAAGATAGTCAACCCTGCCCAGATAATCCGGGCTACGGTGGAGTTCACCGATATCGCGGGCCTCGTGAAGGGCGCGTCCAAGGGTGAAGGCCTCGGAAACAAGTTTCTCGCGAACATCCGCGAATGCGACGCTATCCTGCATGTGGTGCGCTGCTTCGAGAACGACGACATAATCCATGTGCAGGAGGGCGGCAACAAGTCCGCGCCCATCGCGCCCGTGGACGATGCCGAGGTGATCGAGACCGAGCTTATCCTCGCCGACATGGAGCAACTCCGCAAACGCTACGACAGGATCAAGAAGGAAGCGCAGGCAAAGCCTCCGCTCCGTCCGGAGGCCGAGGCATGTGCCGCCCTGCTCCAGCATCTCGAATCGGGCAGCCCCGTCCGCAGCTTCCCACGCAAGGATGGAGACCCGATACTTCCCGTGCTGAAGGATCTGCACTTTCTGACGGACAAGAAGGTCATCTACTGCGCCAACGTGTCAGACGACAACGTGTCCGGCGAAGGCAATCCGCACGTCTCTGCCCTCAGGGAGTATGCCACAAGGCAAGGATGCGAGATGGTCGTGGTATGCGCACAGATGGAGGCAGACCTTGCCGGACTCTCGGAAGACGAAGCCGCGGAATTCCTCGCAAGCTACGGCCTGACGGAATCCTCGCTCGACCGCACTATCAAGCTCGCGTACCGCACGCTTGGGCTCGCGTCTTACTTCACGGCCGGTCCCAAGGAGGCCCGTGCGTGGACTTTCCATCGCGGATGGAAGGCCCCGCAATGCGCCGGCGTGATCCACACGGATTTCGAAAAGGGATTCATCCGGGCCGAAGTGATAGCGTTCGACGACTACGTGAAGAATGGAGGCGTCGCCGGTGCGCGCGCAGCCGGCGCCCTGCGTCCCGAAGGCAAGGAATACGAGATGCAGGACGGCGACGTCGTTGAGTTCCTGTTCAGCAAATAGCCGGGCAGGATCTCCCGCCCTCATGCGTGGGCGGAAAGGAACGCATCCACCTCCGTGCGCGTAGGCGCCGCCGGCGGGCGTCCGGAGAGCCCCCGGCACTTGATTGCCGAAACCGCCGCCCCGAAACGCTGGCAGTCGAGCAGGTCGTGCGTCTCAAGCCACCGGACCGCAAAGCCCGTGTGGAACAGGTCTCCGCATCCTGTCGTGTCGACGACCTTCTCCACATGGAACGCCGGACACTTCACCATATTCTTGCCGTCAAAGCACATCGACCCCCGCACTCCCATTGTCGCGCCGCAGACGGCCGGATGGTACCTTTCGTAGAGGGTGTGTACGGCGGACTCTACATCCTCCACCGTGTATGCGTCGGTGATCAGGCTGTCCCGTCCGGCCGCCACCGAAACGGCGAACTCGCCGGAGCATACGAGAAGGTCCGCAAGCGGCAGCAGCCCGTCCATGCCGGAGCGGATCGTTCCGGCATCGTACATTATCGTCACGCCGGCGGACTTGGCGACCTTGGCCGCAGCGATCGCGCCTTCCGCGTTGTGTCCGTCAAGATGCAGTATCTTCGCCCTGCGAATCGCGTCCGCCATCTCCGGCGTGATCTCGTCCGCCGTAAGCTCGTCCAAACCCTCGCGAGTCCAGGCGCATGAGCGGGCCCCCGTCTTCTCGTCTATCCACAGGTACGCGATCGCGCTCGTGGCGCCCTTGCGCACGGCCACCATCGACGTATCGACCCCCTGCCTGGCAAATGCGTCGATTATCATGCGACCATCCGAATCGTCTCCAACCGTGCCGATGAACGCCGCACTCATCCCGAGCGTTGCCGCGCCTGCCGTCGAGTTCCCCGCCGGCCCTCCGCCGAGGATTGCGTGGGAAAGCATCCTTACCTTCGTGTCCATGGGGATGAAAGGCAGCACCGCCAGGTGGTCGTTCGAGACGAAACCCATTCCAATGTAGTCAAACTGTTTCATGTTGGCGGAATTATACTAAATGGCGACAGAAATGTGCGAGACAGGCAATGAGCGGTTATGAGACCATTTGAGAGATATGCCGAGATATGGTAGACTATGCGCCCATGGATAAGCTACGCACACATTTGATTCTCGACTACCTCAAGACGAAAAAACGGTGTACGCTTCCCGAACTCATGAGGAAGTTCAAGGTCAGCTCCGCGACGATCCACCGTGACGCGGAGGAACTTGCCAGGCGCGACGCCGTCTCGAAGGTGAGGGGCGGTCTCGTGTGGAACGAGCGCATGGCGACAGTCCAAACGGACTCGAGCGGCTACCAGGAACGCATAATAGCGAACCGCAAGGCAAAGATGTCCATAGCGCAAATGGCGCTCGACCTTGTTACCGAGGGCGACATCCTGTTCCTCGATTCATCCACCACCGTCTACGAATTCGCGCAGCTGCTGAGGGCGGCAGACTTCCAGCACCTTACGATCGTGACGAATTCAGTCTCAATCATGCAGAACTTCCGAAAGTTCCCGCCGCAATACGTCCTTATCGGGCTTGGCGGGAACTACGATGCCCAGCTCAACTCGATCCTCGGCGCGGCGACGCTCGAACAGCTCTCGCACTTCAACGTGACAAAGGCCTTCATATCGGCTTTCGGCATGGACGCGAAGACCGTCACAACGAACCATGAGCGGCAGGCCGAACTGATCCGAAAGGCGTTGGACAACGCATCGAAGCGATACCTTCTGCTCGACCACTCGAAGGTCAACCGCACGGGGCTGTACAGGCTCGCCGCGCGCGGCACGTTCGACGCGATAATCACGAACTGACACCTGCGACCACAGCCGAAACCAGGCTACGGCATATTGCCCACACGGCGGAATAGGCGTTAGCCGCATTTGACGCGAGGCACGCGCCTACGGCCACAAGCGACACGTCCGTCGTGCATGCAATCCAGAGGATCGCCCCCGCCAGGTTGCAGGCAAGTATGAGCGTCCAGGAGAACACACGGCCATATTCCTCGATGTCCGGCTGCGTCTGCATCAGCGAGCGTATCGTGAAGCACAGGTGCAGGCACCAGGTGAAGCCAACCATGAACGTCCAGGCCCATGGCATGGGAAGCGGCGCACCGGGATGCGTGAAATGCATGACGCCCCTCACCGCCAATGCCAGCGCGACGACCAGCATCGTCCAGAACGGGAAGAAATACGGCGCAAGCGTGATCCAGACATTTGACTTGGTGAGTTGGACACTGCCGCCCTTGGCTCCGACCTTGAGCCTCGACACTCGCGCCCCGAACGCCAGGCCCCACAATGCATGGGTGAGTTCATGTCCAAGCACATATAGGCGCACGGGGTCGGACGCTATCATGCGCACCAGCAGGAATGCGGACATGCCGAGGAACAGCGCCACGGCATCCGAGGGGAACCACCCCTTTGACGTTCCCGAAGCAAGGAAGAATGAATCGTAGAACGTGCGGCACAGCGACCAGACGAACGGGAAGCACAGCACGGCCGCAATGAGACGGGCGAACCGCACCATGCTCGACCTCAATTCTCGAACACAAACACGAGCTCGCCAGGGAACACGCGGCGATTTTCACGCGCAAGCCCCTCCACGAACTCTCGATCGGTGCGAAAGCGATTCTGCTTTTCACGCACTGCGGCGATCTCCTCGTTCTTGAGGTTTATCCGGCGATCCAACTCCGCCTTTGCCTGTTCAAGACCGGCCGCCTGACGGTATTTCGGGAACGTGATTACCAGCCCGGTTGCGACAATCGCTCCGAATATGATGAAAAACAAACCTTTGAACAACTTGTCTATCACTTTACCATCTGCGCCTTATGAGGAGATATGTGCGTATTAAATCACAATCCCATGCACGTTGTCAACAAAACTCTCAAAAACTCCGATGCACTCCAGGCCTGGGCCCTGCACCCCTTCTGCGCATGCGGCGCATCCCCATCGGCTATTTCCGAAATTTGGCAGAGACATTCCGTGTTAAGGTTCTCGACAACGCCGGCAAGCAGCGAACCCGCCTGCCCCTTCGAGAGGCATCCGCATTTCACCGCCGCTTCCGCAAACATCGGCATGGGCCATGCCCACACCGTCCCGTTATGGTAGGCCGGCTTGCGGCTCGTATCCTCGTCGCCGGCATATGTGCCGCGGTATTTTGCGTCTCGCGCATCGAGCGAACGTATGCCGCCAGGGACCAGCAGCCGTTCACACGCATTAAGCATTGACAAGCAGGACTCACGGGATTCAAGCCCAATTACGCCAAGAGATATCAGCATCAGCTGGTTGGGCCGCACCGAAAAGTCGGGGGTCGCCTCGGCGGCAGCCTCCCCGTTCCATGCGTCAAGGCAGTCGGCGAATCCGTCAGGACCGCAGAAGAGCCGTTTGACGCTTTCCGTGGCCTTGTCCGCAAGCTTGTCCCATTTCCCGCCGGCGAAGCGCAACGCCGATATCCAAAGGGCCTGTATCTCCACCGGATATCCGCATCGCGGGGTGCATGCCGGATAGTTGGTGTCCATCCACGTGAAGTGCGATGGGGTCCACACCAGTCCCGACTCCCCATCAACCCGAATGCCGTTCGGCGTTCCCTTCACATAGTTCTCGATGATCGACAGCGCAGTCTTGCGGAACAGGCGGACAGAAGATACGGACGCCTTGCACCCGGCCCTCGACATCCATTCCTTGACGCACAGCACGAACCACAGTTGGGCGTCAACCGTATCGCGATTGCCGGCGGTGTCGCCGTATATTATGTTCGGCAGGGTGCCACGCTCTTCGAACGCGGCGAAGGCGGCAAGTATCTTCTCCGCATCATCAAGCCTGCCCGCCGCAATCGCACCACGCAGGAAGATGAACGTGTCGCGCCCCCAATCGAGGAACCACGGATAGCCGGCGATCACCGTGCGGTTATCCCCACGCCTGACCATGAACAGATCCAATGCAGACCTGAGCCCGTCCACGAGAGGGATCGGCCGGGCCGGAGATTCCGCTGGATGCGCAGGGCGTTTGCTGCGCCCTCCGGCAATGCCAGGCCACTCGACCTTCCGCAAATCCACATCCCCATGTAAGCAGATGATCTCGGCCGCATCGCCCGGCATGAAATCGCACGATATCCATCCGGGGGAATACAGGTCGCCGCACGGCTCCTGCCCGCGCCCGGCCTCGTCAGGGTGCGGAACGCTGTAAGACCATTCGCCGCCTTCGTGCATCTCGCCGCCATGAACCTCAAGGCGCACCGCTGAGGCTATCCTGGCGGCGATCTCGGCTTCGCCCCTGTAGGCCTTCGTCACCTCATGGAAGCTCCGGCATTCGAGGTCTGGACGGAACACGATGCGCACCCGCTCGCCGAAGCCGACCCCCTGGTCGCAGCGACGCACCGCAAGGCGTGCCGCATTCATGCCTTCCGCAAGTTCCAGCCTGAAGACGAACGGCACCTCGCGCCCCATCCCGGCGGGCACGACAAACCGCCATTCCGCAAACCTTCCGGACGGATCCGCGCGGAAGCCTGTCGCCGACTCCGAATCTATCGCATGGGAATAGCCCTCGTACTGGAGCCACGCCCGGCACCGCGTCCAGAGGACAAGGCGATCCGATGGGCATTCCGCATTGGGATTCGCGGAGAACAGCGAATCATACTGCGAACGCACTTCACCCCAACGCAAAGGCAGAAATGCGTCCGCCCCATTCCCATTCGACAGGCACGTGCGGAGAGTGCCGTCGCCGCGAATCTCGTCCCCCGAGACGTCAAGCGCGACACGTGCGCGTTCCAGCGGCGGCAGCACGAGGACTGATGACATCGAACGCTTCACGCCGTCCGGCGCAAACACCGCCAGCTCAAGTGTGAGCCGTCTGGCCCGAGTCCCATCCCCACAGTATGCCGGGACACACGGAAACGCCCTTTCGCCCTCAAGAATCAGCGCACGATACGGGTGTGGACAATCTATCGCAAGCCCCATGCCGTCCGGCACGCACACTTCCCTGCGGCAATCCTCGGGCCAGTGCCATGACACATTGCCGCCCCCGAAAGGTTCGGCGGCATTGCCAGACTCGGCGATGGCATGGCGCGGGACATTCGCGCAGGCTCCACCATCGTCGCGTTCCACGCAGATGAAGCCGCCCGGGCCGATCTCAACGCCCTGCCGAAGGTCGAAAGTCCGGCCGCTCAGCAGCTCGCGGCATCTGCACTCCGGGAATCTCCCTTCGTCCCAATGCGCCCGGACGGCATTCTCGCAATCGAGGTTGACGATTGCGAGAACCTTGCCATCGTCGCATCCCGGACGCACCGGCTCGCGCAGAACCGCAAGGAAGTTCCCGCCGCCGCACTGGATCAGCTCCTGCCGGACATCGCCCTCGAACGCAGGATGCTCGGCAAGGAGGCGGTTCAGCGACGAAACAAGCCCGACCATGTTTTCGGATGCGCCCCAGCCCATGTCGTTCTTGCCATGGACATCGATCTTCTCGGTTGCGAACCACTCTACGCCGTTCGTGATTCCCCACGCACCCTGATGGCTCAACAGGGCGGCAAGCGCAACGCGCATCCTTGCATAGGTCTTGCCTCCACAGGCGAGGCGGTTGTTGTCGTGCGTCTCGGCGAAGTGCACAAGGGCCCCGAATCTTCTCGCCCGTTCGTTGGCCGCAGGGAGGTATCCCTCCGCCTGGGCACGGTCATACGTCTGGAACAGCTCGGAATACGCCCAGTCGAGGCCGATGTCGGAGAGCAGACTGTCGGTGACGTCTATGCGCCCGCCCAATCCCTCAAGCATGAACACCGCATCGGGGTACTGCTCGCGGACGCGATCCACTATCACGCGCCATGCGGAGGCAGGGATCATGTAGCCCGCATCGCACCTGAAGCCGTCAACGCCATGCCTGCACCAGAACAGGAATATCTCCGCCATGTATTCGCGCAACGCACCATGCGCGTAGTCGAGCTCGACAAGATCCTCCCACACGACGCCCCAGGCGCCGGGGGAGGCGAAACTGCCGTCCCCGTTGCGCCGGAACCATTCCGGGTGGTGCGTCTGCAGGGTGCTCGCCCATCCGGTGTGGTTCGCCGGAAGATCGACGAAGAACCGCCCGCCCTTCGAGTGAACGGCATCCACAAGTTCCATGAACTGGTCGAGCGGTGTTGTGGAACGATCAAATTCAGCCATGGACGGATCCACGGACTTGAAGTCCGTGGACGCAAAAGGCGAACCGTACTCGCCCATCACGGCGTATGTAGTAGGCACCGGGAACGGAGGCAAGGTCTGCACGATGCGGAAGCCCATCCGGTCCATGATGTGGGGGAGCCTGCGCGCTATTTCGCGGAAGGACCCGAACTGGCGCGGGAATACGGTATAGATCGAATTTGCGCTGCGTGTGGATTCCGGCGCGACCTTGATGTGCACGTTTTCGCCCTGAGGCCACTCCGGCACGGACGAACCATCCGGGAAGAAACAGCATTTCCCGGCAAACACGCCGACCCTGTCGAGCGCCACGTCCACCGTGAAGGAGCCGAGCTGCTGCCTGCGCATTTCGACGTCCGTCCAGATGCCGCTCACGTTCGTGCGGAACACGGCCCTGCCTTCCCTTGCGGACGCCATTTCCAGCGACACCGAAAGACGGTCGCCGTGCCACCGAACGACATATTCGCCACATTCTGGAGTCTGCTTCATGATGAAAACCTAAAATATCTGCCGCGACACGAATCGGCCTCTGTCATACGGCGGCTCCACATCACCAATATTGGTCTTCACGCGTTCCTGCAGCTGGTCGTGCCTGGACCATGCCGCCACAAGCGCAGATGTCCGCTGAAGGGCTTCTTCGGAAGGCTTGCCGGGGACAAGGGCGGTAGGTCCCGGACAGTTCACGGTGTAGACAATGGCGCCAAGGTCGGCGCATCCCTTCAGAATCGCGTTCTCCCGCGAATCGCGGCCAAGTATCACGCCGTTTCCATCCTCAAAGCGGAAGCGCCGCGCGATGGGCAACAGCTCCACGAGCCTGCGATTGCCAAGACCCTCGTGCTCCAGAAGATCCCTCAGGCGATGTCCAAAACCCTTTTCCGTCAATTTGCATCCGCCCGCCGGCGATGGATAGTCAACCACGCCATACTTCCTTGCAAGCTCGAACTGCGGCTCCCTGCGTCGTCCGGACAGCCCCAGCAGTTTCGTCCTGTCTATCTTCCCTTCGGCCTCCGGAATAGTCGGCACGAGAAGCTGCGCACAGAGCGGACGCAACAGCCGGCCGGCCAGACCGCTCGTCCTCTCCACCACGCCGAGCGACTGGCGGTTCTGACTCATCGGCCTTTGATTCAAGACCTCGCCCGTCGCCACAAAGTCATAGCCCAACGACGCCATCATTTCCCCAGCCCTGCGTATCATTGTGGCATGGCAATCTATGCAGGGGTTCATGGCTCCGCCAAATCCGTGCGGTGGGTTCTCGATGAGCCTGCATTCGTCATCGGTAAAGTCGACGACATGCAGCCTCACGCCAAGCGCGGCGGCGGCGCGGCGGGCGGAATCCGCAGAAAAGAACGGAGTCTCGAAGCACACGCACTCCACTTCCGCGCCTGCATCCTGAAGAACCTTCACCGCAAGCTGGCTATCCAATCCTCCGCTCAGCAAGCTCAATCCCTTTGCGCCCATCGTCTATCTCCCTTGTCCTGCGGCAAATCACGCATACCAGGCGCCAAGCCCTTTCGACACATCCGATTCCGACAGTCGTGAAGCAAACTCACCGGCGATCTTCTCCGCGCAATCCGGCGCCTCGCCGTCGGCGACGTCGTCACGCACCTGGAACAGCACACCGAAGTCAAGCCCGTACCTGCGGTACGGCGCCGGATCGGCCCCTGCCGCAATGGCGCCAAGCGCCGCAGCGAGCGCGAAAGGCTCGCCGGTCTTCCGTTCGCACACGGAAACATATTCGTCACGCGAGCGGCCCTGCGGCACCGTGCGCAGCCCCGAAACCTCCAGGTCATCGCCCTGCCCTTCGCAGAGCGCCTTGTGGGAGCGCACCGTCTCCCTGATCATTGCGAGCGCATCTCCAGGATCCTGCCGCGCTATCAGCCCGTACCCGCGAGCGACAAGCCAATCCCCTGCCGCAATGGCGAGCGCGACTCCATGCTCCTTCCAGACCGTCGGATGCCCATACCGCATCTCCTCGCAGTCCTGGATGTCGTCATGGATGAGGGAGGCCTTGTGGAAGCATTCCAACGCCTCGCAAAGTCCGTCCACGGCAGATGCAGAAGCGCCGCGGGACGCCGACTCAAACACCGCCCTGCAAAGACGCGGCCGCAATCGCTTGCCGCCGCGTCCGCAAAACTCCATTGCTATCGAAGCGACACTCACTTGCCGAAGACTTCGATCTCGATGTAGTTGTTGACCGGCTCGGACGAAGACCCGTTTGAGTAGCACCGCACGTAGCGGGCCTTGGTAAGCTTGCCGTCGATCGGACGGCCGTCGTTCCTCTCGCGGTACTCCTTGTCGGCCCCCTTGCCGAGCTTGGACGAGTTGTCGTGGTCGTTGTTGAAGATCGTGGTGACGCCGTTCTCGAACTTCTCGTCGTTGGAGAGCTGCACGACAACATCCTTGTAGACGCGGTCGTCACCCTGATCGTGCCACACGCAAACCGCCGATACAGTCTTCTCCGCGCCAAGGTCAAGCTGTATCCACTGCAGACCGCCCGGAAGCTGGAGCATGCAGGTCGCATCGGGCGTCTTGTCGCCATCGACAACATACTCGTTGTCGCCCGTGACGGATTCCTCCGACGTGGTGACCGGGGTGTCTTCCGTGGTGAGCTTAACATCGTATCCAGCCGGAACCATGATGGGGGCGCGAAGCTTGCCGGGGCCGGGATCAGGCTCAAGGTTGTCGCTCTTGATCTCCTTCGGCGTTCCGCTGGAGTGGGGCGGCGGCAGGACGAACTTTATGGCAACCTTCTCCTCGGCAAACAGGCCCGCGGTGAAGGCCGCCAGCGCAAATGCGATAAGCTTTTTCATTACTATGCTACCTTTCGTAAAAAAACGCGTGTGATTGTATCAAATCCACAGTCCACAATCAACTTTTGATCTCAACTCAATGGGCCTCAAGCCAATTTCGTCCTACGCCTACGGTGACTTCGATTGGCACGCCTACGTCCAGGGCGCCAGCCATCTCTCGCCTCGCTATCTCCACGACCTGATCCACCTCGGCCTTTGGCACGTCGAAAAGGAGTTCATCGTGTATCTGAAGCACCATCTTCGCCTTCAGGCCCGCATTCCTCATCGCCGTTGCGACACGCACCATGGCAAGCTTGATCATGTCCGCAGCGGTTCCCTGCACCGGGGTGTTTATGGCGTCGCGCTCGGCGGCCATCCGCGCCGTCGCGTTCCTCGAATTGATGTCCCGAAGCGTACGGCGACGGCCAAGAAGCGTCTCCGCGTACTCGGTCTTGCGGGCCTTCGCGATGGCCTCGTCCATGTACCGCCGCACCGACGGATACAGCCTGAAGTACGTGTCGATGAGTTCGGCAGCCTCCGTGCGCGTGACCTTCAGCCTCTGGGCGAGCCCGAATGCCGATATGCCGTATATGATCCCGAAATTCACCATCTTGCACTTCGAGCGCTGTTCAGGCGTGACGTCCTCCGGCCTGACGCCAAAGACGCGCGCCGCCGTATCCCGGTGGATGTCCTCGCCGCGGCTGAACGCATCCTTCATTGCCTCGTCCCCGCTCATGGCCGCCATGAGCCGAAGCTCTATCTGGGAATAGTCGGCGGAAACGAGCATGTGGTCGGCGTCTCGCGGGACAACTGCGGCCCGGATGTTCTTGCCGCGTTCGGTACGCACAGGGATGTTCTGCAGGTTCGGGGAACTTGACGAAAGCCTGCCGGTCTCGGTGAGCGACTGCGCGAATGTCGTATGCACCCGCCCGTCGGAAGGGTCGATGAACTGCGGCAGCTTCTCGACGTATGTGGACTTCAGCTTGGAGCACGCACGGTATTCAAGGATGTC
Organism: uncultured Kiritimatiellota bacterium; assembly: GCA_934667425.1. Lineage (GTDB taxonomy): Bacteria > Verrucomicrobiota > Kiritimatiellia > RFP12 > UBA1067 > UBA1731. The sequence goes on along the minus strand of CAKULV010000014.1, from coordinate 37,058 downwards.
GAAGACGACGGGATGCAGCCCTATCACGCCCTGGAGGGTCTTCTCATCCGTGGACCAATGTCCCTTCGTCGTGCGCTTCACTCCTGCGGGGTCGAGCTTGAGCTTGTCGAACAGCAGCTCGCCGATCTGCTTCGGCGAATCCACGTTCATCCCGGGATCGCCATACGCCATGATAGACTTAACGAGCCCCTGTATCTCCCTGTCAAGCGAGACTCCGTAGGCCCGCAGCGCCGAGACGTCTATCTTGACCCCCGTCAGTTCCATGTCCGAAAGGATGTCCACAAGAGGCTCCTCGCTCTCCTCGAGAACCTTGAGGAGTCCGGCCTCCTTCACCTTCGGACGCAGCACATCCTCTAGCCGCAGGGCAACGTCCGCATCTTCCGCCGCGTAGTCCTTCACCATTTCCGGGGGGATGTCCCTCATGTTCTTCTGGGGCCTACCGCGCTCCTTCATGCCTATCAGGCTCTCTATCGGGATCGGCGCGTAGCCCAGCAATTCCCTCGACATCACGTCCATGCCATGCCTCGCGGCGGCATCCAGCACATAATGCTCGAGCATCGTATCGTGCACAACCGATCCGAAGCGTATGCCGTACCTTTTCAGCAGCGTAATGTCGAACTTGGCGTTCTGCGCAATGAGCGTCTTCGACGGATCGGCGAACACGGCGGCGAACGCCTGCACCATGTCGGCTGCCCGAACGGCCGCAGATGGCGAAAACGAAAAGAGGTCGTCCGTGGATGACAAAGCCCCGTCGCGTGGCATGGACACGTACCAGGCGCGACCGGGTTCCGTGGCAAAGCTCATCCCTACGATGTCGGCGGTGCGCGCATCCATGCCGGTAGTCTCGGTATCGAACGCCACACGCGGCGAGGCCTCAAGGATCTTCGCGAGGTCACGCGCCTCTTCGACAGTCGTCACGAGATCATACCGGTGCGGCACATCGCGGATGGTAAGCAGCGTCGCCGCCTCCGTCTCCGCCTTCCCCGCGGACGGCTTCTCCGCGCGCACATTGACAGGCGAAAGGTATATGCCGAACCTCTTGGCAAGGTTGTACAGCTCATACTTCACGCACACCGCAGTAAGCTTGTCCACGTCTGGCGAGACGAGGCGGCACGAATCCCAGTCAACGTCTATCGGCACGTCGGTGCGGATTGTGGTGAGGAACTTCGACATCTTCGCATCCTCCACCCCTGCGCGGATCTTCTCGCCTACGGATCCGGGTATCTCGCATGCGTGGGCGATGATCGCGTCTATCGACCCCCAGTCCCGGAGTAGCTGCGATGCGGACTTCTCCCCGATGCCCTTCACGCCCGATATGTTGTCCGCCGTGTCTCCGGCGAGGGCAAGATAGTCGATCATCTGCCTTGGAGAGGAAAGCCCCCAGTGCTCCTTCACCTGCGCCTCGCCCAATATCTCCGACGGGGCCGAGCCCTTGCCCGGACGGAACAGGCGGATCCTGTCGGTGACAAGCTGGGCGGCATCCTTGTCGGGAGTGACCACGTATACGTTGTCGAAGCCATCTGCGGCCGCGCGCACCGCAAGAGTCCCGATTATGTCGTCCGCCTCGAACCCCGGCTTGCGCAGGACCTTGACGTTCAGTGCGTCCGCAACCTCAAACGAATACGGGATGTTCGCCGCAAGATCCTCCGGCATCTTCTCCCTGCGGGCCTTGTACATCGGATAGGCCTCATGGCGGAATGTCTTGCCTTCCGGATCCATGGCAAGCACGACATGGGTGGGCGACAGCTCCTTCAGCACCGCCATCATCCCGTTCACGAAGCCAAGGAGAGCCGAGGTGTTTATCCCCGAATATGTCATGCGCGGCCTGTTCAGAAACACGAAGTGGCCCCGGTACAGGAAGGGCATCAGATCAATGACGCACAGCGTTCTCATAATGCCGCCGATTATACCACACTTCAGCCGGCCAATTACATCAGGGCCTATTTAGACATTCCCCGCACACGCCGGTGATGCGAAGCTCAAGGTGGCGGCTCGTGCCGGCGATGCCCTCGGGCATGGGGATGCCATTCGGCATCGGGTAGTCGATTATCTTTCCACAGCGCTCGCAGATGAAATGCGTGTGCGGACTCGCGTTGGTATCGTACCTTGCGGACGCAAGCGAGTCCAGCCGGCCAACGAGGCCGACTTCGGCAAATTCGTTCAGGATGCGGTAGACGGATTCGCGAGTGATCGTCTGGATGTTCCTCCTGACGGCTCCCCACACCTCGTCAACCGAGGGATGCCCCGTTGCGGCGCGAACGGAGGCGAAGACCGCCAGCCGCTGCGCCGTGCACTTGAACCCGTGTTCCCGGCAGAATGCCGGGAATGCATCCGGGTCCATATCCCTGACCGAAGCCATCGCGACCAGATTACTTGAAGTAGCGGGACAGCAGACCCTGGAAGGCCCTGCCGTGGCGCGCCTCATCCTTGGCCATCTCGTGCACCGTATCGTGGATCGCGTCGTAGCCAAGCTCCTTCGCGCGCTTGGCTATGGCAAGCTTGCCTGCCGTTGCGCCGCATTCGGCATCGGCGCGACGCTGAAGGTTGACCTTCGTGGAATCCGTCACGATGTCGATCGTCTTGCCGAGGAGTTCCGCGAACTTGGCGGCGTGTTCCGCCTCCTCGAACGCAATGCGCTTGTACGCCTCCGCGACCTCGGGATACCCCTCACGATCCGCCTGGCGGGACATCGCAAGGTACATTCCGACCTCTGTGCATTCGCCGTGGAAATGATCCTTGAGACCCTGCGTAACCTCCGCATCTTCAACGATGCCATCACCGACATGGTGCTCGCATAGGAAATTGAGGCCTTCCTCCTGTTTCTTGAATTTCGAACCGGGAACGCCGCACTGTGGACACTTCTCCGGCGGCGTGTCGCCCTCATGCACATAACCGCAAACGGGGCACACCCACTTTGTTGTAGCCATAACTTTTCGCCTTTCTTTTTGTTGGTTGAATGCAAGTAAATATAGCATTTATTTAGCGACTGTCAAGATGGCTTCCCGATATTTCCGCATCGGTCGAACTTTGTGAATGTGTGTAGGGTACAAAATCCGTTGCGAGATGTGAATGGCAAAACCGCCCGTCGATTTAACATTTTCGCTTGCCAAAATTCTCATGATCCGCCCACCGCGCCAAGCCATCAGGAGTCGTATCCATGCCATATTTATGGCATTTGATTGTTGAACAGACGGGAATATGGTATACTGCGCGGCATGAAGACAACCTTAGACATTCCTGATGCAATGTACCGTGCCGTCAAGTCACGCAGTGCTGGCGCCGGTCTGAGCGTCCGCCATGTGACGATCATGCTGTATGGAGACTGGTTGGCAACGCCAGATTGGAAGCCTCGGGCCCCGTCATTCGTTTCCGATCTCGCCGCAACGCCCCCACCGACCAGACGACGCTTGGGCTGCTTTGGCGTCGCGTCCAAATACGCACGCAAGAACGTGTCACACGAAATGGATGACATTCGCGCCAGCATCTTGTCTGGACACAAAAAAGAACTCGCCGCCGTCGCACACAGGAGAAAGTTCGCATGAACTACGGCCTCGACACGTCAGCCCTGCTACGACTTCTGGTCGGCGAACCCGAGGCACTCGCCCAGAAAGTCAATGACCGACTCGCCTCGCTCATCGACTCCGGGCATAAGATTCGCATTTCGGATCTCGTGCTTTCCGAAGCCTATTACGCATTGCAGACGCATTACGAGCTCACAAAAGACCAGGCCATCGCCACACTGGGCAGCTTACGGTCTGTTGACGGATTCTCGCTGTCCGCCACGGCCCTGCATGTTTTCGAGACACCTCGCCTCGGCCATGCAAGTCCGGGCTTTGTCGATCGCCTCATCATTGAGGGGTACGAGTCGGCCGACGAAACGACCATCTCATGCGAGAAGTCGTTCAGCCGTCTCGCCAAGACTGAAGTCATTCGCGACTGACAGCCCACCACATGACACACGAAAGGTTCTTCTCACGCTACTATTCGCCGACGGCTGACGCGGGCCATTCGCGCCCCTTTCGCTCGGCTACAACAACTACCGTGTGCGTGACGCCTTTCCGCTCGGCGCCCATCCGCCTTCGCACGTCCAGTACACGCCTCGCGGCCGGCTTCGAGTCGGTCTACGCCTTCTCGCGCCAGTTCAAACGCGAGACGCGCCTCAGCCCACGCGCCTTCCGCCTCCGATAATCGACAAAAGCAAAGCCACCTGCGAACAGGTGGCCTTGTCTCTGCATCATGCGCAATTGCTGGCTTATTCCGCTGTCGCGCGGACCTTGCCCTCCTTGATGCGCTTTGCGATGACCTCTTCGGCGATGGACTTGGGTACTGCCTCGTACTGCTTGAAGATCATCGTGAACGTGCCGCGTCCCTGCGTGACCGTACGGATCGCGTTGGAATAGCCGAACATCTCGCCGAGCGGGACCGTGGCCTTGATGAGCTTGAGGCCCGCGCGGTCCTCCATGCCTTCGACGCGTCCGCGACGCTGGTTGATGGAGCCGTTCGCCGCACCCATGTACTGGTCGGGCACTGCAACCTCGACATCCATCATGGGTTCGAGAAGCTGCGGCTTGGCCTTGAGGAAGCCCTGCTTGAAGCACTGGCGGGCGCACTCGATGAACGCAAATTCATTCGAGTCGACCTCGTGGTACGAGCCGAAGTACACCGTGGCCTTCACGTCCACAACCGGGAATCCGCCGAGCGGACCGGCCTCGAGCGCCTTCTTGACGCCCTTCTCGACCGCCGGAATGTACTCCGTGGGGATCACGCCGCCCTTGACCTCGTTGACGAACTCGAAGCCCTTGCCCGGCTCCTGCGGCTCAAGCTTGAGGCAGACGTGCGCGTACTGGCCGCGGCCGCCTGACTGCTTGACGTGCTTGTACTCGCTCTCGACGGGCATCGTGATCGTCTCGCGGTATGCCACCTGCGGCGCACCGACATCGCACGCGACGTTGAATTCGCGCTTCAGGCGGTCAACGATGACCTCAAGGTAGAGCTCGCCCATGCCGGCGATGATCGTCTCGCTCGTCTCCTGGTCGAACGTGACCACGAACGTGGGATCCTCCATCGCGAGGGCGTGAAGCGCAACGCCAAGCTTTTCGTTGTCCTGACGGGACTGCGGCTTGACCGCGACCGAGATCACAGGCGCCGGGAAGTCGATGGACTCCAGCGTAATCGGATGTTCAGGGTCGCACAGAGTATCGCCGGTGCGCGTCTGCGTAAGGCCCACGCACGCCACGATGTCGCCTGTCTGGGCCTCGTCAAGAGCCTCCTGCTTGTTCGCGTGCATGCGGAAGAGACGCGATATGCGCTGCTCCTGGTTGATCGTAGAGTCGAGGAGCTCGCCGCCAAGCCTGAGCTTGCCCGAATAGACGCGCACAAACGTGATCTTGCCCATCGCCTTGTCGGACATGATCTTGAACGCCAGGCCGCAGAACGGCTCGTCGTCGGAGACTTCGCGCTTCTGGGTGGGATCGTCGGCGGAGACGGCAGGGCCCGCATCGAGCGGAGACGGCAGGTAGTCGCACACCGCATCGAGGAGCGGCTGCACGCCCTTGTCCTTGAACGCGCTGCCGCAGAACGCAGGAGTGATCGTGCGGGCGATGCAGCCCTTGCGGATCGCCTTCTTGATCTCGTCCACGGTAAGCTCCTCGCCCGCGAAGAACTTCTCCATCAGGGCGTCATCCTGCTCCGCCGCCGACTCGATCATCCTCTGGCGGTATTCCTGCGCCTTCTCCACGTACTCGGCGGGGATGTCCTTCTCGATGACCGTCTTGCCGAGGTTCTTCATGTCGAAGTAGAGGGCCTTCATCTTGATGAGGTCGATCACGCCATCGAACGTCTCCGCCGCGCCGATCGGAATCACCATCGGCACAGGGTTCGCGCCGAGCTGGGTCTTCATCTGATCCATCACGTTGTAGAAGTTGGCGCCAACGCGGTCCATCTTGTTGACGAACGCGATCTTCGGCACCTTGTACTTCTCGGACTGGCGCCACACCTGCTCGGACTGCGGCTGGACGCCGCCGACTGCGCAGTAAAGCGCAACCGCGCCGTCAAGGACGCGGAGGGAACGCTCCACCTCGGCCGTGAAGTCCACGTGTCCGGGAGTATCGATGAGGGAAAGCCTGTAGTCGCCCCAGGAGACGCAGGTGGCGGCGGACTGGATCGTGATGCCGCGCTCCTGCTCCTGGACCATGAAGTCCATCGTCGCAGCGCCATCGTGCACTTCGCCGATCTTGTAGTTCTTGCCCGAATAGTAGAGGATTCGCTCGGATGTTGTGGTCTTGCCGCCGTCAATGTGCGCCATGATGCCGAAATTGCGCACATGGTCGAGAGGGAATCTCTTTGCTGCCATCTTTAGTTTCTCCTAATGTGTTCCAAAAAATTGAAGTGCGTATTTTACAAAATCCCGTCTATTTTCGCAAGTGCAGATTTCCAGACCATCACTTGAGCTTCCACTCGATCGTCACGTTGTCGGATATCTCCATGTCGTTGACGCGGATCGTCGGGAAGAGCGGGGCGTCATCGGCGGCACCGGCCCTCGCCATTTCCGATTTGGCGTAAAGCAAACCGGGATAGTTCCTGCCGTCACTGTAGTGTATCGCATCGACCTCGCCCAGGGACGTACCCGCCGCAGCGCAAATGTCCTCCGCGACGGAACGCGCATTTCTTACGGCCAGCTGACGGGCCATGCGCTTCGCCGACATCGAATCCTTCACGTAGAACCCTACGTCCATGTCCCTTGCGACGCCACAGGCGGCAATGCCGCCGTACAGGCCTTCCAGCCGCCCGCGGTCGATACCCATGTCGAGCGTGTACGTCATCGAATGGCAATATCCGTCGAAGACGCGCATCCCTTTACCACGCACCATGGTTCCGTTCCCGTCCACATCCTCGTAGTGGTACTCGGGACGCATCTCGATCTGCGATACCGTAATCTCGTTGGTCGAAACGGACTGCGCCTTCAGGACAGACATGACCTTCGCGTTATTTGCGGCAAGGATTCCCTTCGCCTTCGCCATGTCCTTGTCAACCGCCTCAACCGTAAACGAAAACCTCATCATGTCCGGCGGCACCCGAACGCTACCCGATCCCTCCACGCGGATCGTCCCCGCAAGGCAACAACCCGCCAGAAGCGCAAACCAACCGGCAACGGCAATTCTTCTCATGTCATGTTCTCCCTCGCGCATGCGTATCACTCGGCCTTGAGCGAACGGCTCATCATCGCCGCACTGGCCTGCTTCGCATCGAAGCCCTTGTAGCAAAGCGCGTATACAAGCTCGCATATCGGCATATCGACCCCGAGCCGCCGCGCGATCTCATGCACAACCTTGGAGTTCCACACGCCCTCCGCGACCATCTGCATGGAACCAAGGATCGACTCGATCTTCTCTCCCTTGCCGAGGCGTTCCCCTACTGAGTGGTTGCGCGAGTGGACCGATGTGCACGTCACGATGAGGTCGCCTATGCCGGCCAGGCCGGACAGCGTCTCGGGGGCGCCGCCGTACGCAAGCACAAAACGCTTCATTTCCACGAGTCCGCGGGTGATCAGCGCCGCGCGCGTGTTGTCCCCGTAGCCCATTCCGTCCGAACAGCCAACGGCGATCGCCAGCACGTTCTTGACGGCTCCGCCTATCTCGACGCCGACCGGATCCGTAGACGTGTATACACGGAACAGGGGGCCGGACCATATCTCCTGCACACGCTTCGCCCTGGCCTCATCCGCACAGGCCGCGACTATTGCAGTCGGAATGCCCCTGGCAACCTCCTCCGCATGCGTCGGGCCTGCCAGCGCGACGATCGGGCCCGTCCCCAATATCTCTTCGCCGAGTTCCGTCATGCGCCTGTTCGTCTTCTCGCAAAGCCCCTTCGTGATCGACACGACAAGCGTTTCAGGCGATATGAGTCCCTTGAACCCGCTTACGACGGAAGTGAAATACTTTGACGGTGGCGCAAGGACGACGACCTCGGCGCCTTCCACCGCCTCCCTGCGATCGGAGGCAAGCCTAATGGACGCCGGGATTTCAACGCCTTTCAGAAACCTGTCGTTCCTGCGCGTGCGCCTCATCTCGTCGATATACTCCGGGAATGCGCCCCAAAGCGCAACGTCATGCCCGTATCCCGCCAGCAGGAGCGCGTTGGCGGTACCCCATCCACCATCACCGATAACTGCAATCTTCATGCGCGGTATTATAGCAAAAAAGGAAGGCCCGCCGTGGGCCTTCCTTTGGTTCCCGCATCCGAGAGGTTCATTCCCACTCGATGGTGGCGGGCGGCTTCGGCGTGATGTCCCACACCACGCGGTTCACACCCTTCACCTTCGTGGCGATCTTCTCGGCTACCATGGTGACGAACTTGAACGGAAGCTCCACTATGCCGGCCTTCACGAACTGCGATGTCGAGATGGCGCGGATGGCGATCACGTAGCCGAACGTCCGCGCACCGTTCCTCACGCCCACGGACTTTACGTTCGTCATCACCGCGAAGAACTGCTGTGCCTTCCTGTCGAGCTTGGCCTTGGCCATCTCGTCGCGGAATATGAAATCGGCCTTGCGCAGGATGTCCAGCTTCTCCTTGGTGAGCTCGCCGAGGCAGCGCACGGCCAGGCCGGGACCGGGGAACGGCTGGCGCATGACCATCGCCTCCGGGATGCCGAGAGCCTTGCCGACCGCGCGCACCTCGTCCTTGTACAGGTACTTCACGGGCTCGACCAGCCCATCGAAGCCGATGTCTTCGGGAAGCCCACCGACATTGTGGTGGGCCTTCACGGCCTTGTGTCCGCCCACGCCGGACTCGATGATGTCCGGGTATATCGTCCCCTGCCCAAGGAACTCTATGCGGCCAAGCTTCTTCGCCTCCTCCTCGAACACGCGGACGAACTCGCCGCCGATGCACTTGCGCTTCTGCTCCGGATCAGTGATGCCCGCAGCCTTGGCGAGGAATCGCGCCTCGGCGTCGATCTGGATCAGGTTGATGCCGAACTTCCCCTTGAAGACCTTCTTCACCTCTTTCGCCTCGTTCAGGCGCATGCATCCATGATCCACGAACACGCAGGTGAGGTTCTTGCCTATGGCCTTGTGGAGAAGCACGGCGCAAACCGACGAATCGACGCCGCCTGACATCGCAAGCAGAACCTTCTTGTCACCTACCTGCGCCCGGATAGCCTCAATCTCGCTCTTTATGTACGCCTTCACGTTAAGCTTCTTGCCGACCTTCGCAAGACGTTCCTTTTCAGCCTGATTCATTTCCCTCTCCTGTTGTATTGATATGCTCTACGATTTACCTTGCGGAACACCGCGCTCCGACCTACTCGGCATCAGATAAAAGAAGAGCGCGGAGAAACCGCGCCCATTCTTGTAACACAGATGTCACCGTTAGCCGAGGATCGCATCCTTGGCGGCCTTGCAGAGGCGGAACTTCGCCTTCGTGCGGGCGGGGATCTTGATCGTCTCGCCGGTCGCGGGATTGCGGCCCTGACGCGCCTTGGACTTCGCCTTCATGATCTTGCCGAGACCTGGAAGCATCAACCCCTTCGGGAGCTTGGCGCCTTCGTACGCGATAGCGAGGAACTTCTCGTACACGGCGACAGCCTGCTTCTTGGTGATGCCCGCCGCCTCAGCGAGGGCAACCATGATTTCACTCTTTGTAGCCGGAACTTTCTTTGCCTTTGCCATTTCTTTGTTTCCTTATGAGGTGTTCGTGGGTGAATCCCGTAAACGCCCCGTAAGATATCTTATTTGACCTGTATTTGCAAGGGAAAAATTAAGGAAATTACGGATCGCGCCGCCTACGGCTGTGCCTTGGCCCCGGCCCGGACATCGGACGAAGGGTCGTTCGGGTTGCGGGCCCTGTTGGAGTTCTCCGACCCTCGCAGGAGCGGAGCGTTCACGACTGCGCGAAGCTGCTCGGCAGAGATGACGTGCCGCGGGTTGAACAGAGGCCCTGCGGCATAGCGGACGAGACCGGCCTTCAGCCATCTCGCGGCAGGGTCGCCCTCGTCCAGCCTGAACGAACACACGAGAAGCCTTCCTTCGCCGACGCGATACTCGAAGAGATACGCCTGGCGAATCGGCATCTTCACCGATGACGCGACGTCTATTACCGGATCGAAAGGCACGTCCGCCTCAAGCTGGACTGCGCGGCCGCCCTCCATCATGTGTCGGAACTGCCATCCGCAGAACCCTTCGTGCGGCATTCCCCGCATCGCCGGGTGCATCGCGTCGATGACGGTCGCGTAGTTGCCATAGCAACGCCCGGCCATGCCGATGCGGAACGTCGTCTTGAGCGCCTTGAACGGCCCGCTCCCGAGCAGCAGCACGCGTTCGCCCCTTGACATCGCCGCCGCAAGCCCATCCACGGAAATGTCTTCGACTACGTTTACGCCGCCATGCGCAGGAAGCCCCTCGACCTTCGGAAACGCATAGATCTCCCATTCGTTCTCCACAGTCATCCCTCCGCCGGAGACGCTCGCCCGCAACGCATACTTGCGGGCATCCCCGCGTTCCGGGAACCGCACGTCGAACGCGCAAAGCCGCGAAAGCGTCCCGTTCGCTATCGCTCCCACATCGGACGACCGGCTCCACTTGCACTTCCCATCGGCGCAGTCCACAAGCGACACGTCGAGACGCGCCGCAGGGATTTCGGCGCGATAGTTCGAGATAGCGAACGACACCCTTCTGGCGTCGCCGGCGACGACGTTGAAATCGTTGCCGAGATCCGAAAGGACAACGGCGGGGGAATTGTATCTGAGGACATTCTCCACCGTCTCTCCGGGCTTGAGGCGATAGAACTCGTCCATCATCCCCACGGAATACCCGAACGTGTGCCAATGGGTGTTGATGTCCCCCAGGAAGTCATATCCGGCCACGCGGTCTGCGGCGCGCAACTTCTCGAAGCAGTGCTTGCGGATGCGCCACATCCATTCGCAGGAGTTGCGGAAATACGCGTCTGCGCGTCCGATGAGCCCTTTTTCGGTCAGCACCCTGCGCGGCTCCGAAAACACGCCGGCCCTCAATATCGGCGAATCCGGCGGGTACAGCTTTTCGAGCCCGAAGTCAACATAGCTGCCGTCTATGCATATCTCGTGCGAGGTGCGCGGCTTCCCGCAATACACATCTCCCCAGGCATCAAGGTCTGCCGAAGTCCCGAGGTTAAGCGACTCGTAGCTCGTAAGCCCAAGCTGGTACGACGTAAACATGTCGCAATACCGCGACAGCCGGGACATGCGCTCCGCGTTGTGCGGGAACGGGTCCTTGACTATCCGGTCTTTCCCCGGCATCAGCATGTATTCCACGCCTCGCATTGCGCTCATGGGCGAAAACAGCGAGTCCGTCATCGTGTGGACGAGTTCGGCGACGTCGCGCAGGTACGCTTCCGCAAGCCGGTCGATGCGCGTCTCGTTGCCCGTGCAGTATATCACCACCGATGGATGTCGCCTCGCGAACGCGATGATCGACGCGAACTCCGGCTCAGGCACGAAGTTCGGGGACTCGATGTGGACTACCATGCCGAGCTCATCCGTGGCCTCAAGGTATTCCGCCGGCGGGACGAACGTGTGGAAACGGACGAAGTTGAAGCCCAATTCCTTGCGCTTCCTCGTCACCATTCGATAGTAGTCGAGATCCCTCGGAAGATGCACCGTCTTCGCGAAATAGCAATGCTCCGTCACTCCCCGCAGGTATATCGGCTCCCCATTCAGCCGGAACTTCTCGCCGACTGCGGCAAGCCTGCGTATCCCGAACTTCTGCCGGTAGACGCCTCCATCCGTCACAAGCGAAAGCTCGTACCGCTTCGGCGATTCCGGAGACCAGAAGGAATACCCCGATGAGGAGAGCGTGAAATCGCCGTTGCCCTCGCCTTGCGCCATGACCTTTCCGCCATCCGAGATCTCGTACCTGAACGGGACTTTCCCCGACACGTGCACCGTGAACGCCTTGAGGTCTTTCGACGTCGTCACGTAGACGTCGCCGAGGCCGTTTCTCGGGAATCGCAATTCAAGGTTCCCGTTGACGCCGCCGGTGGACGCGAATGTCGAGCGGGTCGCAAGGCCGCTCACATAGTCGCAATACCCCAGATTCGGATTGTTGGACACCGCAAGCACGATCTCGTTCAGGCCGACCTTGAGCACCCCGTCCTTCACCTCAAGCTCGAATGGCGTGGAGAACCCGGCGCGGTACGCGACGAACATCCCGTTTACCCACACATGCACCTGGTTCCGCACACCCTCGAACGCCAATACCGCCGGGCCCGCCCTCTTCAGATCGATCGACTTCCTGTAGAGGAAGCACCCGTATATGTTGGGGAGCGTGGTGTCGCCCACGCTTCCGCTCATCGGCAGGCGCTGCCGCTCGTAGAGCGGGTTGATCCTGAACTCGTCCGCCATGCCGGAAGACCTCAGCTCAGGCACCATGTCCTCCCAGTAGCCGGGGACAGCATTGCGCACCTTTACGCCCCTGAATGCCGGACACTCCACTACCTCGTGGGCATAAGGCCTGTAGGCCATCTCCCATTCGCCGTTCAGGGACACCGACTCGAAGACGCCGTGCTCGTAGACGGATGCCGCCCATGCCGATGGCGAAAGCGCCACGATGCAAAAGGCGGCTGCAAGCCAAACCCGCGCAATGTTATTCATGCAACTCTCCTGGAATGCCGCTGTGCCATGTCAATTTCCCAGGTCAGAACAGCGTCATCTGACCGGGGATGTCCGAAAGGCGCTTGCGCGGACGCTTGACGATCTTCGACGCGCACACGTCAAGTTCGTTTGCCTCAAGGTTCGCGAGTATCTTCTCCGCGCGATCCACCACCGCAGGCGGCAGCCCAGCCATTGCCGCCACATGTATGCCGAACGACTTCTCGGCAACTCCCGGGGCTATGCGACGCAGGAAGACGATGCGGTCGCCATCCTGCTTCACGCGCACAGTCCAGTTCTTCACGCCGGGGAAGCGGTTCGAGAGGTCCGCGAGCTCATGGTAGTGCGTCGCGAAAAGGGTCTTGGCCTTCACGCGAGGATTCTCGTGAAGATACTCCGCCACGCTCCACGCTATCGATATGCCGTCGAACGTGGATGTCCCACGCCCGATCTCGTCAAGCACGATGAGCGACTTCGGAGTCGCATTGTTGAGGATGTTCGCCGTCTCCTGCATCTCCACGAGGAACGTCGAACGCCCGCGCGAGAAGTCATCCCCCGCCCCGATGCGTGTGAATATCCTGTCGATGGCCCCAACATGCGCCCTCGACGCCGGAACGAAGGAACCCATCTGCGCCATCGCCGCTATCGTAGCCACCTGGCGTATGTATGTGGACTTGCCGGCCATGTTCGGCCCGGTGATGAGCATTATCTGGTCCGTCGTGCCGTTCAGGTGCGTGGAGTTCGGGACAAACGGTTCGGCATCCGGAAGCTGCTCTATGATCGGGTGCCTGCCGTCCTCGATGTCCAGAACGTCCGAATCGTCGACAATTGGCCTGACGTATCCGGCGGCAAGTGCGCGGTCGGCAAGGGAAAGCACGGCGTCCAGCTCGCCGATCGCCTTGGCCGTACCCTGGACGGACACCGTATGCGCCGAAACCTGCTCCACGATCGAGCGGAACAGATCCTGCTCGAGGGCGAATGACCGCTCCTGCGCACCGACGACCTTGCGCTCATGCTCCGAAAGTTCGGGCGTGGTATAGCGTTCGCCCGTCGCTATCGTCTGCCGCCGCACGTATTCGGGCGGCGCAAGGTGCGCCTGCGACTTCGCTATCTCTATGTAGAATCCGAAGACGGAATTGCGGCGCACCTTCAGCGTCTTGATGCCGGTTCGCTCGATCTCGTGCGCCTGGTATTCGGCAATCCACTGGTGTCCCTTCGCCGCAAGATCGCGCAATTCGTCAAGTTCCGCGCTGTATCCCGGGGCGATAAGGTTCCCCTCGGTAAGCAGGACGCTGGGGTCTTCCGCTATGCCGCGGTCTATCAGGTCCACGACCTCGGTCTCCGGCGAGAGCGTTGCGGCGATGCCGGAAAGCGTCGCGCAGCCTGGCGCGATGCTTTCCCTGATTCCCGAGACAGGACGAAGCGACTCCGCAAGGGACTTGAGGTCCCTGGCGTTGGCTCGCCCGGAATCCACCTTGGCTATGAGCCGCTCAAGGTCGCGTACGCCATCGAGCCTGGACTGCAGAAGCGATATCCTCGAGCGATCTTCCACAAGGGCCTCCACCGCGTCAAGACGGGCGTTTATGTCCTCCGGGCGGCGAAGAGGCTGCCTGATCCACGTGGCGAGGCGACGCGCCCCCATCGGGGTCTTCGTGGCGTTCAGCGTCCCGAAAAGCGATGCCTCCCTTGTCACGCCATCGCCAGGCAGCAATGCAAGGTGGCGTATCGTTCCGGCATCGATCGCAAGCATGTCGGACGATTCGACGAGGCGTATGGAGCGCACATGGTCAACCGCATGGTGCAGGGTCGTGTGCACATAGTACAGCAAGGCTCCGGCGGCGGAAATCAGGTCAGGCTTGCCGACAAGCCCGAAGCCGTCAAGCGTAGCCACCTTGAAATGCCGAAGAAGCTCCTCCGTCGCCGCATCAATGGAGAATGTCCAGCGGTTCGAGTCGTCTGGACTCAGCGTCTCAGCCGGACGGTAGCGCGCCATCGCGTCGGACAGGCGCTGTTCCGACTCGAACGGCTCCACGGAGAACTCGCCCGTGGAAAGGTCGAGAAGCGACAGCCCAAGCCCGGAGACGGCGGCGATGTAGTTGTTCACGCATTCGTCAAGCAGACCATCCTCCGTGATCGTCCCCGGAGTCACTATGCGCGTCACCTCGCGCCTAACGAGCCCCTTGGCAAGCTTCGGGTTCTCCACCTGATCGCAGAGCGCGGCGGTCATGCCGGCGCGAATGAGCTTGGCGAGGTACGTGTTCAGGGCATGGTACGGGATGCCGCACATTGGAGTGTTGCCTCGATGCGTAAGCGTGGCCCCTAACACCGGCGCTGCCCTTATGGCGTCTCCCCCGAACATCTCGTAGAAGTCGCCCAGCCTGAACATCAGAATAGCGTCTTTTGGAATCTCGGACTTTATCCTGAGATATTGGCGCATCATTGGTGTCAGATCATCTGCCATGGGAGCATATTATATCACAGGCAGGCTAAACGGCCTTCCCGTGCGGGATGGGCATCCATCGGCGGACGGGACGGATTCGCGAGCACAGCACCGAGGCGGAAATGATGAGGGAGAAAACGGGGAACGTAAGGATCGCCAAGAAGCGGGGGCGGCGCTTCTGCGGCGAAAGCGCAACCGATGCCCACGCCGTGAACCACCCCATCACGAACACGAAGAAGAACACGCCGAAAAAGAAGTTCATCGCCGCCGAGTCGAGAGCGCCGCTTGCGATGCGCACAAAAAGCGCCAGGAAGTTGAAAAGCAGGATGAATGCCACGGACATTCCGGTGAGGATCGCGAAGAAACTGTCGAAGAGCCGCAGCGAAGGATGCCGAATCATGGTCCTTAGCCACGGGAACAGGTATGTCTGCACCATCTGCCAGCCGCCTGTCGCCCAGCGGCGAAGCTGACGCCACATGTAGCGCAAGGTCACAGGCTGCTCATCCGCATAGTCCGCCTCCGGGACATATGCGACGCGCCCGCCACGCATATTGGTCTGGACTGTGAATTCCACGTCTTCAACCATCGTCTGCGTCCGCCAGCCGTCCGGGCCGAGCGCGGAAAGGAGGAACGCGAACCCCGTTCCGGTGAGCTTGCCCGAAAGACCCATGTTCGTCCTGACCCTATTCGAGAGCTCGTTCATCATGTCCCAGTAGACCGTGTACCACCCCGACACCAGGTTTGCGCGGGCATTCGACGAGTGGCGGCGGCCGGTCACCACTGTCTCGCCATCCTGGAGCGCGTCGTTCATCGCGCTGAACCAGCCATCCGAGCAGATGTTGTCCGCATCGAAGACCGCCACCGCATCGCACCTTCGCTCCGAGGCTAGCCTCCGCAGTCCCCACGCAAGCACATCGCCCTTGCCGTGGCTCGGCTCGCTCTTCTCCCATACCGTCGCGCCGGCCTCGCGGGCGACGGAAGCCGTCCTGTCCGTACAGTTGTCGGCAAGCACGATCACCTCACGGCATTCGGCCGGGTATTTGGACAGCAACACGCTCTTTACGGGAAGACGGATCACCGACTCCTCGTTCCTCGCGCACACTAGCACGGCGAACTTCAGCTTCCCGCTGGCCTTCGGATGTCTCCTGGCCGGCCTTATCAGCCCAACGAGGACGATGAGCGTAGACCATAGGAACACCACGCTAAGGCCTATGCAGAACAGGTCGCACACAAGTGAGACGGTAATATTGGTCATTTAGCGAACTCCTGCGCGATCACTCCGAAAGTACATATGCCTGTAGCGGGCTTGCCATGCCGCAGATTATGCCACACGCCGCGCAACCGGCCAGTATGGCGCAGTTGCGAGGCGCATTCGTTCAGTCTGGAGTCCTGATCCCGTCAGACGTTCAGGGCCGCCTTGTCCTTGGATACGGCACCCTTGTCGAGGCCCATCTTCTTCAAGTCCACGTTGACTATGCCCCAGGGCTTGACGTTCCGCCAGTTGCCGCGGGTGAAGTCCGGGATGGAAACCGGCTTCGAGCCGCTGCGGTCGGAGGTTTCCGTGAGTTCGCACAGGCAGCTCGTCGCCGCAAGGTCATACACGTCCATGTCGAGCGGCAGGCCGTTCTGGAGACACCACGCCCAGCGCAGATCCATGATGAAGTCCATGCCGCCATGTCCGCCGACCTTCTGCGCCATTTCGGAGACGTCGCGCCAGAGCGGGTGCATGTACTTCCTGCGGACATCCGCCGCCTTCTTCTCGTCGAACCACTTGTGCGTGCGTCCGTCCATGCACTTCGTCTCAAACGTGCAGCGGAACGGATAGTCTCCCATCGCGCCCTTCGTGCCCGAGATGAACGCCTTGCGGTTGTACGGGCGGGGCGACGAGACATCGTGCTGGACCATAATGGAGACGCCGTTCACGGTCTTGATGAGCGTCGTGTTCATGTCTGCCATCGCCGCCGGCGGATCGAACTTGCGCGAGTCGGAGTCGGGCAGGTACTCCTTGCGCACCCGCTCGTAGTTCTTGTTGTGCGGGCCGTTGCCAAGCGCGACGAGGTAGTCCAGGCGATCCCCCCGGTTGATGCCGAGCGTCTGGCACAGCGGCACAAGGCCGTGCGTCGGATAGCGGTCTCCGCGATGGGCCATGTTCTCGCCATAGCGCCAGCGCCATTCGTTGTTGTTCGGCCCGGTCTGCGGAATGATCGCTCGCAGGTCGTGGATGTACGCGCCCTCGACATGGGTGATCTCGCCGAACATCCCGAGGCGCGCGAGATTGAGTTCCAGAAGCTCGATCTCGCCGTAGACGCAGTTCTCAAGCTGCATGCAGGGGATCCGCCACTTTTCCGAGGCCTCCACGAGTTCCCAGCACTCCTCTGTCGTGAGCGCGGCCGTCACCTCGACGAGCGCGATCTTGCCGCCCAGAAGGCCACGCAGCGCAACCGGCTGGTGCAGCGCCCACGGAGTCGCGCAGTAGACGACGTCGCAGTCGCCGAAGTCGCAGAGATCCTTGTAGGCCTCCGGGCCGACGTACTTCCTGATCTTGTCCACGCCCGGATATTTCTTCTCCCTGAGCCACTTCAGGTTGGCCTCCACGCGATCCGGCTCCTTGTCGCAGAGCGCGACAATGTCCACGCCAGGGATCATGGACACGCGGTGGACGGCACCCGTACCGCGCCCGCCGATGCCGATGAAGCCTACGCGCACCCGCTTGAACGGGGAAAGCGCGTAATTCTGCATTTTGCCGCCCTCTCCGAACCCCAGACGGTTCAGGCGGCACCCTGCGGCCAATGCCGCCGCGCCCATCCAAGCCGTACCCTTGAGGAATTCCCTTCTGCTGCCGTTCATTCGTTTCCTTTCCGCGAACCTTGTCCGCTGTTGTTGTAAAAGCATTCGCCGATTCACGTCCCACCGGCTGTTTCATGTGCCTCATAGTATAGCAAATTTACGCGACCAGTTCGCAGGGCGGATTTTTTTTTTCGCCGAAAGCTCTTTACCACTTGCAAGCGATACGGCGATATGATATTATACGCCCCGTTTTTGCACCCGTGGTGAAATTGGCATACACGCTAGATTCAGGTTCTAGTGCCGCAAGGTGTGTGGGTTCAAATCCCACCGGGTGCACCAAGCAGTCTGTGGCCCCATCGTCTATCGGCTAGGACATCTGGTTCTCATCCAGGTAAGAGGAGTTCGACTCTCCTTGGGGCTGCCAAAGCGCATGAAAAAGGCATCCAAAATCTTTCTCCTGCTTTTTGCGTTCACCTGTGTGGTGTTTCTTTTTCTCTCCCGCATAGAGTTCAATCTTCCTCGGAGAGCCATTGAGATTGTGTCTGAAGCCTGCTCCACCGGCAACGCCGTAATCCGCATCGAATCCATCTCGGTGAAATTCCCGTCGAAAGTCCGCCTAAGCGGCGTAAGGATGTTCATTGGCGGCAAGCCGGACGCGAAGCCGTTCCTTTCGGCGCGTCGCATAGACATAAGGCTTTCCCCTTTGAGGTTCCCGTGGGATGCGAAGTATATAGTCAAATCCGTCATCGTATCGGGCGCAAGGATGCCACGGCTTCCCGATGGGTACTACATACCGGATTCGATAGAGTTCCCAGGATCTTACGACTTCACGGAGACGGACGAGCCGCTTGAGCTTGACCTCCCGGAATTCTCGCCGTTCAGGCTTACGCTCCTTGATGCCGACATCCTTGACCTCAAGGCCGAAAAGGTGTCGGTTGAAAAGGTGTCGTCCGCGAACGGCATTCTGCGGTTCGCGGATGTGCGTGTACTGTTTCCCGACCGCGACGCGAGGATGGAGGTGACGGGCGAATGCGAGCTCAACATCCCGGCGCAACGCGTTTTCGGCAGCGTCCACGGTCAGGCCCGCCAGCCCAACATACGCCCGATGCTCCAGGCCCTGGACATCACGAACTGCTACCAGTTCATAGATGCGTTCACCGGCGTGACCACTCCCGTTGACGCGGGCTGCCGCTTCGACGTAAACCTGCGCAACTCCGACCTGAACATATTCCTCGACCTCCATCCCACCGGCGGCGCCTATCGGAACGTTCCGATAGAAACCGCCCAGGGGAACGTGGATGTGCGAGTCTTCGTGCGCGGCCACTGCCAGAACGCCAGGATAACGGTAGGCCCCATAGACGCGAGGATTGCGGACGGCACATCCATGACGGGATCGGTATTCTATGAAAACACAAACGACGTGGGATTCGTCACGTTCCGCAACGTGCACTCCACCACATCGCTCTCGAACGCGCTTGCGATAGCCGATGTGCTGAATGACGGCACCCTGGATTGCCTTCAGCCGGAGACGCCGACAACGCTGTCATTGGACGGAATGATGGCCGTCGATCCCAGATATGCCTACACAAACCATCTGGACGGCTCCATTGCGTTCAGGCGCGGGACGTTCTTCGGCATACCGCTCTTCAACGCCAACACGGATTTCAGGCTTCGCGGAGATTCCGTACACTTTGGCAATGCCCGTTCGGAAACGGAACATGGCGGAGCCATCGCAGGCACCGGCAAGATCAACTTCCCCGGTTTCGACAGGGATCGCGCCTCCTTCAGCATAAGCATAGACGGCGAGCGCATCCCGTTCGAGGATGCCGCAGCCGCGTTCGGAATGGATTCAGGCGATATGCGCGGAAAGCTCTCCGGACACGTCGAATTCGAGGCGCCCCTATCGACAGCACTCGTTTCGCGCATCAACGGGAGGGCTTCCGTGAAGGCGTCCGACGGGCAGATCGCGAGGCTTAAGCTGTTCGCAGGGCTTACCGACTACCTCGCGAAGACCGTTCCGGGGATCTCGTCGCTCGTCGATCAGTCGAACGCAGAGCTTGAGTGCGTCATATCAAACGGCGTGATACACGCCACAAAGGTGGATGTCTATGGCGACGTGTTCAAGATCACAGGCTCCGGCACATACTCCATGCCTGACGATGCCATTGACTTCACGGCACGGGTGCGCCTTTTCAAGAACGATTCGATAATAGGCAAGATCGCGAATCCAATCACGTGGACTTTCTCCAAGCTTCTTCTCGAGTTCAAGGTGTACGGCTCCCTCGACGACCCGAAGTGGAAGTACATCTCCGTGATAGACAGGCTGCTGTGATGACGCTGGATCTCGAGAAGTCGCTTGGCGACCCGGTGATGGGGATCGACGAGGCGGGACGGGGGCCGCTCGCAGGCCCCGTCTTCGCCGCCGCCGTACACCTTCCGATTCTTGCGGCCGAATCGCTCATACGAGGCAGCTGGGCGGATGTAGACGACTCGAAGAAGATGTCCGAGAAGAAAAGATACCTTCTCGCCGAAACGATCAAGTCAACGTGTGGATGCGTCTGGGCGATAGCTTCAGCCTCGGCTGCGGAGATAGACTCCCTGAACATACTACGGGCGACGCACCTTGCGATGAAGCGGGCCCACGACCAGGTCGCCATCGCCTTGCGGACCTCCCAACGGGATGGTTCCGCCGTACTGGCGCATACGCTTGTGGACGGACTTCCGGTATCGACGCTTCCGACCGCGAAGAATGTGGTCAAGGGAGATTCGAAATCCATCCTTATCGCCGCCGCGTCGATATTGGCAAAGACGGCCCGCGACACGTATTGTCTGGAGATGGATCGCCAATATCCCGGATATGGCTTTGCGAAGCACAAAGGATACCCTACGGCGGCGCATTTTGCCGCCTTGCGCACCATGGGTCCATGCCCGGAACACCGCAGGTCATTCGGCCCGGTATCGCAGCTGACGCTTTTCTAAGCCCTGCGGGCCACCATGCAGGTCACAGGATCCACGGCAATGCCGTTCGCCGCCGCAAGCGCCAGACCGTAATTCGTGATTGGCGCCCCGGCTTCCTTCGCAACGGATATGCGTCGCTGCACCTCCCGTCTCGTGAGCATGCATCCGCCGCAGTGTACTACCAGGTTCGGCCTGGTTTTGTCCACAGGGAATTCGCCGCCCGAACTGAAGACGAAATTCAGCCTCTTGCCGGTAAGCCTGCCTATGGCACGTGGAATCTTCACGGTCCCTATGTCGCCGCACTGGCGGTGGTGGGTGCAACCCTCGGAAACCAAAACAGTATCTCCGTCCTCAAGGCCTCCCAGGGCGGACAATCCCTCGCAATACGTCTGGAGATCGCCCTTCGCGCGCGCGAACAGGATTGAGAAAGACGTCAGCGGCACATTCTTCGGCACCGTCGATTCCACTGCCCCAAAGGCCTGTGAATCCGTCACCACAAACTTGCAGACCCGCTCCGTGCATCCTGCGGCATCCCGAAAAAGCGATGCCACCGAATCCGGCTGGCAGACCTGCGCGATTCCGCCGGCGTCCAGTATTTCGCGTATCAGCTGCTGCTGGGGGAGGATAAGGCGCCCCTTCGGCGCACTGCCATCCTGAGGACAGACCAGAAGCACCTTGTCGCCTGCCGCCACAAGATCGCCGACAAGCGGCCTTGTCGATTCGGCGACCTTGACGGACGCCACGGCCTTGCGAAGGCTCTCCACGTCATCTCCACGGTTGTATCTCAGCATGGTCACGCCGTGTTTGCGGCACTCTTCGGAAAAACGGCGGAACTCTGGGCATTCTCCAGCACTTTCCGGAGCGGCCGCGACCCATACAGCAATGTCGGTTGTGGCAAGTACGCCAAAGGCCTTCTTCACCCTCATTTCGCCAAGTGCGCCAACATCGTCGAGACCGGCCGTATCGGTAAGCAGACACGGCCCCAGCGGCAATATTTCCATCGCCTTGGAAACGGGATCAGTGGTAGTCCCGGCAACATCGCTCACTATCGCAAGCTCCTGCCCCGCAAACGCATTGACAAGGGTGGATTTGCCGGCGTTCCGCAATCCGAAGAAAGCGATATGTATGCGGTTCGCCTTGGGTGTATCGTTCAAGTCCGCCATGGCAAGAATTGGCTGTTAGCCGCTAAGACCTATTGCCTGAAGACCAACTGGTGGGCGCGGAGGGATTCGAACCCTCACACCTTCCGGCACTGGAACCTAAATCCAGCGTGTCTGCCATTTCACCACGCGCCCGAAAACAACAAGCCGACGGACCCTTTATCTGGATTCGCCGACCTGCGATAAAAGAGGAGCCATCCCTCTTTACTTGGCTTCAGCAGCCGCAGTCTCGGCGGCGGGAGCGTCGTCCTTGATCTCTTCCACGCAAACCCACTGGAAAAGCACCATCTTCGCCGCATCGCCCCTGCGGGTGTACAGCTTGAGGATGCGAGTGTAGCCGCCGTTACGGCCATTAAGCGCAGGAACGATCTTGCCGAAGAGCTTCTTGACGGCCTTTGGCTGCGTAAGGTGCGTTGCCACGAGGCGGCGGGCCGCGAGGTCGCCCTTGCGGGCGATTGTAACAAGCTTTTCGGCAAGCTTGCGGGCTTCCTTTGCCTTCGGCAGGGTGGTCTTAATCGTTTCGGCGAGGATAAGGTTCGTGACCATATTCCTCATCATGAGGTCACGGTGCGCTGTCGAGCGACCGAACTTCTTTATAACTCTCTGGTGACGCATTGTCAGTGTCTCCTGAAATTACTTTTTCGATTCAAGCAAATCGGCATCGAACTTGTATCCGAGGCAAAGGCCGAGCTCCTTGAGCTTGTCCTTGATCTCCGTAAGCGACTTCTTGCCGAAATTGCGGTACTTGAGCATATCTGCCTCCGTCTTGGAGACGAGTTCACCCACTGTTGCGATGTTTGCGTTGTTGAGGCAGTTTGCCGCACGGACCGAAAGCTCGATCTCGTTGACGGACATGTTGAGGAGCTTGCGAAGATGTTCGCGCTCGTTGGCTCCCTTGTTGTCGTCCTCATCAAACTCCAGGATCTCCTCCTGCGCATAATCGACAAACACGTCAAGATGGCGGCGGAGAACCGCTGCGGCCGTCTTGAGCGCATCGTCTGGCGTAACGCGCCCATCCGTCCAGACGTCGAGGATGAGCTTCTCGTAGTCCGTACGCTGGCCGACACGCGTGTTCTCAACGAGAAAGTTGACGCGCGTGACAGGCGAGAAGATGGAATCAATCGCAATGCGCCCGATTTCCTGGTCGGGGGTCTTGTTCGCGTCCGCAAGGCAGAAGCCACGCCCGATCTTAAGCTCGCACTCAAGGTCAAGGCTACCGTCAGCCTCAAGGGTGCATATCTCCTGACGGGGATTGAGCACCTCGATTGAATTGCCTTCGGCGAAATCGCCCGCATAGACCGTACACGGCCCCTTCTTCTTCAGCGTGATCGACTTAAGGTCACGCGTGTAAGACTTCAGCAGAACCCGCTTAAGGTTGAGGATTATATCCGTGACATCCTCTGCACAACCCTTAATCGTCGCAAACTCGTGATGGACGCCTGCAATCTTGACGCTGGAGATCGCGCACCCTTCTATCGAAGAGAGCAACACGCGGCGCAGGGAATTCCCTATCGTACGCGCATAGCCAATCTCAAACGGCTCTGCGACAAAGCGAGCGTACGTACCCGTGGCGGTACTCTCATCCTTGTCGATATTATGCGGCATCTCAAAACGGCTCAAACGGATCGGCATGAAAAACCTCCTTTGAGAAAGTGGAAAAAACTGTTACCCGAACTATCAGCGGCTGAAGAGTTCGACTATGAGCTGCATCTCTGCGTTTTCTGGGATCTCCTCGCGCATCGGGACGCTCTGCAGCGTTCCCTGCATCTTGGCCTCATCCCATGCGAGCCAGCCCACGGCAGGCGACTTGTGGCCCTTGAGCGATTCCACGACCGACACCATGTTGCGATCTTTCTCGCGCACGGAAACCGTATCGCCTGGACGAACAATCGCGCTCGGAATGTTGCATATCTCGCCGTTCACCGTCACATGGCGGTGGGACACAAGCTGACGGGCCCCGGCACGCGTTGGAGCAAGGCCGAGACGGTAGGCAACGTTATCCAGACGGCACTCGCACATCGCGAGCATGATGTCACCCGTAACGCCCTGCTTGGCCTTCGCACGCTCAAAGAAAAGGCGGAACTGCTTTTCGCGCATGCCGTAGATGGCCTTGACCTTCTGCTTCTCGCGGAGCTGAACGCCATATTCCGACATTTTCTTGCGACGCTTGTTGGCGCCGTGCTGCCCTGGAGGGTTAGGACGACGCTCAAGAACCTTGTCCGGCCCGAAAATCGGCTCGCCGAAACGACGGGAAATCTTAGTCCTTGGACCTGTATAGCGACCCATTTTACACTCTCCTCCGTTTACGCGGACGGCACCCGTTGTGCGCGAGCGGCGTCGTGTCAGTGATCATCGTTACGCGAATGCCGGCAGCCTGAATCGCACGGACAGCCGACTCACGGCCCTGCCCGGCACCCTGCATACGCACTTCGCACTCGTGCATCCCCTTGGCAACAGCCGTACGGGCGGCATCCTGCGCCACCATCGTCGCTGCAAACGCCGTTGACTTGCGGGAACCCTTGAAGCCTGCCTTGCCGGCGGAACTCCAGGCGATGACACCACCGCGGGCATCGGCAATCGACACCTGCGTGTTGTTGAACGTGCTGCGGATAAACGCGATACCGGCAGGTATCGACTTGCCAGCACGTACCTTCTTGGTTGGCGCTGCGGCGCCAGCGGCCGCCCCTTCGGCGGCTTCAGAGGCAGCAATCGGCGCCGCAGTTGCGGCGACTTCGGGCTGCTTGAGTGTTTCTTCGCTCATTGCTTTCCTGTTGGTTCAAAAAAGAGCTTACTTCTTCGGCGCCGCACCGCGAATCGCGGCGGACGATGCCTTACGGTTGCCCTTGCGCGTCTTCGCATTGGTCTTCGTACGCTGGCCACGCACAGGGAGACCCTTCTTGTGGCGGAGACCGCGATACGATCCAATCTGGATCAGACGGCGGATGTTCTGGGACACCTCGCGGCGGAGGTCACCCTCTACGCGATAATGATCCTGAATGAAAGTTGTGATGGCGTGGATCTCATCCTGTGTGAGGTCGTCGGCCTTCTTTGAAGGCTCGATTTTGCATGCGGCAAGCACTTCATCCGCACGTTTCGGTCCAATACCGTGGATATAACGGAGCGCAAAGCGGCTGTGCTTCTTGCCCGGAATGTCCACACCCATGAGTCTCGGCATGTGATTGTTTCCTTCTGGTTAGTTAACCCTGACGCTGTTTGTGTCGTGGATTGGTGCAAATGACGCGCACCACGCCCTTGCGGCGAACAATGCGGCAATTTTCGCATATGCGACGAACTGAGCTGCGAACTTTCATGATGAGTCTCTGCTTTTCTTCCTGTGTCAAAAAGAGCGTATATTAAAGCATAATCCGCAAGAAAAAGCAAGAGGGTATTTCATGTTTTTTCCCCATCAGAAATCGGAAGCGTCGCAGACGAGGTTCTCCATGATGTATTCCCTCCGCTCCGGGGTGTTGCCGCCCATGTAGAACTTTATGGTCTTGTCCGCCTCGGAGTCGTCCCCGCACGTGACTGGGGTGAGGCGCATGCCGGGGCCGATGAATTCCTTGAACTCCTTGGCGTTTAGCTCGCCAAGCCCCTTGAATCTCGTGATCTCGCAGTTCTTGCCGCAGGCCTTTATGGCCTTCTCGCGCTCCTCGTCCGTAAAGCAGTAGTACTGCCCGGAGTCCTTTGCCTTGGGGTTGCGGACCCTGAACAGGGGCGTCTCAAGGATGAAGACGCGCCTGTCCATTATCAGCTGGCGGTAGAAGCGCATGAAGAACGTGGTGAGCAGCATGCGTATGTGGAGCCCGTCCACATCGGCATCCGTCGCGAAGATTATCTTCCCGTAGCGCAGGTGCTCGAGCGAGTCCTCTATGTCGAGCGTCTTTATCAGGTTGAAGAATTCCTCGTTCTTGTAGAGTACGTCCTTGTTCAGTCCGCACGTGTTGAGGCATTTGCCCCTCAGGAAGAATACGGCCTGGTTCATCGCGTCCCGCGCGTTGCCGAGGGTGCCGCCTGCGGACTTGCCCTCCGTGAGGAATATCATCGTGTCCTCGCCATACCCCTTCTTGCCCGCCTTCTCCTTCCGGTCGAGGTGCAGGTGGTTCTTGCAGTCCTTGAGCTGCGGCACGCGCACACTCACCGCCTGGCTCCGTTCCCTGGCCTGCTTCTTGATCGTGTTCAGCTGGCTGCGGAGCTTGGATGTGTCATCAACCTTCTTTATGAGCTTGTCCGCCTCCGCAGGGAACTTGTGGAACAGAGTCTCGACTTCCCGCTTGATGTTCGCCACGAGGTCTGCGCGTATCTCAGGCGAGCCGAGCTTGGTCTTCGCCTGACCCTCGAACGTCGGCTCCTGCATGCGGATGGATATGGCGCCCACTATCCCCTCCCGCACGTCGTCGCCATCGAACTTCTTCCTGGAGTACTCGTTCAGGGCCTTCGTCAGGCCCTCCTTGAAGGCCGTGAGATGCGTTCCGCCCTCCGTCGTGTGCTGCCCGTTGACGAACGAATAGTATTCCTCGGAGAACCTGTTGGTGTGCGTGAACACGAATTCCAGCGTCTTTGACCTGAAATGGAACGGCACGTAGAGCTTTTCGAACTGGGCCTCGTCCGCTATGAGGTCGTTAAGGCCGTCGTCCGAGCATATGCGCTCGCCGTTCAGGACAAGCGTAAGCCCGGCATTCAGGTAGGCATACATCTTGAGCCTGCGCATCACGTGCTCTTCACGGAACTTGAAGTTCTTGAATATCGTCGCGTCGGGCAGGAAACTTACGAACGTCCCGTTGCGCTCGCCGGGATCCTTGAGCTTGCCGCGCTTCTTGGACTGGAGTACGCCCTTCGCGAATATCGCCTCGGAGAACTCGCCGTCCCGGACGGATCTTACGTGGAACTCGTCCGAAAGCGCATTCACGGCCTTTGTGCCTACGCCGTTCATGCCAACGGAGAACTGGAAGGATTCCGTGTCGAACTTTCCGCCGGTGTTGAGCTCCGACACGCAGTCTATTACCTTGCCGAGCGGTATTCCGCGCCCATAGTCGCGGATCGCGCACCGCCCGGAATTCCAGTCCAGGCTTATCTCGATGCGCTTCCCGTTCCCCATTATGAACTCATCGACGGAATTGTCGATCACTTCCTTCATCAGCACGTATATGCCGTCATCGTAGTCCGATCCGTTGCCCGCCCGTCCGATGTACATGCCTATGCGGCGGCGGATGTGTTCCATCGCGCTCAGGTGCTTGATGTTGCTGTCGTCGTAGTTTGCCATTGCCTAACTGATATGTTTCAACCGCTGTTTATGTCCCCTCGCCTCAAACCGGCGATGGCCGGGTATTATAGCACACCCGAACCGCCCCCAAGGCTACCTTGGCTCGAACGACCCGGGAGAATCGGTGAGGACGATGCCGTCATAACGGAATTCGCCCCACTTTGCGGACATCTTGAGCGTGTGCCTCCCTGCCTTGAACCTGAACGGGCAGCTCATGTCGCCGAACTTCCTGCCGGGCGCAACCATCGTCCAGACCGGATACCCATCGGCCACCTGCTGCCGCGATGGCTCCGGCTCAGCCCCATCGACCGAAACCATGAGCCTCGACGACCCCATGCCATGTATCATCAGATAGTAGACGCCATCGTGCGGCACATCGAACGGGAACTCCCGCATCGTCTTGGAGGTCAGGGAGCGGTACTCGCCCTCCTTCCCGCCATCTGGAAGGTAGAGCGCGAACTCGCCGGCCTTCTCGGCCCGGTATGGAGGGACGAAATCCGTCTCAGCATATATCGAGAACGGGCGGGAAAGGCCGTTTGGGGCCGTCACCTGAAAGGCCCCGCGATAATTCCTGCGGTCTTTCATCCGTTTCGCATCGACCCTCACGCAAAGCTCGACGGAACCGTTGGCGGGGATCACACCCTCCGAAGGGGTGACGTCTATCCAGTCGAAGACGTCGTTCTTCACTATGCGGAAGCGGCTGGCGGCATCCCCGCCTTTTGCCGTCACCGTTATCGCCGCAGGGGACGCCATGCCGCCCTTTACCCTGAATCCGGAATAGCGGGCCCTGTCCAGCACAAAAGGCAACGGCCGTACCGGCACCGACGGATCGAGGTCCCCTTCCGCGATGGACAGCCCTTCCTGGTTGTCCTGATATGAAGATCCGGGGGAGCAGTCCTTCTTGTGTATAGCCTGCTTGCCGCAGAACCTGTTCCTGGCGCAGAGCGAGTTGAGCGTACTCATCATGATCACGCCAACGCCATCGCCCCAGAACAGGTTGTCCTCAAGATAGAGGCGGGCGTCCGGCCCGTGGAGTCCGCCGCCAGTCTTGACGGTCTGCCCGGAAGAGCCGAATTCGTCGCACATGCCGTAGAACGCATTTCGGTAGCAGTAGCTTGGGCCTGCCATGCACCCCTGCACCGACACCCCGCATAGCGCCGATTCGTAGCGGTTGTCGAAGTTCCTCACGTTGCGCTGCGCACCGTCCATCTCTATGCAGTCGTCGTTGCACATGGCCATGAAATTCCCGTAGACATCCGCGTCGCGGTTGAACCCGCCATCCTCGTCGAAGTTGCCGGCGGACTCAACAGCATCGTTGAAGCGATGCCAATCGCTGCCGACAAAGTCATTCCAACGAAGGACGGTCGCCCCGTTTGGCTTTGCCATCACCACAGCCTCCGGTCCCGCCGGATGCGAATAGAACCAGCTGTTTGCCCGTCCACGCGGATCGTGGATGTAGCAGCGTTCGACGACAACGCCGTAGCACCCGCGCCCGATCTCGATCGCACCGTCGAAATTTATGCCGTACCCCTTTGCCTCCTTCGACGGATCGAATATCCTGCCCTTCATGTCAAAGCGAGGCTTTCCGACCCGTCCCCAGCGCGATATGTTGCAGTTGCGGAAGCGCACGTGGCTGGAATCGGTCACGTTGAACACCCGTCTGCCGAAGGTACCCTTTACCACAATGTCGTCGAACAGCACGTACTTTGCGCCAGTCACGTTGACGCAGTCCTCGCTCCCCTCGCCGAAGTCGAGAACCGTGCCTGCCGCCGCCGTGTACCTTATCCATCCGTCCGGCGACCCGGCTGCGGAGACCGTCTTCGGCAGCGGCCCCGAGGCATCAAGCAGAACCGTACGGGCTATCGGCACGTCGCTTTCCCATGTGCGGAACCGGCCATCCTTCACGACCTTGCCGGATCCATCGACGAGACGCACCTCATACTCCGTATCCTCGTCGAGATCCCGCAACGAAAGCCGGTAGTCCATCGTTCGCGGAGAATGCACTGCGTACTTCCCGTCAACCGCGTTCCAGCCTTGGCATTTCGAGCCGACATTCCGATACTCGACCTTCAGGCCCGGTATGGCCTTCTTTGCCCCGAACTCAAGTCCGCAGCACACGAACGTAGGCTCAAGCCGCAGGGATCCATCGGCCTCAGGCCTTATGATCGACAGCCGCTCCTCGTCACTCTTAAGCCTGTGCGGCGCCGCAAACGCCGTAGCTCCAAGCGTCAGCGCGACAAACGCCGCCACAATGAAACGCACCTGTGAACATTGAACTTTAGACATGCCAACTCCAATCGCATTTATGCCGCGAAACGGTTCCTCTACCCAAAGACATTCCGCGCCGATGCCACATCGTCGGCTATCTGGTCACGCAATGCGCCAATGGAAGGGAATGTGCGTTCAGGCCTCAGGAACGAGATGAACTCCACGCGCAGCATGTCGGGATCGCCCATGTCCGACAGCTGGGAACCATCGAAGAGATGCACCTCCAGCACCGGGGATGTCCACGCCTTGTCGCCCATCGTCGGCGCGATGCCGTAGTTCGCGAGCCCAGGCCCGATGTCCGTGCGCACAGCGTACACGCCAAGCTTCAGCGGGGCGGTTACCATTACGTTCAGCGTGGCGGCGCCAAGTGTCTTCGCGATGCCTTTCCCCCCTGCAATTCGCCCGCACACCGAAAACGGCCTGCCCAGCATTGCGTTCGCATCGTCAAGGATGCCCTCGGACAATGCCCTGCGGATGCGCGTTGACGATATGCGTTCGCCCCTGTACGTTGCGCAGTCCGCCACCTTCACGTCGAAGCCGTACCTGCGCAACTCTTCCGGCGTTCCGGCTCCGTTTAGCCCGAACCGCCAATTGGCCCCGCAGTGTATCCGGTCGATATCCGGGAAGCGCCCCCTGAGATATTCCGCGAATTCGGCGGGCGGCATGGATGCGAACTCCCGCGTGAACGGGACGGCGTGCACATTCCTTTCCGAACCTTTCCGCACACCGATCGCCTTCAGGCAGCGCACCCGCTCGTCAAGATCCATGAGCAGCGGCGGCACGTGTGCCGGGGAAAGGACTGTGGCGGGATGGTTTTCGAACGTGAACACGGAATCGGCCCCTTCGAGGATCCGCTGATGCCCCAGATGGACTCCATCGAAGAATCCGATGGCAAGGTTCACGCGAATATCCTGTTCTTGGGGATGATGGATGCGGCGAGGTCGGCTGGATGCAGCTCCATGAGCTTCACGAACGGGATTGCATCCGTAACGGAGAGCCTCCCGCACCTCGTGCGACGGCAATCCTCGACATATGCGCCGCAGCCGATCGCGCGGCCAATGTCCCTCGCGAGAGCCCTTACAGAAACGCCTTTGGAGGCGACCATGGAAAATGAAACCATCGGCGGCGCAAACTCATGGACGTCATATCTGTACACGTGGACGAGCTTCGCGCGAAGGCCTTCTCCTTCCGCAGTTCGCACTATCTCATAGCCAGACCTTCCGGCGATCTTGACCGCCGAGAATTCTGGCGGCGACTGGAATACGTCCCCCCGGCATTCCTTGAGTGCGGCGTCAAGCATCTCGCGCGTCAAGTCCCCGCAGGCGGATTCCCCAAGGACGTTCCCCGCCCTGTCGCAAGTATCGGTCTCTCGCCCGAGGGCAAGACTCACGTCGTAGGCCCGGTCACCGCACATGATGTCGTTGGAGAAACGCGTCGCGTCTCCAATCAGCAGCACGAACAGGCCGGAAGCCGTGACGTCAAGCGTACCTCCATGGCCAACCTTCACGAGATTGAAGCTGGTCTTCACGGCCTTCATCAGGTCGTGCGACGACATCCCCACAGGCTTGTCGACGAGGATCGCGCCGTCCAGCTCGGCCATCATTGCGATGTTAGCTATGTTCGCCATCGCCTGCGTCTGGAAGCTTGTCGAGTATGGCAAGCACCGCATCGCCCTTCTCGATCGAATGATCCAGCTCGAAGCGCAACTGCGGCGTGAATTTCATGCGCACCTCGCGGTTGATCACCCGCTCGAAGTCGTGCGCATGGTGGATGAGATGCCGGAGTGCGCGCTGCTGGACATCCGGCGGCCCGAACACGCTTACCTTCACGGTGGCGTTCCGCAGGTTTCTCGCGCACTGTACGCCCGTGACCGTGACCAGCCCTGCGCCAACGTCGTCAGTCTGCATGACGCGGAACATCGCGTCGCCGATGACACGCTTCAGCAGGGAATCAACCCTCTCTATCCTGTCTACAGACATTCACGCATCCTTCTGCCATGAGTACACAAGCGGCGAAAGCTACAGCGAACGCGGAAGTTCCTCAAGCGTGTAGCATTCGATCGTGTCGCCCTCGGCGAACTTCTCGAATCCCGCGAAATGCACGCCACACTCCTGCTGACCGGTGACTTCCTTGACCTCGTCCTTGAAGTGCTTGAGCGACTGCAGCTTGCCGTCCCAGATCGTCTCCTTCCCGCGAATGACGCGGTAGCGTCCGTTGGAGAGCAGCGTGCCATCGAGCATCTGCGAACCGGCGATCTTGCCGACCTTGCCGATGTCGTACACAGCCTTGATCGTCGCATGCCCCTTGATCGTCTCCTTGTATTCCGGCGGCAGAAGGTCGAGCATGCACTTCTTCACATGGTCGATAAGCTCGTAGATGATGCGGAAGGACGCGATCTTCACGCCGTCGTGGCGCGCCTGGCTCTGTACGCCGGAATCGTTGCCGATGTCGAAGCCCACGATCACGGCCTTGCCGGCCGCAGCCGACTTCACGTCCGTCATGGACACGCTGCCTGTGCCGGTGCCAATGATCTTGAGCGACACCTTCTCGCTCTTGATCTCGCGCAGGGCGCCTACAATGGCCTCAAGCGAACCCTGGGTATCGGCCTTCACGACAACCGAAAGCTCGCGCTTGCCGTCCGCCCCCATCTTGGAGAAGAGGTCGTCAAGCGACACCGCCTTGGACTGGGAAAGCTCCTCTTCCTTGCGCCGCTGCGCAGTCTCCTCCGCGAGCGTACGCGCACGCTTCTCGTTGAGCATAACGCGGAACTCCGCGCCGGCCTCCGGCACGCCGGAAAGGCCCGTGCACTTCACCGGCATCGAAGGCGGGGCGGACTTCACCCTGCGACCATGATCGTCGATCAGTGATCGCACCTTGCCGAAGTGTTCGCCCACGAGGATCGCGTCCCCGACGTTGAGGGTGCCGCCCGTGACGAGCACCATCGCCGATGGACCGAAGCCCTGCTCAAGCTCCGCCTCGATCACGTATCCGTTGGCGCGGCGCGACGGGTTCGCCATGAGCTCGAGCACGTCCGCCTGCAGCAGGATCATCTCCAGAAGCGAATCTACGCCCTGGCCCGTGACACCGGAAACCTCGCAGCATACGATGTCGCCGCCCCAATCCTCCGGCGTGAGGCCCTCCTTCTGGAGCATCTGCTTCACGCGCATCACGTCGGCAGTGGGCTTGTCGCACTTTGTGATCGCCACCATGATCTGCACACCGGCCTGACGGGCGAACTTTATCGCCTCCTTGGTCTGGGGCATGATGCCGTCGTCTGCGGCGATGATTATGACGGCGATGTCCGTAAGCTGTGCGCCGCGCTGGCGCATGGCGTTGAACGCAGCATGGCCAGGCGTGTCGAGGAACGTGATCTTGCGCCCCTGGACGTCAACCTGATACGCGGAGATGGCCTGGGTGATGCCGCCCGCCTCGCCGGCCGCGACCTTCGTGTGGCGGATGTAGTCCATGAGCGTCGTCTTGCCATGGTCTACATGGCCGAGGAACGTGACGACCGGGGGACGCGGCCTCATCTGCTCGGGCGTATCCTGCGGTATCTCGTCATCGGCGTCTATCGCCTTGAGGACGGGCTTCTTGTTCGCCGCGTCGCGCGCATGCTCCACGTTCACCCGGTAGCCGTATTTCTGGGCCACCTTGGTGGCGATCTCCGGCTCGACGCGCTGGTTGATCGAGGCCAGCACCTTGAGCTGCATGAGATCGGCGATGAGGCGGTTCGGACGTATCCCGAGCTTCGTCGCGAGTTCCTTCACGACAACGGCCCCGCGTATGGATATCTCGCGGGTGTTGACGCTCATCGTCACGGTAGGCTTCGGGGCGGGCTTGCCAAGTCCGGCCGAAATCTTCATGGTGTTGGCCGTCTTCATCGAGACGGAGGCAAATCCCGCCCTCAATCCGCCAACCCGCGTCGCAGGACGCGTCGCAGGGGCCTGCGGCTTCGGGGGAGGAGGCGCGGCCACCGCCACCGGCTTTGGCGCGGTCTTTTCCGGCTCCTTCTTGACCTCCTTCGCCTTCTCCTTCCTGTCGTAGGTCTGCTGCTTCTTCATCGAGAGGGACTGGCTCTTGCCATTCGAGGCCCTGCGGTCCTTGCCGTGGAGCCACTCGCTCTCATCCACCTCATCGTCCTCGAAATCGTCTGCGTCCGACGAGCCGTCCGCATCCTCGTTCGGCTCGGAAATGTCGATCTTGACCTTCGGCCCCTCCGGCAGACGCAAGTCAAGCTTGATCTCCTCCTTCACGGGCCTCTTCAGGACGGCGACCGGAGCCTTCTTGGTGTCGGGCATCTCGATCTTCCCGTCCTGCGCCTTGTACGCCGCCAAGGCGCGCTGGCGGCGCTCCTCAAGCGCATCGGCCTGAAGCCTGTTCATCTCCTCGGCAGCCTTGAGCGCACGATGCCTCTTGTTGTCGCGACGGTCGCGGGCCGACTCCGCTTCGGCGCGGACACGCTCCATGCCGGCCTCAAGGAACGCCTTGTTTATGGCGTCGACCTCATTCGGCTCAAGTGCGCTCAGGGGGGAATACACCTCAACCCCGCTCGATTCCGCAGTGCGCATCACCGCGAGGGAAGTGGTGCCAATCTTGGCGGCAAGTTCGTATACCCTCATGCTTCCTCCTCGTTCCCGATCAGGTCGGACACCGCCTTCGCTGCGGCGTATATGCCGATCGCCGTTACGTCGTCGAGGCCTGTGGCCGCAGCGAAGTCGGCCTCGTCCGCCTCAAGTATCCCCTCAACCGTGAGGAAGCCCGCATTGGCGAGCTGCGTCGCCTGCGCCGTGGATATCGAGAACGTGTC
Organism: uncultured Kiritimatiellota bacterium; assembly: GCA_934667425.1. Lineage (GTDB taxonomy): Bacteria > Verrucomicrobiota > Kiritimatiellia > RFP12 > UBA1067 > UBA1731. The sequence goes on along the minus strand of CAKULV010000014.1, from coordinate 2,753 downwards.
GGCAAGCGACTTGATGGCCTCCGCCTTCTGGTCCTCGAACGAGGCGAGGTTCATTGCCTTGGACACATCGATGTGCCAGCCGGTTAGCTTCGTCGTGAGGCGGACGTTCTGCCCGCGCTTGCCGATGGCGAGCGAATACTGGTCGGGGGCGACCGTCACATGGACCGTGTTGTCCTGCTCTGGATCGACTTCCACAGACTCAAGCTTGGCCGGGGCGAGGGCCTGCGTGATGTAGCTCTTTACGTCGTCGGACCACCGCACGATGTCGATCTTCTCGCCGCTCAGCTCGCGAACGATGTTGCGCACACGTGCGCCGCGCAGGCCCACGCACGCGCCGACGGGATCGACCTTCTCGTCCATCGTCCTCACGGAGACCTTGCTGCGGTATCCCGGATCACGCGCCACGGAGACGATTTCCACGACGCCATCGGATATCTCCGAAACCTCAAGGCGGAATAGCGCACGGACAAACTCTCCCGACGCCCTGGAAAGGAATACCGTCGGACCGGTCGCATCAGGCTTCACATGGTGGACGATGGCGCGGATGGGATCTCCCACGGAATACTCCTCGGTGGGTATGCATTCCTTGGCCGGAAGGATCATCTCGGTCTTGCCGACCATCACATACACGTCGCGGCGGTTCAACCCGGTGACGGTGCCGGAGACGATCTCGCCGATGCGCCCCTTGAAATCGTTGAACGTATTGGACCTGATTGCTTCGCGCAGCTTCTGCATTATCATCTGCCGCGTAGCCTGCGCGGCGATGCGGCCGAGGCGGGAAGCGGGAAGCTCCACCTCGATCGTGTCCCCATCCTTTACCGAAGGATCTATGCGCTGCGCCTTGGCCACCGAAATGAACCCCGTGCCAGAATCCTCGTCGGATACGACCATCGTGTCGAAGACATGGAGAGTGATGGTCTTGCGGTCGATCGACACGCGCAAGTCGTTGGTGACGCCAGGGTTGCGACGGGCGGCCTGCTGGATCGCCTGCTCAATCGCCACAAGAACGATTTCGCGATCCACGCCATTCTCGCGTTCGATGTAGTTCACCATCGTCAGCAACTGGTTGTCTGCCATTTTCCACTCTCCTTGTCTGTCAAAAAACAAAACGATCCCCTTTGGAAGCCCTCTGACCCCCAAAAAAATCATGCGTAGAATACGAAAAAGCCCACCTTTTGTCAATGGGAATCAATGACTCGGCAGGCGTTTTTGCCTACCTACCCCCTTTACAAGTCACCGGCTTGCAGAGATCCCGCATCTAAAAGGAATAATGCGCCCCCGTACGTCCGCCGGGGGTGATAAATCTCACGCAGAGGCCGCAGAGGGCGAGAGCGGCCTTCCTCTTTGTCTTGCCAACGGGGCGCGTCAGCGCGTCGCCCGGATTCGCAGGAAGGTCGCGGAGGACTCTTCCTCTCTCGCCAGGCGGAAGTACCGCTCGCCGGGGCCGGGCGAGAGGCCGAGCGCGCCCAGCTCCTCCGCCGTGAGCGCGCGGGCGGCGGCTACGGACGAGAAGGCCTTCGCGTCCGCCGAGGCCTGCACGTCCAGCCGCGTCGCCGGGGCGTAGTCGGCCGGCGTCTCGCCGCCGGCGGAAACCTTGGCGCAGACGACGACGGCGCGTTCGCCGCCCAGGGTGACGAGCCGGATGTCGCTGACGGCGAAGACGTAATCGACCGACACGGTTCCGACTGTCGCGCCCGGCGCGGACGGCGTGACCGCGATCGGGATGTTGGTGAAGAGTTCCAGCCCCTCAAGCGGCTTGCTGCCCGGGGCGACCGTCAGCGCCGTCAGGCCCGCCGCCTCGGCCACGGGCCGGACGAGGGCGTTCACCGTGTCGCTCTCCCCCGGTAGGAGCGGCGGCGTCCCGCCGCCGGGCGCGCGGTAGACGTAGACGCGCGTCGCGCCGTCCGCGCCGACCGTGACGGGGCTCGCGGGCCGGGCGAGTTCGTAGCCGCCCACCTGCGCGGGCGCGGGCCAGTCGATCAGCCTGCCGACGGGCTGGAGGACTGACGTCTCGCCCGTCCCGGGGAGGGCCTTGCCGTCCGGCGTCACGTAGCGGATCCTCACGGGCGCATAGGGCGCCGTCTCGGTCGTGTCGTCGGCGAGAAGCGCACCCGTGTCCGCGTCCCTCACCTCGAAGGCGTAGGTGACGTCGGCGGCGAGGCCCGCGGGCAGCGTACAGGACAGCTCGCAATTGGCGAGGCCCGAGTCGAAGTTCTCCGGCCCCGTGTAGGCGAGGCAATGTCCGCCGACGTCGAACTTCGCGCGGTCGGCCCACGGCCCGACGTCGTAGACCTGCTCGACGGAGTGGAGCGTCGCGCCGGCGGCGGACTTGAGCGCGAAGGACAGCCGGACGCGCCGTGCGCGCGTCACGGAGAAGTTCTGCACGACCGTGCGCAGGCGGAGCGTCTGGCCCGCCATGTCCTGCGGACGAAAGCGGTCGCGGCCCGTGCCGCTGTACAGGCGATTGGCGTAGTCCGTCGCGAAGTCGTTGTAGCCGTCGATCGTGGCGGGGGCGAAGTCGGCGGACTTCGTGTAGTTTCCGTTCACGGCGAGGAGCTCGGGCGTCGCGACGTAGAGGCCGTCCTGCCCGTCCGCCATCAGGGTGGCCATGCGTTTGGCCCCCTGAAGCCTGCAGAGTTCGCAGAAGTCATAGTCCAGGCTGTTCATGGTGCAGCTGCGGGACGAGTTGAAGGACTGCGCGCCATGCTGATAGGGGACGGGATACGTCCCGCGGAAGCCCAGCAGCGTCTTCC